>NZ_CP151273.1:0-608795 GCF_038237375.1 Alcaligenes sp. SDU_A2 | reverse complement strand
GCAGCAGTCCGTACAGCGGCCAGGAAAAACCGCCACGCCACAAAGCGACGACCAACACTGGATAGGCCAGCAGATACGCCAGACTCTGCACGTCGCGCCGGTTGCGCAGCCGCCAGGCCATCATGCTTGCGGCTCCCCAGCCTGTGGCGGGCGCTCCGGCAGGCGCGTGCGAAACAGCCTGTCCATAAAAGTGAACTGAAAGCCGTAATTGCCGTTGTAGCGGGCATGGTGCAGCTGGTGTCGGCGGCTGGCCGCCAGCCAGTTGCCACCCGAGACAGTCGGGAAGAAGTCGTAGTTGGAATGGCCGATACTGTTAAAGAACAGGCTGAACAGCGGCACCGACAATAAAGACCAGAAACTGAAATCGTGTACCACCATAGGCAACAGAATCACATTGCCCAGCATCAGCGACTCGATGGGGTGAAAACTGTAGGTCGAAAATGGCGTCACCACGACCGACGAATGATGCGGGCCATGAAAGCGCCGCAGCCACGACGTATGCAAAAGGCGATGGTTGACCCAGAAATGCACATCGTTCCAGATCAACAACACCAGGATTTCCAGAGCGATGCGGCCTGCGCCGGCATTGGGCGTGAACTGCGCCCACCCCAGTTGCAGCAGGCCCCAGGGGAAAATCATCCCCAGGCCAAAGATCAAAATCGCTGACCCCGACTGCTTGAGTTCGCGACGCAATTGACCGGGACGCAACGGCCGGGTGTCCAGCGGCCGCCCCCAACCCAGGGCCGGCAACAGCCACTTTGTCAGCGCCAAGGTGCCCAGTGCGAATAGCAGGTAGATGCCGCCGAAAAACAACAGCCCCACGCCCATTACCTGCCAGATGGTCAACGCCTGAAAAGCCTGGCCCATGCCGCTCCCTGTTTTAAAAATTTCGCACATCGTAGCCCGAGCCTGCAGCATGCGCCTGCAATATTGGTTACAAATTGCAGGCCGGACAGGCATGCAAAAGAGCAATACAGTTTTGCGCCAAGGGGGGCTAATCAAGTGCCTTTTTCAGGCTTATCCTTTGATATATAGAATTTTTTTTGACAGGAATATGCGATGAAAAACGTAAGCAGCGTTCTGAACGCCCCCCAACCCCACTGGGTCGGCGATGGCTTTCCCGTCCGTTCCCTGTTCAGCTATCACGACGATGCCACCCAGCACAGCCCCTTCCTGCTGCTGGACTATGCCGGTCCGGCGCAGTTTCCGGCCAACTCGCCTCGGCGCGGCGTAGGCCAGCATCCGCATCGCGGCTTCGAGACCGTCACCATTGTGTACGACGGCGAAGTCTCGCACCGCGACTCCACGGGCCAGGGCGGCACCATCGCCAAGGGCGACGTGCAGTGGATGACCGCCGGTGCCGGCATTTTGCACGAGGAATACCACTCGGAGGCTTTCGCGCGCGACGGCGGCACTTTGCATATGGTGCAGTTATGGGTCAACCTGCCCGCCAGCGCCAAAATGACGCCGCCCCGCTATCAGGCCATTCTGGATGCGCAGATCCCCGTCGTCCCCCTGGACGGCCAGGCCGGTCAGGTGCGCGTAATCGCCGGCGACTACCAGGGTCACACAGGACCGGCCAGCACACACACGCCCATGCAGGTCTGGGATGTCAAACTGACCGCCGGACGCGATGTGACCTTCACTGTGCCCGAAGGCTGGAACACGGGCCTGGTGGTACTGGGCGGCACGGTTCAGATCAATGATCAGACCATTGCCCGCGAAGGCCAGATGGTGCTGCTGGAACAACAAGGCACGCAAGTGCGATTGGAAGCCAACGGCGATGTACAGCTACTGCTGCTCAGCGGTGAGCCGATCGACGAGCCCGTGGTGGGCTACGGTCCTTTTGTCATGAACAGCCAACAGGAAATCGTCCAGGCCATCAACGATTTCAATGCCGGCCGTTTTGGCCAGATGTCCTAAAGCCAAGCAGCACGGCCAGTATCTGGCCGTGCTGCTTGCCTGCATCGGGCAGGCTTACGATATACTGGGGCACTTCTGACTTAGCCCTGACACTATGAGACGCTGGTTCGTCGTCGTCTTACTGCTCATTCTTCCCTTCCAGGCCTACAGCGCCCACTACCAGGCCACCGTCCAGGACGGCCTTTCTGCCTTGGTCCGCCACGAGGTCAGTCAGGTTGCGCCCGCCGACCGCAGCAGCGTGCAGTGGTTAGCCTCCTTACAGAATCTGTCCTCTTTAATGGCTGAAACCGCCATGCAGGACTACGTGGACCACGCCGACACACCGCTGCCCAGTCTGGGGCGCGCTCCTTGGCGGCACGCCTGGCCGCCAGCATTCATCCTCCTTTCCCTACCCGCCATTTCCTGCGAATTCACGCCCGAGCGCCGCCCGCCACGCGCCTGAACCTGGCGCGCCTGCTGCGCATCCCGCACGATTACTTCGCAATATCCCTCTTCTGTCTAACAGGACACCCTTATGGAATGGCTACTCGACCCCAGTATCTGGGTCGGTTTATTGACCCTGGTGGTGCTTGAGATCGTTCTCGGCATCGACAACCTTATCTTCATTGCTATCCTGGCCGACAAGCTGCCGCCCGAGCAACGCGACCGCGCCCGCCTGATCGGTCTGTCGCTGGCGCTGATCATGCGCCTGGGACTGCTGACCATCGTCTCCTGGCTGGTCACCCTGACCACGCCGCTGTTCTCCATCGGCCCGCTCAGTTTCTCCGGCCGCGACCTGATCCTGCTGCTGGGCGGCCTGTTCCTGCTCTTTAAGGCCACCAGCGAACTGCACGAACGCCTGGAGGGCAGCGGCCATCACGCCAGCAGCAACAAGGCCTATGCCAGCTTTGGGGTCGTGGTCGCGCAGATCGTGGTGCTCGATGCCGTGTTCTCGCTCGATGCGGTCATTACCGCCGTGGGCATGGTGGACGAACTACCGGTCATGATGACCGCCGTCATCATCTCCATTGCCCTGATGATCTGGGCCTCCAAGCCGCTGACCACCTTCGTCAACAATCATCCCACGGTCGTGGTGCTGTGCCTGAGCTTTTTGCTGATGATAGGCCTGACCCTGACCGCCGAAGGCCTGGGCTTCAAGATCCCCAAGGGCTATCTGTATGCCGCCATCGGTTTTTCCATCCTGATCGAGTTCTTCAACCAGATCGCACGCCGCAGCGACCTGCGTTCGCAATCACGCCGCCCTTTGCGTGACCGCACCGCCCAGGCCGTGCTGCGCATGCTCAGCACGCAAAAGCGCGAAATGCGCAAAGAAGATGGCCAGGACGAACAACTGGTCGAATCCGAGGAGCAAGCCTTTCGCGCCGAAGAGCGCAATATGGTCAGCGGCGTCTTGACCCTGGCCGAGCGTCCCATCCGTTCGCTGATGACGCCGCGCCAGGAAATTACCTGGCTGGACATCGAGGACGAACCCGACACCTTGCGCCAACAGCTACGTTCCACCCCGCACAGTTTTCTGCCCGTCTGCCAAGGCCAACTGGATCAGGTGGTGGGCGTGGCGCGCGCCAAGGATCTGCTGGCCGATCTGGACAATTACGCGCAGATCAAACAATGGCCGGACCTGCGCGAACCCATCATCGTGCATGAGCACACCGATGTGCTCAGCGCGATTGCCATTCTGAAACAGTCCAACGGCCAGTTCGTGCTGGTCACGGACGAATATGGGGCCATCGAAGGTCTGTTGACCCCTATCGATATCCTGGAAGCCATTGCCGGCGAATTTCCGGACGAGGACGAACAGCCCGCCATCCAGAAAATCGGTCCCAATTTATGGCAAGTGGAAGGCAGCACGGATCTGCTGCTGCTGGCCCAGACCATGGACGCCGAAGAATTGTTCCAGAAAGACAGTAACTTCAGCTCCGTGGCCGGCTTCTTGCTGGAGCGTCTGGACTCTCTGCCCGAAGTGGGCGCGGTGGTGGAAACCGATGGCCTGCGCTTCGAGATTACTGACGTCAGCCAGCGCCGCATCGCCATGGTGCATGTCAGCCGCCAGCAGGATGAACTGGCATCTGCCGAGTAAAACTCCGGACACCTGAACGCGGCACAAAAGCCACTCCTGCGGGAGTGGCTTTTTTTACCTCATCAAGCATTGCTGGGAAAGATCTGGGCGGATTTCGAGGAAACAACATTCCTGGTGGCGGCAGACAAACCTAGGCGCGCCCCAGTAGCAGGATGCCACCGGGCAGACGGGTCAAGTCGACTCCGTAGGTCTTAGCTATCCACTCCGGGGCCTGGTCCAGGCGGTCCAGTGTGAAAGCAGCGGTCACACGGCGATCCCCCAGGGATTCGTCGGTCAGGATCAGACGGCCCGACCAGTAGCGATTCAATTCGCGCACCACGGCCGCCAACGGCGCATTGTCGAACACCAGGCGGCCCTGGCGCCATACGGGTTCCTGCTGCGGCGAAAAGGCCTGGGGCGCACTCAGGGGACGACGGCCATACACAAGCTGCTGCCCGGCCTGCAGTGTCTGCCGCTGACCCGCATAATCGACCAACGCCCCGCCCGACAGGCAGGTAACACAGACCTCGCCGCTCAGGTAACGGATATTGGTGCGGCCATTGAACGCCTGAATAGACCCCGCCCCCGCAAAAACCGTCAAAGCGCCGGCCGACATCTCGGCCTGCCGCACCTCGATCTCGCCATCGAGCAATTGCACAGAGCGGCCTTGATGCGGCGTATCGCGCAGATTCAGACGCGTGCGCGTATTCATGTCCAGCCAGGTATGCTCGGCCACTTCTACGCGGCGCTGTTCGCCCGCACCCGTGTGATAGTCGGCCCGCAAATCCGCCAGGCTGGGCCATAACTGCATGGGCGGACGGGCCAGCAGATAAAGTGTGCCCAAAGCGACCGCGCCACCCAGAAAGGCACGCCGCGTCGGGCTGTGTCCACTGTGCCCCTGACGTGATTGAAACTCTTGCGTCCACTGCTCTCGCATCTGGGGCAAGGTGTCCCAGACTTCGCGGGCCTGCGCAAACGCCGTGGCATGTGCCTGGCTGCGCGCGCACCAGCGACGAAACTCGCGTGCCTGCCGCGCGGTCAGCGACGAGGTTTTCATGCGGATCACCCAAGCCTGCGCCTCCTGTTGCAAGGCATCGTTATCCAGATCAAGGGTGGAGGGGGAAACAAGAGTCATCGAACAATCGGCTCAGCAAAAACAGGGCGTAATACATACAAAATGCCGACTCACGCAGTTGACGGCAATCCGTCCGGCTTTAGGGCGCAATGCCGGCAAGCACGTGACGGCTCAGGCTAAATTGTCCGGAACGCATGCCGGTATCGTCAAGCGCGGCGCTGCATACCCGGCGTACCGTATGCCTCCCGGCTGGTCTGGCCAAAACCGCTTTGGTGCAGCAGGCTGCGTTCGATGAAGCGGCTGACTTCGGCGCGCTGGGCCGGCAACCACGGCCCCTGATCGAACACCTGCGGAAACTTCATGCTGAACCAGGCATACAGGCTGATCTGCTTGCTGAGCAGTTCCGCATCCTCCAGCCGCGACGGGCTGGCCGATTTAAGCCAGGACGGCGCGGGCGGCAGAGCCAGAGGGCGCTGGGCGACATAGGCGGCCAGGCAACGCTTGAAGTAGTCCAGTTCCGCATCCTTGTCGACTGATACCGGCGCGCAGGCAAAAATGAACTTCTCGCGCAGATCCAGCCGTGGAGCCAGACGGTCCACGCAAAACCCCAGTTCAATGGCATCCTTCAGGCCGGCCGTCTGGAACAACGGGCTGTCCGAAGCGACTTTCTGCGCAAAATACTGCAATACGGCACCAATATTCTGATTGTCCAGCAGCTCGGCCAAGGCTTGCACATGGTCGGGACCGGGCGCAATCGGCAGACGCAAATCCACTGCGGGCGTGTCGGCCTGCAACTGAGCGCGTACATGCTGCAGATCGTGTGGGTCCATTGCCCCCACATAGCCCTTGGGATACAGACCATAACGACCCGCCCGGCCAGCAATCTGACGCACTTCGGTCGCATTGAGCGCCCGCATGGAGCGGCCATCGAATTTATGCACCGTCGAGAAAATGACACGTCGTATGGGCAGATTCAGTCCCATGCCTATGGCGTCGGTCGCCACCAATACATCGGCATGTCCCTGCGAAAAACGCTCGGATTCGGTACGCCGCACCTCGGGAGCAAGAGCCCCATAAATCGTGGCCACTTTCAGGCCCTGGGCGCGATAGCGGGCGCTGAGCGTCAACACATCTTTGCGGGTAAAGGCCACGACCGCATCGCCCTTGGCCACGCCTTGGGTCTGGCGCTGACGGTCCTTGCGCCCGCGCCAGGGCGGGGCCTGACGAGCACGATCGGCACCGCGCGTGGCGCGCGGCGCATCGACCGGATGGGCCATGACCTCCAGCGGGGTCTTGCGCTCGGTAAAGGCCAGCTCCATGCTTTCTTCCATCGCCCGCACCAGTCGTTCGCATGGGCGCAGAACGGACGGATCGCCGCACACAAACAAGGTGCGCGCCGGCATGCCCACCAGCGCCGCCGTCCAGGCCCAGCCGCGCTGCTCATCCTGCAGCATCTGGATCTCGTCCAGCACCGCCACCCGCACTTCGTGGGTCGGGTCCATCATCTCCACGGTGCAAGCCGTATGCTGAGCCCCCGGCACCATGACACGTTCCTCGCCGGTGACCAGATTGCAGGCAATGCCCGCCGCCATCAAGCGATCCCGTACTTCCATCGCCAGCAGACGCAGCGGTGCCAGATACACCCCGGAGCGCGCCTCCATCAAGGCCTCCAGCGCCTCGTGCGTCTTGCCCGAATTGGTCGGCCCCAGGCGAAACACCAAATGTCGGCGTATGCCCCGGGCCAGGCTGAACATCTGCGGAAAATCGCCTAGACGCAACAGATCCTGGGCGCGCTGGCGCTCTACCGATTCCAGGATGCGTCGCACCGGCCCGCCTACCAGACGCTTTTCAAAATCGCCTGCCTCGATGTCGGGTTGCGCTATCCCCTCTTCCAAGGCTTGGCGCAAAGCACGCGCCAGCTCCAGAAAAGACTGTCCATCGATCAAGGGGCGCTGCGCCTGCAAGAACGCATCCAGGGCATCGGTCAGACGTTGCGCCAAGCGATTCTGCGCAGCCTGATTGAACAGCACCGCCACCCGTGCCGGCAGGCGATCCAGCTCTGCGCCCGTGCGTGGCAAGGGCAAAACAGCCTGCATGCCCACATTGGCGCGCCAGTGCTGTACCTGGCCGGCGACCGGCACGGCCACAGGCAGCCACACATCTTTACGCCACCACAGGCGCTGTGCGTCATCCGGATCGGACTCGTGCCGACACTGCTCCTGAAGGTCGATGCGGCCCAGCACCTGCTGCTGGCGCCACTGCGTGCGCGCCCGGTCGGCCGCGCGCTCGTACTGCGCCCGATCTCGCGCATTCAGACCTGCCTGCAACTGCGTGCGCCATTGCTCGATCTGCTCTTGATCGATGGCGGCCAATAAATCGGGATGATGTGCCACGCGCGCGCGCCCACTGCGGGCCGCGCCGCGCTCCTCCAGCCGCACGCTGGGCAGACGCCGATCTGCCAGCCAGTGCTCGTACTCCTGACGCGTAATGCCCAGCAAGGCCATCACCTGTTCAGGCCCGACGCACTCCTGCTCCCAGGCCCAGCGCTGGCGACGTTGCTCGCGCAGCCGCTCTTCCCGCTGGGCCTGAGCCTGCAGCAAGATGTCTTTCTGTTCCTGGGGCAGATCAAAGACCTGCGCCAGCACGGCGGCACTGGCGTTGCGGCCATGCACTGTCATGAACCAATGAGCCGGCTCACCCGACTGCAAGGCCTCGAATGCCCGTACCGACACACTCCCCGGCGTAAATCCTTGCTCCTGCAACCACTGCGCCAAGCGATCCCTGGCCTGCTCCAGCTTGCTTTGCTGCTGTTGCTGCTCGCGCTGGCGCGCCTGTTCGCGCTCCTGCCTGGCCTGCTCCCAACGCTGGTGCCGCTGGGCCTGATCCCGGCGCTCGGCCTGCAAACGCCACAGATAGTCCTGCGCGTGCGGCAAACTGCGCCAAGCGCTTAGCAAGGTCTCTAGCCGTTCAGCGCGCTCCTGTTCGGGCCAAGGCTCGCTGGGTACCAGCGCCTGGGAAGCAATCGCACCGGCCAGCTCGGCACGCCGTTCGACCAGATCGGCGCGCAAGGCCGCAAATCGGGTCGCATCCAAGCCGGCTTCGCTCATCTGGAACAGCAGACGCAGACACTGCACAACAATCACCGGCACACCCCGGGCCTGCAAATGCACATCTGCTTGTGGCAAGGCCAGTTCGCCGGCGATGACTTGATTCAGAAACGCCGCATCCTGGGGCAAGCGCCAGGCTTTAAGCCAGAGACGACGGATGGCCTGACGGTCCTCGAAACGGGCTTTTTTTGCAAGCTGGCGCGCCACTCCTTCCAGACGCGGGTAATCGAGCCACTGCGGCTGCAGCAGCAAACCCGGCGATACGGCCACAACATCGGAAGAATCGGAACCAGACAAAGTGCGCTGCACAGCCATAAGGCGAGACCAGGAAACAGAGAGCTGAAAAGAAAAAAGCCCGGCAAGCAACCAGGCTTAGGAAGGCTCTTTATTATACGTAAGCCCAACGCCGCCAGCGTCCCAGGCGCTGCAATTGCAAGCCGAAAAGAACAAAGACAGAGCACCGATTTGCAATCACATCATGCGTTAAAAATTTATTGTGATGCAATAAGTTTACGCATACAATCGCTACGCGGCTCTATCTCGACATTCTCCAGACAGAACACCCATGCCCTCGTTCCTTCCCACCGCTGAAACTCAATTAGGCATACAACTGACCGGCCGGCCGCAGCAGCGCATCGCACGCGCCGCAACCCTGGGCCGTTGGTTGCTATACCTGATCAGCGCCCTGCTGTGGCTGGGCGTCATTGGCCTTTGGATTCCTCAGAAAGATTTTTTTCTCTCTCTGATGACCTCTTTGCAGTTCTCTCCAGAGTTCATCCAAAGCCTGAGCACATCGCCTATATATCTTGCCTTGGAGTCAACCTTTACCCTCTCCCAGGAAGACTTCATGCTCGCTATGGTCGCCTTTCTGGCGCTCACCCCCGAACAAGTCAGCTGGCTGGATACGTCTATGGTGTATCGCCTGGTCGGTTTTGTTTTTACCCTGGTACCTTTCTTGCTGTTACTGCGCAGCTTGAGCCATGCGCGCCACATTCTGGCCAGCTTTACACACGGCTATGTGCTGACTTTGCTCAATGCCATGCGCCTGCGCAGCATCGCCGGACTGGTGGCTGCGTTCGGCGTCGCGTTCCCCATGTCCTCTGCGGTCATTGCCTTCGCCCTAACCATCAACAACCCTCCTGAACAACAAATCCACTCCCTTTACCTGGCTATTCCGGATGTCATGCTGTTGGGTCTGGGCCTGTTCCTTTGGCTGCTTTCCTGGGCAATGGTGGAAGCGGCGCGAGTCATCGAAGAAAACAATAGCTTTATCTAACAATACACCCGGTTCGCAAGGGCGCGATAACGATCCCCTCCTGCCCTGGGCTGACCAAGAAGCAAGAAGGTATTCGCACCATGGCTTTCTGGAACCTGCATATGCCCTGCCCCTCACCCCCTCCCGAGTGGCCCCCCACTGCCTGCCTGACAGGCAGCTCACAGCAAACCATTACACACGTTGCGACCTGGGCGCGCTGGTTTTTCCTGCTGATCAGCATCCTTCTGGGCATGGGCAGCATTGGCTTGTGGCTGCCAAGCAGCGAGTTTCTGCCAGATCTGACAACCTATCTGGACTTGCCCGCAGAACAGGCCCACTGGCTAAATACCTCTCCCCTGTACAGATTGGTGGGTTTTGTCATCACACTGGTGCCCGCCCTGCTGCTGATCCGCAGCATCAACCACGCCAGGCACATGCTCGACAGCTTCCGGCACGGTCATGTGCTGACGCTGCTCAATGCCATGCGCCTGCGCAGCATTGCCAGTCTGGTCACCGGCTTTGGCATTACCTTTCCCCTTTCCAAAACCTTGACCGCCCTTGCCCTGACTGCCACCAACCCACCCGAGCGCCAAATCCATATCATCATCCTGAACCTGAGCGACATCATGCTCCTGAGCCTGGGTATGTTTATGTGGGTGCTGTCCTGGGTCATGGTGGAAGCGGCCCGGGTCGGCGAAGAAAACAGCCGTTTTGTCTGACACTATGACCATCGTAATCCGCCTGGACGTCGTTCTTGCTCTGCGCAAAATGAAAGCCCGCCAACTGGCCCAGGAAATCGGCATTTCCGAACAGAATCTATCCTTGCTCAAGTCCGGCAAGGTCAAGGGCATACGCTTTGAAACACTAGAAAAACTATGCCGGGTTCTGGAATGCCAGCCTGGCGATCTGCTGGAATACCTGCCTGACGCTGACGATACATCCACCCACTAAACGACGAAACAAAAAGCCACAAATGGCGATTTGAAACGTCAATTAAAGCAAAGAAAAACCCGCTTTCCGTCTTCGCGTTTAATTACAAATAATAGAAATTAAGCGAATATAACAAGCAATTATTGAAAGATAGATAAAAATAGACGAAAATATCGTAAATTTGCAATTATTTATGTTTCAATTTGAAATGAATGACACAGGAATGTCGTTCATCTTCCTGTAAGTTACGGCTTCGTAAATGCAATAATTGCTTCCCATCTGACGGGGACTTATTCAATTTGTAATTAAGGAATAGGCCCCCGGTCGAAGCATATGACTACTTTGTCCCCTCGCTACGCGGCCCATCCGCGCCTCTGTCCGGGCTAAGTCCCCGCTCAGACGCTGCGGTCGCACGCACTCTTACCGTGGACCTATTTCCGTTATGACTCAACGTCGTCGCCCCAGCCAAGTTGCATTCAAAAATAAAAAGAAACAACTATTTTCAGCTCGCAGCTCATTGCTGGCTTTGGAAACCCGGACGCTGTTTGACGGCGCAATGGTCGCCACCGCCGATCACCAGGCCGAGCCGGATCAGAACCGCCAGGCCGCAGCCGCGCAGCCCAATGAAAATCCGGCCCCTAACGAGCAGACTCCAGCGCTGCGGGCCTTTGGCGCGCCGCAGTCCAACCCTGTCATTAACAATCAAGCACCGCCACTGCTGGAGGTTGCCGAGCACAGCCCGCTGAATAAACCCGATGCGGACACGGTTCGCCTCGATTGGCTGTCCGTTTCCGGTGTGGGGGCAACAGACCCGGTAACCGTCACGGTCAGCATCGACAAGCCCGCCTTGGGCACGCTCAATGGAGACAGCGCATCGGTCAGCTTTACCGGCACGCAAGCCGACGCCAACGCCTGGCTGCAAAACTTGCGCTTCCAGTCCGCACAAAACCATGAGATCGGCACCGATGCGGTCTCTGC
The DNA here is from genome assembly GCF_038237375.1 of Alcaligenes sp. SDU_A2. Classification (NCBI taxonomy): domain Bacteria; kingdom Pseudomonadati; phylum Pseudomonadota; class Betaproteobacteria; order Burkholderiales; family Alcaligenaceae; genus Alcaligenes; species Alcaligenes sp. SDU_A2. The sequence goes on along the minus strand of NZ_CP151273.1, from coordinate 597,471 downwards.
CATGATTACCGTGCGCGTGGACGCCGGCGGCAAGTCGGACACCGCCACGCTTCAGGTCAACATCAACCCGACCAACGCGCCGGTGCAGTTCCAAGACGGCCAAGGCCAGCCCACCGACACCGTCACCAGCAACGTGGTCGAAGGCAGTATCACCACGCTGAATGCCACCTTGCTCAATGCCGTTGACCGCGAAGTCAACGCAGGGGCGCAGTCGCCCGAGCAAATCATTTACCGCATCCAGGCCGAAAGCCAGCACGGCTATCTGATCCTGACCGGCGACGCCGCCTCCCTGACCGGCAAGCGCCTGGGCGAAGGCTCCATCTTCACGCACCAGGACGTGCTGGACGGCAAGATCAAATATGTCCACACCGCCAAGGGCGATGCGCAGAACCTGTCCGACACCTTCAAGCTGAGCGCCAACGACGGCGCCACGCCGCAGGCCGATTCGGCCTCGTTGACGGTCAATCTGAACATCATTCCAGTCAACCAGCCTGTCGTGATCACGGGCCGGGATGCAGTAGCCCGGGAAGGCCAGCCCTGGAATGCCCAGGATATTGCGTCGGTCGGCAGCAGCATCACAGCCACCCACGGCGGCGACCCGAATGACCCGATGTTCATCACGATCAACTCCTTGCCGGCCAGGGGCGAACTGTATTTCAATGGCCAAAAGGTCGTTGCCGGCCAGCGCATCAACTATGCGGACCGCGCTCTGCTGACCTACCAGGCCGACGCGGGCGAGCCAGGCAGCCAGAACGTGACGTTCTCGATCACCATCGAAGACTCGGGCGGCGGGGCCGGCGAAGCCGCGATCAGCAGGGCCACCAGCGATGTCAACATCGCCGTGCGTCCCATCAACGACGACCCTAGCCTGACGGTCAATGCCGGCTCCCAGCCTGTGGGTGCCCCCTCGGTCGTGGACCAGGCAGGCCAGACCGATGGCAATTACACCCTGACCCTGGACCAGAACCTGCTGGCCTTTGCCGACAGCGACACAGCCCCTGGCCTGATTACCTATGTCGTCACCCAACTGCCCGAGCACGGCGCACTGGTGCTGACCGTGGACGGGTCGCGTATCCGTCTGGGCGTAGGCGCAACCTTCACCCAGGACGACATCAATGCCGGACGCGTGCAGTTCGTCCAGACCTCCGCCGCCGCCGCAAACACGCCACCCGACTGGACCGACTCCTTCCGCTTCAATGTGGTGGACAACACCGTCTCGGTTTTTTGGGATGAAAACGGCCAGCCTTATACCCGTCCCGGCGGCAGCTATGACGGTCCCGGTGCCAATGCCACCCTGACGGAACACCGCTTTCATATCGGACTGAACACCGATATGGGCAAGGGGACGACGGATGCCATTGACGGCGTGACCCCCGACATTGACAAGAACATCGGCCATAGCGGCAAAGACCTGGCTAACGTAGGCAGCTCTACCGTACCCGAAGGCGGAACGGTCGAGATCCGCAACGACACCCTATTGCATACCGCTACGGTCACGCTGCCCGGCGGAAAGACCTTTGACATTCCCCCCAAGGACATCATCTACACGATTCTGGGCCTGGGCTTTGGCGCAGACGCCGCCTTGCGCGAACAGTGGGGCAATGGCTGGAACGGAATGCTGATGCGCGACGGCGTTCCCCTGGATCAATACGACACCTTCACCCAGGACGACATCAACCAGGGTCGGATCACCTTCAAGCACGACGGTTCCGAGAACTTCTTGGCACGCCTGAATCTGCAAGTCTCGGCCCCCGGCTACGGCACGGGTCTGGTGACCGATGCACCCTTTACTTACGACATCTACATCACCCCGGTCAATGACGCCCCTGAAATCGGCGGCAGCAAGCACGTGGTGATCAAGGAAGGCACGCAGGATAAAGTGATTGATCTGGGCATCGTCGGCTTTTCCGATGCGGACGACGCCAACAGCGGCTCCAAGTTCGAAGGCCAAACCTTTGACGGCGCGCTGGACCCGAACGACCCCAACAAGAACATGGCGGTGAACCACGACGCAAAGCGGCCACTGCATTACATCATTACGCGCCTGCCGGTAAACGGCTTCCTGACCTATACCGATGAGCACAACGTCACCCGTCAGGTAACCCAGCAAGACATCGATAACAAGACCGTTTTCAAAGTCCATGCCGATGGCAGCAGCGGCCTGAAGTACAGCCATGACGGCAAAGAAAACACCGCCGATTCTTTCGATATCAAGACCATCGACAATCGTGGTGCCGAAAGCGGCCTGGCCAGGGTCAACATCGAAATCGTGGGCACCAATGACGGCCCCCGCATTCCCGGCCCCGGCCAGCTCGGCTCCGGTGGCACAACCGACTACAACGACGGCAACAATCAGGCCAGCACTCCCGCCGGCGACAACCAGGGGCGCAACAAGCCTGTGACCGTGGACGAGGGCGGCTCCATCCAGATCGGATCAGGCAATCTGCACGCCTACGACCCGGACTCGTCGGCCCGCCAGGTGCAATACACCATTACCGAAAAACCCGCCCAGGGCCGCCTGTATTACAAAGGTGCCGATGGTTCGATCACCTACCTGGACGTAGGTTCGTCGTTTACCCAGGACGACGTGAACAATGGTCGCATTCACTACGCACACATGGGCCGTGAAGTACCGGCCAACCAAAGCGGACCGATAGACCGTTTCGTCTTTACCCTGGCCGACGGTGCTAAAGAGCTGCCGGGCACGGAATTTCACATCTATTCCCGCCCGACCAACGATGCCCCGACCGTCTCCCTGCCGGGCGGCCCCATCCGCGTCACCGACGCCAACAACCCAACGCCTGTGCCCGGCATATCCGTCGGCGACAAAGATCTGAACGACGGCGGCCAGTTGGTGGAAGACTTCGTGCAGGTCGTGGTACGTCTGCAAGACAGCAACGGCACACCCATTACCGACTACACAGGCGTGACCCTTGCGCTGCGCGCGGGCTCGTCGCTGATCGTAGCAGGCAGGGACGGCAATGGCACCTATCTGGTGCTGCAAGGCAAGCTGGCCGATGTCAACAATGCCCTGTCGACCCTGAGCGTCAAATTCGACGGCGACCAGAACAAGGCGTACAAGCTGGAAATCATCGCCGATGACCGCCTGCGCAACGAGCAGGGCCAATTGACCGGCAAGGCCAACGGCGGCGACAGAAATCAACCCGGCACGCCTACCCTGCCGCCCAAGCCCATCGACGACCAAAAGTACGACTGGGCTTCCGCCACAGTTCCAACCGGGTCGGAGAACATCAGCTCCCGCACCGTGGACTTGTGGGCCAGCCGGCACAACAACCCCTCCACCATCACCCTGCCGCCGGCTCCGACCGAGGTATACGAGGATGTGGGCTACGAGTTCAGCGCCGAGAAGGACCGCATTGTCATTACCGATGTCGAGTCCACGACCTTCGGCAGCGAAATGCGCCTGACTCTGGAAGCAGGCAATGGCACCCTCAGCTTCAAGAACACCAGCGGCGCAAGGCTGATTTCGGACAGCAACGGCAAGTATGTGTTCCAGGGTTCCCACGCACAGTTGCAAGCCATGCTGGATGCCGGTGTTACCTTCAAGGGCCAGGCCAACTACCACGGCCCGGCCAGCCTTACCGTCAGCGTCCAGGAGGACAATACACAGTTGGCGGACTCGGCCAGCGCCAATGTCGTCAGCGAATCCATCGCCTTTACGGTTATCCCCGTCAACGACAAACCCGGCATCACGATCGGCGGCAAGGTCGATCTGGGCGGCAACGGTTTCGTGGGTCTGAACATCGGCGGCATTGCGGACACGAGCGACATCCAGGGAACGGCCAACAATACCAATCTGCAGGTCCGCGTCGTCGTCCGCTTTACGGATGCGCACGGCACAGTCGTCACCTCCCACGACGGCCAGGACATCCAGTTCCGTCTGGGCACAGACGACAGCACGGTCGAGAACGGCTTCGTGGAGCTGTTCGGCACGATTGAGCAAATCAATGCCAAACTGGCCTCCTTGCAGGCCAAGTTCTCCGGCGATGCCAACGCGACCTATAAGTTGCAGGTCATCGTGGATGACCGCAACCACCAGGTCGATCCCGGCACCAATACCGGCACGCTGACCGGCGGAGCCAACGGCGGCCTGGTCAACCCAGACAGCAATTCGCCCAACGGCGTCAGCACTGTGGACAGCAGCCGCACCTGGCAAGCCACAGACAGCACACTGCCCGGCCTGTTCAACATCCATCAGGCCACCAAAGACATCAACGTCTCGGGCACCAACGACAAACCCACCATCGTGGGAAATGGCCCGATCACGGTGACCGAAGACACGGCAACGCTGGTCAAAGACACGAACGGCCAGTTCTTGCAGATTGCCGACACAGACGATTTCGGCAGCCAGTTTACGGTCGAGCTGAGCGCCACCCAAGGCACGCTGAGCTTTGCCAATGTCACCGGCAGCCTGCCCCAGACCAAGGACGGCGTCCAGATCGCCAAGGTCGGCGACACCTACAAACTGGTCGGCAACAAGACCAATATCAATGCCTTGTTGAAAAACCTGCAATTCCAGGCCAATGCCGATCTGCACACCGATCCTGCCAAGCCGAACGGCCTGGGCGCGTCGATCAGCATGAAGGTGACCGATACTGCCCTGCCCGGCAGCGGCACCGCAGGGGTCGAGCAGCAAAGCTTCGAGGTGCGCGTCTCGTCCCAGAACGACCGGCCCACCATCAGCAAAGATGTCAGCCTGGACTCCGTGGCTGAAGATACGACGTCCACCCCTAAGACTATCAAGGATCTGGATTTCGGCTACTCGGATGCGCGCGACGACCAGAGCGCGGCCAATGGCGGCAACACAAGCACGGACTTCAGCTACATCGCCATCGTCGGCTCGGACGGCTACGATGCAAGCCAGGGACAATGGCAGATCCAGGACGGCGGCAGTTGGATCACCATTCCTACTGCCGGCCTGGGCAACAACACGGCCCTGATCTTTAACAGCTCGGCGCAGATCCGTTTCGTACCCGCCGCCAATTTCCATGGCGAACCCGGCAAGCTGATCATCCGTGCCGGCGACGGCAGCTCTACCATGGACACTAGCAACAGTGCCAACGCCAGGCACCAGTTAGGGCTCGGACCGACCACGTCATGGTCCAACGAAACACATAAAATCGGCATTACGGTTACCAGCGTCAACGACGCACCCGTCGCGCAACCCGACACCAACACGGTACTGCCGGGCGCGACGACCGACACTGCCAATGTACTGACCGGCAAAAACGGCCAGGGCATCGACTCCGACGTGGACGGCGATACACTGACCGTGACCGGCGTGGTCATCGGCGAGGCCACTGATATCGACACGGTTACAGGCAATGTAGGCACACCCCTGACCGGCACCTACGGCACCCTGACCCTGAACCCCGACGGCACCTATACGTACACCGCCAACAACGACGACACACTACGTGCGTTGAAAGCCGGTGAAAAAGTGGAGGACGTATTTTCCTACGCTATTTCCGACGGCAATGGCGGCGTGGACTACACCACCCTGACCATTACCATCAACGGCCAGAACGATGCGCCCGACACAGTCGGTACCCTGCCCGACAAAACCGGTGTGGACGCCTCCGCGATTGTGGACATTCCCACGGCGGGTGGTTTCAAAGACGTCGACCCCGGCGACACGCTGACTTATAGTGCTACCGGCCTGCCATCCGGCCTGACTATCGATACGGCAACCGGCATCATCTCCGGCACGCCGGACAAGGACGCCAGCCAGGGCGGGACCGACGGCGTATACACCATTACCGTTACTGCGAACGATGGTAAAGGCGGCACCGTCGATCAAACGTTCAAGATCACCATCACCAACCCCGGGCCAGGGGCGGTGGCGGACACCAACACCGTCAATGCCGGCCAATCCACAGGCATCGAAAACGTCATTACCGGCAAGGGCGGCGCAGGCATCGACACCGATCCGGACGGCGATGCGCTGACCGTGACCGGCGTGATCACCGGCACCGATATCAACGCAGTAACCGGCACTGTAGGCTCTGGCAATGTGGGTTCGGCCCTGACCGGCACCTACGGCACCCTGACTCTGAACCCCGACGGCACCTATACCTACGTGGCCGACCAGCAGGCCGCCACGGCCCTGGGTAAAGGCCAGACCGGCACCGATATCTTTACCTACGCCATTGGCGATGGCGAAGGCGGCACCGCCTACACCACCCTGACCATTACCATCAACGGTCAGAACGAAGCGCCTGTAGTCAGCCAGCCACTGCCACCGTCCAGCGGCGTGGATAACACGCCTATTACCCCCATCCCCACCGCCCCAGGCTTTACGGATGTGGATACCGGCGACACACTGACCTACACCGCCACCGACCTGCCACCGGGCCTGACCATTGACCCGAACACCGGCATCATCTCCGGCACGCCGGACAAGGACGCCAGCCAGGGCAAGACCCCAGGCAATCCGGACGGCACCTATACCGTCACCGTCACCGTGACCGACCAGGAAGGCGAACAGGTCAGCCAGACCATCACGATCACCATCACCAACCCGCCACCCGTGGCCACTGCCGATACCAATGCTGTCACGGCAGGCAGTTCCGTGGGTGCCAACGTCATTACCGGCAAGGGCGGCGCAGGCATCGACACCGATCCGGACGGCGATGCGCTGACCGTGACCGGCGTGATCACCGGCACCGATATCAATGCAGTAACCGGCAATGTGGGTTCGGCCCTGACCGGCACTTACGGCACCCTGACCCTGAACCCCGACGGCACCTATACCTACATTGCCGATCAGGCTGCGGCCAAAGCCTTGCTGGAAGGCCAGAGCGGCACGGAAACCTTTACCTATGCCATCAGCGACGGCGAAGGCGGCACCGCCTACACCACGCTGACCATCACCGTCTCCCGCCCCAACGATGCCCCGATCGTGGTCGCCCCACTGCCTCCCCGCGAGGGCGTGGACAATTCGCCCATTACGCCGATCGATACATCCACCGGCTTTACGGACGTCAATACAAACGACACTCTGACCTACACGGCCACCGACCTGCCTCCCGGCCTGGTCATGGACCCGAACACCGGCATCATCTCCGGTACACCGGACAAGGACGCCAGCCAGGGCAAGACCCCAGGTAACCCCGATGGCGTCTACACCGTCACGGTGACCGTCAACGACGGCAAGGGCGGCACGACCAGCCAGACCGTCCAGATCACCATCGCCAACCCGCCCCCCGTCGCCCAGCCGGATCGTGGTTCGGTCCAGGCCGACGCCACCCTGACGGTGGGTTCGAGCCAGGGCGTGATCCAAAGCAACGACTCCGATCCCGACGGCGACCCTCTGAAAGTCATTGGCGTGGTCACCGGCCAGGCTGGCTCGACCGACGCGGTAGGCACCGGCAATGTGGGTTCGGCCCTGACTGGCACCTACGGCACACTGGTGCTGAACCCCGATGGCTCCTACACCTACGTGGCCGACCAGCAAGCCTCCAAGACGCTGCGCGCCGGTGAAACCGTCCGCGATGTCTTTACCTACGCCATCAGCGACGGCAACGGCGGCACTGCCTATGCCACGCTGACCATCGAGGTCACCGGCATCTCGCGCGCCGAACCGCTGCCGCCACTGCCGGTTCCGCCTGCAACGCGGGATGTGCAACCGGCTACGGACTTCAACCGTCCTTTGGACAGCATCCTGCGCGATCAACGCATGCTGACCGACCCGCCCAGCGTATGGTTCCCGGACGATATCGGCCACCCTGTGGTCAATCTGGGCATCCCATTGCACCCCATCGTGTATGTGGAAACGGCCGTCGAGGCCGGGCAACTGGAACGCGAAACACAGGACGCCCTGGCCCGCATCGGTGCTCGTACGCTCAACGACCTGGGCGACTCCCAACTGTCGGACAACCATGCCGGCTTGGGCATGGACCCCACGATCTACGTACGCCATCCAGTGGCTCAGTCTCAAGCCGAGCGCCATGTCCACGAGCTGATGGTCCGTAACCAGCCCGTACAAACCGGCCTGCACGGCCATCCGCCGGTGCTGGACAACGTCTACGACGCGACACTGGCAAACAACGTGCCGGTGCAGGGCGATGCCAACGCACCGGCCACACCCTGGCAGACATCCACACCACGGCCGGGCACGGCCGCCGGCGCAAGCTCGTTCGCGCGCCAGTTGCAAGAACATGCCATTTCGAATCCCGTCGAGCAGAACCTGGCCGCACTGGCCACGGACGCGACATCCCCTAATCAATCTAACTAATCACTGACGACACAGACTCATGCAGAGCAAACTGAAAAAAATTGGCGCACTGACTACGCTGACACTGGCTTTGGCGGGTTGTTCCACGGTTACGCCCACACCATTTACCGAGGACGAAATCAAAGAACGTGTCGCCGCCGACCGGGTACAGATGTACGCCGACCAAGAGCCCATTACCGGCCCCTTGAGCTTTAACGAAGCCGCCGCGCGCGCCCTGAAGTACAACCTGGACTATCGTCTGAAGCTGATGGAAAACGCCCTGGCCAAGGGCCTGCTGGACGTATCGCGCTGGGACATGATGCCGCGCATGCTGGTCGGTGCCGGCTACTCCACCCGTAATAACGACTCGGGCGGTCGCTCCATCAATATCGAAACCCGCGAAGAATCGCTGGCCCCCTCCACCTCCCAGGAACGCAGCCATACCATGGCAAACATGGAGATTTCCTGGAATCTGCTGGACTTTGGCGTTTCGTACTACCGCGCACAGCAAAAGGCCGACCAGTACCTGATGGCCAAGGAGCGCGAGCGCAAGGTCATCCAGAACGTCTTGCAGGACACCCGCAACGCCTACTGGCGCGCGCTGGGTGCCCAGAAACTGATTACCCGCGTCGATGCCCTGATCCTGCGCGTGGAAGAGGCGCTGGAACAATCCCGCCGCGTAGAAAAACAAGGACTGCTGCCCCAGCCGGTGGCCCTGGGCTACCAACGCGCCCTGCTCGATGCAGTGGGCCTGCTGTCGCTGCGCCGTCAGGAACTGGAACTGGCGCGCGCCGAGCTGTCGGCTCTGCTGAGCCTGCCGCCCGGCACCCAGTACACCCTGGCAGAAAGCCATATCCCCCAGTTGCCGCCCGTACCGAACGACCTGGAAAAACTGGAAACCATCGCCCTGGAGCGTCGCCCCGAGCTGATGGAAGAGTGGTACCGCAAGCGCGTGACCGCCAATGACATCAAAGCCGCTATGGTGCTGGCCCTGCCCGGCATCCAGTTGGATTTCCTGAACGTGCAGTACGACAGCAACCGCTACCTGCACAACAACTCCTGGACCGAATCGGGCGTGCGCCTGTCCTGGAACCTGTTCCGACTGGCCAGCCTGCCCACCCTCAAACGCGCCCATGAAGCGCAGAACCGCACGGACGACTTCCGCCGCATGGCGCTGGGCATGGCCGTGCTGACTCAGGTGCGCATCGGCGCGCAGCGCTACGCGCTGGCCCGCTCCGACCTGAAACTGGCCGAAGAATCCGCCCGCGTGGATAACCGCCTGTTGAACTACGCGCGTGCCGCTAAAAGCTCGCGTGTAGACTCCGAACTGGAAGTGATCCGCGCCGAAGCACGCCAGTTGCTGAGCGAATACCAGCAGTACTCCAGCTACGCCAATGCGCAATCGGCCTGGGGCCGGCTGTACAACTCCGTTGGCCTGGATGTCCTGCCGGACGAGATCGCCAGCCTGGATGTGGCCACTCTGGCCCAGGCCATCGGCAAGACCACCGGTCAGTGGGAAGACAGCGTCTTTGCCAATGGCACGCCAGCCCCCATTCCCACCGTCAAAACCGACGCCATCACGGTTTCCGCCAACACGGTTTCCAAGTAAGACATCATGACCCGCACCTTCTCTACGGGAATGGCATGGACTCAGGGAGCGCGCCTGCTGGGCGCGGCCCTGGGCCTGGCCCTGGCTCCCGCCGTCCTGGCCCAGTCCGCGGACACCCACAATGCCGATGCTGTCCGCGTGCTGATCTCGCCCGCCCAGGAAACCACGCTGGTCGCCCCTATGGCCGGCAATATCAAGACCTTGCCCGTCAGCCTGGGCAGCGCCTTCAAACAGGGCGAATTGCTGATGGGCTTTGACTGCGCCGAAGGCCAGGCCAAAGCGCGCATTGCCCGCGCCGAACTGCGCGCCGCCCGCGAAAACCATCAGGCCAAGACACGCCTGCGCTCGTTGGACGCGGCAGGCGATGTCGAGGTCAATCTGGCTGCCGCCGATGTGGAAAAGAACGCCGGGCAGGTCGAACTGGCGCGTGTGCAGACAGACTTCTGCGCCATCAAGGCTCCTTTCGACGGCCGTGTGGCTCGTCTGCACATCAAACAGTTTCAGGGTGTCAGCCCCGGCGCGCCGCTGGTGGACCTGATCAGCGACGGTCCGCTGAAAATCCGCGTCAATGCTCCGTCCAAATGGCTGTCGCAACTGCGCGTGGGCAATTCCTTCGAGATTGCCGTGGATGAGACCGGCAAGCGCTATCCTGCCAAAGTATCGGCGGTGGGCGCGCGCATCGACGCTGCCGCCCAAGCCATTGAAATCGAAGGCCTGCTGGACGGCGAATTTCCCGAACTGCTGGCCGGCATGAGCGGCACGATCCACTTCCCCGACGCCCAATGAGTTCTGCTGTTTCGATTGAAGCCGCCCTGCTGGGCGGCGAACAGCGCTGCCGCCAGACCGCCGATGTACACGAGCTGGCCTTCACCATCGTCAACGAAACCTGGCAGATCTGGCCGTATCGCCAGGCCCAGCTTTGGCAATTCGGCCCGCTGGGGCCGCAGTGCAGCGCCATCTCGGGCCTGGCCACATTGCCGGAAGACAGTCCCTTTACCGTGTGGTCGCGCCGCCTGATGCGCGCCCTGGCCCCCGGCCTGGGCCAGCGCCTGCATGTGCTGCACTTTGACCAGATCGCCGCCCAAGGCGCGCCGGCCGAACTGCCCATGCTGACGCCCGAACTGATCGCCGGCTGGGAAGAATGGTGGCCGCCCCATCTGGTGCTGGTGCCGCTGTTTCATCAGGGCCGCTCCTTGGGCGTCGTTCTGTTCCTGTTGGATGAACCGCCCCCGATGACGGCGCTGCAAGTATTTGCCCGCATGCAATTGAGTTGGTCCCACTGTTTATGGGCCCTGGCTCCAGCTACCCATCGAAAACCGTGGCTGCGACTACCCACGGGTCGCAAGCGCTGGCTGGCCCTTGCCTTGGTTCTGCTGATCCTGGCCATTCCCATTCGCCAGTCCGCGCTGGCACCAGCCGAAATCGTCCCCTCGGACGGCACGGCCATTGCCTCGCCGCTCGATGGCGTGATCCAGACCTTTCATGTGGCCCCCAACCAGATGGTCAAGGCCGGCGATCCGCTGTACTCGCTGGATGACACCACCTTGCGCAACCGGCGCGAGATTACCGCCCGTGCGCTGGAGGTGGCCGCCGCCGAACTGTTGTCGGCCCAGCAACGCGCCTTTACCGACCCCAAAGCCAGCAGCGAGATCGCCGTGCTGCAAGGCCGTATCGCCGAACGCCGCGCCGAACTGCAGGCCGTGCAAGAACAATTGAAGCGCATCGAGGTCACGGCACCACGCGACGGCGTCGCCGTCTTTACCGATGCCAGCGATTGGCAAGGCAAACCGGTCGTGACCGGCGAGCGCGTCATGCAATTGGCCGACCCCCGTGACGTCAGTGTGCGTCTGTTTCTGCCCGTGGCCGACGCCATCGCCCTGGAACCCGGCGCGGATATACGCGTTTTCCTGGACGTGGCCCCGCTCTCGCCATTGGCCGCCACCTTGGAACAAACCAGCTATCAATCCGTGCTTTCCACGGACGGCATTGCATCCTACAGTCTGCGCGGCAGCCTGCAAGACAGCGAGCAGGCCCGTATCGGCCTGAAAGGCACGGCCAAGGTCTACGGCGACAAAGTCCCCCTGATCTATTATCTGCTGCGTCGCCCTGTCGCCGCCATGCGCCAGTGGAGCGGGCTGTAGATGCTGCTTGAACCCGCGCTGCATGCACCGCCGCCCACGCAGACCGAGCGGGCCCAGACCTTGCCGCCCCTGCGCCAGGACTTGCAGTTGCATGCCGCCGCCCGCAACACGGACGGCTCCCCGGCCTGGATGATCCAGGACCCGGTCACTAATCGCTTCTTTCGCATAGGCTGGCTGGAATTCGAGCTGTTGCGCCGCTGGCAGCACGATCCGCAGGCACTGCTGGAACAGCTGGAGCAGGAAACACCGCTGGATGCCGACGCCGAGACACTGGACGACCTGGTCAAGTTTCTGGAACACAACAGCCTGCTGCGCGCCGATTCGCCCGAGGCCAGCGCCCGTCTGGGCACCATCGCCGCCCGCCAGCGCAAGCGCGACCTGCGCTGGCTGCTGCACAACTACCTGTTCGTGCGCGTGCCACTGGTACGCCCGAACCGGCTGCTGCAGCGCATGCTGCACTACCTAGGCTTTATCTACACGCGCTGGTTCGCCGCGCTGGTGCTGGGACTGTCTCTGTGGGGCATTGTGCTGGCATCGCGCCAATGGGACGTCTTTCTGGTCAGCTTCCAGGACAGCTTCACGCCGGCAGGCATTCTGGCCTATATGACCGCCCTGGCCTTTGCCAAGGTCATGCATGAGCTGGGCCATGCCCTGACCGCTACCCGCTACGGCGTGCGCGTCGCGCACATGGGCGTGTCCTTCGTGGTGCTCTTTCCCATGCTGTATACGGATACGTCCGAATCCTGGAAACTGACCGACCGCCGCCAGCGCCTGGCTATTGTCGCGGCCGGCGTCACCACGGAACTGGCCATTGCCGGCCTGGCCACGCTGGGCTGGAGCCTGTCGAGCGACGGCGCGGTGCGCTCGGCCTTTTTCTTTCTGGCCACCACATCCTGGATTCTGACCGTAGCGATCAACGCCAGCCCCTTCATGCGTTTTGATGGCTACTTTCTGCTGTCGGACCTGCTGGACTTTCCCAACCTGCACCAACGCAGCTTTGCCTTTGGCCGCCAGCGTCTGCGCAATGCCTTGCTGGGTTGGCAAGAACCCGCACCTGAGCCGCTGTCACCATCCATGCAGCGCTTTCTGACCGTATTCGCCTACATCGTCTGGTTCGTGCGTTTTACCGTATTCCTGGGTATCGCCGTCAGCGTCTATCTGTATTTTTTCAAAGCACTGGGAATCTTTCTGTTCCTGGTCGAAATCGCCTGGTTTATTGTGATGCCCGCCTGGTCTGAAATCAAAGTCTGGATCGCCCGCCGCCAAGAAATCCCACGCCAACGCCGCATCGGTGGCCTGCTGATCCTGACGGCGCTGGTGCTGTTTCTGTGCCTGCCCTGGAAACGCGCCATTGACGCTCCCGGCTGGATACGCGCCGAAAGCAGCCAGATCCTGTATGCCCCCTTCCCAGCCCAGTTAAGCCATATTCAGCCTGCCGGTCTGGTACGACGCGGCCAGGTGCTGGCGACCTTTGTATCGCCCGACATGCAGGCCCAGCGCCAGCAAGCCATCGCCTCCAACGCCACGCTTTGGGCCGAGCTGCAGCGCAGCGGCATGATAGAAGAAGAGCAGGTGCGGCGCGCCGCACTCAGCAGCCGCCTGCGGCAAGGACAGGCCCAAAGCCTGGGTACGGACGAGGAACTGCAGCGCCTGGAACTGAAGGCCCCCTTTGATGGTGTCATCAGCGACCTGGACCCGCAACTGAAGCCCGGCGTCTGGGTCAAGCCAGACCAGGCTCTGGGCATCGTCTACCAGCCGACGGCCTGGATCGCCGAAGCCTATACCCGCCAGGAAAACCTGAGCCGCCTGCAAGTAGGTGATACGGCACGCGTCTATACCTCGTCCCACAGCGCGCCATTGGCCGCACGCGTACTCAGCATAGACTCGACCCGCACACACACCTTGCCCGACCCTATGCTGGACGCCGCCCACGGCGGCAGCATCCGGGTCAGCACCATCAACCAGAGCCAGGAAGTGCAACAAGCACTGTACCGGGTCACGCTGGCGCTGGACACGCCCCCCGCACAGGCGCGCAGCCAGTTGGTCCAGGTTGTGATCCAGGGCGAGCCGCATTCCATCGCGGGCCACTGGCTGCGCTACCTGGGCGCGCTGGCCATACGCGAAAGCGGCTTCTGAACACACTCGCCCAGTCAGCTACAAACCGCCCTGCGGGGCGTGTACCCAGTCCAGACACGCCTGCGGCAAAGCACGCAGTCCGGCCATGCTATGCGTACACTGCGCAATCAGGCCAAACCGCAACGGCGCACGCTGTCGGCAAGCCAGAGCCTGCGCCAGTTCGCGTGCGCCATCGATCATGCGGCGCTCGCGCAGACGCGCCAGCCGCTGCGCCTGCTGCTCGGGCGGCAACGCCTGTTCAGCCGGACCCAGACACTGCTCATACTCGCCCACCGTAATGCGGACCGGTACGGCCAGCGCCAACGGCGGCAAAGGCTGTTCCAGCAGACGCGCCAGATAACCCTGGCCCCACCAGACCGAGGGACTTGATACCGCCAGGCTCTGGAACACGCCGGGCATGCGATACAGCAAAGTCAATGCCAGCAGGCCGCCCAGTGAATGGCCGCACAACAGACGCCGTCCCGCATCCAGCGGTGCCTGGGCCTGTGCCCAGGGCAAGAAAACATCGCGCAACAACAGCATAAAGTCTTGTGCGCGCCCCGCCTCGCCAGGCTCGCCGGGCGTGTAATCCAGATCGCGCCAGTTTTGCCGGGCATAAGCCACACCCAGCACGGCGCACGGCAACGATGGCTGCAAGGCCGTCAAAACCGCCTGAAACGGCTCGTGATCCAACACACAGGCCAGCGGCCAGCCGTCCTGCGGCGGCACGCCAGTGGGTACGGCCAGGGTCAGACGGTAATGTCGTCCCAATGGGGAACAGTAGTCCAGATGTTCAAGCTGCATAAAAGAATCGCGGTGATGACGCCAAAGCGGGGCCGATGAACTATACTTTCTTTCTGCGTAAACGGTTCTCATTTAGACACTGAATGTCCACATCTGCTGTTTCGGCCACGGCGCTGGCCGACTATAACCTCATCCTCAAGCGGCGCTGGCTGCTGGTGGGCGCACTGGTCCTGATCATTATGGCCTCCATCGTGGCCGACTTCATGCTGGGCCCATCCGGCCTGAGCCTGTCCGAACTGAGCCACGCCCTGTTCAATCCCCAGCAGTCCGACCCCACCACGCGCGTCATCGTCTGGGAAATCCGCCTGCCCTATGCCCTGATGGCCATGGCCATCGGCCTGGCGCTGGGCCTGGCAGGCGCGGAAATGCAGACCATCCTGAACAATCCGCTGGCCAGCCCCTTCACATTGGGCATTTCTTCGGCGGCGGCCTTTGGTGCTTCACTGGCGATTGTGCTGGACCTGTCCCTGCCCGGCGTGCCGCAAGCCTGGACCATCGCCGCCAACGCTTTCGTCTTTGCCTTGCTTTCGGCCATGCTGCTCGATGCCGTCGCCCGCTGGGGAGCCATGAGCACGGCCAATCTGGTGCTGTTCGGCATCGCCCTGGTATTTTCCTTCAACGCATTGGTCTCGCTGGTGCAGTTCGTGGCCAGCGCCGAAGCGCTGCAAGGCCTGGTGTTCTGGACCATGGGCAGTCTGTCGCGCTCCTCCTGGGCCAAGGTCGGCATTATGTTGGGACTGTTCGCCATCATTTTGCCCCTGTCGCTGCGCGACACCTGGAAGCTGACCGCCCTGCGCCTGGGCGAAGACCGCGCAACCAGCTTCGGGATCAACGTCTCGCGTCTGCGCCTGACCTCGCTCATCCGCATCAGTCTGCTGGCCGCCCTAGCTGTGTCCTTTGTGGGCACCATCGGCTTTATCGGCCTGATCGCCCCGCACATCGCCCGCCGGCTGTTCGGCGAAGATCACCGCTTCTACCTGCCCGGCAGCGCATTGGTAGGCGGGGTCATCCTGTCGCTGGCCTCGATCGCCTCCAAGAATATCGTGCCGGGCATCATCATTCCGGTCGGCATCGTCACCTCGCTGGTCGGGGTGCCCTTTTTCCTGGGCGTCGTGCTGCGTCGCCAAATGAAGTAAGCCATGCTCGAAGTCCACGATCTCAGCCTGTCCTACGGCAAACGCTGCATTCTGTCCGACCTGACCGTTCAGCCCCTGCAAGCGGGCCAACTGGTGGCCCTGCTGGGCCCCAACGGCAGCGGCAAATCCACGCTGCTCAAATCCCTGGCCGGGCTGCTCAAGCCCACGACCGGCCGGATTCTGCTCGATGGTCAGGAGCTGAACGGCATCAGCTTCGAGCAACGCGCCCAGAAAGTGGTTTACCTGCCCCAGTCCCTGCCGGCCTCGGTCCATCTGCGCGTGTTCGAGTCCGTGCTGGTGGCCGCCAACGCCTCGGCCCCCGGCGGCCAGGCGCGCAACGTGGACCAGGAACACATACTGCGCATTCTGCAACGCCTGGGCATTGCCCATTTGTCCATGCACTATCTGGACCAACTCTCGGGCGGCCAAAAGCAACTGGTCGGACTGGCCCAGGCGCTGATCCGCAAACCCAAATTGCTGCTGCTGGACGAACCGCTGTCGGCGCTAGACCTGAACTACCAATTCCACGTCATGGACCTGTTGGCCCAGGAAACGCACGACAACAAACTGGTAACCCTGATCGTGCTGCACGACCTGAACGTGGCCCTGCGCCACAGCGACTACGCCCTGATGATAGAAGGCGGCGGGCTGCTGGGCCAAGGCGTGCCGCGCGAAGTCATCACCCCCGATTCCCTGGCGCAGGCCTATGGCGTGCGCGCCCGCGTGGAAAGCTGTTCGCTGGGCACCCCGCAAATCATCATCGACGGGCTGCAAGAGCCCGTGCTGTAACCCCGGAGTCCCCATGACTATCCTGCGACTGCTGCTTGTTTCGCTGTCTCTGTTGCTCCCCTGGACCGTCCATGCCCAGGCCATTCAGGTCACCGACGCCATGGGCCGCCAGGTCCAACTGCCCGGCCCGGCCAAGCGCGTGGTGCTGGCCCAGGCCCGCCACTTTCCGGTGCTGGCCCTGGTGCATCCGGACCCGGCCGGCATCGTGGCGGGCTGGTCCGACGAATTCAAGACCTCGTTTGCCAACGAATACCAGAACTACCTGGCACGCTTTCCGCAACTGGCTTCGGTACCCGTGGTGGGACGCCATACCGCCGACACCTTCTCGGTCGAACAGACGTTGGCGCTGCGCCCCGATCTGGTGGTGCTGACCGCCGCTTTCGCAGGCCTGAAACCCGGCCAGGACGCCAACGACTCGCCCTTGATCCAGCGCCTGACCGCGGCCCACGTGCCGGTGGTGGTCATCGACTTTTTCGTCAATCCACTCGAGAACACCGTACCCAGCCTGCGCGCCCTGGGCTATGCCATCGGCCAGCCAGAACGCACGGACCAGTTCATCGCCTTTTACCAGGAACGCATGCAAGGCATCGCCCAGCGCCTGGCCGATCTGCCCGCAGACCAGCGTCCGCCCGTCTTTGTGCATGCCCACGCCGGCAGCACGGACTGCTGCAACTCGCCCGGCGCAGGCACCTTCAATGACATGATTTCGTACGCAGGCGGCCACAATATCGGTGCCGACGTTCTTAAAAGCTCCACCGGCAAACTGAACTTCGAATACATCAATGCGCGCGCGCCCGTGGTCTACGTGGCGACCGGCACCGGTTCGGGCAAGCGCACCAGCACGGGCCTGCGCATCGGCACCGGTGTAGACGCCCCCCAGGCCCGCGCCAGCCTGCAGGCCATCATAGACGGCAACCGCCTGCAGGCCTTGCCGGCCGTGCGCAGCGGCAACAGCCACGGCATCTGGCATGCGTTCAACGACTCTCCGTTGCACATGATTTTTATTCAGGCACTGGCAGGCTGGATTCACCCAGAACGCTTCCAGGGTGTATCGGCCGCGCAGACACTGCAAGAAGTGAACCAGCGCTTTCTGACCGTGCCCATGCAAGGCACCTACATGATCGACCTGCAAGACACTGCCACGACGCCATGAGCCGTGTCATTACGCTGACACTGCCCCCTGCGGGTGGCCACGAACATCGTGTGCAACTGCGGCTGCCCACAGAATCGGGCGGGCAGCCGCCCCTGCTGTGTCTGCTGGATGGGCAGTGGACATTGCCGCTGCTGGAACAAAGCGGCCACCCGGCGCTGGAGCGCTGCGCCGTGCTGGCGCTGGGCTATGACGGCGATCCGGAGCACATCAGACGCTGCCGCGCGCTGGACTACACCCCGCCTGCCCCCGACGGCCAGCCCTGGCACGATCCCCGCGTACCGCACTGGCAAGCGGGCGGCGCAGCCGCCATGCTTGAGCAGCTACGCCTGGCGTTGAACCTGTGCAGGCAGGCGGAACCTCGTCTGGTACAGTCCCCGACAAGTCTCTACGGCCACTCCTACGCCGGGCTGTTCGTGCTGTATGCACTCAGCCAGGGCACGCTGCCGCTGGACCGCTATCTGTGTGCCAGCCCTTCGCTATGGTGGCATGATCCGTTAATCTGGTCTTTGCTGGACGGCATTGCATCCCCTGCCCCGATCGACATTTTGGCCGGTGCCGGCGAATTCTGGTATCCGGTCAGCGCACAAGCCGCCGGCCCGGAAGGACGACGCAACGGCATCCCCACCCTGCCGGCCATGCAGCACCTGCAGCGCACACTGCACGATCGCGGCCTTGACGCACGCTTGCACATTCTGCCGCAGGCAGGCCACGGCCAGATGCTGACCCAGGCCACCCTGCGCGCCCTGGAACTGGTGACCGCCTAGTCCTTGGCGTGCCGTCCGCACCGCCATAGGTCCAATCGCCACAAAGCCTGCACACCCGCGCGCAAATAAACAGCCCCGCCTTAGGCACTCATGCTGTTGACCAGCAGATCCGCCGGTCCCAGAGTGGGCGAATCGCCTTTGTGTTCGCGCGCATCACGCATTTCCTGGATCAACAGACGTTTGTTGTCGCGGCTGCGATAGGCGTGTTCGCGCATCAAGGCTTCGGCACGGCTGGCTTCGCCACGCACCAGGGCCTGCAACACATCTTCGTGGTCAGCCTGGGCACGGGTCACAAACGACGTCGCCAACCGCGTAGGCACCGTTGCCAACGCCATCGAGCCTGGCCCTACAAAGGGCGTTTTATTGTTGTGTTCCAAAGCCGACAACAAGGCGCTATTGCCGCACGCCTGGGCCAACACATCATGAAAATGCTGATTCACCTTGCGCCAGGCCTGCGCATCCACCGCCTGGCTTTCTGCATGCAATGCCTGGTCCACCAGCTTGCGCCCGGCCCGCACCGCCGCTTCCAGCTCGGCCCGCGTCTGAGCCGTCAGGCCCGCTTCGGCAAGCAGACGGGCCGCCATGCCTTCCAGCACCCCGCGCACCTCCACGGCTTCGCCGATATTGTCCATGGAGAACACGCGCACCCGGAATCCCCGCGAAGGGAGCTGTTCCAGCAGGCCTTCTTTTTCCAATTCTGCAAAGGCCAAACGCAGCGGCGTGCGCGACACGCCCAGACGGGCTGCGTAATGCAGCTCGGTCAGGCGCTCACCCGGACGCACCTCGCCGGAAAGGATGATTTCCCGAAGCGCGGAAATAACACGGTCTGTCTGAACGGCCATAACAGGTCAAAAATGGTTGCAGAGCCGACAGTTTAACTCAGACCCACCCCCAACAGATTGCATGCAAAAAACTTGATAAAGATCAAAATTGCATGCAATAATAAATTTAAATACTAATTATTTGATCAAAAACAGGGTTTTGATCTGTTTTTGCATGCAAGACACTGCAGGAGACACTATGAAGCTAGCCCGCTTCTCGCATCGGGAAACCATTCGCTGGGGCTTGGTCAACCAGGACAGCATCATTGCGCTGGACACCCTCTGGCCCACGCTGGCCCAGGGCTTGGCACAGACACCCACGGAGCTGCGCGCCGCTGCCGAGCAAAACCGTCAGCACGCATTGCATGCAAACGAAGTGCAATGGCTGCCCCCCGCCGAGCCCTGTAGCAAAATTCTGTGCGTGGGGCTGAACTACGGCCGTCACGCACTGGAAGGCGGGCGCGACCTGCCCTCCCACCCGTCCCTGTTTCTGCGTCATCTGGACTCCTTTGTAGGACACGAACAAAACATCATCCGGCCGGCCTGTTCCACGCAGTTTGACTTTGAAGGCGAGCTGGCCGTGGTCATCGGCCAGGGCGGCCGCCACATCCCTGCCGACAAGGCAATGGGTCATGTAGCCGGCTACACCTGCATGGGCGAGAACTCCGTGCGCGACTTCCAAAAGCACACCGCCCAGGTCACTGCCGGCAAGAATTTCGACCGCAGCGGATCATTAGGCCCCTGGATCGTCACCGCCGACCAAGCCGGTGCCCCCGAAGCCATGACGCTGCAGACGCGCCTGAACGGTGCCGTCATGCAATCGGCTCCCGTATCCGACCTGATTTTTTCCATCCCGACACTGATCGCCTACATCAGCACCTTCACCACGCTGCGCGCGGGCGACATCATCGCCACCGGCACGCCCGAAGGCATAGGCCTGCGCCGCAGCCCGCCGCTGTTCATGAAAGCGGGCGACGTGCTGGAAATCGACATCTCCGGCCTGGGCGTGCTGCGCTCGACCGTGGCCGACGAAACAATCTCTTAATTCAAGGAATCTCCATGCAGCAAGATGGCGTTCTCTACCTGACCGAGCGCGATGTGGTGTCCGTGCTGGATATGCCCGCCGCAATCAACGCGCTGGCCGACATGCTGGCCGCCCAAGGCCGTCAAGCCGTCAAGAACGTACCCAAGGCGCTGGGCACCTGGGGCGACGGCTGCTCCATGCACGCGCTCGGTTCGGTCATGACCGACGGCGGTCAGTGCGGCTTCAAGACCTGGGTACATACCCCGCGCGGCGGCGGCTCCATGTTCAGCCTGTTCGATGCCGACACCGGTCGCCTGCAGGCCCTGATCGAAGCCCGCGCGCTGGGCATGATGCGCACCGCCGCCATTAGCGGCGTGGCGACCCGCGCCCTGGCCCCCCGCGACACCCGTATCGCCGCCCTGATCGGCACCGGCCCCCAGGCCGTGACCCAACTGGCGGCCCTGGCGGCCGTGCAGGAACTGGACGAAGTACGCGTCTACAGCCCAACCGCCGAAAAACGCGCTGCGTTTGTCGCCAAGCTGGCCCCCCGCTACAGCTTTGCGCTGCGCGACTGCGCCAGCCTGGAAGAGGCGATGGACGGTGCCGGCATCGTCACCAGCATTACCCGCGCGACCGACCCGTTCATTACGCCGGCTCTGATGCAGTCCTGCCAGCACATCAATGCAGTGGGTGCCATCCTGCCCGCCAAGGCCGAACTGGAGCAGGCCGTGGTGCAATCCGCCGACCTGATCGTCGTCGATGACAAGGACAACGCTCTGCGCGGATCACGCGAACTACGCGAGCGCCTGGGCACCGATGCCGCTGGCTGGAATCAGGTGTCTTCCCTGAGCGAGCGCCTGGCCCAGAACCTGGGCCGCCCCGAAAACGCGCGTCTGACGCTGTTCAAGGGCATGGGCATGGGCCTGTCGGATCTGGCCATGGCCACCACCGTGTATCAAGGCGCGCTCGAGCGCGGACTGGGCATCGCCCTGCCCGCCCAGACACGCCAGAACCTGCTTCTCGATTAAATACAGTGCGGCCGACACGGCCCAGAGGAACTCCCATGGAAAAAACAACTAGCCCCTTCGTGGATGTCAGCGGTGCCACCCCCCGCGAACAGAACATGTGGCCATCCATCGTGATCCCCAAGGAATCGATTGACCTGGAGATCGCCCGTCTGCAGGACATCGCCCGCCCCGACAATGGCCGCCGCGCCAGCATGATCGTGCATCCGCAATCCCGGCAACCCGGCCTGGGCCTGTCGCCCGGCATCGACGTGACCATCAACGTCCTGAACCCGGGCGAGCGCACGTTCAACCTGCGCAAAAACTCCAATATGGTCGAGATCTGTATCTCGGGCAGCGGCGTGGCCGTCTGTGACGGCGCGCAGACCCGCGTGGGTAAGTTCGATGTGTGGAACACGCCTTCCATGGCCGTACACAGCTATTACAACGACACCCAGACCCCCTGGGTGCGCCTGTCCTACTCCAACGCCCCGTTGCTGGAAAAGCTGGAAATCCACTACGTGGAAGAGTTCGAGGGCGACATCCCGCCCGCGGACGCCGGCACCACGGCCGCCGCCACGGCGGGCAGCTCGGACGGCCCGCGCGCCCGCGACCTGGCCCTGCGCGAGCAGATCACCGACAACGGTGCCTGGCTGCTGGGCTACGAATGGCTGATCGACATTGATGTGATCGAATCCAAGTCCTTGCACTGGCCCTGGGAAAAAGTGTCCCAGTACCTGCCCAGCGTAGAGGACATCGACCGCGGCTACAACGGCCGCCGCCTGTTCGTGCTGTACAACCCGGCCACCGAGCGCCGCATCGGCACCACGCACAGTTTTTTTGCGACCATTTCCAGTTCGCCGCCCAACAATCACCACATTCCGCACCGCCACAGCTCGGCCGCCATGAACTACTACCTGCGCGGCAACGGCTACAGCAAGGTCAACGGCGAACGCCTGGAATGGAAGGAAGGCGACCTGATTCTGTCCGCCCCCGGCTGGGCCATGCACTCGCACCACTCCGGCGACCAGACCACCTCCGCCTTGACCATACAGGATCACCCATTGCAAATCGCCATGGAATCGCTGATCTGGCAGGAACGCATCAAGGAACCGATTCTGACGCTGGGCCGCCAGGCCGGCTTTGAAAGCAATCGCGCCCAGTTTGTCGCGGCCAAATAAGCCGCCTACGCTTCACAGGATTATCGATATGACCACAGTTTTGGATTCCATCGCGCTGCGCATGCAGATCCGCGACTTCTACGACGACTACGCCAACACCCTGGACGATGTCGATCTGGAGGGCTGGGTGGACTACTTCACCGAGGACTGCCACTACCGCGTGATCTCGCAGGAAAACGTCAAGGCCGGGCTGCCCCTGGGCCTGATCTATTGCATGAACAAGAACATGCTGCGCGACCGCGTCACCGCCCTGCGCGAAACCACCATGTTCGAGCCACGCACGCTGCGCCACTTCATCAGCGGCGTGCGCATCAACCGTATCGAAGACGGCCTGATCCATGCCCAGGCCAACTTCATGATCACCGAAGCGCTGTCCGACCAGGAACCCACCGTGAATCTGGTGGGCCAGTACCAGGACATCCTGGAGCAGACCGAAGACGGCTTTCTGCTGCGCCGCCGCGACTGCGTGTACGACAACTACCGCATCCGCAATTCGCTGATCATCCCCGTCTGACGCCCGGCAAGGAGAAAACAATGAGCTGTAATCACACTGAACAAGCGCCGCGCGTGGTCGAGGCCCCCATCGTCATCAACCGCCGCTGGCCCGAAGAAGGCTTCACGCGCATCCCGGCCTGGGTCTATACCGATCCGGCTGTCTATAAAAAAGAAATGGATGTGTTCTTTGCCGGCGACACCTGGAACTACGTCGGCCTGGAATGCGAAGTGCCCGAGGTGGGCAGCTTCAAGCGCCAGTGGATCGGCGACCGCCCCGTCGTGATGGTGCGCAACGAGGACGGCCAGATCAACGTCATCGAAAACCGCTGCGCCCACAAAGGCGCGCAGATCTGTTGGGAAAACACCGGCAAGGTCAGCGACTTTACCTGCCCCTACCACCAGTGGAACTACGACCTGAACGGCAACCTGCAAGGCGTGCCTTTCCGTCGCGGCGCATTGGGCAAGGGTGGCATGCCCAAGGACTTCGATCCCAAGAAATGGGGCATCAAGCGCCTGCGCACGGTCAACCGGGGCGGCTCCATCTGGGCCACCTTCTCCGAGAGTGCGCCTAGTTTCGAGGAATACTGCGGCCCGGACGTGCTGGCCGAAATCGACCACATGCTGCCCGGCAAAAAGCTGACGCTGCTGGGCTACAGCCGCCAGTTGATCCCCAGCAACTGGAAGATGTACCTGGAAAACCTGAAAGACCCCTATCACGCCACGCTGCTGCACACCTTCTACATTACCTTTGGCCTGTGGCGCGCGGACTCCAAGTCCGAGTGCATCCCCACCGGCGGCGGTGCCCACAGCGTGATGGTGTCGCACAACGAAGGCAAGAAAAAATCCGAAGCCACGGCGGAAATGGAACGCTTTCGCGATGACCTGCGCATTCTGGACGCGGAAACCGTCACGCCGCGCAAGGAATTTAACGAAGGCCGCGTGGGCGGTGCCTGGGTATTTCCGGCCGCGCAGTTCGGCATCCAGGCCAACTCGCTCAAGACACGTCACGTGATTCCACGCGGCCCCAATGCGCACGAACTGGTCTTTACCTACTACGGTTACGAGGACGACGACGAGGAAATGACCCGCCTGCGTCTGAAGCACGCCAATCTGCTCGGCCCGGCCGGTTTCGTGTCCATGGACGACAGCGAAATGCTCAAGCAGGTACACACCGGTATTTCCGGCTACCCGGACAGCGTCAGCGTGGTGGAGATGGGCGGACGCGATACCGAGCCGACCGACTATATGGTCAGCGAAGTGCTGATCCGCGCTTTCTACAAATACTACCGCGAGGCAATGGGACTATGACAAGCGAACAGACCTGGACCCTGGCCGCCCAGACCGGCGACATTTCCCCCGACACCAATACCCTGCGTGTGGTGGTGGACGGCGAAGCGGTATGCCTGTATCAATTAGAGGACGGCTCCATCCACGCCACGCAGGACCGCTGCACGCATGGCAACGCCAGCCTGGCCGATGGTTATATCGAGGACGGCCTGATCGAATGCCCCCTGCACCAGGGCTGCTTCGATATCCGCACCGGCAAGGCGCGCACCGCGCCCTGCACCGTGGATCTGAAAACCTATGCCATCCGCATCGACGGCGAGGCCATCTACATCGCCGGAGACGCCGCATGAGCACGGTGCTGATCCTGGGCGCGGGTCAGGCAGGCGGCTGGGCCGCCCGCACCCTGCGCGACCAGGGTTTTGCAGGCCGCATCGTGCTGGTGGGTCAGGAAAGCCACGCGCCTTACGAGCGCCCGCCGCTGTCCAAGGACATTTTGCTGGGCCAGGGCACGAGCGTGGCCGAACTGACCTTGCTGGACGCGGCGACCATGCAGGCGCTCAATATCGAAGCTCTGCTGGGCCGCTGCGCCCTGCGCATAGACCGCGAACGCAAAACCGTAACACTGGACGACGGCAGCGAACTGGCCTACGACCATCTGGTTCTGGCCACCGGCGGGCGTGCCCGCCAATTGCTGCCCGAACTGGCGCAGCACCCGCGCATGTTCACCTTACGCACGCTGGACGACGCCCTACGTCTGAAAGAGTCCCTGTCCCAGCCCAGCCATCTGCTGATTATCGGCGGCGGCTGGATCGGACTGGAAGTGGCCGCGACGGCTCGCCAACTGGGGCATGAAGTGACCGTACTGGAAGCGGCCCCGCGCCTGTGCCAACGCAGCGTCTGCGCCGCCATGTCGGACGAGCTGGCCAGCGTACACACAGAACAAGGCGTGAATCTACGCCTGGAAACGACGGCCGCTCAGGTGCAGCCCGAGGCAGCAGGTTTCGTGGCGACCTTGTCCGACGGCTCCACGCTGACCTGCACCCACATCGTCATGGCCGCCGGACTGCTGGCCAACGACGAATTGGCCGAGCAGGCCGGCTTGCCCTGCCGACAAGGCGTGATCGTAGACGAACAGTGCCGCAGTGCCGACCCACACATCTACGCCGCCGGCGATGTGGCCTTGCGTCCGGCTGACGGAGTGCGCCCCGCCTTGCGCCTGGAGTCCTGGCAGAACGCTCAGGATCAAGGCATGGCCGTGGCGCAAGCCATCCTGGGTCAGCAAGTACATTACCTGCCCACGCCGCTGGTGTGGTCGCAGCAATACGACCGCTTCATCCAGATCTGTGGCCATGTCGATCAAGCCCAGGACACCGTACTGCGTTCTGTTAAGCAAGGCGGGCGCCTGCGCTTTTATCTGGACGCGCAAGGTGCCTTGCAAGGGGTGGTCGGCATCAATGCAGGCCGGGACTGGCGCGCTGCCCGCGCATTGGTGGAACGTCGTGAAAAAGCCGACCCACGCGCGCTGGCCGACCCCGCCATCGCCCTGAACAAACTGCCCCAGGCACTGGCCTGACAAGGAATATGGCCATGAACCATCACGCCGCCTACACCGCCTGTCTGCAACTGGCCAGCCGCTTTTACCTGAGCCTGGACAGCGCGGACACGCCGGGCCTGCTGGCCTGCGTAACCGAAGCCACCGTCTGGCATCGTCAGGGGCAGGCCCTGCAAGGCCCGCACGCCATTGCACAGGCACTGGCCGGCCGCAAGGCCGAGCGCATCACCAGTCACCAGATCAGCAATTTTGATCTGCATGCCGAAACGGACGACGAAGCCGTGGCGCATTACTACGTAACAGTCTACGACAACCAGGGGCCGGACGGCACCCTGCAGCTCAAGACCATTTTGCGCAGCCAAGACCATTTCCACCGCGTGAACGGCCAATGGTCACTGCTGGCCAAGCGCAGTCAAAAGCATCTCTAACGCAGTACTTTTATCATCCAAAAAAGGGGGGAGCAGCAGACATGCTCACACATAAAATGATCAAGACCAGCATCAGCCTGGCGTTGACCGCCGTATTGGGGACAGGCCTGGCCGCAAGCGGTGCGGCACACGCCGCCGACTACCCGGAGCGCGCCATTACCGTCATCGTGCCCTTCCCGGCCGGCGGCGGCGGCGATACTCTCGCCCGCATCGCCACCGATGCCATTGGCCGCCAGTTGGGCCAGACCATGATTGTGGAAAATCGTCCCGGCGCGGGCGGCAACATCGGCACATCCCAAGTGGCCCGCGCCAAGCCCGACGGCTACACGCTGGGCTACGGCACCAACGGCACCGGTGCCATCAACCACTGGCTGTACTCCAATCCCGGCTACTCGAACGACGATCTGGAACCCATTTCCCGCCTGACCACGATTGCCGCCGCCATGGTGGTCAATCCCGACAGCCAGTACAAAACCGTGCAGGAGCTGATCGCCTTCGGCAAGGCCAACCCCGACAGCCTGACCTGTGGCTCGGCCGGCAACGGCACGACCTCGCACCTGGCCTGTGAACTGTTCAAGCAAATGACGGGCGTCAAGATCCTGCACATTCCCTACAAGGGCGGTGCTGCCGCCATGACGGACCTGCTGGGCGGACGCGTGGACCTGCTGATCGATGTCCTGCCCAATCTGTCCGGACAGATCGCCGCCGGCAAGCTGCGTCCGCTGGCCGTCACCATGAACAAGCGCCTGGACTCGCACCCCGACATCCCCACCATGCAAGAGGCCGGCGTGCCAGGTTATGACTTCTTTGCCTGGGATGCCATCTGGGCACCCAAGGGCACGCCGCCCCAGGCCCTGGACCGTCTGAACGAAGCCGTGCGTAAAGCCATGAGCGATCCCAAGACCGTGGAAATCCTGAAAGCCCGTGGTGCCGACACCGCCCCTACCAGCCGCGAGGAGCTGGCCGCTTTCGTCAAAGAGGAATACACCCGTCTGGGCGAAGTCGTGAAAAAATCCGGCGCACGCGTGGACTGATGACACCTGCACCCGGCTCCCCGCCGGGTCAGTCTGCCGGCACCCAGCATGGGTGCCGGTTTTTTTTGCCCCTTCAGCACCGAACAGACTGCTCCCTTCTAAACCAAGCAAGGATTACAATCGCCTGGCGTGCGGCCCATGGGGACCGCAGCCCACCTGCTTCCGTCATGTCCCCCAAAGACCTACGCGACCTATTCCTGCTGGCTGCCATCTGGGGCAGTTCGTTCTTGTTCACGCTCAAGGCGGTACCTGCCTTCGGCCCGTTTCCACTGACGGTCGTGCGCGTGGGGGCCAGTGCCCTGGCCTTGATGACATACCTGTTTCTGACTGGCCGCCTGCACATCGTCGTGCAACACTGGAAACCCATTTGCGGGCTGGGCATCCTGAACGCCGCCATTCCTTTTTCCCTGTACGCCTATGCCGCCCTGCGGCTCGAATCGGGCCTGCTGGCTGTGCTCAATGCAATGGCACCGCTGTTCGGGGCGCTGGTGGCGCGCATGTGGCTAAAAGAGCGCCTGTCCTCCACCCGCATCCTGGGTTTGTGCGTCGGCTTTCTGGGCATTCTGATCCTGGTATACGACAAACTGTCTTTTACCCAAGGCGCGCAAGGCTGGGCCGTGCTGGCGTCGGTCGCTGCCACCGTTTTCTACGGCATCGCCACCAATTACACAGCCCGTTTTCTGCGCGGCGTCCAACCCCAGGCCGTCGCGGCGGGTAGCCTGGCTTTTGCCGCCCTGGCACTGCTTCCCCTGGCCCTGATCTGGTGGCCGCAGCAGGCTCCATCCCTGGGCGCATGGGGCGCTGCCTTGTCCCTTTCCTTGCTGTGTACCGCCGTCGCCTACCTGATTTTCTATCGTCTGCTGGCTAATGTCGGGCCATCCAAGACCATTAC
Organism: Alcaligenes sp. SDU_A2; assembly: GCF_038237375.1. Classification (NCBI taxonomy): domain Bacteria; kingdom Pseudomonadati; phylum Pseudomonadota; class Betaproteobacteria; order Burkholderiales; family Alcaligenaceae; genus Alcaligenes; species Alcaligenes sp. SDU_A2. The sequence continues at coordinate 569,006 of NZ_CP151273.1, read as the reverse complement.
CGTTACCTTTCTGGTGCCGCCTTTCGGCGTGCTGTGGGGCACGCTGCTGCTGGACGAGACTCTGACCGTGCAAATGCTGGCCGGCATGGCCACGGTGCTGCTAGGCACCTTGCTGGCCACCGGTGTCATCGGACAGCGCAGAGCCGCGTAACACAGCCGCTTCTGGCAGCCACGCCATGCTGCCTTAACGAAACTGGTAACTGACGCTCGCCGTGCGGCCCGAGCGTACTTGTACCGTCGTACTGTATTCGGGCAGTTCGGCGTTCTTGATGACGATACGGTGCGAACCCGGAGCCAAAGACAAGGACTTCAGCGGGGGGCTGACACCGTGCTTGCGTCCATTGACATAGACTTCGCCCCAAGGGCGCACATCCAAGACCACCGTCCCTTTGGCGGGCGGCGGCGCAGGCTTGGCCGCCACCGGCTCCAACTGTTCTACCTGCCCGGCAGGCGAAGCTGCCTGCTCGCGCAGCGGCAAGGGCGGCGACACGTTCACAACACCCCCCTGTTCAGGCGCAGCACCGCCGACTGACTCAAGCGCCGGCGACGGCCGGGCTACAGGCGGTTGCGCAGCAAGGACCTTGCCCGCATCAACAGGCGAGCTCTGGCCAGGCACGACGTCCGCTTCCGCCTTCCGCACCGGTTCTGGTAACGTAGGCGCAGCGACCTCGGGTCGTGCTGGCGCACCGCTTTGCGGCCCGGACACCCCCACGGCGGCCGGTTCGGTCGCCCCCGACCGACTTGATTGCACCGGAACAGACGGTGGCGACGCAGACGTACCGCCCGTTCCAAATAGATAAGCCGCTCCCAAGCCGGCCACCACCAACACCATTACTCCAGCCAACCAAAGTGGTGCAGGACGACGCGCGGCCGCCAATACCGGCAAAGGCTCATCTTTCGTATCGGCAAATGCCTGTTCGCGCCGCTCTCCCAAAGCCTGCAACTTGGCATAAGCAGACATAGACTGAGGCCGCTGCGTCGGGTCCAAAGACAATCCCCGCAACATGGCTTGCATACTCCCGTCCGCCTCCTCATCCCAAGCGATGGGGTCGGACAACTGCCGCCACGGCGCGGCCGGCACAGGCCTGCCCGTCAATAAATGCCAGCTCAGCGCCGCATAGGCATAGACATCGCTCCACGGACCGGGCGGACGCAAGGGGTCTTGCACATATTGCTCGGGCGCGGCACATGGCTCGTCAAACGGTCTGCCCTGCTGCAACGATTGCGCCAGACTGCGTTTGTGCTCGCACTGCTCGGGCGGCAAAAGCCTGACCTGCCCCGCATCGGTCAGCACCACCGTATCCAGGCCCAGCGCCCCGTACCACTGCTGCTGATCGTGTACATAGCGCAGATGAGCCGCCACCTGGGCCAGCACAGCCTGCCGCTGCTCGTGCAGCAAGGAATCCAAGACCTGACTCAATGGCCGATCTGTCGTGCCCAAAGAAGAACTGCGTGTCATGAAAACTCTCGTCATCGTTGAAAAGGGCGCACATCCGAGGCCGACGCAAAAAGACGCCGGAACAACGCCGGCGTCAGGTCGGCACTGTGCGTCACGCTGGCCCAGGACGGATGGTTCATGCCCAGACGCCACCAATAACTGCGGTGCGACCCCGGCTCCAGGCATGGCTGCAATACCGACCAGATATCCTGCGCAGGCTCCTGAGCGCCCTGTGTGCCGTACAGCACATCCAGAATGTCGCGACCAGCATCGTGGCGCACCACCGTCGCATGCGGCTCAAACAGGCCGCTGGGCGGCACACAGCGACACAAGGTCTGGTCCAGTTGCGTGGCCGCCCAGCAAAACCGCAGCCCCTGCACCAGCGACAGGCCCAATTGCTCGACCATGCCGGCCAATACAGGCAAACGCAATGTATGGCACTGCTCCGGGTCTATCGTCACCAAGGCGCAGACCATATAGTCCCGCCCAACCCGGTCCTGACTGGGCACCACCGCTCCCGCCTGTGCGCCGCCCTGCGGCTGGGGCAATACGAAACCCCAGACTGCCTGGGGTAGCGCCGCGCCCGTACCGGGCAAGCTGCCTTGCCGGCCTGCCACGCGAGCCTGACTGATGCCGCTGCTGAACCAACGCTCCCACGGCAGCAGAATCTGTTCGGGCATGCGTCGCCGCACAAAATCCCCCATGGAAGGAATTTTTCCGTACCACATCAACACCGGACTCTGTCCATCCTGTTCTCTATCCACCTTAACGACTCCCCGGGCAGGAAAAGCCACGCAGCTCTGCCAGACGCCACGGACTTTTGGAGCTATTGGCCACCACGTCCACCACAAAATGGCGACCACCCAACGAAAAGGACAAACGCTGCGCACCGGCCGATGCACCGGCCACAGACTGTGCCTGATCCAGCAAGCGCAACAAGGCCCACGCCCCTGTGGCCCGCATGCCCGACCCTTCGGACTGCGGCTGGGCCTCCAAACTGACCTGACGCCCGCCGCGCGGACCGGGCCACTGCACCCCCGAGGCGACCTGCGGGCCATGCGCATAGCGCAGCACCTGTCCGTCCACGTCCAGCAACACCTGGGACAGTCCCGCGTCCATCTGCACCGGCGTCACCGCCAGATCGATACGCGGCTGGGCGCTACCGGCCGGAAAAAACACATCCCGAATCACGGCGGCCCGCTGGAACGCATCCAGATATCGGAAATCGGCGGCCGCCTGTCCGTCTATGCCAGGCTTGAAACGCCAGCGCGCACCCGACATATCGACGCGATGCATCAAATGTTCCTGAAAGAACGCATCCATCAGCCCGCCGGGCGCAAACAACCGGGCAAAATCATTGGGCGCGACATCCTGACTGGACTGTCCGGCAAGGGGATAGCGACCCGCAATGGCATGACGGCAGAACTGACCGATCGTGGCATTGACCAGTTGCCCCAGACTTTCCTGGGTTCGCGAGGCGATTTCAGCCGACGCCCCCACCGAAAAACGATCCAGCGCATCGCGCAATGGGTCGGGCAATCGGCCTGCTTCTGCCTGTAGCTTGGTCAGCACATTCGATTGAGGCGGCGTGCCGGCACTGCGCAGCGCGGCATCGGACGAGGTCAGAAAGGCATAGAACTCATCAAGCAGCTCCAACGTGCCATCGATGGGTGCCGGGGCCGTGCCGCTGCTGGACGCAAGACGGTGATACGGCTCAAAGTGCTGGTCGACAATGGCCTCCACCTGCCGGGCCTGGGGCTCAGTGCGACGTCCACCTTCCAGTCCGACCGGGCCGAACATCTGTTCGAGCGCCTGACGGGTATCGTCCAGCCGCAGCTTGGCCTGGGTACCCAAAGAGGCCCCCTGCGCGGCATCGTCCCGCAGCAAGCGGGTCTGCAAGGCCACTTGCTGCACCAACTGCTTGAGCGGCGAATCGGCCATCGACAAGGTACGGGCCAGTTGTATGTTTTCCAACAGACTAGCGCCCTGAACCAGACGCAGATCCGCCAGATACTCGTCCCAGTTGCGCACGTAATCCAGCAAATACAGTCGACGCAGTTCCTGGCTGGCCGCGCGGCGGGCCGCTTCAGATTGATCCGCTCCGGTGTCCAGGCCCAATATCCAGCGGTCATCGGCGCGCATCTGCTGCAATTCGCTATCGATGCGTGGTTCCACGACCGTCCAGTAACCTTCGTAGGTATACAGGCCATCCACCCCATCGGTCAGCGGCTTGCCGCTCTGGCGCGTAAATACCGAAGCGGCATAAGGCCCTGCCATCCCTGCCACCGACATGGCACGCAAACCCGGCGTGGCAGCCAGCATACGGCGCATGCGACTGTAGGTGCGTTGTTCCAGACTGATACGGGCCAGCCTCTGACGGCTTTGCTCGATCAAGGCCTCGTTGCGGGGGAAGGGGTTAAGCAGCAAGCCACCCTGGGTCACGGCGCGCACATGTCCTTCCAGGCGGTCGTACTGCGCCTGGCTGAACCCGGCAGGCAGATCCTGCTTCAAGCTGCCCAACAGCCAGGTCTGCAAATGCCCTGCGTCATAACGCCGGGTGTCGTACAGCATCAAATAAGCGCGCAATGCTTCGTAGCCATACTCCAGATCCTGGGCCTGATCGCTGCGCAGCACAGTCTCGATACGGCGCGCCAGCAACGGGGCCAGCAATTTTTCCAGCGCCCGCTGATACACCGTGTCGGCCGCCGCCTTCAGTTTTTCGCCCTGATACAAGCCCATGCGCCGCTCCAGGCCAGGAGCCTCCAAAGCAAACTGCTGACTGTGCGGCAAGAGCAGCAGCATATCCAGCAACGGCTGCAAGCCGGCCACAGGCGTGGTGTCCATGACCTGCGTTTGATCCGCCTGTTGCTGGGCCTGCGGCACGCGTGCCTGCACCTGCTCCACATAGGCCCGATTCAGCCAGAAACTACGTCCCCAGGCCAAGCCCAGCGCCAGTACCGCCACAGCCGCCAGCCCGTACACCAGAAAATGACGCAATCGCATGCGGCGCTCCCAGCGCTCGTCGCGCCCCGCCACACCCGCCTCCTGAAAAATCAGCTCCTTGAGCAATTGCGTCAGGAAATAACTCTTGCCCTGCCCCATCGCCGGCTGGCTCTGATCGGCCTGCCCATCCACCTCCAGATACTCGCGCAGCGGATCACGCACCTGATCCAGCCGCGTCCCGCCCTGACGCCCGCTGGTAAAATACACGCCGCGCAGCAGCAGCGGAGCCTCGAACCGAGACTGGCTAAAAACCTGTTCCAGAAACTCCTCCAGCACAGGCCCCAACCGGGCAAACTGCTGGGGCAACAAATAGGCCTCGGCCCGTAACGCCTCGTCCGGCTGCTCGGCCATCACGGCCGGCAAACCTTGCTCCAGTCGCTGACGCAGCGCCTCGTATTCCCGCCCATATGTTTCTGACAAAGAAAACCCGGCCTGACGCGATGTCTCGTAGGGCAAGGTAAAGCCCCAGACCTGCTCGAGCTCCTGGCGATCACAGCGTTCAAAATACTCCTGAAAACCATGCAGCAGGTCCATCTTGGTCACCAGCACATAGATCGGAAACTGGATGCCCAGACGTTCGCGCAATTCGGCCAGACGCTGGCGCAGCACCTGCGCATGATCGTGGCGCTGCTCGGGCGAACTGGCCAATAAGTCCGGCACGCTAATGGTCAACAAAGTGCCATTGATGGGCTGCCGGCGGCGGTACCGCTTGAGCAAACCCAGAAAACCGCGCCACTCCTGTTCATCGCCCACCGGATCGCTTTCGTGCGTGGTGTAGCGCCCCGCCGTATCCAGCAGCACCGCCTCGTCGGTAAACCACCAGTCGCAATTGCGTGTGCCGCCTACCCCGCGCAGCGACGTCTTGCCATAGCGCTCAGACAAGGGAAACTGCAAGCCGGAATTGATCAAAGCCGTCGTTTTACCGGCACCCGGCGCACCAATAAATACATACCAAGGCAGTTGATACACATACTGGCGCGACAGCAAGGACCGCAACCGCCCGCCCATGTGCGAACCAAAACGAATCCGTTTGAGCAGTTCGATGGCCTCATCGAACTGGCTCTGCAAAGGATGCGCCGGGGCGGCGCTGCCCGCAGCGGACGGTTTCTGAGACGAGCGCCCCAACTGGCCCAGCAACTGCGCATTGAGCCGCCCTTCGCGCCAGCTGCGCCAGAGCAGGCGCAGCAGCCAGAACGCCAGCACCGTCGCCATCAAGGCCCAGCGCGCCCATTCCGACTCCAGCGGACGGGTCTGACCGATCGCCAGCAGCGGACCGAGCAGCCAGATCAATACCAACAGAACAAGGACACCCAAAAAAGTCCACACGGAGCGATTGAACACGATATTGAGCAGACGCATCATCGTCCGGCCTCCTTGCCCAAAGGCACGATGGTGATCTCCACACGTCGATTCTGCGCGCGTCCCTGCGCCGTGCCATTGTCGGCCACCGGCGCGGCATCGGCCCGACCTTGTGCGCGCACGCGCTCGGGCTGACTCAAACGTCGCTGCAATACCTGCTTGACCGAATCGGCACGCGCCTGCGACAGATGATAATTAGACGGAAAACGCACGCTGCGTATGGGCACATTGTCGGTATAGCCATCGACCAGCACCAAGCCCGATGCAGCCTCCACCGCATCGGCAATACGGGCAATCACTGGCAGCAAGGGTGCGCTGACCTGATCGGCCCCCGAATCGAACAAGCCGTCCCCATGCAACGTAATAATGCTGCGGTCCGCCTCGTCCCGCACCGCCAACAAGCCTTCCGCTACCTCGGGAGCCAGCAGTTCGGCCAAGGCCAGCGGCGCAGGCGGCGCGACACTGGGTTCGAGCGCCGTGCCCTGGGTTTGCAAAGCCGGCAAGCGCAGCGCCACCACATCGTCAAACACCCGATCAGACTGCCGGTTCAGCACCAGGCTGATGCCCAGATACATCAACAAACACACGAACAAAGCCAGGCACGCCGCCACCCAGACCGGCACCGGCAAAGGGCGGCCCGCCTTCTGGGCCGGGTTGTCGCGCCATTGGGGCGACAGGGCGGCCGGCACGGCCGGCCCATGCTGGCGCAACGTCATGTACAAGCGCTGGCGTACTGTTTCCAATTGGCCCGCCCCATGCTCATGTACCCGATAACGCCCTTGAAAACCCAGGGCCAGACAAAAATACATCAGCTCCAGCAAAGGCAGGTGTGAAGCCGGGTTCTGCATCAGTTTGTCCAATAACTGAAAGAACTTCTCGCCCCCCCATGTCTCGTTATGAAAAGTCACCAGCAATGTATGCGACGACCACACGCCTGCCTGCCCCCAGGGTGTCAAGGCCGCCGCCTCATCCAGCGTGGTGCACAGGCAGTAACGGGCCGCCAGTATGGTTTCGTTAGCCACCGGCACCGCCTGGGCGCGCAGCTCGAACTGACGGATCTCGGCCACCAGCTTGGCGCGCAGACCGGCCGGATCGGCATGGCGTGCGCTGCGCCGTATGTCGGACACCATGACCAGCAACGGGTTGGCCGCCTGCAGCAAGGGGTTGGAGCCTTGGGGCTGGAAACGCGGCGCATCGGCACGTTCTTTTCTGCTCGGTTCGCCCGACCAGGACATTGTCTGATTCATCCCTGTACTCCGGATCAGTGGCGAATCGCCCAGAACTCAAGCTGCAAACCGGGAAAGTCACCCGCCAGATGCAAGGCCAATGCGCCGTTCTGCTCCATCTGCCGCCACAGCTCACCGCCTTTTTCCAGCTCGAAATACGTAAACCCGGCGTGATACGGCAACGCGCGTGGCGCAACCGACAAAGGCTGCAAACCGATCCCAGGCAGTTGCAAATGCACCAGATCACGGATGCGCTCCACCGGTCCCAGCTTGGCCTGGGCGGCAAAATGCTGACGCACCGTCTGTGCCGGCAGATCGGCCTGCACAGCCAGCACAAAACCGGCCTGGCGCAACAAGGCACGGTCGGCGATCTGGGCCAGCCGCACTCCCTGGCCCTTGTCCTCCAGAGCAATTGACACGGCCTGCTGCTCCAGCACGACCGATAGCGCACGGCGCAACTCCACCACTAAAGGTAGAAAAGACTCGGCCAGATCATCGTGCCGGTACGGCGGCCAGACCTGCGGCTGGCGCGAGGGCTGGGTGTACGTCGCCAACGCGCCATGCAACTGCATCCACTGTTGATACAGCTCGCAGGGGTGGACATGCACGCGCTGCTCCAACGCCCACAACGCGCTTCTAAAACGATTGACCAGTTCAAGCATCAGCATGTCGGCCACATCGCCCTGGCCCCGCCCGCCCGGCCCCAGGCGTTCGGCCAGCGCCTGGCCACGGGCTTGCAGCAAAGCCTGCACATCGGCGCTCAAGGCGTGCAGACGCGCATGGGCCTGCACGGATAGCACAGGCGCGATGAAATCCGGGTCCAGCACCAGCGAACGATCCTGCCGCCGCTCCAAAACACGGGCCACCGCAATCGCAACACTGTCCTCGTACACCTCGGACTCGGGCAACAGACACGGCTGCAACCGCCCCAACTGGGACTGACACGGCTCTGGCACCAGGCCGCAGCTATCGTGCAGCTCCTGCTCGATCACGGCATAACGCGCGCGCCGCGCGCCTGATTCACCAAACTGAATATCCACCCGCCCAGGCAGGCAGCGCGGTAACACCAGCATGATCCGTTCAGGGCGCACCACCTGCGGCGCAGTCCAGCCCAGAGCCTGCGCGGTACCCGGCCCGCAGTCAAACGGAGTGCCGTCGGGAAACAGGCCACGGGCTTCGCGCAGGGCCACGCTGCCCATGCCCAGCGCCTGCTCATCCAAGACCAACGTCTCGAACCCCCAGAAAAAAGGCTGGGTCGCCCTGCGTCCGGCCTGCGCATACTGCTCCAGGTAACGCTCCAACTGCTGAAAATGCTGCGGACGCAAAAACAGCCCTTCGGTCCAGATCACTTTATCCATTGAAATAACCAGCTCCCTGCCAATGCCTTAGCCCTTAATCAAGGACATGAATGGCGTTCTTGCGTAGTTGCAGACGAACCTGAACAGCATCAGGCGAGGCCTGCCAGAACTTGTAGATATTGGTGGTGCGCGATTCGGGCAACGGCAAGAGCACGCGCCAGACACTGGCATCGAGCTGCCTATACCCCGCCACCACGCCGACAGCGCCCGCCTGCAAGTCGCCGGGGCGACGCAAACGATGGGTCTGGCCAGGACGCAACACAATCTGCTCCACATTGAGCACATCGCCCTGCAACGCTCCTTGAGGGTCCGACTGCAAAGCAAAAAAGTCCGTGGCCTCGAATGCGCTGCCCGAGCGCAGCTCGAACACCAGCACCTGTATCGGAGAAGGCCGCCCTGTGGCGTCGGGGTTCAGTTGCTCATCGGCCGTCAAGACCATGTCGTAAGGCACTGCCACACGACTGGAGGTCGATGCGCAAGATGCCAGCAGCCCTAACATCAACAAGGCAGGCAGGCGCAGAAATCGACTGGCAATCACACGTTCTCCTTCAATAACACTGCGCCCCATCTAAAACCACGAATGCGACAGCTTTGTTAAGGACACGCTGTGTTTCGGCGGTTACCCTTGGGCAACAACTCTTACAGACGCCATCGCATCGTGTCATCGGCCTGTCTTTTTCCTTTCCTAGTCTTGCTGACAGGTTCAACTTTTCCGATTCTCACCATGCGTTTGACTGCTTGCCTGACTCGTTCCGCCCTGCTTCTGTCGCTGGCCGCCTGCGCCCAGCCCGCGCACAAGCCCGTGGCCGTCTTCAGCCCTGCTGCCCAAGCCGAACTGGAGCAAATCCGCACGCACTTTCACGACGGCGATTACGGTGCCGTCATCCGGCAGGTCGCCCGCTCCAGCACATTGCCCGCCGCCGCGCCGTCTCAGTACAGCGAGGCCCTGAAACTGCAAGCTTTCAGCTTCTGCGTGCGCGACCATGTTTTTCTGTGCGAAGACCGCTTCAAACAAGCGATGGCCGTCGACCCCGACTTCGCCTTGGCCCAGGCCGAACAAGGCCATCCCACCTGGGGACCGGTCTACGCAGGTCTGCAAAAGGAGCAACCATGAACACCCCGCAAGCACCCGACTGGCACCTGCACGCCGATGCGGGAACAGCCATTGCCATCCGTGCGCCCGGCCTGGTCTGCGGGTCCTGGCCGCTAGCCGATCTACCACTGCCCGCAGGTGAGCAAAGCGCACCGTTGCAGGCTTACCTGCGCCGTCAGGATGACGGCTTGACGATCGAGCGCGCGTGCGCCTCGGGCCATGTCCAGGTCAACGGCACCGAACTGCCGCTGCGTCAAATCCAAACCCTGCACACAGGGGACCGGCTGGCGCTGGGCCATACCCACTACGTCGTCGCCATCGGCCCAGCCGCTGAGCCTGCACAAGACAAAGCAACGCCCGACATCGCAGCCGATCCGTTTGCCGACCTGCATGTCCCCGGCCTGGTGCCTGTGGGAGGGGCCGTATCCGCCCCGGCCGACCACCACCCTTTTGACCGTCCGTCCACCGCCTCCACACCAGTACTGCCAAGCGCCAGCACGCCGTGGCAGGCCGAACTCGGTCAGACACCGGAATGGACCAGCACCCTGCCCTGCAGCGACACGGAATACGATCCACTGGCCGATCCACGACTGCGTTAATCGGGGGGCAGGGGCGGTTGGCAGGGGCGGCTGTCCAAAAACAGGCACAGATCCGCCTTGTCTTGCCGCCCTCCCGCCCCCACCCAAGTCTGCAAACCTAAACCCAGTCCAGCTCCAAGCTGCAACCCCGGCTGGTCGCAGGCTCGTAATACCAGTTGCAACTGCACCGACCACTCCATGCCCAAATACAAGGCCAGCCACGAGCGCAACTGCCACCAGCCTGTCCGCCCAGGCAAAAAATGCTCATAGTCCTCGCGGCCCAGAGGGCCGATACGGATGCGGATGGTCTGCTGTACATCCAATACCCGCGCCCCTAACACCGTATCCTGACCCAGACGCCCGCAGACCCCGCCCAGGCTGGCCTGCACCTGCTCATCCAGCGTCACCCAAACCGGGACGTTTTCCTGAATAGTCACCGGCAATTGAAAATGACTGGACAACAAAGTCTGCAAAGCGTGTGCGCTTTTCGCCTGCGCAACCATAACCGGTGCCTGAAAACACACGGCATGCGCAGGCAAGGAGGCCTGTTGCCCTACTGGCCCTGTGCCCGCCAGACTGGCCAGCCAGCGGGTAAAACCATCTTGATCGTGCTCCAGATCACACACCGCCTGCGCCTGGGACCAAGCCCGGAAAAACAACAGAAACAGGCGATGATGAAACTGGTCCAGGAAAGCAACGCCCGCATGGTCATTAAAGTTGCGGCTACGCTGAAAAAAATACTCGGTCATGTGCAGCGGCAAAGGGCCATTGGGCCCCCACAGGCCAAACCCCTGCACCTGCAAATGCAATACCTCGTCCTGCCACTGCGCGCCCTGCACGCTGGAGGCCGCAAACGCCAGAGCCGGCGGCTGGCCGACCCGTATGTATTCCTGGCGTGGCGTAGGGGCCGTGCCCAGCCTGGGCCGGCCACATTGCGCCTGCAAGGCATCGACCGCGCGCAGCACACGAAACAAGTCGTGCCCAAAAGGCCACTGCTCGATCAGCCGTCCCAGCTCCTGCAACAATGCCTGCGACCTTAAGGTCGGCTCCGAAGGCCTGTTCATACGACAGGCCGGGTACCGGCACTGGGGGCCCAGGCCCCCAGATCCACGCCCGCCTGCGAGCGGAACTGCGTAGACACAAAACTATTCATGCTGACATGACGGGTCAGATAACGGCTCAGCACGGCAGCCAGCGCGAACGAGCGCCCACCCGGAAAACCGCTTTGATCCAGGGTGACCTCGAAGTGCACGCCCCTGCCCATCACCAACGGCCCTGGCCCCGGCATGGCCCGTTGCACCGGACGGGCCTGAACGGAGACAATGGCCGCAATCTGGCGCAACGCTCCGGCATCGGCCGGGTCTACATGCGCGGCCAGCAAAGCGCGCCAACGCCCTGCGGCTTCCAGCGGATCGGTCTGCGCCACGCCAAGCTGGGCCAGGCTCAGTTGGGAAATCAATTCCCAGGCCTGCCGCCCGCCCGCCGACATGGAACGCGGACGGGTCGGCGCATCCAGCAAGGTCACCGCCGCGACTGGCGCAGACACGCGCAGGCTGAAGTCCGATTGAGACGAACGGGGCAACAGCAAGGGCAGGTCGCGGTTGCTGCACCAAGCCGTCACGCTGATCTGTTGCATGCCAAACCAATCAGGTCGTTCACGCTGATCGACCAGAGACAGATACAACTCGCTGCCCGCATAGCTACTGCGCCCGCCCCATCGCTTCTGACTGTCCGACGCCACGCGCGACTCGCGACGCACCGTGTAATAGCGCCCAAAATTGCCGGCATCCTGCGCCGTGGTCGCATACAAGGGCCGGAACACGACATCATCCACCCCCTGGTGACCATGTCCGCGCACTTGCTCCAGCAAACACACCTCGAAGTCCATAGGCCGGGTACGGTCCATAACCACATGATGGTCGGTAGCCTGCGCGCGCAACGCCATGCGTTCGCTGCGCCGACGAAACAGATTGACGGCCGGGGTGCAGTACAGACGCACATGGCCCGGCCCGACCCGCGCCGCCAGATCGGGCCAGGCCTGCCCGAACACAATATGCACAGACCAGCGCCGGCTCTTGCCGCCCAGCGCACGGCTGCGGGCAATCGCCGCCTGCACGCCGCGCAGTCGCACAAAAGAAAAACGGCCCGGCAAGGAAAAATACTCCCGCAACAAACGATGTCCCGAAAACTCCTGAGCCGCCACCGGCAAGATCGACTGCTCGTCCTGCAGCCCGTCATGCGTCAGGCATTGGGCCGTACCAAGCAACTGCGCCGGCTCCTGGCCCATCTGCACAAACACACCCAGGGTCTGCCGCAACAAGGCGTCCAGCAAGACGCTGCTGTCGGACTCGGGGCCGCCCAGATGCAGACTCAGCTCATCGACCGCCAGCTCCTCCAGGGTCAAGCCACCCTGCACCTGAAAGTCCAGCGTCAGGGTCGAGCGGGCCGACAATGCCTGCCGGCTGCCCAAGGCCGCCAACGGCACGTTGCCCGGCACATCAGTCAAGCGCGCATCGGACAATTGCATGGGCCACAGCGTCACGGCATGGCAGGTGGAAAACTCACAGGCCGTCTGTTCACCTGCCGGAATACGCGAGCGCAGCGCCGTATGACGCTCCAGGGTAAAACCCTTGGCCAGCGACCCCTCGCTCATGCTGGGATGAAACTGCACCAGGCCCATGCTGGGCGTGGGCATCAGCCAAGAGGGCTGGATGGCATCAAGCAACTGGTGACTTAGCCGGGGAAACTCCGCGTCCATCTTCATCTGGATGCGTGCGGTCAGAAAGCTAAAGCCTTCCAACAATCGCTCCACATAAGGATCGGCCACCGCCGTATCCTGCAAGCCCAGACGGGCGGCCACTTTAGGGTAGGCCTGCGCAAACTCGGCACCCAGCTCGCGCAGGTAAGCCAGTTCGCGGTTGTAATACTGCAGCAACTCGGGATTCATGCCGATGCGTAACTCTCTTCCAGGTCTAGGTGACCACTTTCCAGATCGATGCGCGTGCGCAGCAAAAACTCCTGCGGGTACGGTTCGCACCAGATATGGCCCTGAATGCGCAAGCTAAGCACATTGTGCAAATCGCGCTGTTCGCCCTGATCCAGACAATGCACGTGCAAGGTATCGGGCAAGATACGCGGCTCAAAATGCAAGATGGCCGTGCGCAAGGCCTGCTCCACATCCAGCCATTGCACCTCGCTCATGGTCTTGCCGGCCAATGGGCTCAAGCCATAATTCAGACACGACCGGCGCACATGGGTCAGCGCTTGCATCAGCACCGTGCTGCCCTGATTAGGCGTATTAAGCAAATACCCCAGATCGCGCAGGACCGCCTGACGCATCTGCCGCTGGCTCATCGGTTGCGGCGGCTCCGACACATGGCCGGGCCGCTCGTCGGTCAACCTGTCCAGCAGGCAGGGTTGCAGGCGGTCCGCCTGGCCGCGCGCAGGCGCGGCGTTGCGGCCGCCGGAAGGACGGAAACGATTCATGGCCTTCCTGCTCCTGTCGCCTGCTCGGCTCAGGCCTCTTTGTTCTGCTTGATGTCCCAGGCCACGAGCGTTTCCGCGCCCTTGGTGCCCCGATCGGATTGCTCCCAGTACTGCTGCTTGACGCGCGCAGCCTGGAAAGAATAGTTGACCAGCACGCTTTCCACCTCGCGCTCGGCATTCAGTTGCACCGAGGTCACCAGCACATCTTCCAAGGTAATTTTGGAATATTCCACCTGTTCGCCCCCGGCCTTGCACACCGACAGCTCCACCTTGCCCAGGTGCTTGCCGCTGGCGCAATGTTTCATTACCGCCGGCGCAGCCTTATCGATGCGGGCCAGCACATGCAAATCATTAAAATTTGCCTTGCCCTGGCCGCCGCCGCCCCCGGCGCTCATGCTGCCGGGCTGGGAAGCCCCCCACGAAAACGACAGAATATCGGTCCAATCCTTATGGTTGGAATCCTTGGATTCACCACTGGCACCCTCGATTTTCATGAACATATCAACAGCCACGCTTTTCTCCTTGAAGGTCAAATAAGGCCAGTCGCTGGCCCGGATACAAATCAGCTCTGCTCACCCTTGAGCGAGGGCAGGCGGGACACCAGACGCAAGGACACGGTCAGTCCTTCCAATTGATAATGCGGCCGCAAAAAGAATTTGGCGGCGTAATAGCCCGGGTTGTCCGGCACCTCCTGCACGGCCACTTCGGCCGCCGCCAACGGTTTGCGGGCTTTGGTTTCCTGGGACGAGTTGGTCGGATCGCCATCCACATAATTCATGATCCAGCCATTGAGCCACCGCTCCATATCGTCGCGCTCACGAAACGAGCCGATCTTGTCGCGCACAATGCACTTCAGGTAGTGCGCGAAACGGCAGCAGGCAAACAAATACGGCAGGCGCGCCGCCAAACGGGCATTGGCCGTGGCGTCGGCGTCGTAGTATTCCTGTGGTTTTTGCAAAGACTGCGCCCCGATAAATGCAGCAAAGTCCGAATTTTTCCGATGCACCAGCGGCATAAAGCCATTCTTGGCCAGTTCGGCCTCGCGCCTATCGCTGATGGCGATTTCGGTCGGACACTTGATATCCACCCCACCATCGTCGGTGGGAAAGGTATGGCAAGGCAGGTTCTCGACAGCCCCGCCCGACTCCACGCCGCGAATCGCCGTGCACCAGCCAAAGTGCTTGAAGGAGCGATTGATATTGACTGCCATCGCGTAGGCTGAGTTGGCCCAGGTATAACGGTCGTGGTTGGCCCCGTCGGTGTCTTCCTCGAAGTCAAACTCATCGACCGGATTGGTACGCGCGCCATAAGGCAAGCGCGCCAGAAAACGCGGCATGGCCAACCCCAAATACCGCGCATCATCCGATTCGCGCAGGCTTTGCCAGGCCGCGTATTCAGTATTGGAAAAAATCTTGGTCAGATCGCGCGGATTGGCCAGCTCCTGCCAAGACTCCATCTGCATGACCGAAGGCGCGGCACCGGCGATAAAAGGGCTGTGCGCGGCCGCGCCAATGCGCGCCAGCTCGCCCAGCATTTCCACATCGGGCGGACTATGGTCAAAGTGGTAATCGCCCACCAGGCAGCCGAAAGGTTCGCCACCGAACTGTCCGTATTCCTGTTCATACACTTTCTTGAACAAAGGACTTTGATCCCACGCCACGCCTTTGTAGCGCTTCAGATTACGCGCCAGCTCCTTCTTGGACGCCGGCATGACCCGGATACGCAACAATTCGTCGGTCTCCGTATTGCTGACCAAATGATGCAGGCCCCGCCAGGCTCCTTCCAGGCGCTGAAACTCCGGGTGATGCAGGATGTGGTTGATCTGCTCGGTCATCTTTCGGTCGATCTGCGCGATGACGGCCTGAATCGTCTGATAGGCATCGTCGCTCAACGTGACCGACTGCTCCAGCGCCTGTTCGGCCAAGGTCGCCACGGCATATTCCACCGCCTGCTGGGCCTGCTCGGTCTTGGGGCGAAACTGCTGCTGGAGCAGTACCGAAAGCTGGTCCAGCCGGGTGTCCTCGTCGGTCGCGGTCAATATCTGAGTGGATGTCATCGCGGTATTCCTTATTGTTGTGCTTCGTTGTCCTGACCGGACTGTGGTTCGCTCGTGGGCAAGGCCTGCGGTGGGCGGCCAGCCAACGCACGCAGCAGCTCGGGTTGTTGCAGCAAACGGGACAGCAGTTCCTCCGCCCCGCTTTTGCCATCCATATAGGTCAGCAAATTGGCCAACTGAGTGCGTGCTTGTAATAAATGGGCCAGCGGTTCGATCTGGCGAGCCAACTGCGCCGGCGAAAAACTGTCCATAGAGTCAAACGCCACTTCCACGCCCAGCACGCCCTGGCCGCTCAGGCTATTGGGAACTTGCAGGTTCAAGCGGGGCGCAATCGATTTCATGCGATCGTCAAAATTGTCGACATCGATTTCCAGAAACTTGCGCTCGCCCAGCTCCGGCTGGCTGTCCGTGTTGTGTCCAGCCAGATCGGCCAGCACACCCATTACAAAAGGCAGCTGCACACGGTGCTCGGCACCATACAGCTCTACGTCATATTCGATCTGCACACGCGGGGCGCGGTTGCGGCCCAGAAACTTCTGGCCGCTGCCAGTATTGGATTTCGCAGACATCAGGTCTTCTCCGTTTGATTCATTGGATTAAGAGGCAAGATCCGCCGACGGCGGACGGGGCATAAAGACCTGAATCTGATCCCAGGCGCTGGGTGCCAGGTCCTGGATCAATTCATGAAAGCCCATAGGAACCAATTGCTGGGCGCGACGCAGCAGCAAAGGGGCGGGGTGGCTGGGTTCGTGCTGCTCGAAATAGGCAACCACTTTGTCCAGCACCAGCATGACCTGTTCGCGAGAGGCGATATGCAGACTCTGCCAATCGGCCAGCTCCAACACAGGACGCGTTCCACCGGGCAGCGCCGCCTGGCCGTCAACACCATCCTGAACAGACGGGGCTAGCGTCCCAGCCTGCCCGCTGGCCTGATCCAACACGGCGCACACGGCCTGCACCGTCTCCCAGGCTCCGTCCAGACGCACCGACCATTCCGCATCCAGGTGCTGATGCACGACCGATTCCAGAGACTGGCGTATCTGCTGCAAGCGATACAGCGCCGCCACTGACGTGGCACCGGCGGCAAACGCCCGGCGCAGTTCTTCCACCAAATGCTCCCGACCCGGCAGGCTGGTGTCGCGCTGACTGCCATCGAGCACCTGCCCCACTTCGCGCAGGTTCAACTGTCTGTGGCCCAGGCTAACGACAGGCGCTTCGCGCATCAGGCGGCCCAGTCCATCGGACGCCGACAGACCCGCCAAGGCATTAACACGCGGCAAAGGGTCAAATTCCCCATCATCGCGCAACTGAGGATGGATCTGTTCCCACCCCTGCTCCAAAGCCAAGGCCAGCCAAGCGCCAATCTGCGCCAACGCGGGCAAACCGCCGGTCTGCAAGCGCGCCTGCGCCAACACCACCAGCAGCCGTATATCGGCCGAGCGGTCCAGCAAGTCTTGCGCCAGCCGGGTAATACGCGCCCAGTCCGGCACCTGCGCCGGAATGATGGTCTGACCAAACTGTTGTTCGCCTTGAACCTGCAAGGCCTGCATCAGCGCCAGAAAATCCGGTTCGTACTCCAGATTTTCGCCATAGGCCAATTGGCCGGTATCTAAGGACCAGGTCGGTTGCCATCGGTCCTGCGTTGCATCGAGCATGTCGCCTGTCTCGGAAAACCAATCACGAAACCTAGTCTAGAAATAGAAAATGACAGCTCTTTGACGAAAGTTTTTAGTTACTTATTTTGCAAAATAGATGTAATTACGCTCTTTTTGAAGCAAATGAGCGCAATAAAAAAGCGCTGCCTTGTGGCAGCGCCGTCTCGACCCGCATTCAGCCAAAATACGAATTACTCATCCAGGCCCTGGTCCTCGCGCCAGCGGGCGTAGCGCTCTTCCAACACGGGGCGCAATATTTTGAACGTAGCCCAGTCGTCCTGCACATGGTAGATGGACGGCAAAGCCTCGTCGTCCAGCGTATCCACATAATCGTCCAGATAAAAATCGTCGTAGTAAAAATCGCTGAACGCCTTGCCCACGTCAGACATGTCCTCGCTGACCAGCACATCGTCGCAACACTCCTGCAGCAATTGCGAACCTTTCATCATGCGATCGCGGCATTGGCGCACCTGGTTGGGGAAACGGCCGACGAAAGCGTCCGACAACAAACGACGCTCCACCAACCAGGCCAGATACATGCCGATGTGCGTACGCCCACCCTGCGGTCCCAGATCAGCGGGATACTCGCCGCCCACATGCCAGTCCACAGCGTCGTACTTAACGGAATCAGAGTGCGTATTCAATGTCGTACCTCCGTAGGTATACGTATGTCCTTGGGAAGCGGTTGCCGGGGCGCATTCTTGCCGATCAGTTGCGCGCCGTCGCGGGCCATGGCCTTGTCCTTGGCCAATTGGGTGGCGGAGCGACGCGCCCCACCGCTTTTGACTTCGACCGCCCGGATGTTGCCCGTGTTCTTGTCTTTGATCAGTATATCGATGACACGGCGGGTCAGTGGAGTTTTTGCGGACACCTGGGTGCCCATCACCTCGTGGCCTTCCTGCTTTAACTCGGACTCGACCTCGCGTTCACGCTGCGCGCCACGCCGTTTATTGCGCTTGAGCTGGGCCCGTTTGGCCTCGCGCGCCGCCGCCTTGCGCGCCGCATCCGGCCCACTGCCAGCGGCGGCCTTGCCGGCCCTGCCGCCGCCACCGCCCGCACCGCCACCGCCCAACAACACCACCTTGAACTGGCTGGGCACCACGCGCATACCGACCGTATTGACGGAGTTCTGCATGCTCAGGCTGGTCAGGCGCGTGGCCGGAATCCCTTTCCAAAGCACATTCGGCACGCAGGTAATAGAACGCGAACGCGACATCACCGTCTGGGAGATCAAGCCCAGTGCCAGGCCCGGATTGTCGCCATTGCTCAACGGGATAGTGGTCAACAGATTATGCGCCGGCCCACCCTGCAAGAGGATATTCCAGGCATTGGGAATACCCATGAAGCCGGTCGCAAAATTCGGATAGGGAATAGGCACCAGGGCCGGCGGCGTCTTGCAGATATCCGGGAAGGCAATGTCCATGCCCCCCAATTGGCAATTGGCGAACATCGGCTCTCCTTAGTCAAGATTCATGTAGCGCGCCGTCCAGCTTTCGGACTCATGCAAAGCCCGGTCATGGGGCAGGCAGCCAGGCGCATGCTCCTGACCCGGCTTATCGAGCAGAGTCCGGTGAAACTGGGTACGCTCGAACCGGGTCTCATCCCACACCGCACCCCTGCAGTCTGCATAGGAAAAATCGGCATACAAGACATTGCTACATTCAAAACGCGCCTGTGTCAGCACAGCCTGAGCAAAATAGGCCTGGTGCAGACAGGCACGACGAAAATCCGCCTCGGGCGCGTCGGCCTGCGCCCACAGACTTTGGGACAGATCGGCATCCCGCGCCCGCAACCCCTGGGCCTGGGCCTGCACAAACACCGCCTGCTGCGCCTGCGCGCCATCCAAAATCGCTCCCCCCAACAACGCGGACTTGAAATTGCTGCGACGCAGACAAGCCGCGCTCAGATCGGCCTGTCTGAAATCGGACGCCATGAAAATACTGCCGCTCAGATCCAGACCCGCCAAGTCCATGCCCTGAAAGTTGCAGCCAGTGGCCGTCACCCGCTCCCAACGACTTTCTGCCAGAACACTGCCGTGCCAATCCAGATCCGTCACCACGACATCTTCCAATCGGCTGGCCAGCAAAGACAGCCCCCCGGCCCGGCAGCCCGTCCAGGTGCACCGCTGCAACAAGGCCCGATCAAAACAGCCCTGCGTCAGCGCGCACTGCACCCAGTGCGAATCCCGCAAGGCACTGCCGTGCCAGGCGCTGCCTGTCAGGTCGCAGTCCTGCCAAAGCAGCTCATCGGCCCGCACATGCCGCCAGGACACGCCGGACAGCGTACAGTCCATGAACACGGCACCATCCAGTGCGGCTCCATCCAGCATGGCCCCTTCCAGATCGCACTGGTGGAAGCGGCTGCCGGCCAGATTGACTCCGTAGGCCTGCAAGCTCGGCAAGCGGCAGGCCACAAATACAGCTCCGGAATAATCGCCCGGCGGCAATCGCAACCGCACCAGATCCAGGCCAGTCAGCGGCTCCCCCTGGCGGATGCGCAAACGCAGGGTATGGGCATCCATCACGCCTGCCCTCCCGACGGCTCACGACGCGCCGCGCGCAGATACACTCGCCGGCTATGCGTGCGGGAGTCGGTCTGAACGCCCACCAAGTCGGCCCGAAACAAATTAACCGTATCCAGCTGCGCGCCTTGCAAACGGGCTCCGCCTGCCAGGCTCTGGCTCATATCCACATGACTGAGCATCGCCTGACTTAAATCCGCGTCCAGCAACAGACAGTCGCTCATGCGCGTCTGATGCCAGCGGGAACCGCGCAGATCCGCACCGGACAGGTCGCAGCGCACCAGGCTCGCACCCTCGAAAAGAGCATGCGACAAATCCACGTCCCGCAGATTGCTTTCTTCCAACTGCGCCCCGCTCCAGTCCGAACCCGGCAGGCCCAGCCCATGCACCACGCTGGTGCGCCAAACCGTCTGCGCGCAATCCACACGGCCATCCAGCACACCCAACAGCCAGGACGACTCGGTCAGCGTAGAGCCCCGCAAGGACAGATTCCGCGTGTCACAGTCCAGCCACATGCACTGCTCCAACCTGCACTCGTGATACGACAGGCCCGACAGGCGAGAGCGCATCAAATACTGCACTTGCCGCAAATGCGAGGCCTGAAACACACACTGCTGCACATCCACGTCCAGCCATTCCTGCTCTTGCAAGGTACAGTCCGTAAAACTCGCATTCTGCCAACTGGACTGGCGCATCTGCCAGCGTGCGGCCTGCACGGCGTGAAAGCGCACCGACTGCAACACCGCCGAACTGAAATCGGCATCATCCAATTGAATCGCCTCGAACTGGACCTGCTCCAACCGCGCCCGCACAAAGCTAGCACCCGAACAATCCGCGCCCGCAAACCGTCCCCGCACCAGGACCGCATCATCGAAACAGGTGCCTACGCAGCGCACCCCGGAAAAATCAAAATCCCGCAGGTCCAGGCCGCTTAGATCCAAGCCCGACAGATTGCGCGTCCCGGCCAGAATCAGCGCCACGCGCCTGCGCATGCGCTGCTGGCGCAAGGATGAGGGCGGCGGCGGAGCCGGCGCATAGACCTGCAAAGCGCGCTGCGCCTGCTCCATCGGCTTGCCCAGCGTTGCAGCAAGCGATGCCTGCTCTGGAGCGATAGACGTCATATCCAGCAACAAACGGCTTGTTTCGCGCACCGACACACGCCGAGTCACCGCGTCCTGAAAAGGTGAATCGCCCTGCCCCTGCTCCACTTGCGCCAAACCGGCCGCCATCCGGGCGCGCGCATCCCATTGCTGACGATTGGCCTGGCGTACCTGCTGTACCCAGTCGGTCTGATCCAGATCGGCGGCCGTGTGGGGCCCGGCCTGCGCCAAGCTGGACAAGCCCTCTTGCCACTCGGGATGCCCTGCCGCCGCGTCCTGCGCCCATCGTTCCAGGCGCGTGCGCATCGTCACGGCCAAGGGGTCCGGCCCCGTCGACGGCAACAGATCCACAGGTGCGCACGACTCGCCCGGCACCAGATCCTGGTCGCGCAGCGCAAACAAACCAGCCTGATCGCCCTGGCTGCGCTGGCGCAGCACACGTTCGTAATGCGCCTGAGCACGCGGCTGCCCCAGCGGCTCCAGCGCCGGCATCAACAGGCGTATATCCTGGGCCTGGGCGTCCTGAACCGGCACGCTGCCCTGATACAGCAGCAGCATATGACCCAGGTCGGGAAAAAACCAAACCGTTGTCAACGCCAGATCCTGCTTTTGCAGACCGGGCACGCGACGGTCTTGATACCAGCAGGCTGCCTGCCAGCGCGGCAATGTGCCACGCCACTCGGGCCGCTGGGCATTCAAATGATGCAGCTCCCACATGGTATCCACCGGCCAGTGGCTGTGCTGACGCCACCATTGATCCGGCTCCGCCGCATTGAAAAAATGCGGGTCAAGGCTGTCCAGCATCGTGCCCGGATCACCCTGCAACCAGGCCGGATCATACTGACCTGCCAGACGAAAGCGACGCGGCCGCAAGGGCGACACCGGCCCTAGACCTGCCACCTGACCCGTCTGGCCTGCCCGTTGCAAACGCCCTTCCCACGCCTCCACCTGCGGCAAGCACAGCGGCTGGCCGGGCACAGCGGCGATCATGCCCATGCCGGCCGGGTTTTCAAGGTCCTGCGGCCCGCCCCAACTGCGTGTGCCATCCAATGGCACACGGGTAAACACGTCTGCTACGCCTGGCTGTGCCTGCCGCCATTCCCGTTGCCCGAACACCGCCAGCTTTTTCTCTATCGGGCCGACACGCGCCTTGACGGCCAATTGAGACACCGGCTCACCATACGGTGCACAGGCGTGTCCAGACACCAGAAACTCGGCGCAGGGCTTGGGCAAGCCCAGATCCAGTACTTCGTCCGGCAAAATCAGGCCCGACACCCCCTGCCACATCCGCGCATCCGTACCCAGCAAATGGGGCTCATCCATCGAACACCAGGCTTGCACCGACAGCCCCAACGCATGCCGCCCGCGCCAACTCCAGGGGCGTGCCAATATGCCCAGACGCAACGGCTTCACAATACGCATGCGAACCTGCCCTTCTTCGTTGCCGACAAGACCATTTCCTTCCAGGGTGCGTCCATACTGCTGCCGCTACGGGCAACAAACACATAATCAGTCGCCATAGGAGTTCGATGCGGGTTTGTGTTGCAACACGACATGTTCGCGATCCAGTGCGCAGCGTTCCGGCACATCGGGATCGCACAGCACGGCCACGGCGCGGCCGGGCCGGAACCGGGCAGACAGCTCGGGCTGGACCAGCACATCAACATGGGTCTGTCGCCCAGCCACATCCAGGCTCAAGCGCAGCAAGGGATACGCCGACTTGAACACCCCCGGCAGCAGTTCCTCTTGATGCACAATCGCGGCTGGCTGGGACTGCACCCCTTGCGCGTGCAAAGACTGATACAGGCGCTGCTCGGGCCAGGCACGCCAATAGCGCAAAAAGCCCCGATAACTGGACACAAACCCACCCGCCGCAACCAATAGCGGCACCACCACCAGATACGGCAAAAAGTCGCGCCACTCCAGCGCCACGCCGATCCAGATCATGATGGCGGCCATCACAACACAGAACACCATCCATAAAAGCTGTTCAATCATGGCCGGCCCTGCATTCAGAAAAAAACATGCAAGCCGGACTTGGCCAGCCGCAAGGCCGAACTGCCGACACGCACAGCCTGCTTACCCAGATAGACCGCGCTTTTCTTCAGGTTCACGTAGGCATCTTCGTCCTTGAACTTGGAATGATCCATTTTGAACACCGCCGCCTGGAAATTGATGCCATACACCTGCGCCCGCACGCCCCAGGCATCCAAAGATGACATCGTGCCGTTCAGACGGAACCCCGTAACTTTTTCTGTATGCGGAATCCACCACTTCTCCGAACTGGTCACATTGACCTTCCAGCTAGGCGTGGTGATATTGACGCCGGTGGCGGCGGTAATATTCACCGGGCCGGAAATGCTTTTGGTCAGATCCCCGGTCAAGGTATCGATGATGTTACCGGTCGTGCTCACGTCCACATTACCGGTCACCGTTTCCTTCACGTCACCCGTTACGGTGTAATCGACCGCGCCGGTCACCGTGCGCGTATAGTCGCCGGTCTGCGTGGAATGGCACGTACCGGTAATGGAGTCGGTCACCTCGCCTGTCACGGTCTGGGTCACATCGCCGGTAATCGTCTCGGTCAGCTCACCCGTCAACGTGTCGGTCACATTCCCGGTAACGGTGCGCGTCACATCCCCTGTATGGGTCAGCGTCTGCTCGCCTTCGATGGTTTCATCCACCGCGCCGGCCACGCTGCGCAGCACGCCGCTGTGGAACGTCTCCGTCTCCAACGCCTGCACCGACGTGGTACGGGTCGCCATCACCGTCAGTTGGTCGTGCCCCAAGACCGTGGTGGTCCGATTGCCATCGACGGTATGCGTTTCGTCGCCTTCGATCTCGGTATCCAGATTGCGCTCGGCATGCAGCCAGATACGCTCCTGACCGGCTCTGTCCTCGAACATGAAGGCATTGGCATTGCTGGGGTCGCCATCCTTGGAACGACTCAAAAAGCCGCTTTGCGTCGCATTGTCCGGCAGGTTCCACGGCGGCATATTGCTGGCGTTATAGACACGGCCCACTACAATCGGGCGGTCCGGGTCGCCGCCCAGAAAATCCACAATCACCTCGTCGCCGACGCGCGGCAACTGAATCCCCCCAAAGCCGCCCCCCGCCCACGGACTGGACACGCGCAGCCAGCACGAACTGTTCTCGTTCGCCTGACCGTACCGATCCCACAGGAACTGAACCTTGATGCGCCCGTACTGATCCGTCCACAACTGTTCGCCACTTTTACCCGCCACGCGGGCCGTCTGCGGACCATACGTGCGCGGCACGGGAGTGCGACGTACCGGACGATAGGGCTGACTGGCCGGCATGACCAGAAAGTCGACGAAATAATGGCTGGCCACCCTGGCATCGCCCACCTGTCCCGCATCCAGAAAGTCGTAATCAGCTTGGGTCACCAAGTAGTCACGATTGTCCTCGGGACGCGGGTGGTTGCGCACAGCCAGCAGATAGCCCGGGGCCACGCCACGGGCATTGGTCTGGGCCTGCGCCTGACTGCGCACTGCCTGCAAGGCCTCCAGGCGCAGACGCGAGTAATGCTCGCCATGCTCGGGCTCGGTATAGCCCCCTGCCCATTCGTAGACCTCCAGATCGCCCAATGCATGCTGGGCTGGATTGCTGCGGGCCGCATCCAGGCTGGCCCCCGGCTTGCAATAATCGTAATCGGCGGTGGCGTATCGGCCCGGCGTCACCTGCTCGTAAGGATGCCAGGCATGGATGTGCTCCACATCGGGATGCGCGACCCGGTCCGGTGACACAAAGGGCAGCTCGGCCAGCCACGGCGCGGCGGCATGCTGCCCTACATCGTCGGCCATGACCAAGGTATGCGCGCCTTGCCTGTGCTCGAACCAGTAGTAAATGCCTTCGCGCTCCATCAGGCGGCTGACAAACTGAAAATCGCTTTCCTGATACTGGACACAGTACGTCTGGCGGGGATAGTCCTGCGTCAAACGCACTTCCCACGCGAAAGAATAGCGGCCCAGCACCTCCTGCAGCACTTCGGGTACTGTCTTTTCCTGGAAAATGCGGCTGTCCATGTTCTGGCTCAAGAACCAGAGCCAAGGACGCAGCGTTGCCCTATAGGTGTAGAAGCGGTCGCTGCGCCCGGTCTTGCCCAGCAAGCGAAATGCACTGATGCGGCCATCCAGAAAACGCGGCAATCCGCTGACGGTCTTGATCTCGAGACTCAAGGACTCGCCCAGCAGGCCGCGCAGATCCAACAAGGGCGTCGTACACAGCACATCGGCCTGCAACTCAAACGGCTGGGACAACCCTTCCCGGCCCTGCAAGGCGTGAAACAACAAGGCGCCCGGTCCCAAAGGACTATGCACTTGAACAAGACGTTCTGTCAGCATGGTCTGTCCTTATCCCATATGAATCTGGTCGGCATCCACCTTGACCAGTTCGCGCGCGGTCATCAAGGTGTGCCGTGCATGCAGGCGTAACTGGTGCTGGGCCTGCACATCCATGCGTCCGCCCCGCCAGCATTCTTCTTTTTCGGTCAGCCTGAAAACATGGTTGCACACCTGCGAGAGCCGGTCGGCCACCGTCTCGTGCATCTTGGCCAAGATGCGCAATGTGCCTGTGGTCAGGCTCAACTCCCGACCCGACTGCCGCAGATGGCCCGCCGATTGCAGCGACAGATCCGCCGCCGACGATATATGGATATCACCCTGGTTGGACTGGACGTGCAGGCCCTGCTCGGCCACCAGATGCAAAGCGCCGCCTTGCGGGCGTTCGAGCACGGCAAACACATAGGCCTGTTCGCCATCTGCACCGCCCACCCAAACTTTGTCGCCGGCCTGCGGCTGCACCAGGCAACTGACTGCCACCGGCACGACCCAGGCACGCTCGCCGCAGTCCACCTCGAATTGCCCCGACTCCAAGCGGGCCTTCACCCGTGCCTGCCAGAACAAAGGGGGAACATGCAAGCCGGATACCATGCGTACGGGCAATCCCATACATCCTCCATGTAGAGCGGTTCAAAACATGGAAAGGACTATGGCCGCCGCCTATGTCGACTCTATGACAACAACAAACCTTTACTTTTTTGACATTTAGCGGGTTTTAAGCAAATTTACTTACACTATCGGGCCGGCTCAGCCGTGGCGCGCGGTCATACGGCCATGGTCCGGGCGAATATCCACTCCGATGCCCTTGTCACACAGACGGGCAGGGCGCGATCTGCGCGTGCAAGTGCCACGCACGCGCAGATCGCATCCGGGCCCGGATCAAGCACGTTCAAAAATACCGGCCGCCCCCATGCCCGTGCCTATGCACATGGTCAACATACCGTACTGCAGTTTTCGGCGTTGCAAGGCATGCACCACCGTAGCGGCACGCATGGCACCGGTCGCACCCAGCGGATGCCCCATCGCAATAGCCCCGCCCAGCGGATTGACGCGCGCCGGGTCCAGCCCAAGATCACGGATCACAGCCAGCGACTGGGCGGCAAAGGCTTCGTTCAGCTCGATCCAGCCCATTTGGTCTTGCTTCAAGCCGGCCAACGCCAGAGCATGCGGCACCGCTTCTTTCGGTCCTATGCCCATGATTTCCGGCGGCACGCCACGTACCGAAAACGACACGAACCGCGCCAACGGAGTCAGGTTATGAGTGCGCAGTGCGCGCTCGGACACCACCAGCAAAGCCCCCGCCCCATCCGAGGTCTGAGAACTGTTCCCCGCCGTGACCGACCCTTTAGCCGCGAACACCGGCCGCAATCGGGACAGCGCGTCCAGACTGGTGTCCGAGCGCGGGCCTTCGTCACGGCTGATGACCTTGACCTGCTCGGCCACTTCCAGGCTGTCCAGGTCGGGCTGTCGCCGGGTCACGGTGACCGGCAGGATTTCGTCCGAAAACTCGCCCGACTCCCACGCCTTTATGGCCTTCTGATGGGAAGCCAAGGCAAACGCATCTTGATCTTCGCGCGACACCTTCCATTCCCGCGCCACTTCCTCGGCGGTCAGGCCCATGCCATACGCAATGCCGTAATTTTCTTCGGAAGCGAAGATGTCCGGGCTGAACGTGGTGCTGACGCCCATGACCGGCACCTGACTCATGGACTCCACCCCTGCCGCCAGGATGACATCGGCCTGCCCGGAACGAATCCGGTCGGCGGCGATGGCAATGGCGGACAGACCCGATGCGCAGAACCGGTTCACCGTCATGCCCGGCACGGTATACGGCAACCCCGCCAACAAGGCCGAAATACGGGCCACATTGAAACCCTGCGGCCCTTCGGGCAAGGCGCAGCCGGCTACCAGATCCTCGATGGCGGCCGGGTCCAGCCCGGGTTGCTGCGCCAGAACACCTTGTACCGTATGGGCCAGCAGCTCGTCAGGCCGCAAGGACGAAAACACGCCGCGAGGCGCTTTGCCGATGGGCGTGCGCTTGGCCGCCACGATATATGCTTGTTGCACTGTCATATCAGCTCCTTGATCGGGCTTAATTGCGCACCGGCTTGCCGGTGGTCAACATGCCGGTAATCCGTTCCTGCGTCTTGGGCGAATTGAGCAGCTCCAGAAAGGCCTGCCGCTCCTGGGCCAGCATCCATGCCTCGTCGACCAGCGAACCCGGATCGACATCGCCCCCGCAGATCACGGTGGCAACCTGTTCGGCAACGCGAAAGTCGTAATCGGAAATAAATCCGCCCACCTGCATGTTCAGCAACTGCGCCTTGAGCGTGGCAATGCCATCGCGCCCGGCCACCGGAAAGCGGGACGGCAGGGGCGCGCGCCATCCGGCGCAGGCCAGCGCCTGCGCCTGGCGCACCGCCACATACAGCAGTTCGTGGCGATTCATGACGATGGTGTCGGATTCGCGCAGATAGCCGATCTGGCGCGCCTCCAGAGCGGAACGCGACACCTGGGCACCCGCCACCGCCAAGGCAAAACGCTTCAGATAAGCCAGCAAAGGCGCATCCGGCGCACCCTGCGCCTGCAACTCGGCTGCACGACGCGCGCAATAGGCCAGCCCGCCGGCCCCCGGAACCAGACCTATGCCCACTTCCACCAGCCCGATATAACTTTCAAAATGCGCCACGCGGTGCGCGCAATGGACGGCCAGCTCACAACCGCCTCCCAAGGCCAGCCCGGCCAGCGCCGCGACCACCGGCACCTGGGCGTAGCGCAGGCGCAGCACCATGTCCTGCATCTCGCGTTCTATGGGTTCAACCGCCGCCACACCGCGCTGCTCGAACAGCGGCAATATGGCTTTCAAATCCGCGCCGGCCGAAAAAGGCTCGCCGGACTGGGCAATGACCAGAGCCTGAAAAGACGCCTGCGCCAGCTCCACCGCCTTGACCAGACCGCGCACCACGCCCGGGCTCAAGGTATGCATCTTGGTCTTGAACGACACAATCAGCACATCCTGCGGATGGGGCGCGGGCAAGGTCCAGCAACGCACGGACTCGTCCTCGAACACGGTGCGTGTCTCCAGCGTATCCACTTCGCCCACCAAGAGCGGCGCGCCGATCTGACGTTCATACACCGACAACAGGCTGCGGCCTTCAAAACGGCTTTGCGCCGGATTCCATGAACCGGCCGCGGTATGCACGCCCTGCGCCTCCCAGACCGGGCCGCGCGTTGCCCAATCGGGCAAGGGCTGACGGCTCAAGGCCTTGCCATCCTCGATGTCCTGGGCAATCCACTGAGCTACCTGACGCCAGCCTGCCGACTGCCAGATCTCGAAAGGCCCCTGTTTGTGGCCAAAGCCCCATTTCAGGGCCAGATCCAGCTGGCGGGCATTATCGGCAATGTCCTGCAGATGCACCGCGCTGTAATGGAAGGTGTCACGCAGCACCGCCCAGACAAATTGGGCCTGCGGATGCGAGGACTCGCGCAGCAGGCGCAGACGCTCGGTCGGATCGCGCTGCGCCAGGATGGCGGCGACGTCAGGATCTATCGCCTGGTCGGCCGCCACATAATCGCGCTGCCGGACGTCGAAACGCTGAATGTCGCGGCCCTTCTTGCGGAAAAAACCTGCCCCCGACTTCTGGCCCAAGGCACCGGCATCGATCAAGCCCTGGACTTCGGGCGGCAAGCCGAAATAATCATGAAAACTATCGTCGGGCAATTGGTCCTGCATGGTGCGGATGACATGGGCCAGGGTATCCAGACCCACCACATCGGCCGTGCGGTACGTGCCGGACTTGGCGCGACCCAGTCGCGTGCCGGTCAGCTCGTCCACCTGCTCGTAGCTCAGCCCGAAGCGGCGCGCCTGTTCAAACACAGACAATATACCGAACACACCGATGCGGTTGCCGATAAAGTTAGGCGTATCCTTGGCGCGCACCACACCCTTGCCCAGTTGCGACACCAAAAAGGTTTCCAACGTATCCAGCAGTTCGGGCCGGGTGTAGCGGGTGGCGATCAGCTCGACCAGGTTCATATAGCGCGGCGGATTGAAAAAGTGCACGCCGCAGAAACGATGCCTCAAGTCTTCGGGCAACACATCGGCCAAAGACGTAATGGACAGCCCGGACGTATTGCTGGCAATGATGGCCTGCGGATGCAGCGCAGGAGCAATCTTGCGGTACAGATCCTGTTTCCAGTCCAGGCGCTCGGCAATGGCCTCGATGACCAGGTCGCAATCACCCAGCCGCTCCAGGTCGTCCTCGTAGTTGGCCGGTTCGATCAGATCAGCCAGCTCCGGCGCGCCCAAAGGTGACGGATTCATCTTGCGCAAATGGGCGATGGCACGCGTGACCACGCCGTTCTTGGGCCCCTCACGGGCGGGCAGATCGAAAAGTACCACCGGTATGCCTGCATTCACGCAATGGGCGGCAATCTGCGCCCCCATGACGCCGGCACCGCAAACGGCCACCCGGCGCAAGCCGCGGGCCGCGCCCGTAAACGCACTGGAAGAACTCGATGTCATAGCTTCGTCTCCAAAAAACCAGGACTCTGCGCCGTGGAACGCGACAGCGGACGCTCTGCGCTGCGCAGCAACCCAATAATCGTACACGCTGAATCCGCTTTTCAAGCATCTTGTTTCTTTAATTTTTAAACAAAGCTGGATTCAAATCAAATGCTGTCCATCCGATGGCCATGCCGTGCGCCTTTTCATCTCAAAATCCTACTTAATCGCAAGCCACGGAAAATTCAAACAATAGTTTCAATTTCTTTTATTTCAATCAATTAAAAGCGTTTTCCACCCATTTGAGTTTACCTTTACAAGCCAGCCTTACACTCTTCTCCCCCCATGAAAAACACGCCCCGATCTTTTTTTTCTAATTATTTTTTTCTGCTTTTTATTTAATTTCTATTTATTTTTTTATTCTCCGATATTTCAAACAAGGTACTGGAAAGCCGCGCTTGGCGGGTGCCTGACAGTATGGATTGAACGCGTTTACATTGAGCTGAACAGACAGCAGACGGTACAATGGCAGGTCCATTTCCCCGACCTTGCCCGCCCAATGGCCGAAAATACTGACCAAGCCGTACTAAAACTGGACTGCGCCTCGCTGGGCTACGGGTCCTTTACTGTGCTGTCGGACATCTCCATGTCGGTGCACAAAGGGCAGGTCGTTGCCATGATGGGCGGCTCGGGTTCCGGAAAAACAACACTGCTGCGCGCCGCAACCGGCCAGATCACAGCCCAGAAAGGCGTGGTCATGGCATTTGGCCAGGATATGGCCCAACTGGGCGGCGAACAATTACGTCGCACCCGCCAGCGCATGGGCGTGCTGTTCCAGCAAGGTGCCTTATTTACCGACCTGAACGTATTCGAGAACGTCGCTTTTCCCTTGCGCGAACTCACCCGCATTTCCGAAGCACAGATACAAGAACGCGTTCTAGATAAATTAAATGCCGTGGGCCTGCGCGCCGCTGCCCACCTGGGCATCAGCGAAATATCCGGGGGCATGGCGCGCCGCGTGGCCCTGGCGCGCGCCATTGTGCTGGAACCCGAACTGATTCTGTACGACGAGCCCTTCGCCGGGCTAGACCCGATTTCCATGGGTATTACCGCGCAGTTGATCCGCAACCTGACGGACCGCCTGAACTGCGCGTCGGTGCTGATCACCCACGATGTACCCGAGTCCTTCTCCATCTCCGACCAGGTCTATATCGTGGGCCAGGGGCGGCTTATCGCCCAGGGCGCACCCGCCCAACTGCGCGAATCCGCCGATCCGTATGTGCGGCAGTTTCTGCACGGCGAACCGGACGGCCCTATCGCCTTCAACTACCCCGTCACCCCGGCCTTCGAAGCCTGGCTCAAAAACCGGACGACGCACTCATGAATCTGCTCACCCGTCCCATCGCCTCCATGGGGGCAGCCATACGCGACAGCATCTTCGGCTTGGGTGCCTTCAGCCGCTTGCTGGTCAACCTGCTGGCGCGCTCCTCGCTGCTCTGGCAGCGGCCACGCCTGGTTTCGCAACAAATTCATTTCATTGGCAACTATTCGCTGCTGATCATCGCCGTATCCGGCCTGTTCGTCGGCTTCGTATTGGGCCTGCAGGGCTACTACACCCTGAACCGCTATGGTTCCGAAGAAGCGCTTGGCCTGCTGGTGGCCCTGTCGCTGGTGCGCGAACTGGGGCCGGTGGTCACCGCCTTGCTGTTTGCGGGCCGCGCCGGCACCTCGCTGACCGCCGAGATCGGCCTGATGAAAGCCGGCGAACAGATCGCCGCCATGGAAGTCATGGCCGTGGACCCGCTGCGCCGCCTACTGGTGCCGCGCCTGTGGGGCGGCATTATTGCCATGCCTATTCTGGCCGCCGTTTTCTCCATGGTGGGCATTCTGGGCGGCTACGTCGTCGGTGTACTCATGATAGGCATTGATGCCGGCTCGTTCTGGTCCCAGATGCAAAACGGCGTGGATGTCATCGACGATGTGCTCAACGGCTTCATCAAAAGCGTGGTCTTTGGCATTATCGTGACCCTGATTGCACTGTATATGGGCTGGAACGCCAAGCCCACCCCCGAAGGCGTCTCGCGCGCCACCACCCGCACGGTCGTCAGCGGCGCGCTGGCGGTGCTGGGCACGGACTTCCTGCTAACCGCCCTTATGTTCAGTTAATTATTTAGGAAACGCTCAGTTATGAATCGCGAGAAAACCGATTTCTGGGTTGGCCTGTTCGTCTTTCTGGGCCTGGCCGCACTGGCATTCCTGGCCCTGCGCGCCGGCAACCTCAGCACGTTTTCGCTGACCCAGCAGACCTACCAGGTCTCGGCCAAATTCGACAATATAGGCGGCCTGAAGCCGCGCGCGCCCATCAAGGCCAGCGGCGTCGTGGTGGGACGTGTCGGTGCCATCAGCTTTGACAATATGGACTTCAAAGCCGTCGTCACCCTGGACATGAACGATCAGTACAAATTCCCGGCCGACACATCGGCCTCGATCCTGACCTCCGGCCTGCTGGGCGAACAGTACATTGGGCTGACGGCCGGCGGCGACGACAAAGACCTTCAAAACGGCGGTACTATTGCCTATACGCAAAGTGCCGTGGTGTTGGAAGAGCTGATCAGCAAGTTCCTCTACAGCTCCGCCGCCAAAGAAGGCGGCCAAGACTCAAAGAACTGAAGCGCCGCCCGCCGCTCAATACAAGACTTAACATCATGACTACAACTGCAAATCGCCGCTCCTTCGCGCTGCCCCGCGCTGCCCGCCTGGGCCTGATCAGCACGACAGCTGTGCTGGCCGTGGGTTGCGCCAGCGTGCCCCACCCCAACCCCAACGATCCTTGGGAAGGCATGAACCGCGGCATCCAGACCTTTAACGACAATGTGGACGGCGCGCTCATCAAGCCCATCGCCGAAGGCTATACGGCTCTTACGCCTAAACCTGTGCGCACCTGCGTCAGCAATATTTTCAACAATATGGCCGATGCCTGGTCCGCAGTGAATAGCTTTTTGCAGGGCGAGCACATCGACTTCTTCAACACGCTGGGCCGTGTGCTGTTCAACTCCACCATGGGGCTGGGAGGCTGTATCGACGTCGCGTCCATGAACGGTTCGCGCCGCATCGAAAACGATTTCGGCGTCACCCTGGGTGTATGGGGCATCAAGCCCGGACCATACATCGTCGTGCCTTTCCTTGGCCCCAGCACGGTTCGCGATGCCGCCGCGCGCGGCACCAGCTTCTTTGAAGGCTTCTCGTCCACCGGCCCCATCATGGCCATCCGCGACGTTCCTGTGCGCAACAGCCTCATGGGCTTGTGGGCCGTGGACGCGCGCGCCGGACTGCTGGACGCAGAAAAACTTGTTAACGACATCGCCCTTGACCGCTACAGCTTCATCCGCGACGCTTACCTGCAACGTCGCAACAGCATGGTCCAGTCGCGTCGCGCCGGCGACAGCGCCGAACAGACGCTGCCCGATTACTCGGATGCCGACGAATAACACACGGTCCGACCCTTTTTCCTGAATCTGGAGTTTTTTGCATGAACCTACGTCCCGCCGCTGGCGGGACTGCTTTGCAGTCCCGCATGTTCACCTGGCTTCTGGCCGTATGCGCCGTTCTGGCACTGTGCCTGCATACCGTCGCCCAGGCCCAGTCCGTGGACCCCAAAGCCGCTCCCAACGCCTTTGTGCAAGCAGTGGGCGACAAAGCCCTGCAAGTCGTCAAGGACAGCAATGCCATTCGCAACGGCGATCGCAGCGCCATCATGCATGCCGTCGACCAATACATTCTGCCTTACGTCAATCTGGAAAAAACCACGCGCCTGGCTGCCGGCCGCTACTGGCGCCAGGCAAGCCCAGAACAGCGCCAGCAACTGACCGACGCCTTCAAGGGCACGCTAGTGCGCACATACAGCGGCGCACTGTCCCGCGTGGACGACAAGACCCTGCTGAACATGCTGCCTTTCCGTGGCGATGCCAATGCCGACGACGTGGTCGTGCGCTCCTCGCTGACCCAGGCCAACGGCGCGCCCGTCGGCGTGGACTACCGCCTGGAAAAAACATCCGACGGCTGGAAAATCTACGACCTGAATGTGGAAGGCATCTGGCTGATCCAGAACTACCGCAACCAGTTCTCTCAGCAAATCGAGCAGACCGGCATCGATGGCCTGATCCAGGCGCTGAACAAGCAAAACCAGTAACAGACGGCACGGCAGGCGGCTGCCACAGGCACACTCTGGTCATGAGCCTATAATCAGACCAGAGTCGTACCCTATAATAAACAGCCTGACCACCGCCGCCACCGGGCAGGCGTATCTGCGCCAGCCCGGCTTTTGCCACAGGAACACCTGGGCGGCGCTTTGCATACTTGCGTCAGGCCAACCGTAAACGCCATGTCCGCCCTTAAACTCGATAACGTCAGCAAACGCTTTGCGTCCCGGCCCCGGGGCTTGAAAAGCCTGTTTTCCTCTCCCAATCCCGACACCGGCTTTCTGGCCGTCGATCAGGTCAGCCTGACGATAGAGCAAGGCGAGTTTTTCGGCCTGCTCGGCCCCAACGGTGCCGGCAAGACCACCCTGATTTCCATGCTGGCCGGTCTGACCCAACCGAGCAGCGGCCAGGTCAGCGTCTGTGGCTACGATGTGCGCACCCAGTATCAGCAGGCGCGCCGTTCGCTGGGCGTGGTCCCCCAAGAAATCGTCTACGATCCGTTTTTCACCGTGCGCGAGACATTGCGTCTGCAATCGGGCTACTTCGGCCTGAAAAAAAACGACGACTGGATCGACGAAATCCTGGCCAACCTGGCCCTGACCGACAAAGCCGACGCCAATATGCGCGCGCTGTCCGGTGGCATGAAACGCCGCGTGCTGGTTGCCCAGGCGTTGGTACACCGCCCGCCCGTCATCATCCTGGACGAACCGACCGCCGGCGTGGACGTGGACCTGCGCCGCACGCTGTGGGAATTCATCATCCGCCTGAATCAGCAAGGCCACACCATTTTGCTGACCACGCACTACCTGGAAGAAGCCGAAGCCCTGTGCGGGCGTCTGGCCATGCTCAAAAGCGGCCACATCGTTGCCCTGGACACCACCCAGGCCATTATGGAGCGTGCCGGCGGCACCGACCTGGAGGACGCATTCGTGCGCATCATGCACAACGAAGGAAAAATGGGAGTGGCCCTATGAACCAGCCCGCCTCCCCCAAGCACTGGGGCGTGCCCCAACACACCGATGCCGCCGCGCCGCGCCCCGGCACCATCACCCCGCCCGCACAGCCGGCGATGGGCTCGGGCTTTCCCACATTGCTGCGCAAAGAGCTGCTGCGCTTTTGGAAAGTCGCCTTCCAGACCATTGCCGCGCCGGTGCTGACGGCGCTGATGTACCTGCTGATCTTTGCCCATGTGCTCGAAGGCCGCGTCACGGTATACGATTCCGTGCCCTATACGGCCTTCCTGATACCCGGCCTGATGATGATGAGCATGTTGCAAAATGCCTTTGCCAACCCCTCTTCCTCGCTGATCCAGAGCCGCATCACCGGCAATCTGGTGTTCATCCTGCTGCCGCCGCTCTCGCACCGCGAAATTTTTTCGGCCTATCTGCTGGCCGCCATCGCGCGCGGCCTGTGCGTGGGGCTGTGCGTCTGGGCGATTTCGCTGTTCTTTGTACAGTTACCCATCGCCAATCCGCTGTGGATTCTCGTCTTTGCCGTGATGTCCTGCGGGATCATGGGCACGCTGGGCCTGATCGCCGGCCTGTGGTCGGAGAAATTCGACCAGTTGGCCGCCTTCCAGAACTTTCTGATCATGCCGGCCACCTTTCTGTCCGGCGTGTTCTACTCCATCCACAGCCTGCCGCCTTTCTGGCAGACTGTCTCGCACTGGAACCCGCTCTTCTATACCATCGATGGTTTCCGCTACGGCTTTTTCGCCGCTTCGGACGTCTCCCCCTGGTTCAGCTTTGCCGTCGTCGCCGGCGTCTTTGCAGTGCTGTGCCTGATTTCGCTACGCCTGCTCGCATCAGGCTACAAATTACGGAATTGATCCCCATGTTGCCGACCCCCGAACAAGTACGCCAATACATTGCCGACAACCTGCCCTGTGAACACCTGCACGTGGACGGCGACGGCTCACACTTCGAAGCCCTGATCGTCAGCCCCGCCTTTGAAGGCAAGCGCCTGATCGCCCGCCACCAACTGGTCTACAAAGCACTGGGCGATCGCATGAAGGCCGAGATCCACGCCTTGTCCATGCGCACCCTGACCCCCGACGAATACAAGGCCAATCCGAATGGATAAACTACGCATCCTGGGCGGCCAACGCCTGAACGGCGAAATCTCCGTCTCCGGCGCCAAAAACGCCGCCCTGCCCATTCTGTGCGCCAGCCTGCTGACCGCCGATACCGTGGTGCTGGACAATGTGCCACGCCTGCGCGACATCGACACCACCCTGAAGCTGCTGGGCCAACTGGGCGTCAAGAAAGAGCGCAACGGCACCCTGGCCTTGAATGCAGCCAACATCACCAGCCTGGAAGCGCCCTACGAACTGGTCAAAACCATGCGCGCCTCCATTCTGGTGCTGGGCCCGCTGCTGGCCCGCTTCGGAGAAGCGCGCGTCAGTCTGCCCGGAGGCTGCGCCATCGGCCAGCGTCCGGTCGACCAGCACATCAAAGGGCTGGCGGCCATGGGCGCGGAAATCCACGTCGAGCACGGCTTTGTCAACGCGCGCGCCAAGCGCCTGCGCGGGGCGGTCGTGCGCACCGACATGGTCACCGTCACCGGCACGGAAAACCTGATGATGGCGGCGGTGCTGGCCGAGGGCCAGACCATTCTGGAGAACGCCGCCCGCGAACCGGAAATCATCGATCTGGCCGAGTTGCTCATCAAAATGGGCGCGCGCATTCAAGGCCACGGCACCGACCGCATCGTCATCGACGGCGTGGAACGCCTGCACGGGGCCGAACACCGCATCTGCCCGGACCGCATCGAAGCCGGCACCTTTCTGTGCGCCGTAGGCGCAACCGGCGGCGAACTGGTCCTGCGCAATACCGACGCCCAGGCCATGGGTGCCACACTGGACAAGCTGCGCGAAGCCGGCCTGCACATCGAAACCGGACCAGACTGGATCAAAGGTTCCATGCAGGGCCGCCCCCAGCCGGTCAACTTCCGCACCAGCGAATACCCCGGTTTTCCCACGGACATGCAGGCCCAGTTGATGGCCCTGAACACGATGGCCGATGGCACATCGTCCGTCGTGGAAACCATTTTCGAAAACCGCTACATGCACGTCCAGGAACTGAACCGCCTGGGCGCGCATATCGACATCGACGGCCACATGGCCGTGGTCAAAGGCGTACCCTACCTGACCGGTGCCACCGTCATGGCAACCGACCTGCGGGCTTCGGCCAGCCTGGTCATTGCCGGCCTGGCGGCACGCGGCGAAACCACGGTCGAGCGCATCTACCACCTGGACCGTGGCTACGACCGCATGGAAGCCAAGCTCCAGGCCGTGGGCGCGCAGATCGAGCGCATCAGCAGCAAGGAAACCGCATGAGTCCCGCCAGCATTAACGCCCCCCTGACGCTGGCCCTGTCCAAGGGCCGCATCTTCGACGAAACCCTGCCTTTGCTGGAAGAGGCGGGAATCAAAGTGCTGGAAAGCCCGGAGACCTCCCGCAAGCTGATCCTGCCCACCAACAATCCAAACCTGCGTCTGATCATCGTGCGCGCCTCGGACGTGCCCACCTATGTGCAATACGGCGCGGCGCACATCGGCATTGCCGGCAAAGACGTGCTGTACGAGCACATGGAACAGCACCCCGGCGGCCTGTACCAGCCGGTGGACCTGAACATTGCCCGCTGCCGCCTGTGCGTGGCCACGGCCGAAGGCTTTGACTACCACTCTGCCGTCAAGCAAGGTTCGCGCCTGCGCATTGCTACCAAATACACCCGCGCGGCGCGCGAGCACTTCGCCAGCAAGGGAGTCTACGTCGACCTGATCAAGCTGTATGGCTCGATGGAACTGGCACCGCTGGTCGGGCTGGCTGACGCCATCGTGGACCTGGTCTCCAGCGGCGGCACGCTGCGTGCCAACAAGCTGGTCGAAGTGGAAGAGATCACCACGATCTCCTCGCGCCTGATCGTCAATCAGGCCGCCCTGAAGAACCGTGGCCCGCAGTTGCAACCCCTGATCGACGCCTTCTCGCGCGCCTCGGTGGAGCACGAGTCCGCCTAAGGTCGGCTCTGCCGCCGGCAAAACGGTATACACTGCCTGTTAAACCTTTGTTTTTCTCTATAGCGTCATGCCACTGATCCATCGCCTGAATGCCGAATCCGCCCAGTTCGATGCCGAACTGCGTTCGCTGCTGGCCTACGAGGCCGCCGAAGACGAATCCATCGAACAGGCCTGTACCGATATCCTGCATCGCATCCAGCACGAAGGCGATGCCGCGCTGCTGGACTACACGCGCCGTTTCGACCGTCTGGACGTCACGCATGCAGCCGCGCTGGAAATCCCGCAAGCCGAACTGCAGGCCGCGCTGAACGGGCTGCCCGCCGATCAGCGGCAGGCGCTGGAGCAGGCCGCCGAACGCGTGCGCCGCTACCACGAACACCAGCGGGCCGAAACCTGGACCTATACCGAGCCGGACGGCACGGTGCTGGGTCAGCAAGTCACCCCCCTGGATCGCGTCGGCCTGTATGTGCCCGGCGGCAAGGCAGCCTACCCATCGTCGGTACTGATGAACGCCATTCCGGCCAAGGTGGCCGGCGTTCCCGAGCTGATCATGGTCACGCCCACGCCCGACGGCGTACGCAACCCCATCGTGCTGGCCGCCGCTGCCCTGGGCGGCGTGGACCGCGTGTTCACCATCGGCGGCGCGCAGGCAGTGGGCGCGCTGGCTTACGGCACGGACACCATTCCCGCCGTGGACAAGATCGTCGGCCCGGGCAATGCGTATGTCGCTTCGGCCAAGCGCCGCGTCTTCGGCGTGGTGGGCATAGACATGATCGCCGGCCCCAGCGAAATCCTGATCATCAGCGACGGCAGCGCGCCGGCCGACTGGGTCGCCATGGACCTGTTCTCGCAAGCCGAACACGACGAACTGGCCCAGGCCATCTTGCTGTGTCCGCACGCCGACTACCTGGACCAGGTTCACGCCGCCATCGAACGCCTGCTGCCCACCATGCCGCGTGCCGACATCATCCGCCGCAGCCTGTCGGGCCGGGGTGCCCTGATCCAGGTCCGCGATCTGGATCATGCCTGTCAGATCAGCAACCGCATCGCGCCGGAACACCTGGAAGTGTCCACGCGCAATGCCCAGGAACTTCTGGGCAAACTGCGCCATGCCGGTGCCATTTTCCTGGGTCCTTACAGCTCTGAATCGCTGGGCGATTACTGTGCGGGCCCGAACCATGTCCTGCCCACGGCGCGCACCGCGCGCTTCTCCTCGCCCCTGGGCGTCTACGATTTCCAGAAACGCAGCAGCATCATCCAGGTTTCGGAAGCAGGCGCACAGACGCTGGGACCCATCGCCGCCACGCTGGCCCAAGGCGAAGGGCTTCATGCCCACGCCGCCAGCGCGCAATTCCGACTGAACCAATCCTGATACCGGCCTTGCCGCCGGCCTGATATGCGTACCGCCGAAATAACCCGCAATACCAACGAAACCCGCATCCGCGTAGCCATCAACCTGGACGGCACCGGCCGCCACAGCCTGAACAGCGGCGTGCCTTTTCTGGACCACATGCTGGACCAGATCGCCCGCCACGGCCTGATCGACCTGGACGTACACTGTGAAGGCGACACCCACATCGACGACCATCACACCGTCGAGGACATCGGCATCGCCCTGGGCCAGGCCTTTGCCAAAGCCGTGGGCAGCAAAGCCGGCCTGCGCCGCTACGGTCATTCCTACGTGCCACTGGACGAAGCCTTGTCGCGCGTGGTCGTGGACTTTTCCGGCCGTCCCGGTCTGTTTTATTTTCTGCCCTTCACCCGCGCACGGATCGGCCAGTTCGATGTAGACTTGACTCGCGAGTTTTTCCAGGGATTCGTCAACCACGCCCTGGTGACTCTGCACATCGATAACCTACGCGGCGAAAACGCACATCACCAGTGCGAAACCGTGTTCAAAGCCTTTGGCCGAGCATTGCGGATGGCGCTGGAGCTTGATCCACGCAGCGAAGGCGTAGTGCCTTCGACCAAAGGGGTTCTGTAACCTTCCTTCGGCCATCCATCGTGACAACCATCGCCATTGTCGATTACGGCTCGGGCAACATTTTCTCCGTTGCCCGCGCACTTAGCGCCGCCGCGCCCAACGATCGCGTCATTCTTGCCCAAACCCCCCAGGCCATCCTGGATGCCGACCGGGTCGTGCTGCCCGGCCAGGGAGCCATGCCCGATTGCATGCGCCACCTGGACGAATCGGGCCTGCGCGATGCGCTCATAACAGCGGCCCGCAGCAAGCCGCTGCTGGGCATCTGCGTAGGCGAACAAATGCTGTTCGAGGCCAGCGACGAAGGCAACGTGCCCTGCCTGGGCCTGATGCCCGGACGCGTGCGTCATTTCCAAGGCGAAGGCTACAAGACGACCAGCGACAGCCACCAGCAGGACGGTCTCCAAGCCAACGCCCGAATGACCGGCCCCCTGAAAGTGCCCCATATAGGCTGGAATCGCGTTCACCAGAGCCGCAGCCACCCACTGTGGGCCGGCATTCCCGATGGTTCCTATTTCTATTTTGTGCATAGCTATTTCGCCCA
The DNA here is from genome assembly GCF_038237375.1 of Alcaligenes sp. SDU_A2. Classification (NCBI taxonomy): domain Bacteria; kingdom Pseudomonadati; phylum Pseudomonadota; class Betaproteobacteria; order Burkholderiales; family Alcaligenaceae; genus Alcaligenes; species Alcaligenes sp. SDU_A2. The sequence continues at coordinate 528,527 of NZ_CP151273.1, read as the reverse complement.
ACCTTCTGATCCAGACCAAATATGCGGCACCAGCCAATACGGCCAACGCTTTACCTCGGCGGTAGCAACCGCTAATATTTTCGCGGTGCAGTGCCATCCCGAGAAAAGCGCGGACAATGGCCTGCAACTGTTCCGGAACTTCGCTCACTGGAAACCTTGATACCAATTACCGTTCCACGGCGTCTTTCCATTCATCAGACCCTGTATCTCTTACGTTTTTACGGCTAAAGACCATGCTTTTGATCCCCGCCATCGACCTCAAAGACGGGCGTTGCGTGCGCCTTCGCCAGGGCGACCTGGACGATGCAACTGTTTTCTCCGATGATCCGGCCCAAATAGCGACACAATGGCTGGAATCAGGGGCCCGCCGTCTGCATCTGGTGGACCTGAACGGAGCCTTCGCCGGCAAACCCAAGAACGGAGAAGCCATCAAATCCATCCTGAAAGCCATCGACGGTGAAATTCCCGTGCAGATCGGCGGCGGCATCCGCGATCTGGACACCATCGAGCGCTATCTGGACGCCGGCCTGACCTACGTCATCATCGGCACCGCCGCTGTAAAAAGCCCCGGCTTTCTGCAGGACGCCTGCAGCGCCTTTCCCGGCAGCATCATCGTTGGCCTGGACGCGCGCGACGGAAAAATCGCCACCGACGGCTGGAGCAAACTGACCCGCCACGACGTGCTGGATCTGGCCAAAAAGTTTGAAGACTACGGCTGCGAGTCCATCATCTACACCGACATCGGCCGCGACGGCATGCTCTCAGGCGTCAATATCGAAGCCACGGTGCGTCTGTCCCAACACGTCAAGATTCCCGTCATCGCCTCGGGCGGCGTCACCGACCTGAAAGACATCGAAGCCTTGTGCGCCGTCGAGTCCGAAGGGGTAGAAGGCGTCATTCTGGGCCGCAGCATCTACGAGGGCACGCTGGACTTCGCCCAGGCCCAGGAATACGCCGACGAGTACCAGGCATGAGCCAGGATACCCTCAGCGAACTGTCTTGCCGCATCATCCCCTGCCTGGACGTGACCGCCGGGCGGGTAGTCAAGGGCGTCAACTTCGTGGATCTGGTCGATGCCGGCGACCCCGTCGAAATCGCCCGCCAGTACAACGAACAAGGCGCGGACGAACTGACCTTTCTGGACATCACCGCCACCTCGGACAACCGCGACCTGATTCTGCCCATCATCGAGGAAGTCGCCAGCCAGATATTCATCCCCTTGACGGTGGGTGGCGGCGTGCGCGAAGTGGCCGATGTGCAGCGTCTGCTCAACGCCGGTGCCGATAAAGTCTCCATCAACAGCGCCGCCATCAGCAATCCCGATCTGGTGCGTGCCGCCAGCGACCGCCACGGCAATCAATGCATTGTGGTGGCCATCGACGCACGCCGGGTCAGCGCCGACGGTGAACCGGCCCGCTGGGAAGTCTTTACCCACGGCGGACGCCGCGCCACCGGGCTGGATGTGGTGGAATGGGCTGTGCGCATGGCCGACTACGGTGCTGGCGAACTGCTGCTGACCAGCATGGACCGCGACGGCACCAAGTCCGGCTTCGACCTGGAACTGACCCGTGCGGTCTCCAATGCCGTATCCGTGCCCGTCATCGCTTCTGGCGGTGTAGGCGGACTGCAGGACCTGGCCGACGGCGTCCTTCAAGGCGGTGCCAGCGCCGTGCTGGCCGCCAGCATCTTCCACTACGGACAACACACCATCGCCCAGGCCAAAGACTTCATGGCCGCCCAGGGCATACAGGTACGCCGCTAATGTCTACCCTACCCGCCTGGCTGGCCCAGGTCCGATTCGACGAGCAGGGCCTGATCCCCGCCATCGCCCAAGACAAGGCCAGCGGAAAAATCCTGATGGTTGCCTGGATGAACCAGGAATCGCTGCACGAAACCGCCAGCACGCGCCGCGCCGTGTACTGGTCGCGTTCGCGCCAGCGCCTGTGGCGCAAAGGCGAAGAATCCGGCCATGTCCAGCACGTCTCGGACATCCGCCTGGACTGCGACGGCGATGTCATTTTACTGACTGTCGAGCAAGTGGGCCATATCGCCTGCCACACTGGCCGCGAAAGTTGCTTTTTCCGCCAGCTACAAGGCCAGGACGAACAGGCGCAGTGGGTCATCACCGACCCGGTCCTGAAAGATCCGGAGCACATCTACCGATGAGCCAAGCACTCAATCCCGACACCATTCTGGACCATCTGGGCCGTACCCTTAAATCGCGCCTGCCGGCCCAGGGCGGCGACCCGGCCTCGTCCTACGCAGCCAAGCTGTTCGCCAAGGGTCCCGATGCCTTTCTGAAGAAAATCGGCGAAGAAGCCACGGAACTGGTCATGGCCGCCAAGGACGAACAGCGCGACCGCATTGTCAGCGAAACAGCCGACCTGTGGTTTCACAGCCTGGTCGCCCTGACCTATTATGGTCTGGAGCCACGCGACGTGCTGGCCGAGCTGGTACGCCGCGAAGGCACGTCCGGCCTGGTCGAAAAAGCCGCCCGCACGCCTGACCAGTTGTAATCCTGTCATCTGATCGCGCTACACTGTTCGGATATACCGCCCTGAAACAGGCCCTCCTGCCGGGCCTTCTGCCACCGAGGTTTCCATGAGCGAAAATTGCCTCTTTTGTAAAATCGCCGCAGGTGCCATACCCGCCAAGAAACTCTTCGAAGACGACGATTTCCTGGCCTTTCACGACATCAACCCGGCGGCCCCTGTCCATATACTGCTTATTCCCAAGAAACACGTGCAGTCCCTGCAAACGATTTCTCCCGAAGACAGTGTATGGTTAGGTAAAATGTTGGCCATGGCTCCGGCTTTGGCTGCGCAGGCAGGTTGTCGTCCCGGCCCCGAAGGCGGCTTTCGCGTCGTGCTCAACAACGGCCTGGACGGCGGGCAGGAAATCAATCATTTACATATGCACATTCTGGGCGGTCCTCGTCCATGGGCAGATCGCGCAGCCGTAGCTGCATAACGGAGATACATTATGGGTAGCTTTAGCATTTGGCACTGGCTGGTCGTCCTGGTCATCGTCGCCCTCGTTTTCGGCACCAAGAAACTGCGCAATATCGGCTCGGACCTGGGCGGCGCGGTCAAAGGCTTTAAAGAGGGCATGAAAGACGTCAACGACGACGGCAAGACGCCCGAATCGGTCAGCCAACGCGCTGCCGACCCTCAGACCATCGACGTGCAGGCCAAGGAAAAATCCGATCGCGCCTGATCGTTTCTGTGTGAGCTTCAATGTTTGATGTCAGCTTTACCGAGTTAATCATCATCGGCGTGGTCGCCCTGATCGTCATCGGTCCGGAACGCCTGCCCAAGGTGGCTCGCACAGCGGGGCACCTGCTCGGCCGTGCGCAGCGCTATGTCAGCGAGGTCAAGTCCGACATTCAGCGCGAAATCAATCTGGACGAGGTCAACAAGCTCAAGGACCAGATGGAGGAGGCTGCCCGTTCCGTGCGCACCTCCGTCCAGGACACGGGCAAAAGCCTGAGCGAACCACTGGATCAGGCGCGCGACGCGCTGCAGCAGGCGTCCGATTCGGCCCGTAGCGCCTTATCGACTCAGCCGGCGGCCCAAGCCACCGGACAGCCGGAAACGCCCGGCGCGACAACGCCCGCGCCGGCAAGCGACGTCACAGATAAGGCCGCATCCGCAGACAGCCCGGTGGATGCGACCCAGACGACATCCGCGCCATCGGCCGCCCCTGCGGCTTCGGACACGCCGGCGCACGCTCCCGCCCACATCTCCAAAGGACCGTCGGCATGAGCACCGAAGCCCCACAGGAAGACACCTTCATCTCCCACCTGGTCGAGCTGCGCACCCGCCTGTTACGCGCCGTTGGCGCTGTCGTGGGCATTTTCGTGGTGCTGTTCATATACCCAGGCGCATCGGCCATATACGATGTGCTGGCTCAACCCATGATGGCCTCCTTGCCCGAAGGCACCCGCATGATCGCCACCGGCGTCATCACGCCCTTCATGGTGCCCGTCAAGGTCACCCTGATGGCCTCTTTCGTGCTGGCTCTGCCCGTGGTGCTCTACCAGGCCTGGGCCTTCATTGCTCCCGGCCTGTACAACCACGAAAAAAAGCTGGCCCTGCCGCTGATCCTTACCAGCACACTGCTGTTCATGGCGGGCATGGCTTTTTGTTACTTCGTGGTGTTCCGCACGGTGTTTCACTTCATCGCCACCTTTGCACCGCAATCGATCACACCGGCACCGGATATCGAAGCCTACCTGGGCTTTGTCATGACCATGTTCATGGCCTTCGGCATCACCTTTGAAGTCCCCATTGCAGTCATTCTGCTGGTCAAGACCGGCGTGGTCACCGTAGCCAAGCTGCGCGAAATCCGCGGCTACGTCATTGTGGGCGCATTTGTCATCGCCGCCATCGTCACCCCACCCGATGTGGTCAGCCAACTGCTGCTGGCCGCGCCCCTGTGCCTGCTGTACGAACTAGGCATACTGGCCGCCAGTCTCATCAAAAAGCGCGAAACGCCGGAAAGCGAAGGCCGCGAACTGGAACTGTAAGCTGCTGCGTTAACGGTGCCGCGCTACTGGCCTGGCGCCGACCCGGACCGTCAATTCCAAAGGCTTGCCGTCGCGCAGCACAGACAGCGTAACCGCCTGACCAGGTTTGATCGGCGCAATCTGGTTCAGCAAACCAATAGAATCGGTCACCGTCTGCCCATTAAAACGCAGCACGATATCCCCGACCCGCATCCCAGCCTGATCGCCAGGCCCCTGGTGCTGCAGGCTGGCGATAATGACGCCTTCTTCGCTGTTCAAGCCAAACGCCTGCAGCAGATCGGGCGTAATGTCTTGCGGCTCCATGCCCAGCCAGCCCCGCGTCACTGCGCCTGTCCGCACGATCTCGTCCATAATGGCCAAGGCGGTCGTGGCTGGAATCGCAAAACCTATGCCCAGCGATCCACCTGTCTCGGAGTAAATGGCGGTATTGATGCCCACCAGACGTCCCAGGGCATCGACCAGCGCGCCGCCTGAATTGCCCGGATTAATGGCCGCATCCGTCTGAATGAAGTTTTCGTAGATATTAATGCCCAGGCGATTGCGCCCCAGGCCGGACACGATGCCCATCGTGGTAGTCTGGCCCACGCCGAACGGATTGCCGATGGCCAGCACCACATCGCCCACCCGCAGATCGGCACTGCTCCTGGCGGCAATGGCCGTCAAGTCGGGTAAATCCACCTTCAGCACGGCCAGATCGCTTTCCGGATCGGCACCGATCAGCCGCGCCCTGGACTGTCGCCCGTCCGCCAAGGCAATCTCGATGGCATCCGCCGCTTCAATCACGTGGTAATTGGTCAGAACAAAGCCGTCCTCGTGTACGATCACCCCCGAACCCAGATTCGTATTGGGGCGGCGCTCGATCAGATCGGGCAACTCCCGGAACAGGCGATTAAGCTCGGGGTCCTGAAACGGCGACACATTGCCGTCCAGATGCTTACTGGTGTACACATTGACCACAGCCGGGGCGGCGCTGGCCACCGCCTGCGCATATGACAGCGGAGCCTGGGCTGGCAACGCCGGCGGCGGGCTGGCCGGCACCGGCCTTGCTACTGGCGCAGCCGGGCGAACGGCCGGCAGGGGCGCTCCCAGCCACTGCGGCCGCAAAGTTGCCACAATAAAAAAGCCTGCCAAACAGACCGTCACCGCTTGAGCAAATACCAGCCACAATCGACGCATAGCACTCATTCAGATAAGGATTTTCATGACTCAGGTTTCAACTGCCGATCTGGCCCGCTGGCTGGACACCACCTTGGATGCAGCCCGCTTCAAAGACTACTGCCCCAATGGCCTGCAGGTCGAAGGCAAACCTGTCATCCGCAAGCTGGTCACCGGCGTCACCGCTTCGCTGGCCTTGGTGGATGCCGCCATCGAACGCCAGGCCGACGCCATCCTGGTGCACCACGGCTGGTTCTGGAAAAACGAGAACCCCTGTGTGCGCGGCCCCAAGAAAACACGCCTGGAACGCGTCCTGCAACACCAGATTAACCTGCTGGGCTACCACTTGCCCCTGGACGCCCACCCTGAACTGGGCAACAACGCCCAGCTAGGACGCCTGCTGGGCATCACCCCGTGGCTGAACGAACAAGGCCAACCCCAAACCTGCGGCCCGGATGGACTGGTCTGGCTGGGTGAGTTGCCCCAACCCGTTTCCCTCGAAACCTTTCGCCTGACAGTTTGCAGTAATTTACAACGCGAGCCACTTGTTGTTGGGGATTTACAACAAAACATACGCCGTATCGCCTGGTGCACCGGCGGTGCCCAAGGCTTCATCGATGCCGCCATCCAAGCCGGGGCCGACCTGTACATCACCGGCGAAGCCTCCGAGCAAACCTACCACAGCGCCCAGGAAAACGGCATTGCTTTCATGGCGGCCGGCCACCATGCCACCGAACGATACGGTGCCAAGGCCTTGGGCGAGCACATCGCCCGTCACTTTGGCATCGAGGTGGAATTCATCGATCTGGACAATCCTGTCTAAATACCCGAAAACCGCCACCGGCATGACGTTAAACAAGGTTTGATGCGGCCGACAGCTAGACAAGCCCTGGCCAGAAAGGGCTAAAATCAGGCATCCGGCCAAGGCTGACTTGGCCTTGCCGGCTGGTATGCACGAACAAGAAAGGGTGCCATGCGGCACCCTTGTTGTACGCCTTGAACAGACAAGGTCTTTATTTTTTCAGCGAATCCCGGATTTCGCGCAGCAACAGCACGTCTTCGGGGGTTGGCGCAGGGGCGGCTTCTTCCTTTTTGACCACCGAGTCACGCATGCGATTGACCATCTTGACCATGCAGAACACCACAAAGGCCAACAAGACGAAGTTGATCAGAATGGTCAGGAAGTTACCCCACGACAAAATAACGGCACCTGCCTTGCTCAGGGCATCGAATGTTTCTGGACCGGTATAGCCTTCGGGCAGACGCAAGACCGCGAAACGATTGGTAAAATCGACTTCGCCGCCCAGAATGAAACTGATGACGGGCATGATGATGTCCTTCACCAGCGAATCGATGATTTTGCCGAATGCGGCACCGATGATGACCCCGACCGCGAGGTCTATCATGTTGCCCTTAACCGCAAACTCCCGGAATTCCTGGAGAAAACCTCGAGCCTTGTTCATATGTTCACCTTTGTTCAAGTCATGCTGTGCTGGGTAACGCTATAATACGCGGTTGAATAATATACCCAGGCCCAAATCCGTAAATTGTGGTATGCCCGAATCGGGCAGGAATAAGGATACTAGAATGAGTCAGATTACGACACAGCCCGATGACATAGGCGCGGTTGACCCCAACCTTCCGCCCGATCCTTCGCGCCGCACCTGGGTCGCCACCGCCTGTGCGTTAGGTGGTGTCGCTGGTGTGGCCACTGCTGTTCCTTTCGTCAGCTCCTTTGCTCCGTCCGAAAAGGCCAAGGCCGCCGGCGCGCCCGTGGAAGTCGATATCTCCGGCATTGCGCCCGGCGAGATGCGCACGGTGGAATGGCGCGGCAAGCCGGTCTGGATTTTGCACCGCACCAAGGAACAACTGGCCGATCTGCCCAAACTGGATAGCCAACTGGCCGACCCAAACTCGGATCGCCCCGGCTACACCCCTGCCTACGCCAAGAACGAATACCGCTCGCGTCGCCCCGAAATCTTTATTTGTATCGGTATCTGCACCCACCTGGGTTGCTCGCCCACCCCCCACCTGGCTGCCGGTGCCGGCCCAGGCCTGCCCAGCGGCTGGGAAGGCGGCTTCCTGTGCCCCTGCCACGGTTCGACCTTCGACCTGGCCGGCCGCGTCTACAGCAACAAGCCCGCGCCCGACAACCTCGAAATCCCACCCTATCAGTTCTCGGCCGATGGCGCGAAAGTAACGATTGGCGTGGACGAAGACAACAAGGCCTAAGGCGGCTGTAACCCCATACGTATTCATTAAAAGATAAAGGAGCCGTTTCATGGCTGGCGAGAAAACCGTCGAAACGACAGGACTCTTGGGATGGATTGACAGGCGCTTTCCCCTGACATCCATGTACAAGGAGCACATGTCGGAATACTACGCTCCGAAGAACTTCAACTTCTGGTACTTCTTCGGTTCCCTGGCACTGCTGGTGCTGGTCATCCAAATCGTGACCGGGATTTTCCTGGTCATGAACTACAAACCCGATGCCAAGCTGGCCTTCGAGTCGGTCGAGTACATCATGCGTGAAGTGCCGGGCGGCTGGCTGATCCGCTACATGCACTCCACCGGTGCCTCCATGTTCTTCGTGGTGGTCTACCTGCACATGCTGCGCGGCCTGTTCTATGGTTCCTACCGCAAGCCCCGCGAACTGGTCTGGATCTTCGGCGTGGCCATTTTCCTGTGCCTGATGGGCGAAGCCTTCATGGGCTACCTGCTGCCCTGGGGCCAGATGTCCTATTGGGGCGCACAGGTTATTGTGAACCTGTTCTCGGCCATCCCCTTCATCGGTCCTGACCTGGCCATCTTCATCCGCGGCGACTACGTGGTGTCCGACGCCACCCTGAACCGCTTCTTCGCCTTGCACGTCATCGCCATCCCGCTGGTCCTGCTGGGCCTGGTCGTGGCACACCTGATCGCTCTGCACGAAGTCGGCTCCAACAACCCCGACGGCGTAGAAATCAAGCAAGGCCCCAAGGACGCCCAAGGCCGTCCCCTGGATGGCATTCCTTTCCACCCCTACTACTCCGTACACGACATCCTGGGCGTGGCAGGCTTTCTGCTAGTTTTTGCAGCGATCCTGTTCTTCGCGCCTGAAATGGGTGGCTACTTCCTGGAGTTCAACAACTTCGCGCCGGCCGACCCTCTGAAGACGCCTCCGCACATCGCCCCGGTCTGGTACTTCACGCCGTTCTACTCCATGCTGCGCGCTACTACGGCCGATTTCACCTGGATTCTGGCTGGTGCCTCCGTCATCGCTGCCGCCGTGCTGTTCGTCAAAGGCAAGCTGCCCGGCATCTGGCGCCTGGCCGTGCCTGCCATCCTGATCGCCGTCGCTATCCTGTTCCGCCTCATCGACGCCAAGTTCTGGGGCGTGGTGGCCATGGGCGGCGCAGTCGTGATCCTGTTCTTCCTGCCCTGGCTGGATGCCTCGCCGGTCAAGTCGATCCGCTACCGTCCTACCTGGCACAAAGTGCTGTACGCGATTTTCATCGTCAACTTCCTGATCCTGGGTTACCTGGGCACGCAAGCCCCCAACGACCTGTTCAACCTGCTGAGCCAGATCGGCACCGTGATCTACCTGGCCTTCTTCCTGCTGATGCCGGTATGGAGCCGTTTGGGCACTTTCAAGCCCGAACCTGATCGCGTGACCTTCCGCCCTCACTAGGCCCACAACACGTAACGGAATGACCATGATTAAAAAATTGCTTGGCGCTCTGGCCCTGTCCCTGACCTGCACGGTGGCGGTGGCCGCCGAAGGCGGATACGCTCTGGAGCGCGCCCCCGACCGCATCAACGATATGGCAGCGTTGCAAAATGGCGCAAAGCTGTTCGTCAACTACTGTCTGAACTGTCATAGCGCCAATTCCATGCGCTATAACAAGCTCACCGAAATCGGCCTGACCGACGAGGAAATCAAGAAAAACCTGCTGTTCACCTCGGACAAAGTGGGCGATCTCATGAAGATCGCCATGACGCCGGAAATGGGCAAGAAATGGTTCGGTGCCGCACCGCCTGATCTGTCCGTAATCGCCCGCGCCAAATCCACCAACCTGGGTCCCAGCGGTGCCGATTACCTCTACACCTACCTACGCACCTTCTACCGCGACGCATCCCGCCCCACCGGCTGGGATAACCTCGTTTTCCCCAGCGTGGGCATGCCCCACGCCATGTGGGAGCGCCAGGGCGGCATGACGCTGCACCGCACGACCGTGGCCGAAGAAGCCAAGGACGACGGCAGCAAGCAGTGGGTCAAGACCACGGCCACCTACGACCCGTACGGCTTCTCGTCTATCACCAAAGAGCCGCTGGCCAGCTACACCGGCCATGCCACCGACTCCGTCAAGCTGGAACCAGTCAACGCCAAGCTGTCCGCCAAATACGACAGCGACGTTGCCGATCTGGCCAACTTCATGGACTGGATGGCTGAACCCGTCCAACTGGTGCGCAAGAAAATCGGCGTCGGTGTCATGCTGTTCCTGCTGCTGTTCTTCGCCGTTGCCTGGCGCCTGAACAGCGTGTTCTGGAAAGACATCAAGTAACACGCTATGCTAGACGGGCGGGCCGCCTGGCCTGCCCGGTTATCCTTTAGACCAGGCCCAGCCGTGCGGCCTAGCTCCTTGAGCCGTGAGGCTCTTGTTTTTATTTCTACGACTGGAATCCCATACCATGATGGTGCTCTACTCTGGAACGACCTGCCCCTTCTCGCAACGCTGCCGTTTCGTGTTGTTTGAAAAAGGCATGGATTTCGAGATTCGCGACATCGACTTGTACAACAAGCCTGAAGATATCGCCGTCATGAACCCCTACGGACAGGTACCCATCCTGGTCGAACGCGACCTGATCCTGTACGAATCGAACATCATCAACGAATACATCGACGAGCGCTTTCCGCACCCGCAACTGATGCCGGCGGACCCCACCATGCGCGCCCGTACCCGTCTGTTCCTGTACAACTTCGAAAAGGAACTGTTCGTGCACGTGACCGCCTTGGAAGATCGCCGCAACACCGATGCCAAGGTCCAGGAACAGGCCCGCCAGCAGATCCGCAATCACCTGGCCCAACTGGCCCCTATCCTGCTCAAGAACAAATACATGCTGGGCGAAGAGTTCTCCATGCTGGATGTGGCCATTGCCCCACTACTCTGGCGTCTGGACCACTACGGCATCGAACTGCCCAAGAGCGCCGCGCCCGTGCAAAAGTACGCCGAACGCGTGTTCTCGCGTCCTGCCTACATCGAAGCGCTGACGCCGTCCGAAAAAGTCATGCGTCGCTGATCCCATCATGCAAGAAACCTCGACCAAGCCCTACCTGCTGCGCGCCCTGCACGAATGGTGCACCGATAACGGTTACACGCCACACATCGTCGTTACCGTGGATGCCAATACCGTCGTGCCGCGCGGACACATCCAGGACGGCCAGATCACCCTGAACATCGGGCACCTGGCCACCAACCGCCTGACCCTGGGTAACGAGTACATTGAATTCCAGACCCGCTTTGGCGGCGTCACGGAAGACATTTTCGTACCTGTTGCCGCCGTGTCCGCCATCTACGCCCGCGAAACCGGCGCAGGCATGGGCTTTGACGTCGTGGAATCCGAACCCTACCCGGGCGACGATACCGCCGACGCCGCTCCCGACAGCCCCCCCGCCACTGCGGAAAGCACCAAGGACAGCGACAAGGTTTCGCATCTGAAGATCGTCAAGTAACACGCAGCAGCGCCCAAAAACAAGGCTCCCGATCGGGAGCCTTGTTTTTTTTAGACACAGCAGCAGACCTATTCTGCCTACATCCCTAAGTCGCACACCCGTCACACCCTGGCGGCATACCGCCGTCTAACTCCCCGACAGGGCATCCGCTTGGTTACGCCGCCGGGCGGCGGCCACCCGCCATTCCAAGATGCTTTTCAGCATGACCGACACAATGGCAAAGGTCGCCAGCAAGGCGGCTGCCGTAAACGCGGCGGCCGCCTTGTTATCGTTATTGAGCTGATCCACCAGCAAGGACAAGGTCAGGGTCTGATTCATGATGGTCCCGGACACCACCGACACGGCCCCAAATTCGCCGATGGCACGGGCATTGGTCAACACCACGCCATACATCAGCGCCCACTTGATATCGGGAAGCGTCACGTGCCAGAAAATCTGCCAGCCGCTGGCACCCAGGCTAAGCGCCGCCGCCTGCGCATCCGAACCTTGCTCCTGCATGACCGGGATCAGAATACGCGCCACATACGGCGTGGTCACGAACAGTGTCACCAGCACCATGCCGGGCCAGGCAAACATCAGCTGAATATTGCGGTCACTGAACCACTGCCCCAGGGACGACTCTACCCCATACACCACCAAATAGCACAAACCCGCCACCACCGGCGACACCGCATAGGGCAAATCGATCAAGGTGCTGAGCAAGCGCCGACCACGGAACTGATAATGCGTCAGGCACCAGGCCAGCAAGATACCCAGCAGCATGTTCAGCGGCACCGTCAGCACCGCTATAAACAAAGTCAGCCCAATGGCATGCAGCATGAAGTCCTCTTGCAGATTGGACCACAGCGCCGGCAAACCATCGCCCAGGGCTTTGGAAAAAATCAGCAGCAACGGGGCCACCAGCAAGGCCAGGACCAAGGCCAGACCTGCCGCCAGAATGCAGCGATCCGCCAGACTTTTAGGCGCTTTTCTCATGCCCCCCTCCGTTGCCAGCCCAGCAGACGGCTCTGCACCAGTTGCAGGGTAAACAGCAGCAACAAAGAGGCCAGCAGAATTACAGACGCAATCGCCGCCGCCGCCGGGTAGTTAAATTCCTGCAAACGCACAAAAATCATCAAGGACGACACTTCGGTTTTATAGGGGATATTGCCGGCAATCATGATGACCGCGCCGAACTCACCCAAGCTGCGGATGAACGCCTGGGCAGCGCCGGTGACAATGGCCGGAATCAAAGGCGGGAACACCACTTTGCAAAACGTCTGCCAGGCTGTGGCACCCAAGGTCTGGGCCACTTCCTCGTATTCTTCGCCCAGCTCCTCGATGACAGGCTGCACAATGCGCACCACAAACGGCAGACTGGTAAAGGTCATGGCCAGCACAATGCCCGGATACTGATACGCCACCTTCCAGCCTTCGGGCAGAAACTGGCCAAACCAGCCGCCCGGCACGAATAAAGTCGCCAGCGTCAGCCCGGCCACCGATGTAGGCAAGGCAAAGGGCAGATCCACCAGCGCATCGATCAAGCGCCGTCCCGGAAACTCAAAACGCGTAATGATCCAGGCAATGATGAAACCCACCACACTGGCAATCACCGTGGAATAAAAAGCCGCGCTGATGGTGACCTGATAACTGCTGACAACCCGCTTGTCCGTCACCGCCCGCCAATAGTCGGCCAGACTCATGTCGCCAACATACATGAACAGCGCCGACAAAGGCAGCAGCACAATAATGGACAGGTACAGGACGCTGAAGCCAAAGCTCAGCCCAAAGCCCGGTATAACAGGACGGCGCAGAAAAAAAACGGGTTTAACCGCAGGCACCGCTTGGATGCCTGCGGTCTGATCCTGAATGGAACGACTCATGACTTATTTCGCAAGCAACTGATCCAGAATGCCGTTGGCGACAAAATGGCGAGCCTGAATGTCTTTCCAGCTACCCAACACATCGGTCGGGTTGATCAGCTTGACCGGCGCATACTTGGATGCAAATTCCTTAGCCACGACAGGGTCCGTCACCCGGTAGTTAAACCCGGCCAACAGGCGCTGGATGTCCGGCGTGTACTGGAACTGCAAGTACTCGGTCGCTTCCTTGCGGGTGCCCTTCTGATCCACGACCTTGTCTACCACGGCCACCGGGAATTCGGCCAACACACTGACCGGCGGCACCACAATCTGCAACTCGCTGCCCTTGAACTCGTCGCTGCCGGCAATATTGATCACTTCAGACTCGAACGTCAGCAGCACATCGCCCTGACCGTTCTGCGCAAACGCCACCGTCGCGCCGCGCCCGCCCGTAGGGAAGCTCTCGACATTGCCCAGGATCTTGCGCACAAACTCCTTGGTCTTGGCCTCGTCACCGCCGAACTTATCATTCGCGTACAGCCAGGAAGCCAGATAGGTATAACGCGCATTGCCCGAGGTCTTGGGATTAGGGAACACCAACTTTACGTCGTCGCGGGCCAGATCATCCCAGGACTGGATGTTCTTGGGATTGCCCTTGCGCACCAAGAACGCAATCGTGCTGTAGTAAGGAGAGCTATTGTTAGGAAACTTGCTGGCCCAGTCCTTGGCCACTGCGCCGCGCTCGGCCAAAAACTCGATATCTGTGACCTGATTGAAAGTGACCGTGTCCACTTTCTTGCCCTGGCTAATGTCCTGGGCCTGACGGGATGTGCCCGCGAAGGACTGATCGATCTTGATGTCCTGACCGGTCTTAGCCTTCCAGTACTCGACGAACTTGGGGTTGATGGCCGCAAAGGTCTCGCGCGCCACATCGAACGAGGCATTCAACAACGTGACTTGCGCACTGGCCGCACCGCCCACCAACGACGACAACAACAAGGCAGCACCCAGCACAGACTTCAATTTCATGATTTTCCCCTGGGGCCCGAACAGGCCCGTCACATCCCGGATAAAGTTGGCAGGGGCCTGCAACCGCCGACACACACCGCCCCACACGACAGCTGCATATAACCGCAGCCTTGATGGAATTCATTATGGATAGGGGATAAGGCATTTAAAACGAACTTTTGGGCATTCTTTTATAACTAAAAGAAATGTATTACCCAAAAAATAAGCGTCGAACAAAACCACCAAGCCACTAAGCCCTGCCCGGTTGGACTGCTGGACTGCTGGACTGCTGGACTGCAACACAATAATTGCCACACCGCCCGGAACACCGCTATAATCGTAAATTCGCCGGCTTAGCTCAGTTGGTAGAGCAGCGCACTTGTAATGCGAAGGTCGAGGGTTCAACTCCTTTAGCCGGCACCAAAGTTATCAAGCACCTACGCCACCCCTAACCGGGTGGCGTTTTGCTTTTTGGGTTCCGTGTAAGCAAAACCAAATTCGGTCAATGCCGTAAGCAGTCGGCTCTACCCCATAAGCGGGGGATAGGCATTCAATAGTCACGGTTGATTACACCATTCCGACCGCACTGGGCTAAGACCCGCATACGGTGATTCTCAACATTGCTAAACCCATTCGAGCGCCATCAATTCAACAAATGCCTTGGTTTTCCAGGGGCCACGACGATGAATCACTTCTGCCTTATAAAGAGCATGGATGGTTTCTGTAAGGCGTTGTCGTAACTCTCTCCGCGACGGCCTACAAAAGACTCGATACCAGTTTGAGCGTGTCGCTCTGTATAACCCCTCTTTTGTTGAGGTGTTGCAACGACCACTTGAAGCTACCTTGAGAGCCTCTGTCGCTTTGGTGTATCAACCTATCGGTTTGCTGCGATTGACGGGGGCATTACCAGACAGCTGAACAGTACCCCGAGCTGATAAGGCGAAAACCAGCAACATGTAAGACCTGCACAGCGGTCTGGTCTGACACAACAGCGACCTGAAGGCTGGCAATACAGACAGAGCAATGTCCGCACTTTGGGCTAGGCCGAGCCGGTCCATGCAGCCTACCTCCCAATCAACAGGCTCACAATGGATGCCTCAAATACAAACGCCAACCCTTTCGGGTTGGCGTTTGTCACAGCTAATCCGCGATCTGGTCCGGGAAGGATGTGTTCCTCCCCAGCAGAGTCGATCTTGCTTTATCCGACCTGATGCACCAGGCGCGGATTGCCGAAGTAGTCGCGCGTCAGTTTAAAGACGACTGGGCTCAGCAACAGCAGGGCGATCAGGTTGGGGATGGCCATCAAGGCGTTCAGGGTGTCGGCGACCAGCCAGAGGCTGGCCAAGTCCATGCCGGGGTAGGTGCCGATGGGGATGGCAACAATCCACAGCAGGCGGAACGGCAGGTTAGACCGTTCGCCAAACAGGAACTGAGCGCACTTTTCGCTGTAAAAGCTCCAGCCAATGATGGTGGTGAAGGCGAAGATGGCGATACCTATGCTGACGATGTACTGGCCGGCCACGCCCAGTGTCTGGGAAAAGGCGAAGGCCGACAGGGATGCACCGTTCTCGCCGCTTTGCCAGGCACCGGTCACCAGAATGACCAGACCGGTAATGCTGCACACCACAATGGTATCCAGGAAGGTGCCCAGCATGGCTACCGTGCCCTGACGGATGGGATTGTCGGTTTGAGCGGTAGCGTGCGCAATCGGGGCGCTGCCCAGGCCGGCTTCGTTCGAGAAGATGCCGCGCGCAATGCCGTAGCGCATGGCAGCCCACACCGTGGCACCCAGGAAGCCGCCGCCGGCTGCCGTAGGATTGAAGGCGTGATAGAAAATCAACGAGAACGCATCAGGAATCTTGTCGGCGTTCAGGACCAATACGATCAGACCGCCGCCCACATAGAACAGCGCCATGAACGGCACCAGCTTGCCGGCCACTTCGCCGATACGCTTGATGCCGCCGACCAGAATCAGCGCAGTCAACACGGCAATGACACTGCCGGTGGCCAGCGTGGGAATGCTGAACGTGGTTTTAAGGACTTCGGCCACCGAATTGGACTGGATGGTATTGCCGATGCCGAATCCGGCAAACATGCCGAAGGTGGCAAACACAATACCCAACCATTTCCAATTGCTGCCCAGGCCATTTTTGATGTAGTACATAGGGCCACCTACATAGCGGCCCTTGTCATCCACTTCCCGAAAGTGCACGGCCAAAACGGCTTCGGTGAACTTGGTGGCCATGCCGACCAGGGCGATGACCCACATCCAGAACATGGCACCGGGCCCGCCGAAGTAGATGGCCGTGGCCACGCCGGCGATATTGCCGGTACCGATGGTGGCGGACAAGGCGGTCATCAAGGCATTGAAGGGGCTGATATCGCCTTTTTCGGTGCTTTTACGCCCTTTCCAAAGCATTTTGAACCCATATACCAGATTGCGCTGTGGTATGAAACGCAGACCTAGACTAAGGAACAGGCCAGTACCCGTCAGCAGCAACAGCATAGGCGGCCCCCACGCCACCGCATTAATCTGATCAATGAATTCTATGAGCTTGTCCATATAAATTATCCTTGCGTTTAATGCTTATTTTCAATGAACCAGAATGTCGCCCCCAATTAGGGCAGGAAATATCTCATAACCATACAGAATAATCAACAGCCTCTTTCAAGGCGAAGCTGCGCCCAGGAAGGTCCCCATTTTAGAGACAGGACCGTCCAATGAACGATTAACAAACAATCTAATAAAAACAGGAATATCCGTGAATGGCGCGAGGCAGGAAGAAAAAAATACGCATCGATGCCGTCCCCGACGCGATCAGCGATGAGCCCATCGCCGTATCGACGGTAAAAGCTTACACCTGCGTATCGCCGTCAGAATGCGGCGCAAGAGAGATGCTATCGGAAACAAATAGGGGCAAGAGTGACGCTATCGAAGTTCTCATAATGAAGGCACACGGCAAAGGAGCGCAATGCCGGCCGGCATTGGCACCCCATCTGTCCTTTGACCTGAGAGCTTTATCCATGAGCGACGCTGCGTGGCAGGCCCTGCACGGTCCCCTTCGGCGGGCAATTGAATGCCTCTCTCCAGATTGTCCTGACGTTAGGATTCTTTTGCCTGAGAGTTTCCGGGGTGGTTGCTCCTTCGGCGTCTTGCTGTAGCGCAAGATCTCTTTCGTAACGTAGCGATCGACGCCCACATAGTAGAAGTGCGCTATTTCGATAACTATTGGTGCTTACCCCGTTCGGGTTACTACCAGCTATTTTTCGGATTCACCAAAAAACGCCCCGATCAAGGAAAATACACAGCCCGTCACCCTGCAAGCAGCATGACAACAGAATGGATATAAAAACCGATTAACTCCGGCAATCACCTGCACCAAGCAAACAGGCAATAAACAAAAAGAAAACAATAACTCAAAAAGGTTCTTTGAAGAATTCCAGGAGCCAATTTACCCAGTCGATGAGGAACTGGTTTTTTGAAGACGCCATTCAAGGCGCAGCACGCTCGGACGGGGCTGATGGCTTGCCAGCGCGGCGCGCCGGTACCTTGGTCGGGGCGTATGGCCGGACGCGTCCTTAACTCCGGCGGGTTGCTTGTCCGCCGGACAAGCAACAAGCGCCGCCGTCACACAGAACGACGCTTACACCCCGTCCCCGCGCCCCGCCTGCGGCAAGCCATCCGACCCGCCCCTTTTGATCTTGCTGCGCCGTGAACGGCTCAAAGCACCGATGACATAGCCCCGGCTATACACCTTCATGCCGAACAAGAAATTATGTGGATGGCTGATACCTTGTACGGCGTACGCGGACGCCTTGCCGTTTGGGTCGAGCACAGCGGTGCTGTGCTCGCCAGGCCGACCATAGCAGAATGGCGGGCGAGTCAGGGCCTTCGCTGCAGGCAGGATGCCGGGGCGGGAGGCAAGGGGCGTGCTGTTCGAGCAGGACGCTTGTGATTCGTCCAGTTGACGAATCACCCTGCAAGTTCACGCCCCGCCCGCCCTGGCATCCTGACCAGGGAACCCGCGCATAGCGCGGGCGAAGGACCCAGCCAAGCCGGCCTGCTAGGGTCGGTCTGGCGGGAACCCGAGGTTTTCTCTGCTTGGCCTGAACGGCCCACCCAATACGAAGGAATCCCCGGTATTTAGCGAAGAACCATAAAAAAATCGAAATAGCACGGCCTGCTGACGGCTATCGATGTTTTTAAGCGCCCTACCCCCTCATCGGCACGGGCAGGCAATCGGCCAATGTTTCGGGCCGATTTGCGCCCAACAGAATCATGGCGCGCAGCAACTCCTGGCGAACCAAATCCAGCACCTGCGCCACACCTTGTTCGCCGCCTTGCGCCAAGCCATAGGCCACGGGCCGACCCATAAACACGCCCTGCGCTCCCAGGGCCAGGGCCTTGGCCACATCGCTGCCCCGCCTGAAGCCACTGTCCACAAACACCGGCAAGCGGCTTTGCACCACGTCCAGAATGGACGGCAGCACTGCCATACTGGATGGTGCCACGTCCAACTGACGCCCGCCATGATTGGACACGATCAGCCCATCCACGCCGGCATGCAGCGCCAGCCGCGCATCCTCCGGGTGCAAAACGCCCTTGATCAGCACAGGGCCGTCCCACTTCGAGCGCAACCAGTTCAGATCTTCCCAGACCAGGGCGCGATCCATCGTACGGGACAGTAAGGCCGCCTGCGCCTGGGCCGAGCCCGCGCCGCCAGCCGGCACCAGGTTGACGAATTGCGGTGCCCCCGCCCAGGCTTGTCGCCGCAGCCAATTAGGATGCAGCGCCATATCCAGCAGGACACGCGGTCCAGGCCGGAAAGGCAGTTTGAAGCCATGGCGCAGATCTTTTTCCCGATAGCCGCCGACCGGCACGTCGACCGTCAGCACCAGGGCCTCGAAACCGGCTTCTCGCGCCCGCGCCAGAATAGTGTCCGCCATGCTTCTGTCCTGCATGACATACAGTTGCATCCAACATGGGCCGTCGGTAGCCTGACGCACCTCTTCCAGACAACTATTGGATGCCGTGGACAAGATATACGGCAATCCGGCCTTGCCTGCCGCGCGGGCCGCCAACTTATCGCCTTGGGGCCGTACCACATCGATCAGCCCGACCGGCGCGACGCCGAAAGGCGCGCTCCAGGTACGACCGAACACCTGGATGTGCGTACTGGCCGCGGTGGTATCGCGCAAGCTACGCGGCATCAAGGTCATCGACTCCAGATCGCTACGATTGCGCTGCAGACACAGTTCATCGTCGGCCCCACCTGCTACATAGTCATAGACAAACCGGGGCAGCACACGCTGCGCCGCCTGCCTGAAATCGTCAAGATTCACCATCATGTCGTCGCCACTCTTTATATGCTTAACGGCCCACTGCAGGCTGTCATTCTAATTATTTAAACCTAAAGCATATAGTGAAACGACGGTGCTGATAAATCCTGTTTTCTACCCGGACAGCCTGCCACTGGACCGACAGCCGCTCCGTCCGCTAGCAAACCCTCCCCGGCGGAGCCACCGCAACTTTGAATTGCTTGCTGCATAAAGAACAGATGCACCGGCACGCGATCATATCCCGCAGACAAGAGCCAAGACCATCGCCAACACAAACGCAAACGACAGCACAGCTTTACAAGAAAAACCCAATTCAAAAAACCACTATAAAAAGCAACACAATAAAAGACGGAATTTCAGAAAAAACCAATGAAATCAACAATCCAAATAAGGATTAGGGTATATTTCCAGCATTCCCTAAAAACTGTAATTTTCACTAACATTTAACACAGTGAAAATTCGGCAGCTACGCCCTCCCCTTTTCTCTGTCTTCTCGCTCATTTGCACAGCATCGGATTACGTTTGCCATGATGGATTTTTTAAAAGAAGAAAATCAACTAGAAATAGCAATCATTCTTTTTTTCGCCGCAATCACAGGCTGGATATTCGTCAAGGCCAGGCACGCGGTCAAAACCGGCACGAACCCGAAGCTGGTGGAGATTGCCCCCACCATGATGACCTCTTGCGGCATCCTGGGCACATTTTCCGGCATCGTTTGGGGGCTGTTTGTCTTTGACCCGGCTAATATCGATGACAGCATCCGCGGGCTGCTCGGTGGCCTGAGAACCGCTTTTGTGACCAGCGTGGTCGGCATGTTCTGCGCCATGTTGTTCAAATGGTGGGAGTCCAAACAGGTAAAGCCCGAATCCAAGCAGGACGATATTCCGGACGACGTGGGCCCACGCGAAATATATGCGGTCATGAATAACCAGCAGATTTTGCTGTCTACGTTGGTCAGCTCGATTGGCGGCAAAGAAGAAGGTTCGTTAGTCGGCCAGTTAAAGCTGCTGCGCACCGAGTTATCCGACTTTAAGAGCAGCCAGAATAATCAACACCGTAATTTTGAAGAAAAGCTGTGGACGCAACTGCAAACCTTCGGCGATCTACTCTCCAAATCGGCCACCGAACAGGTCATCGAAGCATTAAGCCGGGTCATTACGGAGTTCAATCAAAATCTGACGGAGCAGTTCGGCGATAACTTCAAGCGCCTGGACGAATCGGTCAAGAAACTGGTGGACTGGCAGGTTGAATACAAGGGCCAGATGGAAAAAATGACCGAGCTGTTTGATCTCGGTGTGAAATCCATAGACGGAACCCGCGTGGCGGTGGAAGCGATCAAGGTCGAAACCGGCCGCATTCCGCAGGACATGCAGGCGCTGTCCGGCGTGCTCAGCGTGAATCAGCACCAGATCCAGGAACTGGCCCGCCATCTGGACGCCTTTATAGAAATGCGTGCGCAGGCCACACAAGCCATGCCGGAAATCCAACGCAAGCTGGAAGAGGTCGGCTCCAAGATCCGCGAAGGTGCGGATGCCATGACCAAGATCATTCTGGAAGGCGCAGCGGAGTTTGGCGACAGCGTAACGGGCACCAACCAGTCCCTGATCAAGACCGCCCACGAGATCGCCGGCATGAGCGAAGCCATTTCGCAGGAGCTGACCAGTTCCATGACCAAGGTCGAGCAAAACACCGACCTGATCAGCAACGGCATCAGCCAGGCCGTGCAAACGGCCATGGGGCATATCGAGGCCAATGTCAGCCAGTCCGCCAATGCGCTGAACCAGTCGGTGGAGCAGACGGTGAACACCATGCGCCAGACCGTGGAACGGGGCCTGAACGGCCTGGAGCGCCAGATTACCGACGTCGTCAGCCAAACGGGCGAAGCCGTCAACGTGCAGTTAAAGGGGGTGGACAAGGCCCTGGAAACCCAACTGAACGCGGCACTGGATCAGTTGGGCAGTGCCTTGGCCACGATTGCCAAGCACTTGCTTGACACCTACAGCCGTCAGACCCGAGAGCTGGATGCGCACGCAGGGCAGAACTAAGCATGTTTCAGAGCAAAAGCGGGCCTAAAAAAGCGGCCGAAGATGCGGACCACTGGATGAGTGTGTCGGACCTGATGTCGGGCTTGATGATCGTGTTTCTGTTCATCAGTATTTTGCTGATGCGCAACGCCCTGGGCGAACGCGACAAGATCAAGGAAGTGGCCGTTACCTACCAGAACAACCAGGTGGCGCTGTACGAGAACCTGAAAAAGGAGTTCCAGAACGATCTGGACGCCTGGAACGCCGACATCGATCCCTTGACGCTGGCGTTCGAGTTCAAGTCCCCCGATGTCTTGTTCCAGACCGGCTCGGCCATTATCAAACCGGCGTTCCGGCACATACTGGACGATTTTTTTCCACGCTACCTGAAGGTGCTGAGCCAGTTCCGCCATTCCTTGAACGAGATCCGCATCGAAGGCCACACCAGTTCGCAGTGGAACCAGCAGACACCGCCCGAAGAAGCCTATTTCCGCAATATGGCCCTGTCGCAGGAACGAACCCGTTCGGTACTGCTGTACATACAGAATATGGATGCCGTCAAAAGCGAAAAAGAGTGGATCAGACAGAACATGGCGGCGGTCGGTTTTTCGTCCAGCCGCCTGGTGCTGGACGAGCACGGCCATGAAGATGCGGAGCGTTCGCGCCGGGTCAGCTTCCGGGTAATGACGAATGCCGAAACACAGATCCGGAAAATCCTGCAAGACTAGCCATGAACCTTCATTTTAATTTTGCGGCTCTGTGGGGGCAGGTCGAACGGCTGACATCGACGCGGGAGCCATTTAGCGTTGGAGCCAGCCAAAAAATCCAGCCCATCGACCTGATTCTGGAAACCCGGGGCCTGGAAGTCGCCCTGGACGAGTTGGGGGACATCGGCGGTCTGCTGTCCTACCAGGGCAGGCAGGTGCTGTTATATATCCCAGACCACAACCGCAATGCCGCCGAAGTTCTGGCCGGCCGGGCAGAAGGCAATAAATTCCATATTGCCCACTGTTCGCGGCTAGAGACCATGCGCAAGGAAAAACGGTTCGAGCGCTACATTGCCACCAAAAACCTCAGCGGCAGTTTCCCCATCACCGGTTTCAACCCCTTTACCAAGGCAGAAGTCACCGGCAACGCACACTTATTGGTCTGCAAACTGTGCCTGAACAAGCTTAATTTCCAGCAAGCGGCGGTATCAAACCGCCATATCCGTGAACAGATCCGGAACCGCTTTGATATTGCCGAGTTCTTTAAGACCTATAACTCCTGCTTTACCTACCTGCCCAACCGGACGGAGACGGACATAGGGCGCGGCAGCTATACCGACGACTGGAAAGACATCTCGGAACGCGTCCGGCAACAGCACGACTGGCAATGCGATGAATGCCGGATCACGCTGGCGGACCACCGGCATCTGCTGCATGTACACCATGTAGACAGCAATAAAGGCAACAATCTGGCCAGCAATCTGCGACCGCTGTGCATTGCCTGCCATCGGGATCAGCCCGGTCACTCCAGCATGTTCATCAAACGCGCCGATATGCAGTTGATTACGCGCAAGCGCGCTCTGGCGCGTCCCTCCCATTCCAATTGGGACGATCTGACCCGCTTTACCGACCCCGCCTTGCACGGCTTGCTGGGCTTGGTGCGCGCCAAGCGCTTGCCCATGCCCGAGCTGAACCATGCGCTGCCCGGCGTGGATGCGATGTTTACGCTGGACCTGGCCTGGCCGAGCTTGAAAACCGGCGTCAGCCTGGACCCCGCCCCATACCCGAAGGTGCCGGGCTGGCAAATTGATGGTCTGGCTCAGGCGCTGGAAAGATATGCCTGATCGCCTGTCCCAGGCTGCCCTGCCCTAAAAGAAAAACGCTCGAACGGATTCGTTCGAGCGCCTTTCCAAGCCCCTGATCGCGGGCAGCACAGCTGGGGCAAGGCCGCCAGCGACGACATGCCTTGCTTCCAAACTACATGCCGCTATCGCTTAAAGCGGTTTGGATTCGCCCAGATTGTGCATCAAGCGATTGGCCCAGCCAAAAATAGCGGCGGAATTGATCAGGTCCAGAATGTCCGCATCGCTCAGCCCTTGGGCGTGCAAAGCGGCCATGTCCTGCGCATCCAGTTGGTCGGGCGCTTCGGTCAGTTTGACCGAAAAAGCGGCAATGGCCCGTTCGCGTTCCGTGGTGCCGGCGCTGCGCGGGTCCTCGAACACTTGATGCACGGTGTCGTTGCGCTTGGCCAATTGTTCAAAACGCTGCGCATGCACGGACGCGCAATAAGCGCAGCCATTGATGCGCGACACCGTCAGCGCGGCCAGTTCGCGCTCGGCGCGCGGCAAGCCGCCGGGCGCATACATAATCGCGTTATAGGCTTCGGAGCGCTGCTGCAAAATCGCGGGCTGATGCGCCAGAAAACGGTAGTAATCCATTTCCTTGGCCTTGGGGTGGCTCATCTCCAGCACGGCAATCTGTTCGGGAGTGGCGCTCTCCAAGTCCACCACGTCCAGCCAAGCGGCCCAGTCCAGGTTCTCGTTGGTAAACCCGTTCTTGCGGATGATCTCGCTCATGCCTGCTCCTTGCGCTGTTGCAATGCCAGCAAACCTGCCAGCATGCGGATCTGATACGACAGGTAGGCGATCAATTGCGCCACCGTCACCACATCGGCGGTGGCCAGCCCGGCAGCCTGCAAGGCTTGCAGCGCCGCCTTGTCGCCCTGCACCGGCGTCAAGATCAGAATGCGCGTAAAGGCCAGCATGGCACGCAGGCGCGCATCCGCAATCGCATCCAGCGCATCGTTCTCCAGCGCCGCCAGCCATTGTGGCGTCACCCCGTGCTGGGCCGCCAACTGGTCGCGGTAGTACGCGCCCAGTACCTGTGCCCGCGACAAGGCGCACGCGTACACGGCGATGCTCAGGCGATCCTGTAGCGACACCTGCCCCAGTTCCGGCTGGAAGAACAAGTCCTGACTGCGCTGGATGGCATCGGTGGCCTTGGCGCGGGCGTGACGCAACGCGTACAGATCGTCGCCCGGGCCGACGCCCAGCAACCGATCGATCAAGTCGGCGTTGGCCGCCGTATCGTGTTCTGTCATGGTCTCTCCTGTGGCGGCCTGCGCCGCGCGGTTTTATATCTTGCCGGGCCGCTCCAGAGCGCAGCCCGACCCTGCCAGTCTGCATGAAAGAGCGGCATCAGTCCTGGGCGGGCACCCATTCGTCGCCGTAGACTTCCGGTTCGTCGTAAGCCTGCAAACGCTCGAAATGGGTATCCACATCTTCCACGAACAGTTGGCGGCACAGCCCTTGTGACAGGCGCAAAGCGCCATCGCTGATGGCCGGTATGTCGCCGGAGACCTGACCATGCGTCAAGGTCGCCGGATAGCAAAAACAATGCACACGCTCCAGGCCGGGCATCTGACCGGGCTCGCGCGGCTGGAACTCGAACAGATCGCCCAGGTCAGGCGATTCGCGCAGTTCCTGGCTGCTCTGATCCGCCGGTTCGGCAAAACGGTCGGCCCAGATCCGGATGGCGGGCGCAATTGTGCGGTATTCAGGGCGCGAACGCCAATCCACCTTGAAGCCGGTGGCAAAAATGACGAAATCGTAGCGGCGTTCGCCGCGTCGGGTATCTAGCACCACCTGCGCGCCATCCATGGTCGCGCCCTGCACACCGGCGTCCAGAAAAAAGCGCGCATTGGCATGGCGCGACACGCGCAGCACGCTGCCGCGCGGCGGCGGCACTTGCTGTTGTTCAATGTAATGGCGGATTTTCCACTTCCATTGGTCGGGCAAGGCCAAGGTGCCATGCACGGCACCGGGGCTGCCCAAGCCCTTGCCCTTATTGACGCGGGGAATGTCGGCACGGCGAATCAGCAGATCCACGCCGGCAGCCCCGTTTTCCAGAGCGGTCGCCGCGCTGTCCATCGCCGACGCGCCCGCGCCGATGACCGCCACGTGCTTGCCGCGCAGTTGGGCATAGTCCATGACATCGGACGAGTGCGCCTGTGCTTCTGGCGCAATGGCCTGCGCCCAGCCCGGCAGGCTGGGGCCGCCCAATCCGGCACGGCCGGTCGCCAATACAACATGCCGGGCCAACACATCCGCTTCGCCCTGAGGGCCTCGCACGCGTACACGCACATGGTCGGGAGCTGGCGCAATATCGAGCACCTCGTGCTCGTTGGCAATCTCGATCTGGTTGACCTGACGGTACCAACGCAAATAGTCCATCCACTGCAGGCGGGGAATCTTGTCCAGCTCTTCCCAGGCTTGTGCGCCGAACTGGGCCTCGAACCAGGCGCGAAAGGTCAGTGCGGGAAAGCCCAGCGCAGGACCGGTCAGCTGTTTGGGCGAACGCAGGGTTTCCATGCGGGCGGTGGTAGCCCAAGGCCCCTCGAAACCGGCCGGTGCCTGATCGTAAATCTGCGCCCGCAAACCCAGGTTCTTCATGGCGTTGGCCAAGGCCAGACCGGCCATGCCGCCGCCGACGATAAGCACGTCCAATACGGTCTGGCCGTCTATCGTGGTGTCAGGCACCCAGGGTTTGGCGGGCAAGTCCAGCCAGGCATAGTCCTGGCGAACACGCGCCTCCAGAGCATTCAGGTCGGCGGGAATGGGGAAATCTGCTGTCATGGTGTCTGCTGGCGGCACGCCGCCTTCCGGAAAAATTCGGTTCAAAGAGAATCAAAAGGGTCGGTCGTGCTGGGCAGGCCGGTATCGTCACCCAGGACAAAGCGCGGGATGCTCTGCAGCACGTACTGGCGCAAAGCCTCGACCAAACGCTGGGCGTCGGGACGCAATTCGCGCGACTTCAGGGACACCACGCCCATCATGTAGGGTACGTGGATATCAATGGGGCGCAGCACGACATTGCTCATGGGCATGCCATGCGCGGTAAAGGGATCAACCAAGGCCACGCCCACACCCTGACCCACCAGCGCCAGGCCTTCCAGCGAGGAGGTGACTTCGATATGGCGTATGTCCTCGGGTGCCTCGGGACTGGCGCGCAATAGCGCCGTGGCCAAGGTGTGACGCAGACGATGCCGATTTTGCACGGCGATCAGCGGTACGCCACGGATATCGCCCAGACGCACCGATTCCAGTCTGGCCAGCGGATGCCCTTGGGGGATGCCCAACAGGCAGGGGCTTTGCCCCGACCAATGCAAGGTACAACTGTCTATATCCAGCGGCAGGCTGGTGACGCCCAGATCGGCACGGCCCTCGTCGATGGCCTGCACCACTTCTTCGGCATTGACGGTATCGATGATGAGCTTTTGCTTGAAAGCCGGATCATGCTGCTCCATGACGCCCAGCACCTGCGGCAACAAACCGACCGCCAAGGCGCGCGTGGCCACGATGCGCAAGGGGCGCAGACCGCCGCGGGCGATTTCCAGGGAGCGGCTGTGCAGCACTTCCAGGTTCATCAGAACCGGGCGCGCTTCCAGATAGAACTCACGCCCTTGCTCGGTCAGGGTCACCTGGGGCCTTGTGCGGGTAAACAGCCGAAAACCCAGTTCCTGCTCCAGTTCCTGGATCTGACGGCTGACCACGGGCTGCGAGCGGTCCAGCAAACGGCCAGCAGCGGTGACGCTGCCGGCGGACATCACGGCCGCGAAGGCCTCAAGCTGTCGAATTTCCATGTCTTTGTATGTTGATACTGCATTTATTAACACGGAATATTCTAATGCGGAATAAATCAGCGCACTAGCGCTTTACACCGAAACAGTGCTCCAGTGTCGGAAAAGAGCCATCGCGCACTTCGGCAGCGTATTGCGCCGCCGCCTGGGAGATGACTGCACCCACATCGGCATAAGGTTTGGCGAATTTGGGGATCTTGCCACTGGTCAGGCCCAAAATATCTTCGGTGACCAGCACTTGCCCGTCGCAGTCCGGAGAGGCCCCGATGCCGATGGTAGGAATGGCGATGGATTCGGTAATGCGGCGGCCCAAGCCTTCGGCCACCCCTTCCAGCACCACGCCCCAGGCACCGGCCTGCGCGTGGGCCACGGCGTCTTCCAGCACGCGCTGGGCGGCCGCATCGCTCATGCCCTGGGCTTTGTAACCGCCCATCGTGTTGACGTACTGGGGCATCAGTCCAACGTGGGCCAGCACCGGCACGCCGCGCTCGACCAGAAAGCGCGTGGTTTCGGCCATGACCTGCCCGCCTTCGAGCTTGACTGCCTGGGCACCACTGGCCGCCAACATACGCGAAGCATTGGCAAACGCCTGTTGGGGCGACTGCTGGTAACTGCCGAATGGCATATCCACCACGATGCAGGCATGGTGCGTGGCGCGCACCACGGCAGCGGCATGGGCAGCCAACATATCCACGGTGATGCTCAGGGTATCGGGCATGGCATACCCCACCATCGCCGTGGAGTCCCCCACCAGGATCATGTCCATATGCTCGTCCAGCATGCGCGCGATCGGCGCTATGTAGGCAGTCAGCGAGGCGATTTTCTGCTTGCCCTTGTAGGCCATCAAGGCAGGTACGCTCAAGCGCGCCTGAGTGCTGTGTACGCTCATACTTACTCCAACTTAGCCCCATTTATCGAAAAATGGGAATATGAATGATGCAAATTGCAAAACGATCGAAAAAAATCCGGATTGCGCCTATATAATCGACGCAGGAAAAAAAACAATAAGCCAACTTCCTGCCCACACACAAGTTCCGTGTGTCCGATCCCTACGGGATTCTCGTCTTTTATCGCTTTATGCACCTGCGCACGCCAGTGCACGGATTGCGCAGTGCCTTGCCGCCCGGCATTCGCGCCGGCTGCCCACCAGCCGGTCTGCCGCGCAGAACCTAGGAGAAACCTATGTCCGCTACACCCCCGATAATCACCTTCCACGACGGCAATACCGCTCCGCAGCTTGGCTTGGGCGTCTGGCAGGTTCCAGCCGACCGTACGGCCGACGTTGTGTGCAGCGCCATCGAAACGGGCTACCGCCTGATCGACACGGCCGCCATCTATGGCAACGAAGCCGAAGTCGGCCAGGGCATCCGGCAATCGGGACTGCGCCGCGACGAGCTGTTCGTGACCACCAAGCTGTGGAACGACATGCATGGCCACGACAACACCCAGAAGGCCTTCAAGGAAAGCCTGGACAAGCTGCAATTGGATTATGTGGACCTGTACCTGATTCATTGGCCCGTGCCCAAGGTCGGACAATTCGTGCAGTCGTGGGAAATGCTGACCCATCTGCGCAGCGAAGGCCTGATCAAATCCATCGGCGTGTGCAATTTCCAGCCGCACCACCTGCAGACCCTGCTGGACAAGACCGGCGTGCTGCCGGTACTGAACCAGATCGAACTGCACCCGGGCTTTCAGCAAGCCGAACTGCGCCACTACCATCACGACCACGGCATGCAGACCCAGGCATGGAGCCCGTTGGGATTGGGTACGTTATGGAACAATCCGGTGCTGCAGCGCATCGCCGCCGAACATGGCCGCTCCCTTGCGCAGATCGTGCTGCGCTGGCAGGTCCAGTTGGGCAATATGGTCATTACCAAGTCGAACTCGCCCGAGCGCCAGCGCGAAAACTTCGATATCTTCAGTTTTGAACTGAACGCCCAGGACATGGCGGACATCGCCGCCCTGGATCAAGCCGATGGACGCCTGGGCCCGGACCCGGAACTGTTCCGCCTGCCCAAAGCGGCCTGATCCCCTATCAGGGACGCACCCGGCGCGCCGGCCCCGACAAGAGGGCCGCGAGCACGGGAGCCAGGGCAAAGATCAGCAGTAAGGCCTGAGCCGATTGCCGTGCGCCGGTCAGGCCGCCCGGCTCTACAAAACCGGTTGCCGTAGTGATAATGCCGGCCATCGCCGCCCCCAGCGCCATCGTGAAAAGCTGCAGCGTGGTAATCGCCGCCGAGGCAATATTTTCCTGCCCCTTGGGCGCGGAATGAAACACCCGCGTCAACAAATGCGGCCAGGCCAGCCCTATGCCTACCCCCACCCCCAGCAAGGCCACATACAGCAGCCAGGAATAGCCGGGGCCGCTGCTCAGGCCCTGCCAAGGTATCAGCACGCCCAGCGCGGCCAGCGACAGACCCGACAAGAGCGGACCGGCAATAATCAGGGCATCGGCCGTCTTCATGCTGCGACTGGAACTGGCAATCGAGCCCAGCGTCCAACCACCCGACATCAAGGCGGTCAGGTAGCCCGCCTTGAGCGGACTCATATGGTGGATGATCTGCAAAAAGTAGGGAATGAAGATTTCCGTGGCCACCGCCACGCTGACCAGACCGATACCCGCATACAGGCTGCCCAGCGCCGTGTGCAACGAATAAGTGCCCTGTGGAAACAAGCGACTGGACGATGCTCGGTCGGACAGCGCCATCAATACAATCAGCACGCCGCCACCCAATACGCCCGCCAGGTTAATTAGCCACGAACTGGACAAGCTGCCCGCCGAAATCACCAGCACGGATGCCGTCAGCAGCAGTACCCTGCCCAGCGTAGACCCGGATCGGGGTGTGTCGGGGCGGCGCGCATCGCGCAATTGCGTCCAGACCAGCACGGCCAGCCCTGCGGCGCAGGGCAACACGCTCCAAAAAGCCAGACGCCATTCGCCCATCTGGGCAAAAATACCGCCGATGGCCGGTCCGGACAGCGTTGCCACGCCCCACATGCTGGAGACCAGCGCCATCGCTCTGGGCCAGAGCCGCTCCTCGAAAACCAGCCGGATGGACGAATAGCTCAAGCCCAGCAGCAAGCCGCCTCCCAAGCCTTGCAGCGTACGGGCAAACAGCAGAAACGTCATGGAAGAGGCCAGCGCGCACAAGGCCGTGCCTAAGGCAAACACCAGCAAAGACACCAGAAATCCTTGTCGCAAACCCATTTTTTCCAGAAACTGGGGCGATAAGGCCGAACCTAAAATGGAGGCGACCACAAACAAGGTGGTATTCCAGGCGTAATACTCCAGGCCACCGATGTCTTGCACGACCGACGGCAAAATCGTCGTAGCCACATATACATTGATGGCATGGACCGCCACCCCACCAGCCAGTGCCAGCGACCGCAGGCCGTTACGGCCCCACAACAGCTCCGACCAGGAAGCTTCTTGAACAGCGTGCATTTTTCTTTCCATAAACGCGTCAATGACGCTGCATCGATCTGGCCCCTGCCCGGCCCACGGCTGCGGACCTGCGCAAAGGTGCGCAATCAATAAAGAAACACCGGCCCGAGCGCCTGCGCGTCGGGCCGATATACAAAATTGATAAGCTCGATGAAAAATACAAACTGGTTCGCGCCATTGATAGTAATTATCATTTAGAAAATACTATCGGTGGATTCATCATGCTTCTTCTCGCTTTCAAGACCAGCCAGGTTGCCCTGCACATGTCCGTAGCTTTCGCCGTGACCTATGCCTTTACCGGTTCGCTGGCCACGGGCGGTGTGGCCGCCGTGATCGAACCCATCTGCAACGTCACCTTGATGCCGCTGCATGACAAACTCTGGAAGCGCCTCAAAAACCGGCGCGAGCACCGGAACGAGGGACGTACAAGTGTGTCAGTGGCGCTGAGCCACTGACACAGGCGAAATCTTGCCGTGCCGACAGTGTACAAAAACCGGCTTAAGACTTCAGCAAACCTCGCAAGACATACTGCATGATGCCGCCGTGGCGATAGTAATGTGCTTCGCTGGGCGTATCGATGCGCACGCGGGCCTCGAACTGCGTATTGCCGGCGCGTACCGTTACTGTGGCGGGAATCTGATCCTGGTTGAGCGCCGTGATGCCCACGATGTCAAAGACTTCGTCTCCCATCAGTCCCAGTGTCTGGGCATTTTCCCCTTCGGGGAACTGTAGCGGCAACACCCCCATGCCCAGCAAATTGCTGCGGTGGATGCGCTCGTAGGACTCGGCGATGACCGCGCGCACGCCCAGCAGCACCGTGCCCTTGGCCGCCCAGTCACGCGAGGAGCCTGAGCCATATTCCTTGCCCGCCAGAATAACCAGCGGCGTGCCGCTCTCCAGATAGTTACGCGACGCATCGTAAATGGTCGCCACCGGCGCGCCATCCTGGGTGAAATCGCGGGTATAACCGCCCTCGGTGCCCGGAGCCAATTGATTACGCAGACGCACATTGGCGAAGGTGCCGCGAATCATGACTTCGTGATTGCCCCGACGCGAACCGTAGGAGTTGAAGTCCGCTTGCTCCACGCCATGCCCCATCAGGTAGGTCGCTGCCGGCGATGTACGCGAGATGGAACCGGCCGGGCTGATGTGGTCGGTTGTGACCGAGTCACCCAGCTTGGCTAGCACGCGCGCGCCGTGGATATCCCGGACCGGACTGGGCTCGCGCTGCAGGTCAATAAAATACGGCGGCTTGCGCACATAAGTAGAACTGTCTTGCCAATGGAACAGATCGCCCTTTGGGGTAGGCAAAGACTGCCAGCGCTGGTCGCCCGCAAAGACATCGGCATAGCCGTCGCGGTACATATCGGCGGCAATGGCTTGAGCAATGGTGGCCTGTACCTCGGCTTCGGAAGGCCAGATATCCTTCAGGTACACATCCTGCCCATCCGAGCCCTTGCCCAGCGGCTCTTTGTACAGATCGATATCCATCGTGCCGGCCAGCGCATATGCCACAACCAGCGGCGGGGACATCAGGTAGTTCATCTTGACTTCGGGGTGGATGCGCCCCTCAAAGTTGCGATTGCCCGACAGCACCGACACCACGGCCAGATCGTTCTGGTTGACGGCCTGGCTGACTTCGGGAATCAGCGGGCCGGAATTGCCGATGCAGGTGGTGCAGCCGTAGCCCACCAGATCGAAGCCCAATTTATTCAGATACGGCGTCAGGCCGGCGTGTTCGTAGTAGTCGGTAACCACGCGCGATCCGGGAGCCAGACTGGTTTTTACCCACGGTTTGCGATTCAGGCCTTTTTCTACCGCTTTCTTGGCCAGCAAGGCCGCAGCCAACATGACGCTGGGGTTGGATGTATTGGTGCAAGAGGTAATGGCCGCAATGACCACGGCACCGTTATCCAGCTCGCACTGGCTGCCATCGGCCAAGGCAAACTGAATCGCATTGCTGCGCCGCGCCGGCGGTTCGTGCGAAGGCACGTCGGAAGCGGGGAAGCTCTCTTCCACGGCTTCGTCGTAGCTGGCCGCCTTATCGCCCAACAGGCCGGACAACGCCTGCCGGAAGGACTGCTTGGACGAGGACAGCACGATGCGATCCTGCGGACGCTTGGGGCCTGCAATGGACGGCACCACGGTGGACAGATCCAGCTCCAGCCGTTCGGAATAGCGCGGCTCGTGATCGGGGTCGTGCCACAGCCCCTGCGCCTGCGCATAGGCCCGCACCAAAGCGATCTGTTCGTCCGAGCGACCGGTCAGCTTCATGTAACGCAGCGTTTCCTCGTCGATGGGAAACATGGAGATGGTCGAGCCATATTCCGGACTCATATTGCCGATGGTGGCGCGATTGGCCAGTGGCACGGCACTGACACCCGGTCCGTAGAACTCCACGAACTTGCCCACCACCCCGTGCTTGCGCAGCATGTCGGTAATAGTCAGCACCAGATCGGTGGCCGTCGTGCCTTCGGGCATCTGCCCGGTCAGCTTAAAACCCACCACACGCGGGATCAGCATGGAGATGGGCTGGCCCAGCATGGCCGCCTCGGCCTCGATGCCGCCCACGCCCCAGGCCACCACGCCCAGGCCGTTGACCATAGGCGTGTGCGAATCCGTGCCCACACAGGTGTCGGGATAGGCCAACAAGCGGTCTTGTTCCGGACGGGTAAACACTACGCGCGCCAGGTGCTCCAGGTTGACCTGGTGCACAATGCCGGTACCGGGCGGCACGACTTTGAAATTATCGAAAGCGCTCTGGCCCCAGCGCAAGAACTGATAGCGCTCTATATTGCGGCTGTACTCGATGTCGACATTGCGCTGAAAAGACGCCGGGCTGCCGAAGTCGTCCACAATGACCGAGTGGTCGATCACCAGTTCCACGGGAGCCAGCGGATTGATCTTCTGCGGGTTCCCGCCCAGGGCCTGCATGGCCTCGCGCATCGCCGCCAGGTCCACCACGGCAGGTACGCCGGTAAAGTCCTGCAAAACGACGCGCGCCGGCGTAAAGGCGATTTCCCGATCCGGTTCGGCAGCGGGGTCCCAGGCGGCCAGCGCCCGGATGTCGTCTGCGGTCACGTCGCCCCCGTCTTCGGTGCGCAGCAGATTTTCCAGCAGTATCTTCAGGCCATAAGGCAGACTGGCCACATCCAGCCCCTGCCCGCGCACCGCATCCAGCCGGTAATATTCGTAGCGCTGTCCGCCGACATCCAGATGGTCCAATGACTGAAAACTATCTACGCTTTTCATATCGGGATCTCCATGAAAAAGACAGCAAAGCGGCATCGTCGATCAGCACCGCCGTCTAAGTGTCTGTTGTGAATGGACAATGGCGAACGCCACACCCCATCTTACACGGACTTGTCGGGTGAAACCCCACGCAAGCCGGACCGGGCACCCGGATAGGCAGATGAAGCTACCTTTCTCTGTCTATAATGGCTGTTGCAAATTGCCATTATTTCGCTGCATTGCCGTTTCTATTTGTGTCCTCTATGAAATTTCTGGATTTACGCCGGTTGATCCTGCTTCTGGCGGCATGCAGCAGTCTGCTGACCCTGGCCTACACCGTCTACGGCGCGTATGAAGCCCAGCGCGCGTTACTGATCGAGCAAACCCTCGAGAGCAATCGCGCCTACGCCCTGAAGCTGGCCAGCAGTACCGGCGAATTCATCAAAAGCCTGCAACAGCAGTTGTCGTACAGCGCCCGCGTGCTGGCCCTGAATATGCACGCCCCCTGGCAGTTGGCGGCCGAGGCGGCCCGGCTGAAGGAGCAGGACAACAGTTTCAACTCCGTCGTCATTTTGGACAGCACGGGGACCGTCCTGGCCAACTCGCCGCCCGACCTGGGTCTGCTGGGAGCCACCCTGAGCAGTTCCGGGGCCAAGCAGGCCCTGCAAACCAAGCTGCCCGTCATCAGTCGGCCCTATATTTCCACGACGGGCCGCCTGCTGATCTTCTTGTCGCATCCGATCGTCGATGCCCAGGGCGACTATATGGGCCTGGTAGGCGGCACTATCTATCTGCACGAGCGCAACAGCCTGAACTCCCTGCTGGGCGAACACTTTTACCGCGACGGCTCGCAAATCTATGTCATCGATCAGGACAAGCGGCTGATTTATCACCAGGACCGCTCCCGCATCGGTGAAACCGTCAAAATGAATCCCGCCATCAATGCCGTGGCCCAAGGCCAGGCCAATGCCATGGCCCTGGAAAACTCCAAAGGCGTCAGCATGCTGGCCGGCTATGCGCTGGTCAAGGATGTGCAATGGGGTGTAGTCGTGCAGCGCCCCACCGAGGTCGTGCTGGAGGGGCTTAATTCTTTGCTGGCCCGGGTACTGCGCAACACGATTCCGCTCTTTTTTGTAGTCCTGGGTCTGATCTGGCTATTCGCCATCGTCATTGCCAAACCGCTGCACCGGCTGGCACACACGGCCCCCAACTGGGATGCCCCGGATGCCGCGGGCCGGATTGAAAAAATCCGCGCCTGGTATTTCGAGGCCAGACATATCAAACAAGCCATGTTGATCGGCTTGCGCAAGCTGCACTTCAAGATCGACGTCATGGATCTGGAACGCAATACCGACCCCCTGACCGGTTTGACGAACCGGCGGGGCATGGGCTCGGCGTTGCAGCAATGGAAAAACGCCGGCATCCCCCTGGCCGTGCTGGCAGCCGACATCGATCACTTCAAAAAAGTGAACGATACCTGGGGGCATGATGTCGGCGATCAGGTGCTGCGTTTTCTGGCCGATACGATGCGTTCGGTCACGCGCGACACCGACCTGATTTGCCGGGCCGGCGGCGAAGAATTCTTCCTGTTCCTGCCCGATCAGAGCATAGAGCAAGCCACGCAGCTCGCCGAGCGCCTGCGCAATCTGCTGTGCAACACTCTTAGCCCGACCGGCACCAGCATCACGATTTCCATCGGCGTAGCGCACTGGCCTGCCCATGCGCCCGATCAAGCCGAAGTCCTCAAGCTGGCCGATCAGGCGCTATATAGCGCCAAGCGCAATGGCCGCAACCGCGTCGAAATCAGCCCCTTGCCGGAACAGACACCGCAAAACAGCTAAGGCTTAAAGACGTCGATACGCCGCTAACTTGACGTCCACGGTCAGTTCCAGGCGCGCCAATGCGCGCGCCTGTCCCAGCCCCTGCGCGCTGGCGCGAAACAGATGCGGCGTCATCAGCAGCAGATCGGCGATCTGCGCCTGAGAATCCAAGGCAATATCGAAAGACAGGCGCTCGGCCGCTTCCAGGCTGAAGCCCTGCGGCCCGGTCGCATCGGCCGGTTTGTCGTCTTTCAAGGTCGGATAGATGATGCGGCGCAATTGCAGCAGGTGCTCCGGCCCGGCCTCTACCTGAATCAGCAGCCCGCCAGGTTTAAGAGCGCGTCGGAACTCCTCGTGTACCGGAAAGCCGAACATGCAGATCAAGGCATCCAGGCTGGCATCGGGAACCGGCAAATGCGCGTTGCTGCCGACCAACCAGCGCATGGCGGGCGAACTGCGCGCCCCGGCCATGACGGCCCATTTGGAAATATCCAGCCCGATCAGGGCCAGTTCGCCTTTTGTGTCCTGCGCCTGCAGGCAACGCAAGTAATAACCCTCGCCGCAACCGGCATCCAGACAGGCATACGGTGCCTGCCCTTCCAGGCCGTCCATCAACAAACGCGCGACACCGGTGGCAATACGCGCATACACACCCGATTCCAGATAGCGGCGACGCGCCGCCACCATCTCTTTGCTGTCGCCCGGATCGCGCGAACGCTTGTTCTGCACCGGCAAAAGGTTGATATAACCTTGGCTGGCCGTGTCAAAAGTATGCCCCGACGGGCAACGCCAGCTGCGCGCCTGCGCGGTCAAAGGCAAGCCGTCCAGCGGGCAGCACAGTCGCCCGAACAAGGGCGCGGTAAAAGTATCCATCGTTTCCATCGCTCTACGGCCACACGGCCAAGGCGATAGTGTAGCGCCCCGGCCGCGGTGGCCGGGACCGGATCAAGGCTGAGCCGCGAAGGCCAACGCCTCGCGCAGCAAGGTCTCGATCAGGGGTTGCACCCGACGCGCCACCTCGTCCTGGTAGTCGAAAGGCCAGTGCTCCTGCATATAGCAACACTGCGCCATTTCCAGCTGCACGGCATGCACACCATGAGCGGGGCGACCATAATTGCGCGTAATGTAGCCGCCCTTGAAACGGCCATTAAGCACGCTGGTATAACGCCCGTCGGCCTGCGCGGCTGCCATCAGGCGCGCGCTCAGGGCTGGGTCGCAACTGGCCCCATCGGCCGTGCCGAAGTTAAGGTCAGGCAGCGTGCCCTGAAAAAAGCGCGGCACCACTGAACGGATGGAGTGGGCATCCCACAGCACAACGCGGCCATGCATGGCGGACAGACGCGCCAGTTCCTGCTCCAATTGCTGATGGTAAGGCCGCCAGATCGCGTCGCGCCGTTCGGCCACTTCCTGCTCCTGCGGCTCTTGCCCCGGCAGATAAATAGGCTCGTCGCCAAAGGTATCCAGCGGACACAGCCCGGTCACACTCTGACCGGGGTACAGGCTGGTGTTGTCGGGCGGACGGTTCTGGTCCACCACAAAGCGCGAATAATTAGCCACCAGCACCGATGCGCCCAGCTCGCGGGCGCAGGCATACAGACGCGGCAGATGCCAATCCGTATCCGGCACCTGCCGGGCCGTTGCGGTAAACCGCGCCGCTACATCCGGCGGCACATAGGTGCCGGCATGCGGCATGGAAATCAGCAGCGGGGCCGTGCCGGGGTAAAAATCAAACACAGCAGGCGTAGACATGGCCGGACTCCGAAAGATCAGGAAGGAATAGGATACAGGTCGCCACGACGATGGTTCCAGGCCGGCAAAGATGTGCGCAGCTGCGCCACACGCGCCGGGTCCAGATCCGCGCAGATATAACCGGGCTGATCCGGCATGCAGGCCAGCACCGTGCCCCAGGGGTCGATAATCATGCTGCGACCCAGACACGGCAAAGCCGGTCCGGGACCGCCGATCTGCGCCGCCGCCAAGACATAACACTGATTTTCAATGGCGCGGGCACGCAGCAAGACTTCCCAATGGTCGCGGCCCGTGTGTACATTGAAGGCAGCCGGCACCACCAGCACATTCGCTCCCCGCGCCCGCAGGCTGCGGAACAGTTCGGCAAAACGCAGATCGTAGCAAATGCTCAGGCCCAGCGTCAGCTCGCCCATCTGCACGGTCTGCACCTGCCCGCCGTGACAGAAGTCGTCGGATTCGCGGTATTCCAGGCCGTTCACCACGGCGTCATACAAATGAACCTTGCGGTACTGCGCCACAATGGACCCATTGGGGGCAAAGGTTACGCCCGTGTTGCCCAGACGATGATCGTCGGGCCGGCGTTCGTGCATGGACCCCATATGAATCCAGGCCCCGGTGCGTCGGGCCAGATCGGCCATATGCTCGGTGACCAGGCCCGGAATGGGTGTCGCATTGTGCTGCAGCCAGTCAGTATCGCCGCGCACATCGCTGTATTCCGGGGTAATAATCAGTTGCGCCCCGTCCCGGGCCGCCGCCAACACCCACTGTTCAATCTGTTCCAGGTTGGCATTTCGGTCACGGCCGCTGTCCAGTTGGATCAGGGCCACGCGTGTCGTAGACATAGTATTTCCTTCTTACAGGCCCGGCACGCCGGGCCTTAGCATTCGGGCAGCACCAGATCAGTCCTGCAGCGTCTGGGCAACATGCACAGCCAGCCGCGCCAGCACGCCCGCGCCTTCGCCGCCGTACAAGGTCGTGCTGGTACGGCCATCGGTAAAACCATCGGCCAATACCGCCAAGACGACACTGCGGCCGTCCACAGTCAAAATACCTGCGTCGTGACGCAGGCCCGGCAACGAACCGGTCTTGTGCGCCAACTGCGCCTGCGCCGGCAAAAGCGCGGCAAAATGGCTGCGTTCGCGCTGGTCGGCCAGCATCTGCAGCCCTTCGCTGCGCAAGGCCGACGGCAAAGCGGGGGAATCCAGCAGGTACACCAAAGTCGCGCAGGCATCGGCCGCGCTGGTCCAGTTGTCTTTACCCTGCTCGCGGGCTTGAGCATCCATCATGTGACGTTGCAGATCGGTCTGTTGCAGTCCGGCCTGACGGCTCCATTGATTGATGCGCGCCATGCCCAGCAGATCGATCAAGGCATTGGTAGCCACGTTGTCGCTGAGCATAATCATCAATTGAGCCAATTCGCGCAACGTCAGGGACTGCACGCTGGGCAACTGCCCCAGAATACCGGTGCCACCGGCTCGCCCCGACGCCGGTAAGGCGCACGTTTGTTCCAGGCTCAGACGCCCCTGGGCCACTTCTTCCAGCAGACACAGCAGCATGGGCACTTTGATCAGGCTGGCCGACGGCATGGCGCGCTGCGCCTGCCAGTCGAATAGGGGCTGACCATCGAGCGTGCGCACCGCCATGCTGATACGGGCCGACTCCTGCCGCAGCAAGGGTTCCAGACTGTGCTGCAGGCGACGGCCCAGCGTCTGCGCGTCCAGCGGTTTGTTTCCAAGGGCGAACATAGGCACTCTCCGTATCGATCAGACCAGAATCGTGAACAGAACGGCAAACATCAACAAGTTGATGATCATCACGGCCCAGCCGTTATACAGCATGTATTTAAGCTGGGTGGAACGCGCCAGCCCCATCTGGCCGAACATATCCGACGAGGGGAAAGGGCCGAACCAATCGATTTGCGAACTACCCAGAATGACGGCCGTGGTGGCGGCCGGGCCCACGCCGGCAGCGGCCAGCAGCGGTCCGAAAATCTTGGCGGTAAAGGTCATCTGCGCCACGGCGGCACCGGGAATATGGCCCACCACGTTAAAGCCGACAATAATCATGCACAGCGCCGCGCCGCTGATACCCACCAGATACGGCTGCACCGCATCGAGCAAGGCATGGTAGGCATTGAGCTGATCGACCAGCACCAATACAGGGTTGAACAGCCAGAACAGGAAAAAGATCCAGATCAGCTTGCCCGCACCGGCATACATGGCCTGCAGGATCTCGCGCGGATTCAGGCCGCCGGCCAGACCCGTGACCGCGCCCAGCGACACCATCACGATAATCGCAAAGGCAAAGCCGGCCTTGGCCATGATGCCCACCACGGCCAGGGTGACGATGGTTGCGCAGAACGCCCAAGCCGCACGCACCGCCTTGGGCGACACTTTGGCGTTCAAATCGAACGCGGCAGCGCCCAGGGCGGCTTCTTCGTACTGGAAATCCTTTTCGGTCATTTTCTGGATACGACCAGACATGAACCAACCGGTCAGCAGCGTGGCGGCAGCCATAGGCAGACCAGCCACGGTCAGGTATTCCATATAGCTCAAACCCGTCAGGCCCGTTACCGTGACCACGTTAGGCGTAAACGGTCCCAGAACCAGACCGGCAGAACCCGCGCTCTGGAACAAAGCGGCCACGGCAGGCGGAGACAGGCGCACGGCCGCCGCGATCGGGATGACCACCGCCGCGATAATCGCGTTGCCGCCGGCCAAGGTGCCCAGCGCGCCACAGATCAGGGTCGAGGTCACCATGATCCCCAGGCGCACACGCACCGGATTGGACAAACCGATGCGCTTGACGATGGCCCGCACCAGTTGTTCGGCTGCCCCCGTGCGCGCAGCCACTTCGCCCACGCCCGCCCCCAGCACGATGATCAGACCGACCACGGCAATAAAGGAACCCAGCGATTCGGCCAGCAGCTTGCCCATGGCAATCGGTGTGGTGCTGGTCATGATGGCCCCCAGCACAATCGCACCGATGGTCGCCAGCACAATGTCCACGCCGAGCAGCGCGATGACGGCAAACACCACCACCGGCGTCAGTCCCCATAAAGAGGTCTCGCCGGGCAAATAAAAATGGGTATACAGGGCAATGGCCAGCCCGATCAAATACACCACCATGGCCGCATTGCGCTTGCCGGTAGGTGCCTGTTGCTGAGTTAAAGTCATGACGTCTCCTTTACGATCCTCGCACGCCGACCCATGACGGAGCCGGCCCAATTGTGATGCAATGCGCCCCGCCCTGGTCCTGGACCCAAGCGATGGCTGTTCTTTTCTTGTCCAGAGCCCGCCGGCCTATGGCCGGCCCGGCTCCTGCGCCAGGCTTTGCGCCCGGGCGGGGAAAGCCCGGGTCAACACCTGACCGGGCCGTTGCTGTGGCGCCTGCGGATGCACTTGCACGCCATTGACGAACACAGCCTGCACACCCTCGGACGGCAGCGTAGGCTGCTCCCAGGTTGCGCAATCCTGTACGGTATCGGGGTCGAACACCACCACATCGGCCCAGGCTCCGGGGCGCAATACGCCGCGATCCTGCAAACCGAACACGGACGCAGGCAGCGCGGTCATCTTGGCAACGGCCTGCTCCAGCGGCATCAAGCCATCCTCGCGCACATAACGGCCCAGAATGCGGGTAAAGCTGCCCCATAGACGCGGATGCGGATGCGCATCGGCTGGCAGGCCGTCAGAGCCCACCATGCAGCAGGGATGGCTGAAAATACGCTGCACTTCCTGCTCGTCCATGGCGAAATAAATCGCGCCTGCCGGCAGCAGCTTGCGCGCGGCGGCTTCGCGGTCGCAGCCCCACTGCCGGGCAATGTCGGCCAGGTACTGGCCGTTGCATTCGGGATGTGGCTCGGACCAGGTGATGCGAATTTTCTCTATGGTGTGGGCGCGCTCCGGGATCAGAATGGTAGAGCTGCCCGAATACGGATAGATGTCCAGCGCCGCCTGCAAACCCGCCGCGCGCGCCTGATCGATATTGGCCAAGGTATGTTCGCTGCGCCCCCAATTAGCCGGCAGCATACATTTGTGATGCGACACCAAGGTGGCGCAATCGGTCTGGCGACCCACATCCAGCACTTCCTGCACCGACTCCTGCACGGTATCGCCTTCGTTGCGGATATGGCTGGTGTGCAGCGAACCACGTGCGGCCGCCACCCGTGCCAGCCCTTCCAGTTCCGCGGCTTGGGCCATGCAGCCCGGCTCGTAAGCCAGCCCAGTACTGAACCCGACTGCGCCCTGCTCCAGGGCGCGATCCAGCACCGCTTGCATCTGCGCCTGCTCCTGGTCGGTAGGCGTGGCCATCGGGTCCGCCATCACGGCCATGCGTAAATTGGCATGGCCGACCAAGGCCGCCACATTGATCATGGGCCGCAAGGCCTGAACGGCCTGGACATACTCGGCCATATCGGCAAACAAGGGCGATTCGCCCAGCAGGGCCAGGGCCGCCGCCGAATTGCCCGGCAAAGGGGCCGGAAAACCGCTGACGCCGCAATTGCCCACCACCACCGAGGTAATGCCCTGACTGGTTTTCCAGTCCAGAGCGGGTTTTTCAATAAACATCAGGTCATCATGACCGTGCGTATCAATAAAACCGGGGGCCACCACTTTGCCATCGGCATCCAGGCTGTACTGGGCCGACCAGGCGCTCAGATCGCCCAGGGCAACAATGCGCCCGTCGCGAATGCCCAGGTCGCCACGCCAACGCGGTGCGGCCGTTCCATCCACGATCCAGCCATCCGAAATCTTGACGTCCAGCCTGCGGTCGTCTGCCTGCATACCACTCTCCACGAATCCCCCCACGAACGCAGGCGTTGAGCGTATTATCCAAAGGCATGATTAATATTAAAAATTGTTTAAGTTAATGGATTGATCGCAAATAGAGATGGATAGACTGCCCAAACACATTACGCTGAAACATCTG
Organism: Alcaligenes sp. SDU_A2; assembly: GCF_038237375.1. NCBI lineage: Bacteria > Pseudomonadati > Pseudomonadota > Betaproteobacteria > Burkholderiales > Alcaligenaceae > Alcaligenes > Alcaligenes sp. SDU_A2. Next base: position 486,116 of record NZ_CP151273.1, on the reverse strand, counting down.
AACGCCTTTGTGGCCGTGGCTCAGGAAGCCAGTTTTACCCACGCGGCACGCCGCCTGTTCCAGACCCAGTCGTCTGTCACCGGCCTGATTCAGCAGTTAGAGGCGGCACTGAACACTCCCCTGTTCTCGCGCACCAGCCGGCGCGTCACCCTGACCCCGGTAGGCCAGGAGTTTCTGCCGCGCATGACCCGTCTGCTGGCCGATTTCGATGGGGCCATCGGCGATGTCATGCGCTACGGCGCACTGAAAAGCGGTCGCGTCAGCGTGGCGGCGGCCCCATCGGCCATTACCGATCTGATCGCGCCGGCCGCCTTTACCTTCTCGCAGCGCCACCCCGCCGTGCGCCTGTATCTGCGCGATGACAACTCGGGCCGCATCCAGCGGCAGGTCGCCGCCGGCGAAGTGGATTTCGGCCTGACCAGCCCGTGGGCAGACGTCCACGGACTGGACAGTCAACCCTTGCTGGAAGACCAGTTCGGCGTGCTCTACCGCAGCGACGACGATCAGATCAAACCCGATGCCCGGGGCACTGTCAGCTGGAAAGCCTTGGAACACCGCAAGCTGGTGGGTGTGGTCGACGAGACCGGCATCATGGCCGTGCTGCAATCGCGAGCGGATCTACCCATCGAAGCCGCCGCGCCTTTCTACGAGGCATCCAGCACCACATCTCAGGCGGCTCTGGTCCATAGCGGCCTGGCCATCGCCTTGCTGCCCGCCCTGGCCGCCCACCGCGTGCTAGTGCCCGGCCTGTCGTTCGCGCTGCTGCGCGCGCCCAAACTGGTGCGCACGCTGTGCCTGATGTTTCACCAGGACCATGCGCCCACTCCAGCCGCGACAGCACTGGCTCAAGAAGTGCGTGCCTATGTCAAGAACGCCGAGCTGCCTAAAGGCTGTCGGGCTTTATAGATTTTTCTGTGTCCCAGGCCGCCGTCGTTTCACGCTGAATAAGATGAATAGGCAGTACATCACGCGATCCTGTCCCAGGTATCACCCCATTAATCCGGTCCAACAATCTGCGCGCCGCGGTATGGGCCATTGTCTCAACGGGCTGCCTGATCGTAGTCAGTGACATGACATGCGTACCCGCCAGGGGCATATCATCAAACCCCAAGACCGATAACTGATGCGGCACAGCAATTCCCTTACGCTTGGCCGCTTCCAGCACCCCCAGGGCCATCGTGTCATTGCCCGCAATAATCGCAGACACAGGATGCGAAGCAGACAACAACGTCACCGCACTTGAGTAGCCGCTTTCCATGGTGTAGAGCCCATGAATCAACGGAACAGTCTGCCGCTCGATTCCCTGACCTTCCAACCAGGACAGGGCACCTTCCGCCCTGTCCCGGCTGGTCGATGTATTGCGCGGCCCCATCACCAAACCAATCCGTCGATGACCCAACTCAAAGAGATGGCGGGCGGCTTCTGCGCCCGCATGCACATTATCAATCTCGACTGTATCGATTGTCGGGTCATCGACCGAACGAATAACCAGCACCAAAGGGATCACGCGGCGCTTTAACTCCGCCACAACGGGCGAATCCAAGGTCGCCGTTGCCAGGATCAAGCCATCCAAATACCCATCTACCAATGGGCGCAGCTTTTGCAGGCAATTAGATTCACTCATTGAGTCAATGATAAGAATCATGTGATAACCCGCCTCGTCGAATGCGTCGTGCAAATGAGCAATCAAAGAGGTGATAAATGGGTTGTGCAACGCGCCGACCACCACACCAATAATTTTGGTCGCTGATTTTCGTAATTTCCGGCCCTGCATCGGCATGCGATAGCCTAACTGCCCGGCCGCTGCCTGCACCGCATCACGCGTTGCTTCGCTGATTGCAGGATGCCCAGACAAGGCCCGCGAGACGGTAGAGATAGCCACCCCTGCAAGCTCTGCTACATCTTTCAATGTGTTTTTTCGAGAGGATAGGTCGTTGTGTTTCATTGCACACTCATGATTTAGGGGTTTCCACTCATTATTTGCATTACATTTGCACCATTATTTGCACAATAATTTATGCAAACAGCTGGTGTAAATATATCAATATTTGCATTGACAGCACAGCCCAGATGCTCGGCATCTCATCTCGAAAAAGGAGTAGTCATGGTCCGGTTCCTGAAGGAAGGTCGCACCGAGGAGCAGTCCGAATCCGACGCAGCCCGCGTTCAAAGTACCGTCAGCAATATTCTTGCCGACATCAGTAAGCGAGGCGACGACGCCTTGCGCGAATACTCCCAGAAATTCGACCAATGGGCACCGGAATCATTCAGGTTGACCGATGAACAAATACAAGCCTGCATCGCACAATTGAGCCAAGGCCAACTTGATGATATTCGTTTTGCACAAGAGCAAATCCGCAACTTTGCACAGTTGCAGAAAGACTCTATGCGAGATATTGAAGTAGAAACACTGCCCGGAGTCATACTGGGCCATAAGAATCTGCCTGTTGAAAGCGTGGCCTGCTATGTCCCAGGCGGAAAATTCCCTCTTGTCGCCTCGGCACACATGGGCGTAGTCACTGCAAAAGTTGCTGGCGTAAAGCGGGTCGTCGCCTCGTCGCCCGCCGTCAACGGCAAACCATCGCCTGCGGTCGTCGCTGCCATGCATCTGGCCGGAGCGGATGAAATTTATACCTTAGGCGGGGTTCAGGCGATTGGCGCATTCGCCATCGGCACTGCCAGCATTGAACCGACAACAATGGTTATCGGGCCGGGCAACGCCTATGTAGCCGAAGCCAAACGCCAATTATTCGGAAAAATCGGCATTGATTTGTTGGCTGGCCCCACTGAAACGCTGGTTATTGCCGACGACTCGGTCGATGCCGAACTGTGCGCCACCGATCTGCTGGGCCAAGCCGAACACGGGTACAACACCCCTGCTGTGTTGATCACGAATTCGGAAGAACTGGCTCGGGCGACCATCAAAGAAATCGACCGTTTGCTGCAAGTGCTGCCGACGGCGGCAACAGCAGGAGTTTCCTGGCGGGATTATGGGCAAGTCATCGTCTGCGATAGTTACGAAGAGATGGTCGAGCAAGCAGACCTGATCGCCAGCGAGCATGTACAAGTCATGACGCGCGACCCCGACTACTTTTTGCAGAACATGCAAAATTACGGAGCCCTTTTCCTGGGCGCGCGCACCAACGTCGCGTACGGGGACAAAGTCATCGGCACCAACCATACCCTACCCACCGGCAAAGCCGCCCGGTACACAGGCGGACTATGGGTCGGAAAATTCATCAAAACATGCACTTACCAGAAAATACTGACCGACGAGGCCTCCTCTTTGGTCGGCCGGTACTGCTCAAGACTGTGTGATATTGAAGGCATGGTCGGTCATGGCGAACAAGCCAATATCCGTGTGCGCCGATATGGGAACGAGGATGTTCCCTACGCTGGGGTTGCGAGGTAAGCACATCAAAAAAACATGCACGCGCGCAGCGCCAGACGCTGCTTGCGCTGCATCACTATAGAGACAGCTCATCTGGGCTACAGCGATAGCCCAGAGCATCCGACCAGATCAATAGCATAGAGACAGCAATGACTAAACCTGCCGATCAATTCAAAGGCACCATAGGCCGCACATATCGGGACTCGACGCCCTGGTGGCCAGCCAAGCCTGCAACACCGAACAATGCACCGAATGTCTTGTTTGTCGTGCTGGACGATGTGGGTTTTGCCGACCTAGGATGCTACGGTTCGGAAATTGCCACCCCACACATGGACCGCCTAGCTGCACATGGAGCGCATTATTCAAATTTCCATGTCACCTCGATGTGTTCGCCCACTCGCGCCTGTCTGCTGACAGGCCGCAATTCGCACGCCGCGGGTGTCGGCATTATTGCAGAATGGTCCAGCGGGTATCCGGGCTATACCGGTCAGGTCGGCAATAACGCCGCCACTGTCGCAGAAGTACTGGGCATGAACAGCTACTCCAATTACGCAGTTGGAAAATGGCACTTAACCAATATCGCGGATTACGGCGCTGCCGGCCCGCACGATAACTGGCCCTTAGGCAAAGGATTTAATCGCTGGTACGGTTTTCATGGCGCTCTTACTGATCAGTGGAACCCCGAACTGTGCCAAGACAATCGTCCCATCGAACTGAACGCAACGGGTGATTATCACCTCAGCACGGATCTGGTCGACCACGCGATGACCGACATAAAGGATCATCTCAGTTCAGCTCAAGGACGACCGTTCTTCATGTATCTGGCTCTTGGTGCCTGCCACTGGCCACACCACGTGCCAAAAGAATATATCGAGCGCTACAAGGGCCGGTATGACTGCGGCTGGGACACCATCCGCGGCCAGCGACTACAAAAACAACGGACGCTGGGCATCGTGCCGCCTGAAACTGAGTTGGCCCCACTCAATCCGGGTGTACGGCCTTGGAACGACTTTCCAGCCGAAGAACGGGCATTGCTGGCACGCCTGCAAGAAACCTATGCGGGCTTTCTGGAGCACACCGATGAGCAAATCGGACGCTTGATCGCTTACCTTGAGGACATCGGCCAACTAGACAATACATTAATTGTTCTGCTGTCGGACAACGGTGCCAGCCCCGAGGGAGGTCCAACCGGTGCGATCAACTTGCGCAAACACATGGTATACGAGCCCGAATCCCCACAAGTGGGCATCCAATACCTGGACAAGATCGGCAGCGAACTGGCGTACAACCACTACCCAACAGGTTGGGCGCAGGTCTCGAATACCCCGTTGAAGTGGTACAAGAAAAATGTGCATGGCGGCGGAGTCCGCGCACCTTTAATCATGCACTGGCCTGGCCACATCGCCGACCCTGGCGTCCTGCGAGAGCAATACCACCATGTCATCGACATTGCCCCGACGCTGTACGAGATTATGGATATCCAGGCACCGGAACAATACAAAGGCGTCGCCCAACTGCCCATTCATGGCGTGAGCATGCAGTACACGCTGCGCCACTGCCATGCGCCAACCCAAAAGGACACCCAGATTTTCGAGCTGCTTGGCGACCGTGCCATATGGCATCACGGCTGGAAAGCCGTCTCAAGGCATCCGAAAGGCGCTGACTTCGATCTTGATACATGGGAGCTTTATCACCTGTCTGAAGATTTTTCCGAAGCGCACGACCTGGCCAGCCAACATCCCGAGAAACTACAACAACTGGTGGCCCTCTGGTGGGAGCAAGCAAACCAATACGGTGTACTGCCCCTTGATGATCGTGACTGGGAACGTGCGGCCGAACGACTCAAAATGAACCAGACGCTCAACTACGAATTCCATAGCAATATGGCACGCGTAGACAGAATGCAAGCGCCTGACATCACAGACCGCAGCTATACCATCACCGCCACTTTTACCGCCGGCCCGGAGCCGCTCAATGGCGTACTACTGGCTTGGGGAAGTCATTTTGGCGGTTTTGTGTTGTATATGAAAAATAACCGCATCCACTACGAGTATGTGTATTCCGAGTCGGTCAGCTACCGCCTCGAGGGTTCATACCCGACCACTCCTGGCCAATCCACCGTCAAACTCCATTTCAATCGAACCGGGAAGCAGGCGGGACAGATCACGCTGATAGCCAATGACGCCGAAATCGGCAAAGTCGACATCCCAAAAACATGGCCGACGCATGGCACCACCGCTGGATTGAATTGCGGTCAAGATGCAGGTGCGCCAGTCAGCTTTGCCTATACCAAACCATTTCGCTTTAACGGCACCGGTCTAACCGTAAAGGTCAGTCTAGCAACAGATAGCGAAAGTGAAAGCAGCGCCGCCTATGCGGCTGCACTCAAAGAGCAATAAGCCATCAATCGGCATCGCGCAAACCTGGCTGCCACACCGTATGGCAGCCATCATTTAAAACACAAGGAGACATTATGTGGAAAGCATTCTCACGCTCACTCGCTGTTGCGCTCGGCTTGGCCACCGTATTGCCCACTGCTCCGGCGCAGGCGGCATACCCCGACAAGCCGATCCGTCTGATTGTGGCATTTTCACCAGGCGGGTCGGCTGATATCCTGGCTCGCCTGCTCGCTGAAAAAATGGCCGTCGATCTAGGCAAGCCAGTGATTGTTGAAAACAAAGCCGGAGCCAGCGGGAACATTGGCGGCGACTTCGTGGCACGTGCGGCACCCGACGGCTATACGCTCTTGCTGGCATCCGCTGGCCCAACCGTCATTAATCCAAGCCTGTATCCCAACATGCCTTACCAGCCATCCAAGGATCTCGCGCCCATTTCGTTGTTGGTCAAGGATTACAACCTGATGGCCATCAATGCATCCATTCCGGCAAAAAATCTGCAGGAATTTATTGGCTACGCAAAGTCCAACCCCGGAAAACTAAGTTTTGGGTCACCGGGCACAGGCACTCCGGCGCACCTGGCCGGCGAGCTCTTCAATCAACAAGCGGGGGTCCAAGTGCTGCATGTTCCTTATAAAGGAACAAACGCGGCCGTTACCGACCTGATCGCAGGCCATATCGACATGATCATAGATAATATGCCCCCGCTGCTGCCCTACGTGCAATCGGGCAAACTGCGCGCCCTGGCCGTTGCCGGTGAGCAGCGCGCACAGCCCATGCCCGATACGCCAACCGCCAAGGAGGCCGGGCTGGAAGGATTTGTGATTACAGCCTGGAAAGGGCTCATGGCACCTGCCGGCACCCCACAGCCCATTATCGAACAGCTTCACGACTCGGTCGTCAAGGCACTGGCCGACCCGAGCATGAGCGAACGCCTGCAAGGGCTGGGAGCCGAGCCAATCGGCAGCACCCCGGCCGAATTTGCAACTCAAATCCAAAATGACACGCGCTGGTGGGCGGCGCTGATTCAGTCAACCGGAACCAAACTAGAGTAGCACAGCGTCTCTGGCCCGCTGGCACAGAACTGCGCCCGATTCCTTGATCGGGTCCAGTTCTGCGCGCCGCTCACAAATCAGCCTAGTCAGGCATGTGCCAGGCCCCTGAGCGCTTACTGCCGCAAGCGCCCAAGCCCGGCCGCCAATCGACTCTCCATCAGCACCGTCAGCGTGTCCCCGAATAAGGGTTTGACATCCTCAAAGCATGCTTCGATACGCTCTAGCAAGGCGTCAAGCAGATCACTTGCCTGGTCATGCGAGGCCAGCCCAAACGCACTGGCGTCACGTAGCGCATTGAATCGGCTAATCGCACGTTCCCCAACACTTAACTCCATCGACAAGTAGCCAGGGGCAAAGTCCGGATTCGGCACGACATCGAACGCAGGGGCCAGACGCCAGCGGCCTTCATCATGTACGTAATAAATTGCATGATTACGCGGGTGATCATCATCATTACCAATCACGGCATTGAAAATCATCCGACAATACAACTCGATCGAATCTTCGGGCGGCGCACCGATCAATGCCAGGGTTTTCGCCAAAGAGGGGTAGCTCCATGCAGACGAGCTCGCCTGTCCCGGATATTCAGTTTGCAGCAGCGATGCAGCACTCAAAGCCATGACTCTACGGTCACCGTTCCGATCAAACCTCAACGAGCGCAACACGCTCAATGCCGACTTGCTATCCGAAGGGGTGTACACCGTCTGGGCAAACCGCATCCCTGCCGCCGTGCCCCATTCTTGGGTCGCATGCTCCAATCGAGGAATATCCTCGGTATCGGACGGCAACCGAGGTTTAACAATCCAGAACTGCGGCCCATCACGTACTGTCGCTTTAGGCCTAGCTCCTCCCAGGCTGGGTGTCGCCATCAGTCGACGCCGCAATTTCGCATCCACCGGCGGTCGACTTAACTGCATCGCCAACAGTTCTTCCGTCAACTTGCCAAGGTCGGCAATAGAGGGCGACGCCAATTTCGCGACTGAGGGTTTAGGGCTAGTGCCTACCGCCAAAGCCCCCCATCTGTCTTCGTTATCCGCTTTAAGCAAATACGCATAATGGGGGGCGTTATCCGATAAGCCATGCTGTCTCTGAATTAACAATCGCCCCCACGCATCCGGACAGGCATCACGCAAGACATCATGCAGACCACCATAACGTCGGGCCTCAGCCGGCTCAGAACGATTTAATGGCAAATTAACCGGATCGATAGACCAGGTATAACCCGCTTCCAGATAACTCGGCGCATACACAAATCGGCCCGTCTCGCCGACCATATCATGGCTATATCGCCCAACTGTGACCCACTCCCCGGTGTCTGGGCGCTGCAGATAGACGTACAAAGGCTTAGAAGTAGTCATCATCGTCCTTTACGGGTCTTGCGCGCGCGGCCGGGTCGCCGCCGATCCAATGCGATGCGGGCATGGGCACGACGTGATCGAGCAGGCCCAGGGCCACGAGCGCGGTCAGGTATGTGCCTACGGCTATCGAGGGGTCGCCTTGTTCGAGCCGGCGCAAGGTGCTCTCGGAAACTTGAATACGGGAACAAAAAACCCGGGCCGTGACTTTTTGCGCCACCCGCTGCGTACGCACGCACCGTCCCCATGCGATAGCCCTTGCCTCGACAGCCGGCAAATAAAACGGATTTTTGTCTAATTTCCTAGGCATGATCCCGCTCAATATCGTTCATAGATTACTGATTATACTCAATAAACGATAATCTATGAACGAATCAAAATAGGGGTGAACTTCTGAAAAGTAAAAAAACAAGGCCATATCATCACAAAATACGCTTTTGTGTCGTCCCCGCTTGATGAAACTGGCTACCACCTGCTTGCGAAGCAACATCGGCCAAGTCGACGTCTGACTATCTTTTCATAGCGTAAACCCGACCTTTTCACACACAGCCGAACCGTCAAATCGTGTCGGACTGATGCGTCCACAAGGATTGCGCCACCTCTTTCTTGATACCTATACTATAAGTCTTGCTTATCTTGCTGGCGCAGGAAGTGATACTGGATGAAGCCGCAATAGTTTGGCGTTATACATCTGCCATTGTCTATTTTTCCGAGCTTCATAATGCCTATTACCCTGCCCCGTGATGACGGCCGCTGCGGCTGGTATAAACTGCTGACCCAGACACGGCCAAGCCGACAGGTGCATGGCCGGCAGCGCGCGGACGTTGTCATTGTGGGCGGCGGCTTCGTGGGCCTGGCGGCGGCGCGCGCCTATGCGCAACTGCGCCCGGATCATCGCGTGATTCTGCTCGAAGCGCTGAAAGTCGGCCAGGGTGCCTCGGGCCGCAATTCTGGCTTTCTGATCGATCTGCCCCACAAGCGCGACCTGGAATTGGGTAGCCTGGAGCGGAAAAAGAAGATTTATCGCCTGAATCTGGAAGCCATCGCCGATCTTAGGCACCATGTGCAACATCACCAGATCCAGTGCGACTGGGAAGAAACCGGCAAATATCAAGTGGCCGTCGGGGAACGCGGCATCGGTTTTCTGAAGAACTACGCCACTCTGCTGGATGACTTCGGCTACCCCTACACCATCATCGACAGCCAACCGCTGGCCGATGTGCTGGGATCGAACTACTACAGCCAGGCCATCCATACGGACAAATGCGTGCTGGTGCAACCGGCGGCGCTGGTCAACGGCTTGGCCGATACCCTGCCGGCCAACGTGGAACTGTACGAGGAGCACCCGGTGCTGGAGCTGGCCCGCCACAACAGCCAGTTCGACATCAGCACGCAAGACGCTGTCTTTACGGCACCCAAGGTCATTTTGGCGACCAATATCTTCACCAAGGAATTCGGCTACCTGCAAGCGCGCATGCTGCCGACCATGACTTACGCCAGCATGACCCGGCCACTGAGCACGGACGAAATGCGCGTCTTTCGACAGGTGTCGTCCTGGGGCGCAACGCCTGCCGACCACGGCGGCACGACCCTGCGCCTGAGCCGGGACCGCCGGCTCGTGATCCGCAACAGCTACCAGTTCGTGCCCAATTACCACGACGACCTGGGCACGCGCCGCGCCATTCGCGACAGCCATCTTCAGGGCTTGCGGGCACGCTATCCACAGTTCGAGAACCTGACACTGGACTACACCTGGGGAGGAGCCTGTGCGCTGTCCCGCAACTACCAGGCGTTTTTTGGCGAGCTCGACAAGCACCTGTTTTTCTCCGGCATTCACCAAAGCGTGGGAGCCACGCGCGGCACCATTACCGGCAAGCTGCTGGCGCATATGGCGCTGGGCGAGCACTCCGAAAGCCTGTCCGACATGCTGGAGATCAGCCAAAAGCCGGCCATCAACCCCCCCGAACCTTTTCTAAGCGTTGGCGTCAAGGCACGCATGGCTCTGGCCAGACGTGAATCCGCCAGCGAACTATAAGCCCTGCCACCAACAAGAACGAGGAGCCTATTTGAATGACTATCTGGAATCTGACGATTGACTTTGGCATTGCCAGCGGTCTGATACTGCTGTGCAAACTGATCCGGTCCAATGTGACTCTGGTGCAAAAACTGTTCATGCCGGTGGCGCTGATTGCCGGTTTGCTGGGCCTGGCCCTGGGACCACAAGGCGTGGATGCCTTGCCGATTTCCGGTGCGTTCAGCTCCTATGGCGGCATGCTGATTGCCGTTATTTTTGCCGGCGTAGGACTGGCCACACGCTTTCCCGCGCCGTCGCTACTGGTATCGCGCTCCGGCCAGCTCTGGGCCTTTAACCAGATCGCCACCGCCTCGCAGTGGCTGGTCGGCCTGGTGGTCGGTGCCTTGGTCTTTGTATACATCTGGCCTGACCTGTCCCCGGCCTTTGGTCTGATCATGCCGGCCGGCTTTATGGGCGGCCACGGCACCGCTGTTGCGATGGGCAACTCGTTTGCCGAATTGGGCTGGAACGATGCCACCACGCTGGCGCTGACATCGGCCACGGTAGGCGTTTTTGCCGCTATTTTGATGGGCCTGGCGATTATCCGTCATGGTGCCCGCAAGGGGCTGATCAGCGGGCTGACGCCGTTCGAAAAAATGGAGGTTCACCATCGCAAGGGACTGATCGAAGCGGCCGACCGCGTGGCCATCGGCAAGGAAACCGTCTCGGCATCGTCGATCGACGCGTTGTCTTTGCATCTTGCCTTGATCTTGCTGATTACGACTGGGGCCTACTATTTAAGTTCGTACCTGTCCGGGCTGAATGATTTTATTTCGGTACCCACCTTTGCCTGCGCGTTCCTGCTGGGCACCATCAGCCGCGCCCTGCTGGACCGCTTGGGCATGCTCCAGCATTTCGACACCAAACTGTTCAACCACGTCTCCAGCACGGCAACCGATTATCTGATCGTCTTTGGCATTGCCTCGATCAAGATCACCGTTCTGGTCAGCTATGCCGTCCCGCTGCTGGCCTTGATGGTGATCGGGCTGCTGCTGTGCCTGTTCATGGTGTTTTACGTGGCCCCGCGCATGCTGGACGAACAATGGTTCGAGAAAGGCGTTTTTTCGTGGGGTTGGATGACCGGCACCGTTGCCATTGCCATCTTGCTGCTGCGCATTGCCGACCCGGACCGCAAAACCACGATTCTGGACGACTATGCCATTGCGTACGTGCCCGGTGCCGTGTTCGACATTATTCTGATTTCCTTCATGCCGGGGCTGATTCTGCAAGGCTTTGTCTTTGAAACCATTGCCGCCTTGATCGGCTATATGGTTGTGGTCGGCATCATCAGCCGCATGCTCAAAGGCCGGGCTTTGCGCCTAAAATCAACCTGAGCCAACCCTTTGCTTGCTCAGGAACATGGAAAAAATTGGATTTGAGCTACGACAGATCCAGATGCTGGTCGCGGTGGGAAAGACACGGAGTTTTTCTACCGCCGCCCAGCAACTGAATGTCAGCCAGGCCGCTATTTCCCAGAATATCGCCAAGCTCGAAGAGCACTACGGCGTGTTACTGGTGCAACGACACAGTCGGCCGGTCTGCCTGACCGACGCCGGCAAAAAACTGGTCAAACTGAGCGAGGCATGGCTATCTCAGGCCGCCCATATGCAGAATTTCCTGCAGTTCAGCCATTCTTCGCGGCTCCGGCATCTGCGGATCGGCATCATTGACTCGATCACATCGGTGCTGGCTCCGTTCATTGTCGAAAATTTCTCGGACCGCGCTCATACTCTGAGTGTGCAATCGGGCGTCATCAGCAGTCTGGATTCGGCCTTCAAGGCGGGCGAATTGGATCTGCTGGTGACCACCAACGTCGATCCCGGCACACCGCCCGCCCACTCGTTTTTACTGGTCCAGGACCCCTATGTGCTGATCGCCCCCTGCCAGCACGCCCGGCTGACCTTTACCGATATGGTCCAGCAGCTCAGCTATATCGGCTACGACAAACGCTCACAGATCGGCCAACGCATACAGGCCATCTTTACGCAGCACGATATCAAGGTCAACAACACGATTTATGTCGATTCCTTCGACACGCTGTCCAAGCTGGTGTCCTCTGGCGTAGGCTGGGGCCTGATTTCCGCCTTCAGCCTTCAAGGCATTACGGCCCTGTCCCCGCATCTGCTGGTGCGCAATGTGTTCGAGGGCCGTTACTCCAGGAACATACACCTGATCAGCAACCCATCCCTGCCGCCAGACCTGATCGACAGCACGCGAGCCATGTTCCAGACCTTCCTGAACGAAACCGTCAGCAAGAAGATCCAGCAACACTTTCCGCTGATTACCTTCTGACTACTGACAAAGCAGGCTTATCAACACGGCCACCGCCCCGACAAACGCGTACCGCAGGACACCATCAAGCCACCAGCGCATACGCTGGTGGATATGCTGGGAGCTGGAAGTCATGTTTGCTTACGCTAAACTGGCACTGGCAGACATAACACTACTGCCCCTACTTTGACGTTTCGCCCATTCGGCAAGCTATATAATGCTCTTCGCTCCGTTCACTGACGATCTTGTGCCAGCGTTGTTCCATAGGCATTTAACGTCTCTTGCCAATGTCTGTTATCCGTTTAGCCATATATCGCTAAGCTGCGAAAGACAGCTTGGATGGAACGGCAGGCTCATCTAACTTAATATTTATTGGCGCGAAAAAATCACCACGTGTAAAGGACGCTGACATGCTCAAGGAACTACATCTGCAACAAGTGGGGCCAGCGAATGAAATGCGTCTGAAACTCAAGCCCCGTCTAAACCTAATTACCGGGGACAATGGCCTAGGCAAGAGCTTTTTATTAGATATTGCATGGTGGGCCATGACCCGCCGATGGCCACATACGCTGAACAAGTCACTGGTAAGCGGTTACGTGGCCCGGCCAGAGTCTGCGAAGGAAGGCAGCATCGCCTTCACGGTACAAGGAAAAGCAGGCAAGGAGATCAGTTATACCAGTACATTTTCAACCCGTGACGAGGCGTGGACAGGCAAGGCTGGTCGGCCGCACAACCCCGGCCTGGTGTTATACGCCATGGCCGATGGCGGTTTTGCCGTATGGGACCCGGCACGCAACTACTGGAAAAAAGTCGGCAATCAGGATGTGCAAGATCGTGTCCCTGCGTATGCATTCAGTCCACGCGATGTATGGGATGGGCTGAAAGACCCAGAGCGCGGCCAACTTTGCAATGGCTTAATCAACGACTGGGCCGGTTGGCAAAAAGAAAACGGCCAAGCTTACGAGCAGTTATGCGCCGTCTTGGAAAAGCTGTCTGAAACAGAGAGCCAGCCACTCAAGCCAGGACCCCTGACCCGTATCAGCCTTGACGACGCTCGCGATATCCCCACCCTGCAAACTGCTTATGGCAAAAATGTGTCGGTGTTGCATGCGTCATCTGGCGTACGGCGCATCATTGCTCTAGCCTACCTGCTAGTCTGGAGTTGGCAGGAGCACAGGAAAGCGGCAGAGCTGCTTGGCGAAGACACCACACCGCAAGTGGTCTTTCTGATCGACGAGATCGAGGCACACCTGCACCCACGCTGGCAAAGAGTGATTGTATCGGCCTTATTGAATGTGACGCAGGCCTTGGCAAAAGAAGCAAAGGTGCAATTGATCGTAGCCACGCACTCGCCCCTGGTCATGGTGTCGGCCGAACCCAGTTTTAACGCTAAAGAAGATGCCTGGTGGGACCTGGACCTGGAAGAAGGGAAAGTGGTACTTCGTCAGCGCGAGTTCGAGAAACACGGCGACGCCGATCGTTGGTTGACCAGTGAAGCTTTCGATCTTCGTAGCAGTCGGCCCTTGGAATATGAAAATCTGCTCAAGGACGCGTCTGCTTTATTGGAAGCTGATACGCCTGATATCCAGCAAATCCAGGCCATGAATGAGAAACTGCACGAAGCACTCAGCCCAACCGACGATTTTCTGTTCAACTGGCGTTATGTCATCAAGACTAAGGGATGGCTGAAGTGATCCCGGTCACACGTCAGCCTGAACCGATGGATTTTGACGCATTGGTCAGGAATCCCGGCTTGGCATGGTTGACCCAAAACAACATCAATCCGAATGCGCCCCCGCCCGTCGCATCCCAGCTCAAAAATTATTGGACTCACTCCAACAAAGCCTTGTGGGAGGCCTATGGCGGCGTCTGCGCGTATCTGGCGATTTATTTTGAATGGGTAAGCGGGGCCAGCTCCACAGACCATTTCGTCGCCAAATCCAAGAATGCCGGACAAGCCTACGAATGGTCGAACTACCGTTTGTCATGCCTGGGGCCCAACCGCAACAAACACAAGTTTGACGATGTGCTCGACCCGATCGGTTTAACACCCAATACGTTTGAGTTGAACCTAGTCAGTGGAGAAATTAGGCTCGGACAAAATCTAGATGCAAAGACGACCGCGATGGCCCGCAAAACGATCCAACGCTTGAAACTGGATAGCCCTGAACATAATCAAATGCGTCAGCGGCATTACACGCAATACCTTCGACACAAAGACTCTCAAACGCTGCGAGAGTTGTCGCCTTTTGTTTGGCACGAGGCTCAAAGACAGCAACTGCTGTGAAAACGGCGCGAAAGGCTGTCACCCCGCTACATTGAATGCCATACAAACAGCAGTTCGTGATGCGAACTGTTTGAACAGCTTTGACCCGTACGCAATGACGACATGAAAGACGACTACATGGTGGCCGTCTTTCATGCCGCCTTCTACGTACTCCTATTCCACCGTGACGCTCTTGGCCAGGTTGCGTGGTTTGTCCACGTCGGTGCCGCGCGAACAAGCCGTATGGTAGGCCAGCAATTGCAAAGTGACGGTATGCAAGATGGGCGAGAGCTTGCCGTAGTGTTCGGGCATGCGGATCACGTGGACGCGTTCGTTGCTGACGATGCGCGTGTCGGCATCCGCGAACACGTACAGTTCGCCGCCCCGGGCCTGGACTTCTTCGATATTGGACTTGAGTTTTTCCAGCAGTTCGTCGCGCGGGGCGATGGTGACCACAGGCATGGCTTCGGTGACCAGCGCCAGGGGACCATGCTTCAGTTCGCCGGCCGGATAGCCTTCGGCGTGGATATAGCTGATTTCCTTGAGCTTGAGCGCGCCTTCCATGGCAATGGGGTAATGCATGCCGCGCCCCAGGAACAAGGCGTTTTCCTTGCTGGCGAAGCGATCCGCCCAGGCCATGATCTGCGGTTCCAGTGCCAGCACGGCGGAAATGGCTGTCGGCAAGTGGCGCAAGGATTTCAGGTACTCGCCTTCCTGCTGATCGTTCATGCGGCCCTTGACCTGAGCCAGCGCCATCGTCAGCAGAAACAGCGCGGTCAGTTGGGTGGTGAAGGCCTTGGTGGACGCCACGCCGATTTCCACCCCGGCCCGGGTGATATAGGCCAGCTTGCATTCGCGCACCATGGCGCTGGTGGATACGTTGCAGATGGTCAGTGTCTGTTCCATGCCCAGGCTGCGGGCATGCTTCAGAGCGGCCAGGGTATCGGCCGTTTCACCGGACTGTGAAATGGTCACCACCAATGTGCGCGGATTAGGCACGCTGTCGCGATAGCGGTATTCGCTGGCGATTTCCACATTCACGGGGATCTTGGCCAGGGACTCGATCCAGTAGCGCGCCGTCAGACCCGCATAATAACTGGTGCCGCAGGCCAGAATCAGCACATTGTCGATGTCCTGGAATACCTTGTAGGCCTGATCGCCGAACAGCTCCGGGGTCACGCTTTCGATGTCCTGCAAGGTATCGCCCACGGCACGCGGCTGCTCGAAGATTTCCTTTTGCATAAAGTGGCGGTATGGCCCCAGTTCGGCGGCGGCCGTGTGCGTGTGCACGGTATGCACGGCACGCTCCACGGGGCGGCCATCCTTGCCCACGATCCAGACCTTGCTGATCTGCAGATCGATGACATCGCCGTCTTCCAGATAGATGATCTGGTCGGTGGTGCCGGCCAGCGCCAAGGCGTCCGAAGCCAGAAAATTTTCGTTGGTACCCAGACCCACGACCAGCGGCGAACCGTGGCGCGCGCCGACCACGCGGTGCGGCTCGTCCTGGCAGAACACCGCAATGGCGTACGCGCCGGTCAGGCGACGGATGACCTGCTGCACGGCCTCGAACAGATCGCCGTTGTACAGATGATCGATCAGGTGGGCGATCACTTCGGTGTCGGTCTGGCTCTCGAACACATAACCGATGTCTTGCAGTTCGACCCGCAGTTCGTCGTGATTTTCGATGATGCCGTTGTGAACCAGAGCAATACGCGCCTTGCCTTTGCCCGAAAAATGCGGGTGGGCATTGTGCGTGGCCGGCGCGCCGTGCGTGGCCCAGCGGGTATGCGCAATACCGGTAAAGCCTTCCAGGCGTTCGGCCAGAACTTGTTCCTGCAATTCGGCAACGCGCTGCGTGCTGCGCGCCCGGCGCAATTGGCCGTCGGCATGGACCGCCACCCCGCAGGAATCATAGCCCCGGTATTCCAGGCGCTTGAGCCCTTCCAGCAGGACGGGGACGATATTGCGCTGCGCAACAGCACCAACGATTCCACACATACGAAACTCCTGTTTCGGCCCGCAACAGTGCCGGCCAAGTCATGAATGGAGCTATTTTGGGCCTAAATATCAGAAATTTTATTTCTGTTTTTTTATAGTTATGAACTAAAATTTCATAAATCAATGTATCTGTAATTTTATTATTTTTAATAAATTTAAATGAAATTAAATTTCATAACATACGGATAAATTAAGCCATGATTGAATTAGACGAGCTGGACCTACGCATCCTGGAACAGCTCCAGAATGACGCCGCCATCAGCAACCAGGAACTGGCCGCGCGTGTGCATGCTTCACCACCGACCTGTTTGCGGCGCGTGCGTCGTTTGACCGATCAGGGTGTGATTATGCGCCAGGTCGCCTTGCTCAATCCTGCCCGTCTGGCCCCCAGCCTGACCGCCATCGTGGAAATTACCCTGGATCGTCAGGGCGACGAATTTCTGCGCGAATTCGAGCGTCTGCTGGTGCCCGAAAAAGCCGTGTTGCAGTGCTACCGCGTCTCGACCGGGGTGGACTTTATTGTGGTGCTGCAAGTGCGCGACATGACGGCCTACCATCAATTGGCACACGCCCTGTTCACCAGCCAGGCCAATGTGCGCAACGTGCGCAGCTTTTTTTCCATCCACCAGGCCAAATTCGAGACGCGCATACCCCTGCCCGCCAAGCCTGTCGCATCTGGCACATAGGGCGGCGACTGCCACAGACTCCATGTCCGCATTCACACCGGCCCACACATGGTTGACGGTAGCCCGGCACTCCCACGACGCTGGCGCTTAAGCCCGCTTATGACGCCGCGCCTGCAGCAACTGCCCATACAGGCGCAGATAACGCTGCACCATCGTAGCAGGACTATGTTCTTGCAAGGCCCAGCGCCGCGCCTGCTCGGCTTGCTGCCGCACCGCATCGGGCTGGTCCAGCAATGATTCCATTGCCTGCGCCAGCGCCTGGGCATCACCCACCGCGCACAATTGCCCACGCCCCTGCCCCAACAGTTCGGGCAGGCCTCCGGCCATAGTGGCAACCACCGGCACGCCATACACAAAAGCATCCAAGACACTGGAGCCCAAAGCCTCGTGCCGCGAGCTCAGCACAAATCCATCCAGCATGCGAAAGACCTGCTCCGGGCGCGACTCGAAACCGGCCAACACATAGCAACTTTCCAGACCCAGGCGAGCAACCAGCTCTTGCGCCGCCGACGTTTCGGAACCCTCCGCCCCGAAATGCAGGAACACAAAATCCTGACGGCGCTGCGCCAAGACATGCACAGCACGGATCAAAGTAAGCGGGTCTTTTTCCGCGGTCAATGCCGCCGTGGTGCCCAGCACCCGCAAACCCTGGGGATTCCAGCGTGAACGCAAAGCAGCCACATAATCGGGATCGGGTGGCAAGGGCTGGATGGCGCTGGGAATGACCTGCACAGCCAACCCCAGACGGCGCGGCTCGGCCGCCGCCGCCTGACTGATGGCCGCGAATTGGTCGGCCCGACGCCATTTCCAACGCGTGCGACGCTCTTTAGTCGACAAAGGGCCGCCCACTGCCTGTTCGTGGCGCTGCTTATCCACGGCAAAGGCAGTGCGCCGCGTAAATACCACGCGGCCACGCAGCCAGCCATGCAGCATTGCCAGCCAGCTCATGCACGATGCCGTCTGGGCATGAAGAATGTCAAAGCCGCGTCCATGCCGCAGCAAGTACCCAAAGGCGGCCGGAGCGGATGCGCAATCGATCACAGTCAACCCTGCCGCGCGCGCACGGCGGGCCAGTTCTTCGCCGCGACGAGCCAACAAACTCACCTGATGACCCGCCTCCTGCAAATGCTGCAGGGTCAGCAGCGTCTGCCGTTCGCCGCCGCGCCAGCCACGCTCGAAATTAAGCTGCAGAATGCGCATGATGAACGCCCGTTAAGCGCGGCCTGTCAACGATCTGTGCGGAACTCCCGGTCGGATCGCCAAACAAAGTCTGGCCAACCACGCCGCCCGGACCAAGCCGCCATGCGACTGGCCGCGACAATCCGACCCGCACTGGCTGGCAGACCTCAAAGCGCATCAGGACTTGCGCACCGGACGCTTCCAGCCCGGCACGCTGCGCTGCTCGGGACGCGACAGCGTCAGTTGCTCGTCGGGCGCATTGCGTGTCAACGTCGTGCCCGCACCGATGGTCGCGCCACGGCCGACGGTAACAGGTGCCACCAGCTGCGTGTCCGAACCGATAAAGGCATCATCGCCGATAACAGTACGGAATTTGTTGACCCCGTCGTAGTTGCAGGTAATGGTACCTGCGCCGATGTTGACGCGTTCACCCACATCGGCATCGCCCACATAGCTCAGGTGATTCGCCTTGGAGCCTTTGCCCAACTGCGTGTTTTTGATTTCCACAAAGTTGCCCACGTGAGTCTGATCGCCCAGCACCGCGCCAGGACGCAGACGGGCATACGGGCCGATTCGGGCCTCCTGGCCCACGATGGCCTGCTGCAAATGACTGAAGGCTTCCACCTGAGTGCCGGCCGCCAAGGTCACATCGCGCAAGACACAATGAGGGCCGACGCGCACGCCGTCCTGCAACACCACCCGGCCTTCAAAAACGCAACCTACGTCGATGAACACATCGCGCCCGCACTCCAAGGTGCCGCGCAGGTCGAAACGAGCCGGATCGGCCAGCGTCACCCCTTGTTCCAACAGGCGTCGCGCCTGTTCGGCCTGCCACAGACGCTCCAGTTGGGCCTGCTGCACACGGCTGTTCACACCCAGCGTTTCCCAGGGCGCGGCCGGTTGGGCTGCCTGCACGGGCACGCCATCGGCCACGGCCAGCGCGACGATGTCGGTCAGGTAATACTCGCCTTGTGCATTGTCGTTGGTAATGCGGCCCAGCCAGTCCTTCAGCTTGGCCGTGGGAGCCACCAGAATACCGGTATTGACTTCCTGCACGGCACGTTCCTGATCGTTGGCGTCCTTGTGCTCAACAATGCTTTGAACCGTACCGTCCGCGCCGCGAATGATGCGACCATAGCCACTGGGATCGGCCAGGATTTCGGTCAAGACGGCCACGCCCTGACCCCGCGCCTGCAACAGGCGGCGCAGGGTTTCGGGTTGAACCAGCGGCACATCGCCGTACAGCACCAGGGTGGCGTCATCGGCCTGATCGCCGCCTGCCAACTCAGGCACGGCCTGTTGCACCGCATGGCCTGTACCCTGTTGGGGCTGCTGCAAGGCAAAGGCCAAACCGTCCTGGCCATACGCCTGGCGCACACGCTCGGCGCCATGCCCCACCACCACTACGACTTTTTCCGGCCCCAGTTCGCGCGCGCTGTCGAGCACATGGCCCAGCATGGATTTGCCGGCAATGGGGTGCAGAACCTTGGGCAGGTCGGATTGCATGCGCTTGCCCAGACCTGCTGCCAGAATCACGATATTCAGCATAAAAAAGTACCTACAAGGTTGTCGTTCAGGTTTTCTTGCCCGCGCTCTTGGACGCAGTCTTGGCCGCGCCGCTCGTCTTGCGGGCGGTTTTTACGGGAGCGGCGGGCTCCTGCGCCGCACTGTGCTGGGCTTGCTCCATAGCCTGCCCGGCCTGCTGGCGAAACGCATCGGCCTGCCGCAAGGATGCGGCGGTTGCCGTGGCCATCGCATCAAACTGCTGCTGCAGCATCGACCACCAGGCCTGCGCGGCTGGACCGGCGGACGGATCACCCGCCTCGGGGGAAGATGCCGGTTCGGCCGCCGCCGGGCTAGCCGGTGGCTCTGTGGCCGGCGCACCCGACTGCGCGGCGGCTTTAGCGCCGGCAGCCAGGGGGTTCATGGCCATCATGGCCTCGAAGGGGTTTTGCCCTGCTGGCAGCCCGCCTTGCTGGGAAAAACTCTTGAGCGCGGCCAGAGTGGAACGCTGGATTTCCAGCCCCTGAATCGTAGTGCCCAGCATGGACAGGTTCAGTTGCAGCCAGCTTTCCACGGCACGCAGATCGCGGATGCGGCGCTCCAGGTCTTCAGCCGATAGGCTGGGCATCATGCCCGGGCTCAGTTCGGCTGCGCCGCCGCTGGCCATGTTTTTCCAGGCTTGCGCCATCATGTCCATGCTGCGCAGCAAGGGGTTTGTGCCTGCCCCGCCCAGGGCGCTGAAATCGGGTATGCCAAACGGATTCGTGTTCATGGTCGCTCCAATCGGGGTTGGTCCGCTCCCTGGTCAAACAGGGGTCAGGCGGATTGGGCCAGACGCTGCTGAAAACTGTCCATCAAGGCCACTTGCGCCTCCAAGGTGAACAGTTCCGCTTCCATCATCTGCCAAGCCTCGTCCACAGTCAGCAAGCGGAATTCGCTGACTTCGCCATCCATATTGCAGGGCCGCACGTCATCCGGCAAGACGCAATCGCTGACCAGCGCATTTTCCACCTGATAGCCCTCGGGCAAACGACGATGCATGCGCAAGACCACCCGTAGCGGGGTGCAGTCGCGCAGCACCTGTTCGGCCAGGCCCGCCTCTTCGTAGCTTTCGCGTACCAGCGACGTTTCCAGGGTTTCGCCTGCCACCGCCAGACCGCCCACCAGGGTGTCCCACATATTGGGGTCCGTGGACTTGGTGGGCGAACGGCGCGCCGCCCAGATGCGGCCATCGTCGGACCACGCATTCAGGTGCACGGCCTGGGTCAGAAAGCCCAGCGGACGCACCGCGCCGCGCTCAATGCGCGACAGACACACGCCTTCGCCTTGCACGGCCAGCAGTTCATCGCGCCAAGCGCGGATGCAGCCGCCTTGCTGCAGGCACACGGCGATCTGGTCCAGCACCTGCTCCAGCGTCAAGCCCTGCTGCGGGCAGGCATTGATGCGCAGCACATCTTCGTCGATGCGCACACCGGGCAACGCTTCTATGCAGGCGGCCGCACGCGCGGTAATCCATCCGGCAACACGCCCGGAAACAGTGACGGGACGGCTGCCGGGCGGCGGCAACTGCTGGATCTGGCTGGTCAGGCTCGCCATGCGCTGGCGTATAGCCTGGGCGAGCGATCGGTTCTGGAACGCATTCATAGGCGGCAATTGTAATTCAAGCCCCGCGCCATTACGGCTTTTGTAGCGTTTAGTCCAACCTTGTTTTGTAGGGACATACCCTGTCCTTGAAGGCGCAAGCGAGTTCGATATAATCTGCAAAAATAGTTCAGCTATAAAAACTTCGGACAGGCAATCAATCAGTAACTACAAGCCTGTCCCCTGGCAGCACCGCAGTTTCTTCCAGCGTTGGATTTTTCGGAGCGTCGACGCGACCGAACCCCGGTTTGGCACGGCGACACCAAAAAGAGGGACAACCATGAAGATGTGGAGAAGCGTGTTTGCTTTGAGCGCCAGCTGCACGGCGCTATCCAGTCAAGCGCAAAATGCCGATATGGCAGGGGGGCCGCGCGTCAACCAGTTGAACCTGCACACCGGGGTTACGCCCATTGCGCAGGATATCGCCTGGCTGCACTGGATGATGTTGATCATCTGTACGATCATCTTCATCGGTGTGTTCGGGGTGATGTTCTATTCCATCATCCGTCACCGCAAATCCAAGGGGGCCGTCGCGGCACGCTTTCACGAGCACCTGGGCGTGGAAGTGGCCTGGACCATCATCCCCTTTCTGATCGTGATCGGCATGGCGTTGCCCGCCACCAAGACCGTGGTGGCCATGAAAGACACCACCAGCGCCGACATGACGGTCAAAGTCACCGGCTACCAGTGGAAATGGGGCTACGAATACCTGGATGGCCCGGCCTCCGGGGTCAAGTTCCTGTCCAACCTAGCCACGCCACGCGATCAGATCGAAGGCCGCGCGCCCATTGGCGAAAACTATCTGATGGAAGTGGACGAGCCGTTGGTGGTGCCGGTCAACAAAAAAATCCGCGTGGTGCTGACCGCCGAGGACGTGATCCACTCCTGGATGGTGCCCGAGTTCGGGGTCAAACAGGACGCCATTCCCGGTTTTCTGCGCGATACCTGGTTCCGCGCCCAAAAGGCCGGTATTTATCGTGGCCAATGCGCCGAACTATGCGGCAAGGATCACGCCTATATGCCGGTCGTGGTGCAGGTTCTGGAGCAGCCGGACTACGAGAAATGGGCGCAAGATCAGCAAAAGAAACTGGCCGCGCTGGCCGATGACCCCAACAAATCATGGACGCCGGCGGAATTGATTCAGCGCGGCGAACAGGTATATGCGCAGAACTGCGTCGCCTGCCACCAGGCCAACGGCAAGGGGATCGCCAACACCTTCCCGGCCCTGGACGGCAGCACCAAGTTCGTCCTGGCCCCCAAGAAGGGGCAGATAGAAACGGTGCTGAACGGCCACCCCGGCACGGCGATGGCGGCGTTCCGCAACCAGCTCAACGATGTGCAGATCGCCTCTGTCATTACCTACACCCGCAATGCATGGAGCAACGCCGGCAAAGGCCCCGACCCCGTGGTCATGCCGGCCGACGTGAAGGCGCTGCGCTGACACGCAGCCCCCATCCCACCATCATTTCATCCCCGGCCCAGTCCGGGGAGCCGCAGGAAGGAGTCAAGCATGAGCAGCGTTACCGTCGACCATGTAGCGAACCCGAGCGGACATGATGACCATCATGCCCATGCCACACCCACGGGTTGGCGTCGTTGGCTGTTCGCCACCAACCACAAAGACATCGGGACGATGTACCTGATTTTCTCGTTCGTGATGTTGCTGGAAGGCGGCGTGCTGGCGCTGTTGCTGCGCACCGAACTGTTTCAGCCCGGCCTGCAGTTCTTTCGCCCCGAACTGTTCAACCAGTTCACCACCATGCACGGCCTGATCATGATTTTCGGGGCCATCATGCCGGCTTTCGTCGGCTTTGCGAACTGGATGATCCCGCTGCAAATCGGCGCTTCGGACATGGCCTTTGCGCGCATGAACAACTTCAGCTTCTGGCTGCTGCCGGTGGGCGCGCTACTATTTACGGCCTCGTTTTTCGTGCCTGGCGGCGCACCGGCCGGCGGCTGGACCATGTACGCCCCCCTGTCGCTGCAAATGGGACCAGGCATGGACTTTACGATCTTCGCGGTCCACATCCTGGGGGCTTCTTCCATCATGGGGGCCATCAACATTGTGGTGACGGTGCTGAACATGCGCGCCCCCGGCATGACGCTGATGAAAATGCCGCTGTTTTGCTGGACCTGGCTGATCACCGCCTACCTGCTGATTGCGGTCATGCCCGTGCTGGCCGCCGCCGTGACCATGCTGCTGACCGACCGCCACTTCGGCACGCACTTTTTCAATGCCGCCGGCGGCGGGGACCCCGTGCTGTATCAGCACATCTTCTGGTTCTTCGGCCACCCCGAGGTCTACATCATGATTTTGCCGGCCTTTGGCATCGTATCCGCCATCGTGCCCGCCTTCTCGCGCAAGCCGCTGTTCGGCTATGCCTCGATGGTGTATGCCACGGCCGCCATCGCCATCCTGTCTTTTTTGGTCTGGGCGCACCACATGTTTACCACCGGCATGCCAGTCACCGGGCAGTTGTACTTCATGTACGCCACCATGCTGATCTCCATTCCGACCGGAGTAAAGATCTTCAACTGGGTCGCCACCATGTGGCGCGGTTCGCTGTCCTTCGAGACGCCCATGCTGTTTGCCATCGGCTTTATCTTCGTGTTCACCATCGGCGGTTTTACCGGCCTGATCCTGGCTGTAGCACCCATTGATATCGCCGTGCACGACACGTATTACGTCGTGGCCCACTTCCATTATGTGCTGGTGGCCGGTTCACTGTTCGCCCTGTTCGGCGGTGCCTATTACTGGCTGCCCAAATGGACCGGTCGCATGTACAACGAACGCCTGGGCAAGATCCATTTCTGGTCCACCATGATTTCCTTTAACGTCACCTTTTTCCCCATGCACTTTCTGGGTCTGGCCGGCATGCCGCGCCGCTATGTGGATTACGCGGGTCAGTTCACGGACTTTCACCAGATCGCCACCATCGGTGCCTTCTGGTTCGGTCTGTCCCAGTTCCTGCTGATCTACATCGTGATCCAGGCTGCACGCGGCAAGGGCGACACCGCCCCCGCCAAACCCTGGGAAGGCGCAGACGGCCTGGAATGGACGGTTCCGTCACCCGCACCGCACCATACGTTTGAAACCCCGCCCGTCATCAAGTAAATCCGGAGGACTTCACCATGACACCCGAGCAACGTCGCCGTAACCGCCGCACGGGCCTGCTGTTGGCCGTGTTCGTGGTGGCCGTCATGGCCTGGACCTTCCTGAAAGGCAGTCAGTTCCTGGGGTAATGACATGGATGACGATTTCCGCAAGCTGACCCAGCGCAAGCTCAGTTTTCTGCAAACGCTTAAAGCGATTGCCTGGGGGTTTTTCGGCGTGCGGCGCGGCCGCGACCACGAACAGGACATTGCCCGCATCAACCCGGTGTACCTGATTATTGCCGCGCTGATCGCCACCCTTCTTTTCGTCGTGGGCCTGGTCATGGTGGCCCGCTGGTTCATCGGCCAAGCGGCCTGACCGCATCGCTGACATCGCGCCCCCAAGGGCGAACAGGGAGAACAATATGCATGTCCAACCCACGGCCCATGCCTCCAAGGCACCGTACTATTATGTACCCGGCCTGTCCGGACACCCGGTGCGCGCCAGTGTTTCCCTGTGCCTGACCTTGCTGGGCGCGGCCACCTGGATCAACAACTGGTCGGGTGGCTTCTGGTTGTTTCTGGTCGGTATCCTGAGCTTTTTGCTGGTGCTGTACTTCTGGTTCAGCGATGCCATCCGCGAATCCGAGGCGGGCCTGAACAGCACGCGGGTGGACGTGTCCTATCGCTGGAGCATGTCTTGGTTCATCTTCTCGGAAGTCATGTTCTTTGCGGCCTTCTTCGGCGCACTATGGTACACGCGCGAAATCGCCACCCCCCTGCTCAGCGACCTGGACCACCGCACCTTGCTGTGGCCCGATTTTTCCGGCACCTGGCCCAATCAAGGCCCGGCCGGCACCATTGCCGCATTCCAGACCGTGGGTCCGTTCTGGCTACCTACCATCAATACCGCACTGCTGCTGTCCTCGGGCGTCACGCTGACCATCGCCCACCACGCCTTGCGCGCCAGCAAGCGCAGCAGCGCCATTTTCTGGCTGTTTCTGACGGTGGCCCTGGGCTTTACATTTGTGGCCTGCCAGGCCTACGAATACCACCACGCCTACACCGAACTGAACCTGAAGTTCACCTCCGGGGCCTATGGCGCGCTGTTCTACATGCTGACCGGCTTTCACGGCTTTCACGTCATTATCGGTGCCACCATGCTCAGCGTAATGCTGCTGCGCCTGATGCGCGGCCATTTCACCGCCGAGCACCATTTCGGCTTTGAAGGCGCGGCCTGGTACTGGCACTTTGTGGACGTAGTATGGCTGGGACTGTATCTGTACGTTTACTGGTTCTGATGGCGGCTGAACGGGCCCGGCCAGCCGGGCCTGCCACCTTAACCGCCAACCGGCACCCCCGTGCTTTCTATCCACCCCCAATGATGGGCCAGCAACACGAACAAGAACAAGGCCACCGACAAACCTACCCGCCAGGTCAGCGCATAGGCCATGCGACTAGAATTGCCCCTGTCCTTCATCAGATAGACCAGCGCACTGGCCAGCGACCCGACAATTCCGAGAAAAACCACCAGTACGAGCATACGCATCAAGCACCTCGCTTCAGGGTTCAGAGATGTCCAGCACCACACGTTTTTCCAGCCGTCGTTCCCTGCTTGCCCTGATCGCCCTGGGCCTGCTGATGATTTTGTTCGTCAGCCTGGGGCGCTGGCAACTGGACCGTGCCCAAGAACGCCGGGCACTGGCCGAGCAGATCGCGCATGGCCGCGAGCAAGCACCGGTACACGTGGACTCCCAAGTCGGGCTGGAGCACAGCAGCTTCTGGCAGACCATCGCCTTGCAAGGAACATGGCGCGGCGATTTAACTGTACTCCTGGACAATCGCAATTTCAAAGGAAAGCCCGGTTACTGGGTCGCCACGCCCTTTGTGCTGGACCAGGGCACACTGACCGGCAGCGCCATCCTGGTGCTGCGCGGCTGGCTGGCGCGCCAGCCCGGCCGGCCGCCGCGCCCGCCCGCCGTGCCGGGCGGGCCGCAACACATCGAAGGCGAACTGCTCGAACGCGTACCGCGTCTGTTCGAGCTGGGCGCATCCCCCTTGCCCGCCACCCTGCCCGATCCGGCAGGCACGCTGCCTGTGGTCCAAAACCTGACCGTGAACGAACTGAGCGCGCGCAGCGGATTAAAAATGCAAGCGGTCGTTCTGGCACAGACCAGTCCCTCTGGGGCATTGCTGACCGACTGGCCCGACCCGAACATCGATTTTGAAAAAAACAACGGCTACGCCCTGCAGTGGTTCGGTTTTGCCCTGATTGCCCTGTGCGCTTGGTTGGGTGTAGCGTGGAAATGGCTGCGGCGCACCTGGCGCGCGCCCTCAACGACAAGGAAAGCCTGACGTGGATACGACGACCCGACACCCCGCCCGCCCGCGCTCCATGACCCCCTTGTATTGGCTGTTGGCCGTCAGCCTGGCCCCGGTTCTGTTCGCTCTGGCTGCCTATTACATCCCCGGCTTGGGGTTGCGCCCCGACGACAGCAATGCCTATGGCCGACTGATCACGCCGCAACGCCCCGCGCCGGACAGCACGGCCTTGCACCTGAACAGCCTGGACGGTCGGCCTTTCGATCTGCAATCGCTACGCGGGCGCTGGGTGCTGGTCAGCGCGGACGCCAGCGCCTGCCCCGAAAGCTGCGTGCGCAAACTGTTCATCCTGCGCAATTCCCACGCCAGCCAGGGCAAGAACGTGGAGCGTCTGGCCCGCGTCTGGTTCCTGACCGACCGGGGTCAGCCCGACCAACAAATTCTGCACGCCTACCAGGGCACGCACATGCTGCGCGCTGACCCGCAGCAACTGGCCGCTTTCCTGACGCCTCGGGCGAACGGCACGGATGCCCTGCAAGCCCTGAAAGACGGCATGTGGATCATCGATCCCAACGGCAACCTAATGATGGTGTTCCCCGGCGATGCCGACCCCCTGAAGGTGCGCACGGACATCCGTAAGCTGCTGAACAACTCGCGCATCGGATAAAGCATGACAGCCCTGCGCCGCCGCTACCGCAAGCTGGTCTACCTGACCTGGTTCCTGACCCTGGACCTGATCATGTTCGGCGCGTTCGTGCGCCTGACCGATTCGGGCCTGGGCTGCCCGGACTGGCCCGGCTGCTACGGCAAATTCAGCCCGTTGGGCGCAGGAGCGCATATCGAACAGGCCTATCAGGCCATGCCCTACGGCCCGGTCAGTTGGGGCAAGGCCTGGATCGAAATGATCCACCGCTATGTGGGCGCAGCGCTGGGACTGTTGATTATCGCCATCGTCTGGATGGCCTGGCGGCACCGCCACGCACTGGGCCACTCGGCCCGCCTGGCAAGCTTCACCTTGCTGGCTGTCTGCCTGCAAGGGGCATTCGGTGCCTGGACCGTCACTCACAAGCTGATGCCTATCATCGTCACCACGCACCTGCTGGGCGGCATGGGGGTGCTGGCCCTGATGACCTGGCTGGCTGCACGCGAAACCGCCGGCCCGCCCGCTGCTGCCGCCACGCGTCGTCTGCGCCCTTGGCTGATTGCCGCCCTGCTGCTGTTGACCGCGCAAATCGGGCTGGGCGGATGGGTTAGCACCAACTATGCGGCCCTGGCCTGCATGGACTTTCCACAATGCCACGGCCAGTGGATTCCCGACATGGATCTGCACGGCGGCTTTTCGCTGTTCCGCGCCCTGGGCGAGCTGCCCTCGGGCGAAATGATCTCGCAGGCCGCGCTGACCGCCATCCACTGGGTACACCGCAATATGGCCTTTGCCGTGTTCCTGCTGCTGGGGACGGTAGCCTGGAAATTACGCGCCGATCCGGCCCTGCGCGGTCCGGCCACGCTGGTGCTACTGCTCCTGCTGGCGCAGCTTTTCACGGGGTTAACCACGATCTTTTTCCAGTGGCCTCTTCTGATTGCCGTCCTGCATAATGGGGGGGCCGCCGGTCTGGTACTGACTGGCGTCACCCTGCTGGTACGGCTGTCCCGCCCGTCGACTGTCCTTCAAGGAACACAGTATGACAACCACCGCTACCCTCGCCCACGCCTCGCTGCTGCGCCAGTATCTGGTTCTGACTAAGCCTCGCGTCACCCAACTGGCTGTTTTCTGCGCCGTCATCGGCATGTTTCTGGCCTCGCCCGGCCTGCCCGACCCCGGCACCGTCATTGCCGGCACAATCGGCATCTGGATGCTGGCCGCTGCCGCCTTTGCCCTGAACTGTCTGATTGAAAGCAAAATCGATGCCCGCATGCTGCGCACGGCCCGCCGGGCCACCGCGCGCGGTGCCATCACCCCCACTCAAGTCCTGATTTTTTCCGGTCTGCTGGGCGGCCTGGGCATGCTGGTGCTGTACTACTGGGTCAATGCCCTGACCATGTGGCTGACCCTGGCCACCTTTATCGGCTATGCCGTCATCTACACCATCATCCTCAAGCCCCTGACGCCGCAAAACATCGTCATCGGCGGCCTGTCTGGTGCCATGCCACCCGCCCTGGGTTGGGCGGCCGTGGCCGGTTCTGTGCCCGCCGAAGCCTGGCTGCTGGTGCTGATCATTTTTATCTGGACCCCGCCCCACTTCTGGGCCCTGGCCCTGTACCGCCAGCACGACTACCAGCGCTCGGGCCTGCCCATGCTGCCCGTCACCCACGGTCAGACCTTTACCACGCTGCACGTGCTGCTCTACAGCTATATTCTGCTGGCCGGCACTCTGTTGCCGTTTGTGATCCGCATGAGCGGGCCGCTGTATCTGGCCGCCGCCATACTGCTGGGCGCGCGCTTCATCCAGTATGCCCACCAGTTACACCGCCAATACAGCGACGAGCTGGCGCGCGCGCTGTTCCGCTACTCCATTATTTACCTGGCCCTGCTGTTCGGCGCGCTTTTACTGGATCACTGGGTTCGGTTACTCTGAAGGTCTGTCCGACCTTTTTACGTCCGCTGTCATGCCCAACCCTTTTCCTGTTTCCTGGCAACGCCTTGTTTGCGTCGCCGCGCTGGGGCTATTGCTGTCCGCCTGCACGCCCGAACCCGCCCAGCCTGCGTTCCAAGGCAGCAATATTGCCGGTTCGCACTTCGGGCAGGACATGGAAATGGTCGATACCAGCGGCCAGACCCGCCGGCTCGACGACTATCGCGGCAAAGTACTGGTGGTTTTTTTCGGTTTTACGCACTGCCCGGACGTCTGCCCGACCTCGCTGGCCCAATTGCATGCGGCCCAGCAGTTACTGGGCCAGGACGCCGAGAAGATGCAGGCCATCATGATTAGCGTGGACCCGCAGCGCGACACACCGGCGCTGCTGCGCACCTACCTGGACGCCTTCAGCCCCGACTTTGTGGGCCTGACCGGCAGCGCCGACCAGCTTGCGCGCACGGCGCGCTCGTTCAAGGCGTTTTATGCGCGCTCGGGCGCAGCCGGATCGGCGCACTACAGCATGGACCATTCCTCGTCGTTCTATGTAATCGACCAAACTGGCCAGGCCCGTTCGCTGCTGCGCGGCGATGCCACGCCGGAAGAAATCGCTCACGACGTGCGCCTGCTGCTGGACTAAGAAGCTTCGGTCACGATAGGAATTTCACCACCCGGCTGCAGCGGCCCCACAAAACTTTCGGCCTGGCTCAATGTATGCGCCAGCCCAAACAACGGCGGCAAAGGCTCGTGCTGACGCTGACCGGACTCGAACTCTTTCCAGACCTGATAGGCCCGCTGACGCTGGCGCACGACGGTTTCTATCTTCTCGCGCAGCAAAGGGTCTTTGGCCTGCAGGCCATCGAAATCGCGCTCGGTCAGCATCAACAAGCGACTGTAGCCCAATGAGCGCACTACGCCGGCATAGTCGGTGTGCTCGACCAGATTGACCTCGCCAAAGATCTCGCCCGTGCCCAGCTCCACCGTGCTGCCATCGGGCAGCGTGGTTTCCACCGCGCCCGAGGCCACAAAATACATGGCGCGCATGCCGCCGAAACGCAGATGGATTTTCTGATCCGGCAGCGCCAGTCGGGGCCGCAGGCGTTTGGCCAGGCGCTGCTTGGATTCTTCCGGCAAACCATCGAACATAGGCACACGGCCGATCAATTCGGCTGCGCTCATGGCAATGTCCAGAGCAGGCCGCTTATCCAGATACTGCCAGCGCTGATTGATCTGCTTGACCAGATCCGAGTACATCTCGCCGGTAATCAGCGAATGCGACAGCATATCGCGATAGCGTGTCCGTTCCTGCGAAGCGGCGGAGCGCGCCAGATACGATTCCTGCAACCATTGCGCAAATACGGGGTATTGCAGATTGAGCGAGTGCATGGCGTCTTCCAGTTGCATCAGGCGCAATTGGTGCGCCTGCACAATGGTTTCGGTCGCCTGCTGGCCCAGCAAGGGCGGCAGTTCTTCGCGTGCAAAACGGATCAGGCGCTCGGCCACCGAGCGTTTGGCAATCAGATTGGAAAAACGCTTGGCCAACTCGCGTGCCAGCCACCCCTGCACGCCCAACAAATAGTGCAGCCGCAGGGCCCAGCGGAACCCGTAGGAAAAACGCAGATCGGCCGCAATGGCCGATTCAAAGCCAGTCAATCCGCCCTGGCGTACGGTATCGTTCATGCGTTCGGCGCGGCTTAACAAGGATTCGGCCGTTTTCCAGTCCACGATCTGCGACTTCAGCAGATCGTAGAACAACTCCACTTCGCGGGCCGACAGGATCGCCATGCCTATCTTGATCTTCTGTGCCTCGGTCAAACTCTGGATCTGCCCGGAGGCCACGCTGGCCTGACTGGCCTCGAACACAGTACACAGATGCTGGGTGACCTGCGGTTTGATTTTTTCCTGACGTGCCAGCTCCTCGGTCTTGTCGCGCAAGTCCTCCAGCGCCAGACTGACGGCCTGATCCCGCAAGTGCCGCTCCAGCGGCGTCAACTGGTCCAGACCCAGCCTATGGATCAAGGGCCGCAGGGTCATGCCGTTGACAAACAAGGTCAGCAATACAAAACCGGTGGTCGCCACGCCGATGAACTGGCGCACATCGTGCGGCACGGCGTGCTGTTCCGTGACCGCCAAAGCCAGGGCCAGAGACACCGCGCCACGCAGCCCGCCCCACAAAATGACCTTGCGATAAGGCCGACTGACCCGCGTACCAAAACGCGTGCGTCCCAGCATGGGCAGCACGCCGAACACCATCACGGCGCGCGCCATCAGGGTGACCACGAACAACAGCCCGATCAGGCCCACTTGCGTCCAGGTCATTTCCGCCATCATGCGCGGAATCAGCATGGCGGCAAACAGGAAGATCAAGGAGTTGGCCAGAAAACCCATCTGCGCCCATGAACTGCTCATCAGCTCGAAGGTGGCAGGCGACATGCGGGTACGTCCAGTCGAACCCACCACCAAGCCGGAAATGACCGTCGCCACCACGCCGGAGACACCCAGATAGTGTTCTGACACAAAAAAGGCCAGATAGGCCAGGGCAATGGTCAGTGTCACCTCGGCCGAAGGCCAGCCGCGCAGCAAAACAAACAGACTGCTAGACAAACGCCCCATCAGAAAACCTGCCAAAGCGCCGCCCAGAAAGCTGAACAGAAAGCTGTTCAACACCTTGCCGCCGGACAGTTCCCCACCGCCGGTCAACACGGCCAGCAACACCGAATACAAGGCGATGGAAGCGGCATCGTTGAACAGGGCCTCGCCCTCGACCAGGGTAGACAGCCGCTTGGGCGCACCCACTTCGCGAAACACCCCGACCACGGCCACAGGGTCGGTAGTGGCCACGATGGCACCCAACATCAGACATACGACCAGGCCATAAGACGACGCCGCATCCAGGGCATAACCCACCGCCACGGTGCAGACCACCACGGCAACAATGGCCATCATCAGAATCGGGCCGATGTCGTCCAACAAGCGCCGCAGGTTCATGGACAACGAGGTCTCGAACAGCAAAATGGGCAGGAAAACGTAGAGGAAGGTCTCGGAGGAAATATCAAACGCCTGCAGCGTATCGAAAAAATCTGCCATGAACTTGGGCGCGCCGGCATGCAAGTGCAAGACAATGCCCAGCGCAAAACCGATCAGGGCCAGGAGAACCGAATACGGCAGGCGCAAACGCCCCGCCAGTGGCGGCATGAAAGCCACCAAGGCCAGCAAGCCCGCCAATCCGAACACAAACTGCCCAATCTGCATTGCTACGTCCTTAACGATCGGTCACCAGCCGATCTGCACATGCATCACCACCAGGCATGGCCTTGGAGCAGGCCAGATCGGCACGGCAAACTCCCCTACTTTCCGTGGGGTTTAGCATAGCGCCTTTTAATGACCGGACTGTCGGCAAGAGCCCGTTTTCTACCAAAACTTACGTTTTTTCTGTCAGAAAAATCTGCGCCAGGACAAATTCAGCAGCGTCACAAATCGTTATACTTTCGAGCCATGAGCTTTCCGCGCACCTTGTCCGCCGCTGCATTCTGGCCCCGCCGTCTGGGCCTGTGCCTGTTGCTGCTGGCGGTGCTGCTGCGCGGCATCGTACCCGCCGGCTACATGCCCCGGCAGACCGAGCAAGGCTACGCCCTGACCTTCTGCCTGCCGGCCGGACAGACGCTGTCGCCCGAAGCGGCGCGCCAATGGGCCGCCCTGATGGGGGAGGACACCGATCTATCCCACGAACAGGCAACCACCAGCGCCACCTGTCCTTTCGCCACGATGCTGCTGGCGTCCCTGATGCCCGCAGCCCTGGCACCGATTGCTCCTTTGCACAGCGGCCGCTTCCGGCCCTTGCTGCTGCCGGCCGCCAAGCCCATTCTGGACCAGGCGTTTATTCGCGGCCCGCCTGTGGGCCAACGCGCTCCCCCTCGTTTTCTTCCTGCCTGATCGTCTGCGCACGGCCCTGGCCGCGCGCCCATTTTCATTTGACGCCCTCCCCCTTGCGGCTTTGCCGCAGGCGTAGTGGCGTGCCCTGGAATTGAGTCATGAAGAAATTTGTCACACCCGGCCTGATCAGTGCCGGCGTCCTGGCCTGGACAGCGCATCCTGTCCAGGCCCAGCCTCCCTCCGTCGAGACACTAAGCCCCATCGTCGTCACCGGCGTGGCCCCCGAATCCCCCTTGCAGTTCAGCACCAACCCCAGACTGCCGCGCCTACCGCTGCCGGCCAGCGATGGCACGGACTACCTGAAAACCATCCCCGGCTTTGCCGCCATACGCAATGGCGGCAGCAACGGCGATCCGGTGCTGCGCGGCATGTTCGGGTCGCGCCTGGCCATACTGGCCAACGGCAGCGCCATGCCCGGTGCCTGCCCAGGCCGCATGGACGCGCCCACCTCGTATATTTCGCCGCAATCCTTTGACGAGCTGAACGTAATTAAAGGCCCGCAAAGTGTGCGCTGGGGGCCGGGCGCGTCCGCCGGCACCGTGCGCTTCGAGCGCAAACCGCCCAGGTTTACGGGACCGGACGCGACACTGCAAGCCAGCCTGCTGGGCGGCTCCTGGGGCCGACACGCCGGTAATGTGGACTTTACCGCCGGCAATGCCGCTTACTATGCCCGCCTGACCGCCAACCAGGACCGCGCCCAAGACTACAAGGACGGCAACGGACAGCGCGTGCCTTCCCGCTGGAAAAAATGGAATACGGATATCGCCGTGGGCCTGACGCCCGACCCCGATACCGTGCTGGAGCTGAGCGCAGGCACGGGCGACGGCTATGCACGCTATGCCGGACGCGGTATGGACGGCACCCGCTTCAAGCGCGAAACCCTGGGCCTACGCTTTCAGAAAGACATGGATCAGGGGCTGCTGCGCGCCATCGAGGCCCAGCTCTACTACAACTACGCCGATCACGTCATGGACAACTATGAACTACGCCCCTTCAAGCCGGGCGGCGGCATGTCCATGCCCATGGCCTCCAATGTGGATCGTCTGACCTGGGGTGCGCGTCTAAGCGCGGACTGGGCGCTGCGCGCGGATCTGACCCTGACGACCGGCCTGGATATGCAACGCAGCCGCCACCGCAAGCGCAGTGCGATGGGCAGTCAGGATTATCGGGACCAGACCCGCGTCAAAGACGCGGAATTCGATCATTTAGGGCTATTTGCCGAAACCCGCTGGGAGCTGAGCGACAGGTCGCGTCTGATCGGCGGCGCCCGACTGGACAAGGCCGGCGTCAAAGATTGGCGCACCTCCTTGGGCAGCGGCATGATGAGCAGGCCTAACCCGGGTGCCGGCCAGCAACGGCGCGAAACCCTGCCGAGCGGCTTTCTGCGTTGGGAACACGATCTGGATTCCGTGCCGCTCAGCCTCTATGCTGGTCTGGGCCATGTGCAACGCATGCCCGATTACTGGGAACTGTTCTCGCCACGTCGCGGGCCGCAAGGCAGCGCCAGTGCCTTTTTGGGGATACAACCCGAGAAAACCACCCAACTGGACATAGGGGCGCAGTACAAGAGCGATACGCTGACGGCCTGGGCATCGGCCTATGCAGGGCATATCCAGGACTACATCCTGTTCGACTACCCGCAAAGCGGCATGGCAGGCGCACAGGCGCGCAATGTCCAGGCCCGCATCATGGGCGCGGAAGTAGGCGCGGACATCCGGGCCAGCCAGGACTGGACGCTGGGCGCAACGCTGGCCTATGCCTGGGGTCGCAACCGCAGCGACGGCCGTCCACTGCCCCAGATGCCGCCACTGGATCTGCGCCTGAGCGCCGACTATGCACGCGGGGCCTGGTCGGCCGGCGGTGTCTGGCGTCTGGTGGCCGCCCAGCGCCGGTATGCCCGTGGCCAAGGTAATGTAGTGGGCTACGACTTCGGCCCAAGCGCCGGTTTCGGCACCTTGTCGCTGTACGGGGGGTATCAGATCAACCGTCATCTGTCCCTGACTGCCGGTGTGGACAATGTGTTCGATAAAGCCTACAGCGAGCACCTGAATCTGGCTGGCAACAGCGGCTTCGGCTTTGGGGCGGCGACCCGTTTCAACGACCCGGGCCGCACGGTCTGGCTGAAAGCGGCACTGTCCTTCTGACGACACCCATACCCTGCCGGCGGCGGGCCTGGACGGGGCTGTCGGTGGGGGAAGACTGGACGTGTCAAGCTACGTGTTGCTCAACAACAAACCTGGAGCCGCCATTCGGACTTCCTGTGGTTCCGTTCGGGCTAAGCGCTTGCCGGTGCTTCGCACCGGTTCCCTGGTCGGTGAATCGACCCGGGCGCGCCGTTAACTTACCCGGTGATGCGTCCCCCGGACGCATCACAAGCGTCGGGCGCAAACAGAACGGCGCTTGTCTCCCGGCCCGATCCCCCACCTGCGGCAAGCACTTCAATTCGCCCTCCCGCAACCACAGGAAGTCCGAACGGCTCAACATGGCTCGTCGTAGACACAGCGAGCGGGCTATCAGTAGCGTCTACCATGAAGACACAAGGCATTCTGAGCCATTGATTCTCACTGTACTCATTAAGAGCCGCTCAAGCTGGCATGCAAGGTCGGCGGGGCGGGTCAGGCGGTTTGCCGCCGGCAAACACACGGGCCGGGGAGCAAGGGGCGTGTTGTTAGAGGAGCACGTTTGCGATTCGTCCGGGGGACGAATCGCGCTCCGAGTTCACGACCCGCCCGGCCCGTGTGCTTGACAAGGGCACCGGTGCGCAGCACCGGCAAACCGTCAGCCCAGACGACCTTGCATGCCAGCTTGAGCGGCGGCATACGAAGCACGCATTCGGATCAATAACAGATCCACCCAAACGCATTTTTGCAGGACAAAAAAAGGGACACCTTGCTGGTGTCCCATAAACATCCGCTTCAAAAGGGAGGGGAAGAGGAGAAGCCGAAGCGGACGACACGTATTGCATTGCGTAAGTGGCAAAAATCAACACATGTATTAGTTAGTCCGCTGGTCGCCCCGTAAGTTCTTCGATTTCCCGATAAAGTTGTAACGATTTAAGACTCAAGCCGCCTGGGCCAAAGCCAGACGCAATTTTTTGAACGCTGCCGCCTCGATCTGACGGATACGCTCGGCCGACACACCGAACTCGGCAGCCAGCTCGTGCAGCGTGGCACCGCCATCGTCCTGCAACCAACGGGCACGCACAATGCGCTGAGAGCGTTCGTCCAAAGCAGCGATGGCCTCTTCCAGACCGCTGCCTTCCAACATATCCTGCGCACGGCGCTCCAGCACACGGGATGGTTCCTGGTGGCCATCGTCGGACAGGTAGGAAATAGGCGCAAAGCTGTCGTCATCGTCGCTAGGAGCTTCCAGCGCCATGTCCCGGCCGGACAGACGCACTTCCATTTCGCTGACATCCTGAGGGCGGACATCCAATTCGCGGGCAATGGCATCGACCTGGGTGGAATCCAGTGTCTGGCCATCGGGACGCATGCGGCGCAGGTTAAAGAACAGCTTGCGCTGCGCCTTGGTGGTCGCCACCTTGACCATGCGCCAATTACGCACCACGTATTCGTGGATTTCGGCCTTGATCCAATGCACGGCAAAAGACACTAGGCGTACGCCGCGATCCGGATCGAAGCGCTTGACGGCTTTCATCAAGCCCACATTGCCTTCCTGGATCAGGTCGGCATGCGGCAAACCATAACCCAAGTACTGGCGGGAAATAGACACCACCAGACGCAGGTGCGACATGATCAGTTCGCGGGCGGAGTCCAGATCGCCCTGGTCGCGCAAACGCTGCCCCAGCTCGGTTTCGCGTTCGGCGCTGAGCAAAGGCAAACGGTTGACGGCGGAAATATACGCTTCGATCGTGCCCAATGCACCTGGATTGGAAACCGCAGCGACGAGTTCATTACCAGACGCCAGGGCCAAAGCGTTCGCTTGTTGTGTCATGGAAAATCCTTCTAAAACCGGCTGGCGGGAACCAAAAGCTCGACCTGAAGCCGGACGAAACGTATAGGGACAATCAATTGAGTTTAGCACTCTAAGATATGGAGTGCTAAGAATTTTCAATACAGGATTAAGAGCCTTACAGCAAGAAAAAGTTCCCGCCTGATGGAGAAAAACAACCCCAGTCACATAAAAAACACACAGCACACAAGGCAAACCCAGCGTACCAAGCGATTGCGGCAGTCTGATGACACGCGGCAATCCGCTCCCCCGGCCCGAACCGGTCTGATTCGGTCCATGGTGCCCGGACGCACACCGTGACAGACCTAATACAGCGAAGACTTGCCGGTCAGCAGCACACCCAGCCGCAACATGCCATAGGCCAGATAATCGACCAGACGGCTAAACGGCCCTAAGCGGCGAAACTGCTGCGCCGTAACCTGGGTGGAGCATTCTCGCAGCTCCCGTTCCAAGCGCTGGCGCAGGTCGGCAGCAAAGCCGGCATCGTCAATCAACACATTGGCCTCGCGCGCCAACAACAAGCTGAACGGGTCCAGGTTGGACGAACCCACCATCGCAAAGTCGTCCACCACCGCCACCTTGGCGTGCAGGTAGCTGGCGTTGTATTCGTACAGCTCGATGCCATCGTCCAGCAATTGCCCATACATATAACGGCAAGCCCGATACTGCAAAAAATACTCGGCATGGCCTTGGAGCAGCAAGCGCACCCGTATGCCTCGGGCAGCCGTGGCTTCCAGCTGATGACGCAGCGTACGACCGGGAAAGAAGTAGGCATTGGCCAGGATCACATCGCTGCGGGCCGTCTCCAGCAGGCGCAGATACGCTTTTTCGATTTGCTGACGATGACGTACATTGTCGCGCAACAGCAAGGTCGCGCGCAGACCATCTTGAACCGGCTCCGTCTGCAAAGCAAGCCCCTGACGACGCCGCTGCCGCCGTTCGCGCCACTGCACAAAACGCTGGGTAAAGCTGCTCCAGTCACCACGTCGGCGCCAAGCCATGCGCAACCACAGCGCCTGCTGGGCACGCACCATATCGTCGACAATAGGGCCCTCGCACCGCACTGCAAAGTCAAAACGCGGGTGTGTCCGTCCATTCAGCACCGGTACGTCGTCAAAGTCGTCCAGGACATTGATGCCGCCTACAAAACCGATGCGCTCGTCCACTACCAACATTTTGCGGTGCTGGCGGCGCAGCCGCCGCAGCGACAGGCGCGGTTCGCGCCAGCCGCGCGGGTTGGGCCGGTAAATACGATAGCGCACGCGCATGGCGCGCAATTGGGCTCCTATCTGCTGCGCATGGCGGGCACTGCCAAAACCATCGATGACCACCCGGATGCGCACGCCCCGGTCACTGGCCTGGCGCAGCGCATCAAGCACACGATGGCCGCTGTCATCCAGATTGAAGATATAGGTTTCCAGATGGATGCTGCTTTGCGCCTGCGCCATCGCCTGACAGATGGCCGGAAAAAAGTCCTGGCCGTTCTGCAACAGCGTAATCCGGTTGCCCTCGTGCCAGACCGGATCAGGTTTCAGGCGTGGCATGCGAAGTAGGCTCCTGATACGTCCGCCACGGTACGGGCCTGCCCGTCAGGGCAGCTCCAGCTCGGTCAGAATGGGCGCATGATCCGACAACTGCTTCCAGGGATCGCCCACCAGCACACGCGCATTGCGCACGGCAAAACCACGCTGATAGATACGGTCCAGCCGCAGCCAGGGAAACACCGCCGGAAAGGTGCGTGGCGGCGGGGTCATGCGCGCCGCACCATTGACGCCCAACTGAATGCCGCCTGCCGGCTGAATGATGCCCTGACGCATGGTGCGCAACCAACTGATGGGACGCCGCAGCTTGAAACGATGGTCGGCCTGCCCCTTGGGCGAAAACGAAAAGACTTCGTACAGATTCAGTTGCTGCACGAAAATCGGGGCCAGACGGTTATTCCAATCGTTGAAATCGCCGGCGATCAGCAAGGGTTCGTCGGCCGGCACGATACGCTTGATACGGTCCAGCAAAGCCTGAACCTGACGCACACGGCCGTTGTTGAACAAACCCAGATGCACCACGATGCAATGCACAGGCCGGCCATCGACCTCGATTACAGCGTGCAGCAGACCGCGCTGCTCCAGCCTGTGGTCCGAGATGTCTTGGTTTTCGTACTGCAGAATAGGGAAACGCGACAACAGCGCATTGCCGTGGTCGGTGTGCTGGCGCACCACATTGCAGCCATAGGCCGTATGCATGTGCAGCGCCGCCGCCAAGGATTCGTGCTGGGCATCCAGGCTGCCCTGCAACTGGTTGCGGCCCTGCACTTCCTGCAAAAACAGCAAGTCGGGGGACAGGCCGTACAGCCCCAGACGCAAGTCGGACAAAGACTCGCGCTTGCCGGAGGCCGACCGGCCCTTGTGAATGTTGTAGCTGACTACCCGTATCACCGACACGTCGTCCCCCTACACAGACTTACTTGGTTTCGACCGCCCGCAGACGGATATGCAGCTCGCGCAGCTGTTTCTCGTCCACCGCCGACGGTGCCTGGGTCAGCAGGCACTGGGCGCGCTGGGTCTTGGGGAAGGCAATGACGTCGCGGATGGAATCGGCACCGGCCATCATGGTGACCAGACGGTCCAGACCCAAGGCCAGGCCGCCATGCGGAGGCGCGCCATACTGCAGGGCGTCGAGCAGGAAGCCGAATTTCAATTGCGCTTCCTCGGCATCGATCTTCAGGGCGCGGAACACCTTGCTCTGCACATCGGCACGGTGAATACGGACCGAACCGCCACCGATTTCCCAACCGTTGAGCACCATGTCGTAAGCCTTGGCAAAGGCTTTGCCTGGATCGGTTTCGAGCAGATCCTCGTGGCCGTCCTTGGGGCTGGTAAAGGGGTGGTGCGCGGCGGTGTAGCGGTTCTCGTCCTCGTCGTACTCGAACATGGGGAAATCCACCACCCACAACGGCTTCCAGACGTTGTCAAACAGGCCGTTCTCTTTGCCGAAGTCGCTGTGACCGATCTTGATGCGCAGTGCGCCGATGGCATCGTTGACCACCTTGGCCTTGTCGGCGCCGAAGAAGATCAGGTCGCCGCTTTGCGCGCCGGTACGCTCGATAAGCTGCTTGAGCGCATCCACATGGATGTTCTTGACGATAGGCGACTGCAACCCTTCGGGAATGGCAGCGGCATCGTTGACCTTGATGTAGGCCAGGCCCTTGGCACCGTAAATGCCCACGAACTTGGTGTAGGCGTCGATCTCGCTGCGGGGCATGCTGGCACCGCCGGGCACGCGCAAGGCCACCACGCGGCAGGCCGGGTCGTTGGCCGGGGCGGAAAACACCTTGAAGTCCACGTCGCGCAGCAGATCGGCCACGTCCACAAACTCCAGCTTGACGCGCAGATCGGGCTTGTCCGAGCCAAAACGCTGCATGGCTTCGGTCCAGCTCATGGTGGGGAATGGCTGCGGCAGTTCGACTTGCTGCACTGTCTTGAAGATATGGGTGACCATGCCCTCGAAGATTTCACGGATCTGGACTTCGTTCAGAAAGGACGTCTCGCAGTCGATCTGGGTAAATTCGGGCTGACGGTCGGCGCGCAGATCTTCGTCGCGAAAACATTTGGTGATCTGGTAGTAGCGGTCAAAGCCCGACACCATCAGCATTTGCTTGAACAGCTGGGGCGACTGGGGCAGCGCGAAAAATTCGCCGGCGTTGACACGCGAGGGAACCAGATAATCGCGCGCGCCTTCGGGCGTGCTCTTGGTGAGCATGGGGGTTTCGATGTCGATAAAACCCAGCTCGTCCAGGAACTTGCGCGTTTCCATGGTGACTTTGTAGCGCAGCATCAGATTGTTCTGCATCTGCGGGCGGCGCAGATCCAGGACGCGATGCGTCAGGCGCGTGGTCTCGGACAGGTTGTCATCGTCCAGCTGGAAGGCGGGTGTGACCGAAGCGTTCAGGATTTCGATTTCGTCGCAGACGATTTCGATTTCGCCCGAACGCAGATCGGGGTTGACTGTGCCTTCGGGGCGGGCCTGAACGCGGCCGGTGATGCGCAGGCAGTACTCGTTACGGATGCGTTCGGCGGTTTCAAAAGCCTGCACGTTGTCGGGATTGACCACCACCTGGGCCAGGCCGGCACGGTCGCGCAGATCGATGAAAATCACACCCCCGTGGTCGCGGCGACGATGTACCCAGCCAAACAAATTGACCGTCTGGCCCAGGTATTCTTTGGAAACCTCGCCGGTATAACACGTACGCATCTAGGATGACTCCGAAATAGTAAAGACTGCAAATTGGAAAGTTCAGGCT
This sequence comes from Alcaligenes sp. SDU_A2, assembly GCF_038237375.1. NCBI lineage: Bacteria > Pseudomonadati > Pseudomonadota > Betaproteobacteria > Burkholderiales > Alcaligenaceae > Alcaligenes > Alcaligenes sp. SDU_A2. The sequence continues at coordinate 444,108 of NZ_CP151273.1, read as the reverse complement.
CCGGCCTGCGGCGGCGCACCATCGGGGCCGTCCGGCTTGCCGGAAGCAACGGGCAGGGCGGCCGGTTCGGCAGGGGCCACCACGCCCATGGAAACAATATATTTAAGCGCGGCGTCCACGGTCATGTCGAGCTTATGCACGTCCCCACGCGGCATCATCAGAAAAAAGCCCGATGTGGGGTTAGGCGTGGTGGGAACGTAGACACTGACAAAATCGCCCTGCAGCATCCGGGCCACTTCGCCGCCCGGCGCACCGGTTAAAAAAGCGATGGTCCAGGAGCCGGCCCGAGGATACTGCACCAGCACGGCTTCGCGAAACGCCTGGCCATCCGGTGCCAGCACCGTGTCGCTGACTTGCTTGACTGAATTATAAATCGAACGCACCAAAGGAATGCGTCCCAGCAATAATTCCCAGCGATCCACCACCGCGCGGCCCAGATAATTGGCCGCCAACAAGCCTGTGCCGAACAACACCAGCAAGACAAATACGATACGGAATCCCGGAATGCGCAGGCCGAACAAGGCCTGCGAAGACAGAAACTCCGGCACGACGCTTTCAAGCGTATCAATCAGCAAGGTCAACACCCAGATAGTGATGACCAGAGGAACCCAGATCAGCAGGCCCGTGACGAAATAACGCTTGAAAGGACGCATGGAACGATCAACTGGAGCTAGAGGAAGAACCGCTATCGGCCGGTTTGCTGTCGGACGGCTTGCTGCCGCCCTGATTACGGAAATCGGTTACATACCAGCCCGAGCCTTTGAGCTGGAATCCTGCCGCCGTCACCTGTTTGCTAAAGGACGACTGACCACACTCGGGACAGACCTCCAGAACGGGGTCCGACATTTTCTGCAACACATCTTTTTCGTAGTGGCACGCGCTGCATTTGTACGAATAAATAGGCACGACTCAACCTTAACTAAAAAAAATCTGAAACAAAGTTCGTGATGAACAACGCGGGTCTGAGGAGCCTGTGCAAAACTCCCCGGTTCTTGAAAGAACAGGCGCTGCGCCCGTGATTTTAGCCCGTTTGCAAGCCGGTGGCACTGTTCATCGACACAGGCCCCGGCCCAAGCAGAGCCCCCCTAGACAGGCAACAAGAACATCGTGGCCGCCACCAGGGTAGGAATGGCCGCGCTGGCCAGCAGGCGTGCCGGAGAAATAGATCCATCCGGAAAATTGCCTTTCAGAATGGAAAAACCGGCCGGATTGGGCGCGTTGGCAATCACTGTCAGGCCGCCGCCGGTCACGGCACCGGCCACCAGCATATAACGCCAGACATCACTGGTGCCTTCCACCAACGAACCCAGATACGTCAGGGCGGCATTATCGGTAATCGCCGTCAAGGCCGTGGAGCCCCAGAACAGCACCGTGGGCGACAAGCCGCCCAACAGATCCTGCAGCCACCACTTCTGCAAACCGCCCAACACCACCAGACCGGCCAGAAAGAAACCTACCATCAGGCCTTCGCGCACCATCAACGGGTTCTGGTAGTGCTTGTAGGCATGGGCATAGCCGATAAACAGCATCAGCAAGGCCATGAACACGATGGGATGGTGCGCGCCCAGCACAATCGCCACCAGGAACAGGATATGAATGAGCATGACCGACAACGGCACATTTTTTTGCGCCTGCCGGGTATCTTCTACGCCCTGCCCCATTTCCAGCAAGGCCTTACGGCACACGAAGGTGGCCAGACCAGCATTGATAAACACCGCCACCACGGCGCGCCAGCCAAAATGCGTGGCCATATAGGCGGTGTCCCAACCAAAGGTGTTGGCTACCATCAGGACAGGCGGTGCGGCATAGGCCGTCAAGACACCGCCGATGGAAATATTCACGAACAACACGCCCAGCGTCAGGTACTTGAAACCGGCATGGCCCTGGTGTCGGAAGTATTCCTTGCGCAGCAACAACGCCGCCAGCGTCATGGCTGCCGGTTCGGTAATCAGCGAACCGGCCAGGGGCACCACCGACATGGTGATCAGGTAAGTGGATATCTTGTCCGACATGGGCAAGGCACGCGCCAGCACTGCCACGATCTTGTTGACCATCTCCAGGATGGGTCGACTGGCGGCGACCACCATGATGGCAAACACGAACATAGGTTCGGTGAAATTGCGGCTTTCCAGGTATTGAATGGCCGAATCCAGATCCAGGAACACGGCCATATAGGCCACCAGCACGCAGGCCCAGACGCCGAATACCGCCTCGACTTCGGCCAGCATGTGCCACAGTCCTTCGTGGCTGCCGCCTTTATTGGCCAAGCGGGCAAAAACAGGAACGGAGAAGGTGTGGATGATTGCGATGGCAAACAGCGCCGTTGCAACGATCTCGAGTGGAGTAGCCATTACTCAAACCTTTATAGCAATATTGAAATCGGTTGGGCCTGCATCATGCCAGGCTTACTGTGCCGGCCAAGGCCGCCACAACCAGCAGCACGCCCACCCAGATATTGGCGCGAAACAAACGCAGTCCGCGCTCGGGGTAGCGCACATCGAAATGGCGCATCTGCCAGATCAGGTGCGCAGCAATAATCGCCATGACGACGTAATACAGGATGCGCTCGTTCAGCAGATAGCCGCCCACGAGCCAGCACGCCATGCCGGCAATATAAAAACCGCTGATCCAGGCCTTGCCCGCCTGGCGAAAGCGCAGCGCCGTCGAATGCAGGCCCAGCTTGGTATCGTCGGCCACATCGATATAGGCATAGATGGAGTCGTACCCCACCTGCCACAAAATGGCCCCCACCCACATCAACACCGCCCCGAACGGCACCATGTTGTGCGTGTCGGACCAGGCCATCAACATGCCCCAGTTAAAACAAATACCCAGCACGACCTGCGGCCAGTAGGTAAAACGCTTGCACAGCGGGTAGATCATGACAATCGGGAACAGCGCCAGCGCCAGCCAGCGGCTGTACTCGTTGATCGCCAGCAGCAACAAGGCGCAGACCGCAATCTGCGCAATGACGAATATCACGGCCTGACGCATGGTGATCTGGCCGCTGGTCAGAGGACGAAAGCGCGTGCGCTCGACTTGATGATCGAAATTGCGGTCGGCCATATCGTTGAAACAGCAGCCTATGCCGCGCATCAACAAGGCACCCAATGAAAAAATCACCAGACGCCACAAGGTAGGCAGGCCATCGGCCGCCTGCACCAGCGCGGCAATAGCCGGCAGCAAGGTCAGCCAGGTGCCGACCGGGCGATCCAGGCGGCACAGGCGCGCATACGGCCCCCAGGATGCAGGCAAATACCGGGCCACCCAGTCGTCGGCCGGGCGCATGTCGGAAAGATCGGGACGCCGCGAGGCATCGGAAGCGGGTGGAGGTGTCATGACGGCAAAACCTGAGCCAGCAGCGTTAACTACAGGCCGACAACGGGCCTACCCTCCAGAGGGAGGGTAGGCCGTGGATTTGGGCTACGAACCGGAGCCGGCATGGCCGCCCCCGGAAAATGACAGCGCTGATGCACCTGGAATCCGCATCGGTTCTGGCGCGCAATGGCCAAAACAGATGCATGGCACGGCAATCAGGCTTCGGAGATGAGTTTACCCAAGATGGCGATGCCCTCGCGAATTTTTTCCTCGGGCACGGTCGCAAAGCTTAGGCGCAGCGTGTTGCGCTTGACGTCGGCACCGGCGTAGAAAGGTTCGCCAGGCACAAAGGCCACCAGCTTGTCGATGGCTTTTTGCAGCAGAACGGTCGCGTCGATGTGCTCGGGCAGCGTCACCCAGATGAACATGCCGCCTTCGGGATGGGTCCACTTGGCGCTGGCGGGGAAATGCTGTTGCATGGCGTCCAGCATATAGCCGCACTGCTTCTGGTACAGATCGCGCACCGTCGGCAGGTGTTTGTCCAAAAAGCCGGTGCGCACGACTTCGTAGACGGCCATCTGCGTCAAGGTAGAGGTATGCAGATCGGTCGCCTGTTTCACTTGCACCAGCTTGTCGATAATGGCGCGCGGCGCAACGATATAGCCCAGGCGCAGGCCAGGAGCCAGCACTTTCGAGAACGTGCCCAGGCGCACCACCGTGGCACCGGCTTTGCGGCCCAGCGACAGCAGGCTGGGCAGGCGTTCGCCCGCGTAGCGAAGTTCGCCGTACGGGTCGTCTTCGATAATGGGGATGCGGGCCGCGGCACAGCGCTCCACCAGTTCCTGACGGCGTTCCAGCGCCAAACGCAGGCCGGTGGGGTTCTGGAAATTGGGCAATGCATACAGCATGCGGGCACCCGCCGCTTCGGGCGAGGACACATACTCGGGCAACATGCCTTGTTCGTCCGTAGGAATGGAGGTGTAGGACGGCTCGTACAGCGAGAACGCCTGCAAAGCACCCAGATAGGTGGGAGATTCCACCAGCACCTTGCTGCCTTCATCGATGAACAGCTTGCCCAGCATGTCCAGCGCCTGCTGCGAGCCGTTGACCAGAAGGACTTCGTCCGGGCTGACGACATCGCCCTCGGCCGTCATCTGGTCGGCCAGCCACTGGCGCAGCGGCAGATAGCCTTCGGTCGTGGCGTACTGCAGCGCCACCCGCCCCTGTTCGCTTAGTACCTTGTCGAACGCGCGATGAATTTCTTCGACAGGAAAGCCGGCCGGCGTAGGCAGGCCGCCCGCAAAGGAAATAATCTCGGGCCGCGCAGTGACTTTGAGAATTTCACGAATCGCAGAGCCGGTCAGTTTCTGGGCGCGCTGGGAAAAGGTAAAAGGCTGGGAAAGGGAATCCATGGTGCGGAACAGTCCTGAAATAGAACGATTAAAACTTCACAGACAAACTTTAGGTTTGTAGATTATCGCAAGATAAGCGATAAAGCCGCCATCTTGCATCGTTTGGCGCAACGCGGCGCTGATCTTGAGCATTTTGATGCGTCTCCGGGACCGGAGGGCTTGCTCTACCTTGCCACCAAGCGGCTTGCAGCGCAAGGGCCACAGGCGTGCCACCCTGGGATTTACCCTGAAAACCCCGCCTGTCGGCAGGCAGGAGATTGAGCGGAAACGGGGTTGCGATTAGATTAGCTTATTGTCTAGACAATTTCTGTTCTGTGGAGTCTGTTCGCCATGCGTCATTCTTCTTCCGCCTGCCGGGCTCAACTGCTACAGGTCAACACCCTGCCCGAGCAGCCCTGGAAAAATGGCGGCGGTTCACTGCGCGAAATCGCTTGCCACCCGCCCGGTGCCGGATTCGCCGATTTTGACTGGCGCATCAGCCTTGCGCTGGTTTCCGGCCCGGGACAGTTTTCTCTTTTCCCTGGGGTAGACAGACACATCGTGCTGATTGAAGGCAAGAGCATGCTCTTGCACGACAACGAGCAAAACAGCACCCACACGCTCCTTCCCCTGGAGCCATACACCTTTGCTGGCGAAGCCAGCATGCGCTCCCAGCCACAGGGTTGTGTACTGGATCTGAACCTGATGTTGCGGCGCGGACGGGCCCAGGGCCGCCTGCACGCTTGGCATGGCTCGGACAAATCCAGCGCCACGCTGAACAGCGGCTTTCATGTGCTGTACGCGGCGCAAGGCCGTTATCAGCTACAGTTGGACGGACACGATTGGCGTCTGAGCGCCGGCCAGGCCTTGGTGGCGGAATGCAGCGCCCCGGTACGACTGCGCTGCCTGACCGACACGACGCCAGCCGCTCTGGTACACGCAGCCATCGATGCCCCCTCCTGATGGAGCCGACATGAGCTACACACTGTGGACCCGCCTGCGCCTGGCCCCCGATGCTGATCCGGCCAACACGATTGATGATGCCTGCCTGGTCGAACAGGACGGGCGCATTGCCTGGCTGGGTCCACGCGCGCAACTGCCCGAACGCTGGAGCCGCCCCGCACAGACACACGAGCTGGACGGTCGCTGGGTCACGCCCGGCCTTATCGACTGCCATACTCATCTGGTCTACGGCGGCGACCGCGCCCACGAGTTCGCCCAGCGGCTGGCAGGCGTGTCGTACGAGGACATCGCCCGCCAGGGAGGGGGGATTGTTTCTTCGGTAAAGGCCACCCGCGCACTGGACGACGACGCCTTGCTGGCGCAGTCCCTGCGCCGCCTGGACGCCCTGTTGGACGAAGGGGTTACCGCCATCGAAATCAAGTCCGGCTACGGTCTGGATACCGACAGCGAACGCAAGATGTTGCGCGTAGCGCGCCGCCTGGGCGAGCTGCGTCCGGTCACCGTGCGCACTACGTTTCTGGGGGCCCATGCGCTGCCGCCGGAATACGCCGGACGCCCCGACCACTATCTGGATCGGGTGTGCCAGGACATGATGCCCGCCCTGGCGCAGGAAGGCCTGATCGACGCCGTGGATGTGTTTTGCGAACGCATCGGCTTTGACCTGGGCCAGTCCGAGCGGGTTCTGCAGACCGCGCAGGCTCTGGGCCTGCCCGTCAAGATGCATGCCGAACAGCTCTCCAACCTGGGCGGCAGCATTCTGGCCACCCGCTACCACGCCTTGTCCACCGATCATCTGGAATTTCTGGACGAGTCCGGCGTTCGGGCCATGAAACAGGCCGGTACCGTGGCCGTGCTGCTGCCCGGAGCCTTTTACTTTCTGCGCGAACAGCAGCGCCCACCCATCGCCCTACTGCGCCGCTATGGCGTGCCTATGGCCCTGTCCACAGACAGCAACCCCGGCACCTCGCCCTGTACCTCGCTGCTGCTGATGCTGAATATGGCGTGCACCTTGTTTCGCCTGACCGTGCCCGAAGCACTGGCCGGCGTCACCCGCCACGCGGCACTGGCACTGGGCGACCCCGACATTACCGGCACACTGACACCCGGCGCGCGCGCCGACTTCGTGGCCTGGGATGTCCAGTCCCTGGCCGAACTGGTGTATTGGCTGGGCCTGCCGCGCTGCGCTCTGGTTGTGCAACATGGCCGTATCAGCCGCGACCTGCGCAAGCACAGATCATGAGCCTGCTGCGCCATCACGATGCCCTTCTGGCCCCCTGGGCACGGCTGGCGGGTCAATGGCAGGCCAATGTGTTGCTGCGCTGGAATGCGCTAGGCACCCTGACCCATGTGATCCCACACGCCGGCACGACCGACATTCAAGCCGCAGGCCGGGTGTACGCCGCGCAAGGAGCCGTGCTTGGCGGCATGCCCAACCTGCATTCCCATGCTTTTCAAAGCGCGATGGCCGGTCAGGCCGAGTGGCGCAGCCAGGGACAGGACAGCTTCTGGAGCTGGCGCGAACTGATGTACCGCTTTGCCGCCCGCCTGGAGCCCGAACAATCACACGCCATTGCCCAATGGCTGTACATCCAGATGCTGAAATCGGGCTATACCAGCGTGTGCGAATTTCACTATCTGCACCACCAGCGCGACGGACGCCCTTACCGCCCCGCCACGGCGCTGGCGCAAGGCGTGCTGGAAGCCGCACGCAGCACCGGCCTGGCCATCACGCTGCTGCCCGTGCTGTATCAGTACAGCAACTTCGGCGCGGTCGCTGCGCGCGATGATCAAAAACGCTTTCTGAACAGTCCCACACAATTGCTGCATCTGCTGGAATCCCTGCAAGCCAGCCACCCCGCCGACCAGGACCGGCACTACGGCGTGGCTCCGCATTCGCTGCGCGCGGTCACCGTGTCATCGCTGGATACGCTGCTGCGCGGGCTGCGTCACCTGCCCCACTGCCGCTCCATTCATATCCATATTGCCGAACAAACCGGCGAGGTCGATGCCTGCCGACAAGAACACGGCTGCGGGCCGGTCGATTTTCTGCATGACCATTTCGACGTCAACGAACGCTGGTGCCTGGTACATGCCACGCACATCAGCGACCAGGAGCGTCAGCGTATCGTGCGCAGCGGTGCCGTAGCCGGCCTGTGCCCCAGCACGGAAGCCAATCTGGGTGACGGCCTGTTCCCCGCTGCCGCATTTCTGGACGAAGGCGGCCGCCTGGGCATAGGCTCGGACAGCCATATCTGCGTAGACTGGCGCTCCGAGCTGCGCCTGCTGGAGTACGGCCAGCGTTTGCTACGCCGCCAGCGCAACGTGTTGGCCAACGCCGCACAGCCTTCTGTGGCGGATCATCTGTTCGATACCGCCGCCCACGGGGGCGCGCAAGCCTCGGGCCGCCGCTGCGGCGAACTGGCTCCCGGCCGGCAGGCCGACCTGATGGTACTGGATCTGGAACACCCGATTCTGGCCGGACTGGACAGCCGACACTGGCTGTCGGCGCTGGTCTTTACCGAACGCGCCCATGCCAACCCGATCCGCGATGTGTTCGTCAGCGGAACGGCCTGCGTGCAAGACGGACGGCACCCCCTGGAAGAACAGGCCTTTGCGGCCTACCGGCAGGCTCTGGCAAGCCTGCAGCGCCGCGCTTAATTCCTGTCGTCAAACCGGTTCTGGATGCAAACGCTACCCTAGAACAGGTCGGCCGCTGTCTGGATCAGGCTTTCATCGAGCACCCGCACCCGCAGCGCCTCGATGTCCGGAGCCAGATAGCGGTCCTGCTCGTAAAAAGGCACGGCGGCACGAATCGCTTCCTGCACTTTCTGCAAACGGCTGGACGTGCGCAGCGGCGCATGGAAATCGATGCCTTGCGCCGCGCACAACAGTTCAATCGCCACAATGGCCGCCGTATTCTGCGCCATATCCTCCAGGCGACGGCCGGCAAAGGTCGCCATGCTGACATGGTCCTCCTGATTGGCGGACGTGGGCAGGCTGTCCACACTGGCCGGATGCGCCAGCGATTTGTTTTCCGAAGCCAGGGCCGCCGCCGTGACATGCGCAATCATGAAACCGGAATTCAAGCCGGCCGACGGCACCAGAAAAGGCGGCAGACCGGAAATACTGGCATCGATCAGCAAGGCAACGCGCCGTTCGGCCAGCGCGCCGATCTCGGCAATTGCCAGCGCCAGGGTATCAGCCGCAAAGGCTACTGGTTCGGCGTGAAAATTGCCCCCGGACAAGACCTGATCCGGCTGACCGTCCTGCCCCGGAAACACCAGAGGGTTGTCGGTGACGGCATTGGCTTCGATCAGCAAGGTGCGGCCGGCCTGCTCGATCAAATCCTGCACAGCCCCCATGACCTGCGGCTGACAGCGCAAACTGTACGGGTCCTGCACCTTTGTGTCGTTATCCACATGTGATTGCCGTATCTGGCTGCCTTCCAGCAAAGCCCGATACAAACGGGCCGCATAGATCTGCCCCGGCTGGCCGCGCACCTGATGGATGCGCGGATCAAATGGCGCATCGCTGCCCTTGGCCGCGTCCACGCTCAAGGCACCGGCCAGAATGGCATTACGAAACACGGTCTGGGCGCGAAACAGACCATGTAAGGTCAGGGCGGTGGACACCTGAGTGCCGTTGATCAGCGCCAGACCTTCCTTGGCCGCCAGCACAATGGGCGATATGCCCGCTTCGCGCAGCGCCTGGGCAGCGTCCATCCATTGCCCCTGGTAGCGCGCCTGCCCCTGCCCGATCAAGGTCAGGGTCATGTGCGACAAAGGGGCCAGATCACCCGAGGCACCGACCGATCCCTTGACCGGGATGAACGGCACAATGCCTGCGTTCAAAATGGCCAGCAAGGTGGTGACCACCTCGGGACGTATGCCGGAAAAGCCACGCGCCAGGCTGGCCACCTTCATGGCCATCAGCAAACGCACGACCGGGTCGGCCAGCGGCTGCCCCACCCCCACCGAATGCGACAGGATCAGGTTTTTCTGCAATTGCTCCAGATCCTGGTCCGCAATGCGGTGCTGCGCCAGTTTGCCAAAACCGGTATTGATGCCATAGGCAGGCAGGCCTGCGCGTATGATCTTGTGCACGATGGCCGAGGACGCCGCCATCGCCTCAATCGCGCCGGGCGGCAGGCTCAGCGTTACCGGCTCCTGCCAGATGCGGCGCAATTGCTCAAGCGTCAACGCGCCGGGAGAAATCTCAATGGTGTGGCTCATGGTCCATTCTGTCCTGAATGCTTAGGTAATCATAGGCAGATTCAGCCCAAAATCCCGGGCCGTCTTGATGGCCAGATCGTAACCGGCATCGGCATGACGCATCACGCCGCTGGCGCAGTCGTTGATCAATACGCGCTTCAGGCGGGCGGCGGCCTGTTCGCTGCCATCGGCCACAATCACCATACCTGCATGCTGGCTGTAGCCCATACCGACCCCGCCGCCATGATGCAGCGACACCCAACTGGCCCCGCCTGCCGTGTTCAGCAAGGCATTGAGCAGCGGCCAATCGGAAACCGCGTCCGAGCCATCCAGCATGCCTTCGGTTTCCCGGTTGGGGCTGGCCACCGAACCGGTGTCCAGGTGATCGCGACCGATCACTACCGGCGCTTTGAGCTCGCCCGTGCGCACCATCTCGTTGAATGCCAGACCGGCGCGGTGACGCTCGCCCAGGCCCAGCCAGCAAATACGCGCCGGCAAACCTTGGAAAGCAATACGCGACTGAGCCATGTCCAGCCAGCGATGGACATGCGCATTATCGGGGAAAAGTTCTTTGATCTTGCGGTCCGTCCGGTAAATATCCTGCGGATCGCCGGACAGGGCCACCCAGCGGAACGGCCCTTTGCCTTCGCAGAACAACGGCCGTATATAGGCGGGCACAAAGCCGGGAAAATCAAACGCGTTGTCCACCCCCTCGTCCTTGGCGACCTGACGGATATTGTTGCCATAGTCCACCACCGGCACACCCATCTGCTGGAACGCCAGCATGGCTTTGACATGCACGGCGCAGGAGCGCGCCGCCTCGCGCTGCAAATGCGCGTGCTGAGCCGTATCGGCCTTGGCCGCCAGCCATTGCTCCACCGTCCAGCCTGAAGGCAGATAACCATGCACCAAATCGTGGGCCGAGGTCTGGTCGGTAACCAGGTCAGGACGCAAGCCACCGGCCTGAGCGCGACGCACCAGCTCCGGCAACACATCGGCCGCATTGCCCAGCAAACCGATGGACACCACGGTCTTGGCCTGCGTGTGCTGCCCGATCAACGCCAAGGCATGATCCAAGTCGCGCGCCTGCATATCCAGGTACCGGGTCTTGAGACGAAAGTCGATGCTGCTCTGCTTGCATTCGACCGTCAGCGACACGGCCCCTGCAAACGAGGCCGCCAGCGGTTGAGCCGCACCCATGCCGCCCAACCCGGCGCTTAGAATCCAGCGCCCGGCCCACGAACCGCCATAGTGCTGACGCCCCGCTTCGGCAAAGGTTTCGTAAGTGCCCTGCACAATGCCCTGACTGCCTATGTAAATCCAGCTGCCGGCTGTCATCTGCCCGTACATGAACAGCCCCGCCCTATCCAGTTCGTTGAATTTTTCCCAGGTCGCCCATTTAGGTACCAGATTGGAATTGGCCAACAGCACGCGGGGCGCGTCGCTATGGGTACGGAACACGCCTACGGGCTTGCCCGACTGAATCAGCAAGGTTTCATCGTCGCCCAGTTCGCGCAGACTGGCCAGAATCTGGTCAAAGCAGGCCCAATTGCGCGCAGCGCGACCTATGCCGCCGTATACCACCAGATGCTGGGGATTTTCCGCTACCGCCGGGTCCAGATTGTTCTGGATCATGCGATAGGCAGCTTCCGCTTCCCAATTTTTGCAGCTGCGTTGTGCGCCGGTAGGCGCATGAATGACCCGGCCGGGGTCAAAGCGAGGGTCCCGGCCCAGGGCCGAGGCAGTGTCATTCGGCATGGTGCGTGTCTCCATTTGGATGTCGCTGCTGTCAATCGCCGCTTCGCCGCAAACCGGGCACAAACACGCCCCTGGACGCCGACAAAACACGGCTTTTCTTGTAAGCTGATTCAATGTATAGGCATTCTTTTTTGTTGTCTATACATATACTGGAAAGCCCTGACGGCTCCGCTTGCCAAACAAGGAAATCGCCATGACCGCTCCGACTCCCTCCCCGCAGGCGGCTGCGCCCGTCTACCTGCAAATCAAAACCTTCGTCCTGGACAAGATTCAGAGCGGCGAATGGCGCGAAGGCGATCTGGTCCCCACCGAATTGGCTTTGTGCGAACAGTTTGATGTCTCGCGCATGACCGTAAACCGGGCCTTGCGGGAACTGACCAACGATGGGCTGCTGGTGCGCATCAAAGGCTCGGGCACCTACGTCGCGCAACCCAAGTTCCAATCCACCCTGATCGAAATCCGCAATATCGCCCAGGATATCCGCGAACGCGGTCACGAGCACAGCAGCCAGGTGCTAAGCATAGAGCGTCTGCAAGCGACGCAGGCACAGGCGCGCCAATACGGCATCCCCGTGGATACGCCGCTTTTTCATTCGATAATTGTGCATGCGGAAAACGGCCAACCCATCCAGTACGAGGACCGCATCGTGGACGCGCGCATCGCCCCCGACTACCTGGAGCAGGATTGGAGCCGACAGACCCCCAACGAGTACCTGATGCGGGTCGCCCCCCTGCCCAGCGGTTTTTTTACCATCGAAGTCCAAGTACCGCCTGCAACCATCGCCCAGGCCCTGCACATGAACGAACGCCAGCCCTGTCTAGTCATGGAACGCATCACCTCGTCCAGCGGACAGTTCACCACGCACGCCCGACTCTGGCACCCGGGCGATAGATACAAATTTGCCGGGCGAATGTAGCCAGGCGCAGAACCCGCGCACAGCGCGGGCGAAGGACCCCGCCAAGCCGGCCTGCTAGGGCCGGTCTGGCGAGAACCCGAGGTTTTCTCTGCTTGGCCCAAACGGCCAACCCAATACGAAGGAATCCCCGGTATTTAGCGAAAAAGAAAAAAAACCCGTCCAAGCGGACGGGCAAACCTCAACAAGCAAACAATTCGGCATTACCCCAGATCCACCACCACCGGACCTTGGGGACGAGAACAGCACAACAGCACCTTGCCTTCCGGCACCGCGTCCAATGGCTCTTCCAGGTAGTCGACCTGACCGGACACCAAGGTACACATACAGGTGTTACATAGACCAGACCGACAATTAAAATCAGGACTCAATCCCGCTTCTTCGGCCAGAGCCAGCAAGGACTCGCAGCCCTCATGCCAACGGGCCTGACGTCCATCGGGCAAAAACGTCACCATCTGCGACTCCGTTTGATCCGCCGTCTCTGCCGGAACCGACAAAGTCTGAACATGCCCGGCAGCGGCCGGCTGGTCTGCACGGACAAGCGTCTGCGCCGCCTCGTCGTCCAGCACCGTAGCAGGCCCGAAAAACTCGTAATGAATACGTTCGCGCGCAATGCCCAGACTGCGCAACAAGCCGTAGTTCATCTGCATAAACCCACTGGGGCCGCATAGGTAAACATCGTAGTCATCCAAAGGCAGCCAGGACTGCAACTGCGCACGCGTGATCAGACCGCTGGCGCAGTGATGGGCATTGCGTTCATCCTCGGCATCGGGATGCCGGTACACGAAGCGCACCTGTACCTGCGTTCGGCGCGCCGCCAATTCCAGCACTTCCTGCCTGAAGGCATGGGCCGCGCCATTGTCGCAGGCATGAATAAAATACACCGGCCGCTCCGTGCTACCCACCAATCGGTGCAACATGGCCAGCATGGGAGTCAGGCCCACTCCCCCGCTGAGCAGCACCACAGGCCGCTGGCTGTCCTCGTCCAGCACGAACTCGCCCAGCGGCCCGGCTGCGCTGAGCACCGCGCCCGGTTGTACGTGCTGATGCAAATAGAACGAGCCTTGGCCCGGCGGCACATCCAGACCCGCCGGGGCCGACTCGCGCTTGACCGAAATGCGCAGCGGCTGCGCCGCATCGCCCGACAGGCTGTAATTGCGCAGCACCGTCTGCCCATCGACAGGCAGACGAAACGCCAAATGTTGCCCAGGCCGGAAAGCCGGCGCAGGGCCGCCATCGGCCGGTGACAGCACAAAAGAAACAATCGTTGCGCTTTCGTCCCGACGCTCCAGCACACGGTAATCACGAAAACGTCGCTCGCTCGGGGCCGTATCCGTCATGACTGCTCCGCTCATGCCTGCGCAGATGCGCCCCACTCGGCATCGATCAACTGACTGATCTTGCGGCGAAAGCGCATAGGGCCGGAGTCAATGGGCAAATCCAACGCGGCAGGACGCGCTTTCAGGCCTTGATGCACCGCTTCCAGCACGACTTTGTCTTCCAGAAAGGCGTGGCGCACATCGTCGTTGAATACCTTGGACACCGCCTCGTCGTTCGGGCTGAAATTGCGCAGCTGGAACCAGAAATAACGCGTGCGCTCCTGATCCACCGGCGTCAGGAAATTATAGGAATCCATCAAAAACACATCATCATGGAACTGCGCCGGATCGTCCGTGGCGGTGCCGGCCGGCAGAAAAATGGCGCGAATGACCGCCTGCGATGGAAAGCGTACCTCGTACTGCTGCTTGCGGTCGCAATTTCCGTCAAATTTAACGAATTTCTTGTAAAACGGAGCTACTTCTACATTTTTCGACCAGCGCGATACGGTCACGCCGCTGTCCTGCACCTGAACCTGCAAAGGCAAACCAATGATATCGGGACTGCCGAACGAGGTCTGATGCACCCAGGATACGTGCGAGGGGTCCAGCAAATTGTCCGTGACATACAGATAGTTGCAGTCCAGTTCCATCGCGTCGCCGCTGTTCACGCCCCACTGGGGATCATTCCATTGCGCGATATCGATCAGCAAAGACTCGTCGGCCAGGGCGGCATCGCCCATCCAGACCCAGACCATGCCGTAGCGCTGCACACAGGGATAACTGCGCACCAGTGCGCTTTTGGGGATCTGCGCCGTACCGGGCGCTTTGGTACAGGCACCGCTGCAATCGAAGGTCAAACCGTGATAACCGCACTCGACCTGATCACCGATCAAGCGTCCTTTGGACAGCGGCAAACGGCGATGCGGACAGGAATCCTCCAAGGCAACGACCTGCCCGTCCTGGCGGCGGTACAAGACCAGGTTTTCCCCCAGCATGCGCACCGGCAACAAGCTGCGGCCCACCTCTTTGTCCAAGGCACCCACATACCAGGCATTACGTACAAACATGATTTCCCCTAAACAAGACCATCGCGCGTTGCGGCGCAAGGCACCGCACGCGTCTATGAATCTCATGATAGCCTCAATCAAACACAGCCCAATTTGATTTTTGTTTAGAATTTCTAAACAAAAAAGACTCTTGCCAACCTATGCATAAACTGCCCCCGCTACGCGCCCTGCAGATCTTTGAGACACTAGGCCACAGCCAAAGCCTGCACGACGCCGCCCGTCGCCTGCAGATCACCCCCGGCGCAGTCAGCCAGCAGTTACGGCTGCTCGAAGACAGCCTGGGCTGCAGCCTGACCCACAAAGAAGGCAAGCGGCTGCGCCTGACCGCCGCCGGTCTGCGCTTTCATACGCTGTGCTCGCAGGCCTTCGAGCTGCTGCGCGACGGACAGCAGGAAATCGAACGTTCGCGCACCCACCGCCTGCTTTCCCTCAGCGCCCTGCCCTCCATGCTCAAGACCTGGTTGGCTCCGTTGGCCTGCCAATGGCAGGAGCATTACGCTCCCGAACTGACTCTGCAACTGAAAGGCAGCCATGCCGAGCCCGATCTGGAAGCCGAGCGCATCGACTTTCGCATCACCTATGGGCAGGCAGGCGCGACACCGGGCAGTTCGGCGCTCTTATACACGGACCGCGTGGTCCCGGCCTGCAGTCCCGACTTGTTGCAAGGCAAACCCGATCTGCGCCATCCACGCGATCTGCTGGCCTACCCGCTGCTATCCTCGGATTGGCAACCGCGTTTTACGTCGCCCCCATCCTGGCAGGAATGGTTTCGCGCCGCCGGCGTGGACAGTGGAACCTCCCCGCTGGACCGTTTTCGGATCTTTTCCCTATCCCACATGGCCATCGATGCGGCCGTGGCTGGACAAGGCTTTGTACTGGCCCAGTGTTCCATGATCGAGCGCGAAGTGCGCACGAGCCAGTTGACGATCCCGTTCTCGCTGTCGCTGCCACTGCCCTGGCCTTACGTGCTGAGCTGGCGCGCCGGTATTGTCGAATCCTCCGACTTGCGCGATTTTCACCGCTGGCTGCTGAACCGGGGCCGCCAGCAGGAAAACCGCAACCAGGACCTGCTGGCGCACAATGGCACACCCTGGCCGGCCCCCGCTACCGGCCAGGACTAGCAGTAAATACGGGCAAGGTCAGCGAGGCCTGAAAACCCGATGCGCGACCCGGCACCGGGGAACTAAGCACCAGTTCCCCGCCTGTGCGCTGGGCCACTGTGCTGACCAACGCCAAACCCAGCCCGCTACCCTGGGCATGACCGCCGGCGCGCTCAAACCGCTGTGTCAACCGTTCAAGAGCCTCCGGTGGCACGACAGGCCCATCGTTGATCACGGTCAGCCGGCCATCACTGCTCAACACTACGTCGACCTGCGCCCCCTGCGCGCCATGACGCAGCGCATTTTCCACCAGATTACGAAACAGGATCGCAAACATATCCGGGTCCAGATCGGACAACAAAGGCTCCGGCGGCAAAGACAACACGATACGGCCCGCGCCCAAAGCCCGGGTCAGATCCTGCACCAGAATACGCGCCACAGGCCGCAGGTCCGCGACCTGATCCAGGCGCAAACGCCCCCCTTCGGCTCGCGCCAACTGCATCAAGCGCTCGGCCAGCCGCGTCAGGCGTTTAAGGGTCGCCTCGATATCGGCCGCACGCGCTCTGGCTGCCGGATCAGGCGTCTCTACCTGTAGACGTTGCGCCTGGGCAATCGCCCCGGCCAGCGGTGTGCGCAATTCGTGCGCCGCATTGGCGGCAAAGCTGCGCTCGGCCTCGAAAGCAGCCGCCAGACGCCCCAGCACTACATTCAGGGCATCAGCCACTGGCGCGGCTTCAGCGGGAAGATCACTGGCCGGCACCGGCGACAGATCGCGCGCACTGCGTCCCGCCAGGCGTTCACGAAAACGGCGCAGCGGTGCCAGACTGGCCTTCACCACCACCACTATCGCCAGCAAAGCCACCGGCAGAAACACCAGCAATGGCAGCCCCAGGCCCAGCAAGATCTCGCGCGCCACCAAGGCACGATGCGCCAGCGGCTCTGCGACCGTCAGCCGTATCGTCCCCTGCAAGGCCTCTTCGCTATACAGCCTGTGTGTCGCCGACTGCCCCAGGCCGACGCCGCTCCAGGCCGGAAAATCCCCAGGCTGGGCATCATGCGACTGCAACAGCACACGGCCCTGTCCATCGCGCACGATATAGGTCAGCAGCTCGGTGTGTTCGCGGATTTCCGCCAAACGCTGGGTAACGCCCGCTTCCTCGCGCTCCAGAATATCAGCGACCGCCAGGGGCAGAATGCGCTGCGCCGTCTCTTGCAAGGCGGAATCGAACACATCATCCACCGCATGGCGCAATAGCACGGTGGTTACCGACGCCGCGCCGATCCAGATGATCGTCAGCAATACGCCGATCGACCAGCCCAAGCGTCGTTGCAGGCTGCGCATGCGGGCCATGTCAGGCCTGTCTCAGGCGGTAACCCAGACCGCGTTCAGTTTCGATAATGTCGCTGCCCAGCTTTTTGCGCAGGTGGCTGATATGCACCTCGATGGTATTGCTGCCGACTTCGGCGTCAAAGGCGTACAGCTTGTCCTCCAGTTGAGCTTTGGAGAGCAATTGGCCCGGTCGGGCCAGGAAGGCCTCGAACAAGGCCCATTCGCGGGCCGTCAAGGACACGGCATGCCCTGCGCGCAGGACGCGATGGGCGGCCAGATCGATCTGCAACTGTCCATGCGTCACGACAGGGTTGGGATTGCCGCTGTAGCGGCGCGCGACCGAGCCGATCCGCGCCGACAATTCGGCCAGATCAAACGGCTTGACCAGATAATCATCCGCCCCGGCGTTCAGGCCCTCGATCCGATCCGAGACCTGATCCAGCGCCGTCAGAATAATGACGGGCGTCGCATCGCCGCACGCCCGCAGATGGCGCAAAAACACCAAGCCTCGGCCATCGGGCAGCATCAAATCGAGCAACACCAAATCGTACGCCACCCCGGCCACGGCCGCCTGCGCCGCATCCAGACGCTGCACCCAATCCACGCCGTGCCCGTCGCCGGCAATCTGATCGCGCACGGCCAGCCCCAGCACCGCATCGTCTTCAATCAACAGAATACGCATCGACTCTTCCTTGTGAAGCGGCCAGCGTGGCAGATCCAGCTGATGCGAACCTGAAGCCTACACGCCGCCCGCTTCAGCCTGGCATCACATTGGCCGGGCATTCTGAGCACATCAAGCATAAAGGAGCCCTGTCATGAAGTCATTTTATCCCCTGGCCCTGGTCATCGCCCTGACCTATTCCACTGGCGCACTGGCCAGCGAAGATTGTCATCGCCCTATGGCGGACTGGCAATCACGCGATCAGGTCAGCGCCCAAGCCACGGCGTTGGGCATCACCACCGAGCGATTGCGCATCGACGACGGCTGCTACGAAATCCGTGGTCGGGATCAAGCCGGCAACCGCATCGAATTAAAACTGGACCCAGCCACCCTGGAACCGCTTGGGCTGGAAGTGCGTTTTGAGCCTGGCGCAGATACCTCCCGCTACCTGCCACGCGTACAGCCTGCTCCCCAGCAGTAATCCCACAGGATCACCATCATGAAAACACTGATTTCCTGCCTGACCTTGGCGGCTGCCGCAAGCCTGCCTACCCTGGCCGCTGCCCGCCCCGTCACCCTGACGACAAACCTGAAGGACTATGGCGGCGACGGTGCCTACTTGGCCGTCTACCTGACCGATGCGTCGGGAGCCTATGCCCGTACGCTCTGGGTAGCGGGCGAAAAATCCAAATACTACAAGCACCTGACGGACTGGCACCGCGCCACTGGCGGTGCCGCCGCAGCAATCAATGGAATCACCGGGGCCAGCGTAGGTGCAGGCCAGACCTTGACGATCTCGGCCGATCTGGAGGATGCCTTGTTTGATGCAGGGTACACCTTGAATATCGATGCCGCCGTTGAGGACATGCGCGATAGCCCGCGCGATCTGAGCGTGCCGCTGACCACAGCCGGGGCGGGTCAAACCACCAGCGGACGGCGTTATGTGTCCACGTTCAGCTATGGCTTTTAACCCTTACCGGAGAGCACCGTGAACCTGCGCTCACTGCACCGATGGCCGGGTCTGATCGTGGCCGCTTTATTGATTGTGACCGCGCTGAGCGGAGCCGCGCTGTCGGTGTTCCCTGCCCTGGAAACACTGCGTACCCCCCAGCCCGAGACGACATTGAGCCTGGCCGATCTGGCCACACGGGTGCAGGCGGCCCATCCTGGCATTGAACAGATCAAGCGCGCGCCCTCGGGACAAATCAGCGCCTGGTGGTTCGAGGCCGGCCAGCCCGGCTCGGCCATTGTCGATCCCTCTACCGGCCAAGCAATCGCCCCTGCCGAACCGAACCCACTGCAACGCTGGCTGACCCAGTTACACCGCGCCTTGTTTCTGGGCGACGGCGGACGGCTGGCGACGGCGGCCGGTGCGCTGACCCTGCTTTTTCTGTCTTTGTCGGGCAGCATACTGATCGCCCGACGCACCGGCGGCTGGCGACGCTGGTTCAACCGCCTGCGCGGCCCCCTGGCCGCGCGGTTGCACACAGAGATCGCGCGCATCGTCTTGCCGGGCCTGATTCTATCCAGCGCCACGGCCCTGTGGATGGCGGCAGAAACCTTTGATGTCATTACGATTGATGAACCACGCCTGGAAGTACCCGCCCAAATCAGCCCGCGGGCCAGTCTGAAACCAGCAGACATGCCTGCGCTGCAAGCCATCCCAGTAGCCACGCTACGCGAGCTGAGTTTTCCCGATCCACGCGACAGCACCGATGTTTTCACCCTGAAAACCGACCATGGAACCGGGTATGTAGACCAGGGCACCGGAACGGTACTGAGCTGGCAACAACCCAGCCTGTTGCAATCGCTCTCTGAAACCATTTACATGCTGCATACCGGCCAAGGTGCCGCCATGCTGGGGCTGCTTCTAGGTATCGCTGCGCTGGGTGCATCGATCCTGGCTGTAACGGGCGTGCTGATTTGGTTGGCCGCAAGAAACAAACGGCCCGCATTGCACGGCAACGCACCCGCTGCACAAGCCGACACCGTGGTCTTGGTCGGCTCCGAAGGGGGCAGTACCTGGGGCTTTGCGGCAACACTGGCTAACGCGCTGCGCCTGGCCGGACACACCGTTCATATTGCGGCCATGTCCTCGTTCAAGCCGACACGCTACCGCCACGCGCAACGCCTACTGATTCTGACCGCCACCTATGGCGATGGCGACGCCCCTGCATCAGCCAAAGGCTTTCTGGAGCAATTGGACACAATGGACAGCGCCCCTGCTGCCCCCCTGGCCGTCCTGGGGTTTGGCGATCGCAGCTTCCCGGCCTACTGCGCCTTTGCCACCGCCGTAGAGCAGGCTGCGCGGGCCAAAGGCTGGGCGACACTCTTGCCGCTGGAGACCATCGACCGTCAATCCGCACAAGGTTTTGCACGCTGGGGCCAGGCCCTGGGGCAAGCAATCGGTACGCCGTTGACCTTGAGCCACCAGCCCGCATCGCCTGCAACCACAACCCTGACGCTGATCGAGCGCCGCGATTACGGACAGGCCGTTCACGCACCCATGGCTATCCTGCGCTTTGCGATTCCGGCGAGCACACCAGTGCAACGCGTGATGGGCCAAGGCTTTGCCCGATTCGAGGCTGGCGACTGGCTGGGCATCGTACCCGAAGGGTCCTGCGTGCCGCGCCTGTATTCCCTGGCATCCGGCTCTACAGACGGGTTCATCGAAATCGTCGTGCGCAAACATGAAGGCGGTCTGGCCTCCGGCCAACTGACTGCCCTGCAACCCGGCCAGACCGTCCGCGGCTTTGTGCGGCGCAATCCCGACTTTCATGTCGGCCATGACCGCGCCCCTCTGATCTTGATAGGAGCAGGCACAGGCCTAGGCCCGCTGGCCGGTTTCATACGCGCCAATACGCAGCAGCGCCCTATTCACCTGTTCTTTGGCTTGCGTAATCCTGACAGCGACTTTCTGTATCGCAAAGAACTATCGGCCTGGCAGGCCCAAGGCCGCCTGGCCAACTTGTCCACCGCCATCTCCCGCGCCGATCAAGCCCGCTACGTACAAGACGCACTGCGCCAAGAAGGCCCGCAGATCGCGCAGGCAATTGCTCAAGGGGCCAAAATCATGGTCTGCGGCGGTCGCGACATGGCACGCGGCGTCGCCCAGGCGCTGGCCGAAATATTGCAACCGACCGGCTTGACGCCGGCCATGCTCAAGGCAGGAGCACGCTATGTCGAAGACATCTACTGAAACCGTACGGCACGCCCTGCATGGTCCCACGATGGGTACACGCTGGTCGGCTCTGTTCTATGCAGCGCCGGGATTGGACATCATGCCCATCCAGGCCGCGCTCCAGCAGGCCGTTCAGCGCGTCGATGCCCAAATGTCCACCTGGAATCCCGACAGCGACCTGATGCGCCTGAACAGCGCTCCAATAGGCCAATGGGTCACCATTCCCGCCGATCTGGCCCGCGTGCTGGCGCTGGGCCTGGACATCGGCCGAGCCAGCGCCGGGGCATTCGACATAGGCATGGGGGATGCGGTACGCGCCTGGGGCTTTGGCGCACAAACCGCCCAGGAAGCGGCCATACGCGCCGCCCTGACGGCACAGCGACATGCCGCCCACGATCTGCTGGAACTGGATGGCAAACGAGTGCGCAAACAAGCGCCGATCTGCCTGGATCTGAACGGCATTGCCAAAGGCTACGGGGTGGACCAACTGGCCCTGACTCTGCGTCGCTTCGGTATTACCGCCGCGCTGGTGGGCATAGACGGCGAGCTGCGGGCCCTTGGCCTGCGCCCCGACCGCCAGGGCTGGGCGGTCGCCGTTGAGGCTCCCGATCCGGACCAGCGTGCGCCCCATTCCATGCTCGTGCTGCACGATGCCGCTGTCGCCACATCAGGCGATTATCGGCACTGGGTCCAGGTTCAGGATCGCCGACTATCCCACACGATGGACCCACGACGGGGCGCTCCGCTGCCGCACCCGCCCGCCTCCGTGACGGTGATCGCCCCCACCTGCGCCCAAGCCGACGCCTGGGCCACCGCCCTGATGGTTGCTGGCCCCGACACGGGCATGGCACTGGCGGCACAACACGGTTTAAGCGCTTTGTTCCTGCTACGCGGAAAACAGCATGAACTGTCTGCACGCGCCTGCGGCGCACTGTTTTCCGCGCATCCGGGTGCCGTCACCCAGCCCGCTTAAACGTGGGCGGTTTCCGAGGCCACGACAGCGGCCAGGGACTGGGCGAAGTACTCGATATTGGACTCGTTCAGGCCGGGTACGCTGATGCGGCCCGAGTCGATGATGTAGATGCCGTAGTCGCGACGCAGCGCCTCCAGCTGCGGCAGGCTCAGGCCGGTATAGCAGAACATGCCGTGCTGTTTGACGAAATAGCTGCTGTCGTACTGCGGAGCGATTTCCTTCAGGCGTTCGTGCACCAATTGGCGAACCTGGGCGATGCGCTCGCGCATGGTCTGCACTTCGGCTTTCCACTCCTCGAACAAGACCGGATCGGCCAGCACGGTGGCCACCGCCTGTCCGCCATGCGAGGGCGGATTGGAGTAAATGCGGCGCGCTACCGCTTTGAGCTGGCCCAGTACCCGGCCAGCTTCTTCGGCGCTCTGGCACACTACGGATAAGCCGCCGCAGCGCTCGGAGTAATACGAGAAGTTCTTGGAAAAGGAGTTGGCGACCAGAAAACTCAGGCCGGCATCGGCCATGGCGCGCACGGCAAATGCGTCTTGGTCCAAACCGCGGCCAAAGCCCTGATAAGCCATATCCAGGAACGGAATCAGCTTGCGCTCTTTAAGGACCTCGATCAGTTCCAGCCACTGCGCATCGCTTGGGTCTGCGCCGGTGGGATTGTGGCAGCACGGGTGCAGCAGCACAATGCTGCGCTCGGGCAAAGCCGCGATGTCCTGCTTCATGCCGGCAAAGTCCAGACCGCGCGTGGCCGGATCGTAATAACGATAGGAATGCGTAGGAATGCCCGCGCCCTGAAAAATGGCATGGTGGTTATCCCAGGCCGGATCGCTGATCCACATTTCGCTGTCCGGATACGCATCGTGCAGAAAGTCTCCACCCACTTTCAGCGCGCCGGTGCCGCCCAACGTCTGAATGGTGACGATGCGGCCTTCGACCCGGGCCTTGCGGTCTGCGCCAAATACCAGCGCCTGGACGGCATCGCGATACGAAGCCAGGCCCTCGATGGGCAGATAGCCGCGCGGCAGGCCTTTGGCGGCCCACTGATCTTCGGCCCGCCGGGCGACATCCAGTACGGGCAGACGACCCTGGTCGTCGTAATACAAACCCACGGTCAGGTTGACCTTGCGCTCGCGCGGATCGGCGTGAAATGCTTCGCTCAAGCGGAAAATCGGATCGCCGCCGTAAGCCTTCAGATGCTCAAACATGGTTTTTCCTTGAAAAATTCGGCATGCAGGCCGCCCTTGCGGCTCTGGCATAGAATGCATTCGATACGTGCCACACGACATAATAGGCGCTTGCGCAGACGCTGAGCGCACCAGCGGCCCAAACTGCTGCAGACCACCTTGTGCGGCGGCACTTTGTCATCGTTCACGATATTGGCGGGCATGCACAGCCGGCGCAAGACCGTTAACATGGGGTTTTCCCCAAACCCATGAGGAGCCCGCCGTGTCCGTATCGCCGCCCACCCCCTCTTTTGCCTGCCCGCTGCAAGGTGCCAGCAACTTTCGCGACGTCGGCGGCTATGCCGCGGGCACAGGGCACGTTCGCAAAGGGCGGGTGTATCGATCCGACCATCTGGCCAGCCTGAGCGCGCAGGATGTGCAGCACCTGCAAGCCCTGGGCATTGCCCGTTCTCTGGACTTTCGCGGCGCGCACGAACGCCAGCGCTCACCCTACCAGTACGATTTCCTGGTCAGCCACGCCCTGACCGTGGAACCCACTATTTTGCCCGATCTGATGGCCATGACCCGCCAAGGCCGGCCCGATGCCGACATGGCGCGCGCCGTCATGAACAAAACCTATACCGAGTTCGTAACGCAGCATTCGGCCACCTTCGCGCAGGTGTTTGACCAACTACTGGCCAGCGACGCTCCCGTCGTCATGCACTGTACCGCCGGCAAAGACCGCACCGGCTTTGCCGTCGCGCTGCTGCACCGCAGCGTCGGCGTGCAGGCGGACGACCTCATGCACGACTACCTGCTGACGCGCCAACTGTTTCGCCGCCCCGACCTGCCCGACAATCGGGGCTTAAGCGAGGAAGTGCTCAATATTTTGTGGGGAGTGGAGCCGCAGTTTCTGGAAACCGCCTTCCAGACCATCGATAGCCACTACGGCAGCTTCGATCGCTATGCGCAGCACGCCCTGAAGCTGGACAAAGAACGACGCGACGCCTTGCTGGAACGCTACACGGCGTAAGGTTCGCACTGCCGTCCGGGCCGATTAAGGCGCAAGGTCCACCGTCTCCAGCTCCCAATGCCCGTCCAGGCTCAGGGAGCGCCCCAGCACGTTGCGCCAGGTTGCCAGATCGTGCATAGGCGTAAACAAAGGCATGCAATACCGCGGCTGCAACATATCCGCCAGCCAGCGCAGGTCGGTCAGGCGCGGATGCACGTTCCAGCACAACATATGCGTGCCGCGCGGTGCGTGGGGCGCCAGATACCCGGTATGCACCAACAGGCGCCCGAGCTGGCTGTCCGGGCCGGCAAACGCGGCCGGCCCGCCGTTGCGTATTAACTCGCCGGCTGTGCCAGTCAGGCCATCGGCATCGCCAGCCAGTACCAGATGGGCTTCCGGATCAAAAACAGCCGCGCGCGGCATCAGGTCGCGCAATTGCTGCTGCACGCCCGGCAGCAACAATTCGGCGCTCTGGCAAATCATACGGGTCAGGTTTTCGTAGCAGTCGGCATCCATGCTCCAATCCGCATGACCATGCTGATGCCGCCACAAGGCAATCTCGATGGCCCGTCCACTGGGTGGCACGGGCAACAACGCCGGCTGCCCTTGCAACAATTGATCCAGGGCCTCCGCCGCCACTTGGCGCGACTGGTCGTACAAACCATACGACGCATCAAGCAAGGCCAAGTGCGCAGGCGGTGGCAGATCAAAGGGGAAAAGCAGCGACTCGCAGGAAAAATCGCCACTGTAGAACACGCCGCCACCCACATCCAGATGCAACCAGACACCACCCAACGCATGCCCCGACAAACCCGTCCGCACCGCGATCCCATCGATATAAGTCGTGCCCCGCATGGGCAATTCCCGCCAGATGCGGCCAGCCGGCAAGGCCCGCGCCGTGGCCGCGGTGGCATAAATAGGCACATGATCGGGCAGCATATGCACGGCTCCCATATGATCATGATGATCATGCGTCAGCAAGACCGCGTCCACCTCCAGTCCCTGCGCCCAGGCACACGATTGCCCCGGGTACAAAGGGCCGCCGGCATCGAGCAGCAGACGCAGGCCACAGGCCTGCACCAACACAGCGGCGGGCGACTTACCACCCTGCCCGCTCAGCACACTCACGGTGACGCGCTTCATGCGCTGCCTCCCGCTCTATCGACGCGGCATTCCCCTGCCCGCAGACCAGCCCTGCCGACCACGGACGCAAAACCGCTCATGCGCCAGCGCACGCAAGAAAAAACAGCAGGAGCAGGCTCCACAACAGCCCGGCAAGCAGGAAAGGACATAAATTTAAAGAACCGGAGCGCCTGCGCAACTCCGAGAAGAAAACCAGGACAGGATCAGGTTAAACAAGAGTTCTTTCAGTCCTGTTAAAGATTTATGTCAGTACGATGGCAAAGCCGCCGGCTGCCGCCACACGGCACCGACGCCATATTGCACGGCCCCAAAAAAAGAGCGCCACAACGGGCGCTCCAAAGGGGACTGCAAACCGCGTCAGGTAATCAGTGGCGTCAGCAGCAAGGCCAGAGCGGCCGCCGTCAGCAGACGCATCACAATGCCCAGCACCGCCGCCTTCATGGCCTCTTTCTCCGTCAGATCAGAACATTCCGCCCAAACCACCGGAATCTGACCGAACACCGCCGACAAGGGCAAGCCCGACGAAGCCAATACAAACGAGCCGACCACCAGCGACGGGTCCAGCGTCGCCGCCATCGCCTGCAGCTTGCCCATCGCCAGGGTGGGGCTGACCAGCACGGCCAGCAAGCCGGTTTCAGGATGAATGTTCAAGGCCAACAGCCCCCGCTCCAGGACGGTGCTGACCGGCTGCCAGATACCGACATGATCCAGCAGCCCGATCACACAGAACACCAGGGCCACAGCAGGGATCAGAATCAGGAACAACAGCTCCACCCCTTCTCGGGCCGCTTTGAACAGCATGGGCGCAAAGTCGATGGTGGGCGTAAAGCGTGGGGCCGCCAGCAAATCCACCGAGCGTATGTCGCGGTACACCAGCCGGGACAGGATCAACGGCGATAGCAGCAGGGGGCCGAATACCGCAATCAACACTACGGCAAATACGTTAACCCCCGCAAAAGTCAGCGCCATCATGCCCAGCATGAAGGTGGAAAAAGATTGCTGGGACTGCACCATGGTGGCCACGGCGATTTTCTGCTCGTCCTTGGTGGCACCGGCCTGGCGCAGCAGCGGACCGGAAATACGACCAGCCGCATTGATATCGCCGAATATGTTGTAGACGCTGGGAATGATGACCGCCGGGTTGATGCCGATCGCCCGCATCGCCGGCATGAAAACCCGCATCATGGCGTCCGTGAACCCCAGGCGCTCCAGCAACCGCCCGATAATCACGCTGATGATGACCGCCACCCCGACCTGCCCGGTCAGGAACACATCCACCACCACGGGCTTGACCTTCTTCAGAACCGTGTCGAACGCACCCGACAAGGTGCCGGGAAAAAAGAACAGCGTCAGTAGCGCCAGGCCCAGCAAGGCCAGGCCCACGACTTCGATCCGCTCCAGCGAACGGCGTCCCGCCGGCGGGGTGTGCACTACCTTGTCGATTTCTATTGCTTTGTTATCCATGTCTCTCTCCGTCTAGGGGGGATGGATGCTACTGAAAGCTCAACACGTTTTTGCCCATCAGATGAGCCGTGGAGAAATGCCGGGCATACTCGCGCAGACGCGTGCCGCCTACCTGATGCACGGGCGTGGAGGTGACCCGATCGCGGAACACGACCACTTCCACGTCGTCGAGCAAGGCGCTCAAGGCATACGCCAACGGCAGGCCATTTTCCAGAATCTCCAGCACATGGCTGTTGCCGACCAGAAAATTCAAACCCAGTTCGCGCGCGCACTCGATCAGGGCATGCCCGTCGTACACGCGGCTAATGGAAGCCAACACCGTGTCCACATCCGGGTTTTCTGCCAGTGCCTGACGCAAATGGTCCGGGTTAAAGCCGGTATGGGGAAAGATATGCAGAATGCGGCCCACCGGACTGCTGCGTTCGCCCAGACGGATCGCGCCGCGCGTCAGCATGCTGGTTTCCTGAATATCGTCATTGCCCTTAATGCGACGTTCGGCCTGCAGTACCTGCGCTTCCAGATCCAGGCCCATAAAGCCATCCAGACGATCCAACATATCGCCCAGCGTGCGCACCCCATCCAACGGCTCTCCCACGAACATCACATTGCCATGAATGCCGCCATAGGAAATATCACTTTTGCACACCTTATGGCCATGCAGGTAGGCAATGCCCGGATGCAGGCCATGAAAGGCTTCATGGCATTCCAACGCCGCAATGCCGTACAGATCCAGATAGTCTTTAAGCGTGACGCCACCGCAACTGGCCGCATCCGCAATCGGGTGGTGCGCCACGATGGCGTCTACCCCGGTTGCGCCGGCCAGCTCAATGCTCAGCTCGGACATGGTCATGCACACCGCCACCTTGCGCACTGCTTTATTGGGATCGCCATGGATCAGGCCCGGTATCTCCAGCACCTGCTTGCCATAAATTCCCGAGGACTTCCAGATCACGAATGGATGGTGGCCGTGCTTGACCTCGTCCATACAGGACACCATCCGTCCCCCTGTGATTACATTCAATGCATCCAGCAAATCGGCTACATGGGCCATTTTCTTGTCTCCAAAAAAAAGCCGGCCTCCGGCCCTGGGTTTACCCAGTGCCCGAGGCCGGCGGTATTGAGCGCTTCCTGTCGGCACCTTTCGCAATCCCCCCCCACAACCGGGGCACGATTCAGGATCGGGAGACGCGCAACGCGCCCGCCCCCGCGAAAGGACAACAAGACTGTCTACCAGTCAGCTTTTTGTTATGGACAAAGAATTCAGCACACCGGTTTGCGCCGGCGCGGCTGCATTCATATCCTGTTTTTCAACATCACCACCGTGGAGGACAGCTGCGCGCTGGCATCGTAATCCTTGAAAATCGCCAGCACATCCAAACCATACTGTTCCACCAAGGTCTGTCTCATCTCCTTTTTAAAGGCCTTGATCAAATACAGATCGGCCAGATCGGCGATGTGTGCATTCTCGCGGCTCAACGTCTGCAAAGCCGGCTGACGCTTGTGGACAGCCAACATGCTGATGCGATCGTCGTACACATCGATCTTCAGCGTCACCACGCCGCAGGCGAAGATGCCGCTGTTGATGCGGTTGTAGTCCCGGGTCAGTGCCTGCTTAAATTCGCCAGAAGAAGAAAAGCCTGCCATTCCCATTGCCTACCCCCAACATGCTTGAATTATTGTTGCTGTTCAGTTTCCTGTGTCTGTTCCAGTTGCATACGCTGATAGCAGCGATACGCCAGACCGGCCACGGCAATATCTTCTATCGCCACGCCCACTGATTTATATACGCAAATACCCTGTAAATCGTAGCCCTGACCGGGTGCCAGTTTTAACCAGTCGCTCATTTCGCATAATTTTTCCTGAATGCCGCAATCGGACGCAGCCAGACGCAGATCCCCAGCTTCGGCCAGCGTCTGAGGTGCCCACTCCACCACGATTTTGCGGGCGCGGCGCAGGCAGGCATCATCCAATTCGCGGGCCGTGGGCAGGCTGGAGCCCACCGCCGCGACAAAACAGCCCGGTTTCAGCAGGCGGCCATCGAACAACGGTTCGCGGCTGCGGCTGGCCGTCACCAATATATCGGCCTGGGCGGCAATCTCGTCGGGTCGGGCCGCCTGCACCGGCACACCGCACTCCCACTCCAGCTGATGACAACGGGCCCGATCCAGCGTAGGACTCCAGACCAGCACGCGGCGCACATCAAACGCCCGGCAGAACTGGCGCGCATGCGCCAGGCCTTGCGCCCCCAGACCCAGCACCCCCAGTGTCTGCGACAGAGGGTTAGCACCACGCCGCGCCGCCAGTACCGAACAGGCGGCGGTGCGCCACTGCGTAATCGCCCCGGCATCGAACGTGGCCAGGGCCGCGCCGCTCACCGTATCAAACAGCACGATCACAAAGTTAAACACGCCCTGCACCGTGGTGTAGATCTTCGCGCCTGCCACCTGCTGACCGGGAATGACCGCACCCAGGGTAGACAATCGTATGCCTGCCGCCTCGGTACGCATACGGCGCTGCTGCGCGGCCTGCTCACGACCGAATTGGCTAAATGCGTCCTCCAGCACCGCCTGGACGGCAGGCGCATCCAGCAAACTGTGTAATTGCTGATCGCTCAGATGCAACATGGGCGTGCTCTCCTTTACCAGGCCACGGTGACGTCACCGCGCACAAACGTCTGACAAGCCATGCGAAAGCCCTGCGCCAGATCGTCCGCCGACAAATGCTTGTGTTCCTTGGCCTTGACCGCATCGGTATTATCCAACCCTTCGGTAATGCGGCATTTGCAAGTGCCGCAGATCCCCCCCCCACACTTGAAGGGGATGCCGCCGCGCTCGCGGATAGATACGCGCAACAGATTGCTGTTTTCCGCCGCCGACACCACCAGGTCGTTGTTCGATGCAAATGTAATCTGAACCATAATCTGCCACCTCTAATTTGCTGCTGCGCCCCGCGCGCCTGCCTCGCCGTTCACGGCGGGCGACTTGCACAAAGCCATATCACATTCACGCAATTCGGCCTGAATCGTGCCAAAACGGGTCAAACCCTCCAGCTCCTGGTAGGCCCGCTCCCGCGTTTCGAATTTCTCCATCTGCCGGGTAGGAATATCGTTAATCGTTCCCCCGGGCATTTCTTCCACGATGCGCACGCGCGCTCCCTCCTGAATGCGGGCTATGGCAAAGATCGCTTTCAGACGACCATGAAAGACGTATTCGTACGCCGCCACGATCTGGACTCCTGCGCCCGGCTCCGTGCGGTATTCGCCCGGCTTGCTGGTCAACACCACATACATCACTGCACCTCCTGCGCATCGGCTTGCTCCAGAACGATGTCCTGGCTGATCCAAAGCTGACATGCCAGCCGCCAGCCTTGCTCCAGACGTTCGCCCAATTGTTTCTTTTCCTTCCAGTTGGCGTCCGGCAAATGCTCGGCCCCTTCCAACACTCGGCACGCACACTTGGCGCATTTG
The DNA here is from genome assembly GCF_038237375.1 of Alcaligenes sp. SDU_A2. NCBI lineage: Bacteria > Pseudomonadati > Pseudomonadota > Betaproteobacteria > Burkholderiales > Alcaligenaceae > Alcaligenes > Alcaligenes sp. SDU_A2. Next base: position 413,672 of record NZ_CP151273.1, on the reverse strand, counting down.
CCCATGCCGCAGCCATAGGTCAAATGGGGAAAAGGAAACTGCTTGATCCCCGCTCGCACCACCAAATTGGTGTTTTCCTGCACCTGGCCGACATGGACCTGGCCATTTTTGTGAAACGTAATGCTCGGCATAAGGCCTCCTGCTTGCTGCCAATATTGCGACCGGATTGCCAGCCCTGAACGCTCGAAAAACAAAACGGTATACCGACAAAATAAACACATTAAAAAAGCACGGATGCTGCTTCGTTCTGACCTTATCTTTACGTTCGATTGAGTGGAAACCCCTATTGCGGTATACTTAATTCAATTAAACCGTCTACTCGAGATCATCATGAAAACCCCCGTCGAACGTCGCTACCTGCAGCGCCCAGTCGGCGAGCAATTGCTGCCCCACCTGGCCCAACGCAAGCATCTGCGCCGCCGTATCCCGCTGATCAATCTACCCAGACTGGCCGACCTGTTTCCTGGCCGCAAAAAAAACGATCAGGAACACGCCCAGGATCACCTGCCACACCGCGCCTAAGCAGCAGAAGTTTCGGCCTTGCAAGCATCCGTCTGAAAGTTGAAGGCGTCCGCGTACATAAAACGTGCGTCTGCCCCATGCTCTGCGAATAGCGCCTGCGCCTGTTCGATCATGACCGGCGAGCCGCACAGATACACCGCATGCTCGGACAAATCCGGAATGTCCCGGCAGACCTGCTGCTGCACGTAGCCGCGCGCGCCGCTCCAGTCCTGATCCGCATGCGACAGCACAGGCACAAACTGGAATTCGCACAGACGATCGGCCCAGGAAGCAAACTCCTGCGCCAGATACAGGTCTTCGGGCCGGTTCATGCCCCAGTACAGGCTGACAGGCGGACAGTCCGCGTTATCCAGCAAAGACTCCAAAATCGCCCGGATCGGGGCAATGCCTGTGCCGGTCGCCACCATTACCATCGGCCGCCAGTCGCGCTCGCGCCAATAAAAAACCCCCAGCGGCAATTGCACTTGCAGCGCGTCGCCCGCCTTCAGACCCGGCAGACAAGCCTGAGTAAAACGCCCGCCCTCCACTTCCCGCACATACAGCTCGATCCGCCCGCTGCGGGCATCCGCATTGGCCATGGAAAAACTACGGGCGCGGCCATCGTCAAACAAAATGTTCAGATACTGGCCTGGACGAAATGGCACCACCGCCTCATCCGGCAATTGCAACACCAGGTGCCAGATGCCCTGGCAAGCCCGAGCCACGCTATGCACCCGCGCCGTGACCTGCTGCGTATCAGGCAACACATCGATATGATTGGCCAGGCTGATTTCGATATCCGCCTGCAGCCGTGCCTGACAGGCGGCGGCATGGCCCTGCTCGTGCTCCTGGTCGCTAATGCTCATAGGCAGGCAGTCGTCCTCGTAACTCACCTGCCCGCGCGTGACCTGGATGCGGCACGTGCCGCATCCGCCGAACTCGCAATCGCTGTGAATACGCACGCCTTGCCGCTGGGCCGCTTGCAGAATGCTTTCCTGCGGCTCTACCCAGAACTGCTCGCCGGTTTCCTTGATATCGACACGATGGGCCATGACCCGTCCTCCTGATACGACTTATTTCTTGATATCGGCCTGAACCAGCACGTCCAACCCTTCGCCCTTCAAGGCGTGGGCCAAGGCTTGCAAACCGGCCACGCCGGCGGCGGTATCCTGCTCACCGTTGCCCCCGCTCAGACCGATGCCGCCGATGACCTCGCCGTTGACCACGATGGGGTAGCCGCCTACAAAAGCCGCAAAACGCCCCTCAAAGCTCAACTGAATGCCAAAGGCTTCATTACCGGGCAAGGCCGGGCCGTTGGGCGGGGTAGTAAACAAATGCGTCGAACGCTTGTGACCGGCCGCCGTAAACGCCTTGTTCCAGGCAATCTGCGCCCCGGTGATGCGGGCCCCGTCCATGCGTTCCAGCACAATCGGATAGCCGCCTTCATCGACGACGCACACCGTCTCCAGCACGCCGATCTCTTTAGACTTGGCGATAGCCGCATCCACCATCAGTCGCGCTTCGCGCTGTTCAAGACGTAGGATTTTTTTCATATGCTTTCTCGATCTTCCTGGTTAACAAAATTCAGATGCCGCGATAGACGGTCTTGATCTGGGTATAGAACTCCAGGCCCGCCCGGCCCGACTCGCGAAACGTAGACGTACTGGACTGCTTCAGGCCCCCGAAGGGCGCATTAATCAGGTTGCCCGTGGTCGTGCGGTTGATCTTGACCGTGCCAGCCTCGATATCCGTGGCAAAACGGTGTGCATACTCGGCGCTGCGCGTCACAATCGCGGCCGACAAGCCATATTCGGTATCGTTGGCCATCGCCAGCGCCTGCTCGTACGAGTCGATCTCCAGCAGCGCGATCACGGGGCCGAAGATTTCTTCCCGGGCAATACGCATCTGCTGGGTCACGTCCGTAAACAAGGCCGGGCTCATGAACAAACCACGGGCATAGTCACCATCCATCAGACGCTCGCCGCCCAGCAAATGGGTGGCTTCCTGCTTGCCGATGGCCACGTATTCCAAAATGCTGTCCAACTGCCTGCGGGTAGCGATAGGCCCCAAGTCTGGATTGCCGCTCAGGCCATTGCCCACGGTCAGCGCACGCACTTTTTCCACCAGACGCCGGGTAAATTCTGCTTTGACCTGACGGTGCACCAAAACGCGGCTGGTGCCGGTACATGCTTGCCCGCTCAGTGAAAAGCCACCCTGCACCACCAGCTTCACGGCCAGATCCAGATCGGCATCTTCCATGACGATCAAAGGGTTCTTGCCGCCCAGCTCCATCTGGGTACGGGTGCTCATGCGGGCTTTCTTGCAGATGTCCTCGCCCGCCTGGGTAGAGCCGGTAAAAGAAATGGCCCGCACCTGGGGCGCTTGCACCAACACTGGTGCCACATCGCCGGCCCGACCCTGCACTAGATTGAGCACGCCGGCGGGAATACCGGCCTGAGCAAAGGCTTCGCACAGGTAGTAGCCGGTCAACGGGGTGTCCGACGAGGGCTTGAATACCACGGTATTGCCGGTAATCAGCGCGGGCGCAATCTTGCGGGCAGGAATGGAAATGGGAAAATTCCAGGGCGCGATCACCGACACCACGCCCAAAGGCTCGCGCTGGGTATAGACCAGTTGCTGCGCATCGTCCTGGGGAAAGGTTTCGCCCGTATAGGTCTGGCCTTCTACCGCATAAAACCGCAGTGTCTGGGCCGAACGCGTCACCTCCATCTTGCTTTGCGCCAGCGTCTTGCCTTCTTCGCGCGTCAGCCCCTGGGCAATGCGCGCCACATTGGCATCCAGCCAATCGGCCGCCGCATTCAAAAAACGGGCCCGGGTCGAAATCGGCGTGGCCCGCCAGCCGGCAAACGCGGCCTGGGCGGCGTCGACCGCCGCTTGCGCATCCTGCGCCGTCGACAGCGGGAAATGCCCCACGACATCGTCCAGATCGGCCGGATTCAGATTGGGCTGCGTACGCCCGCCCTGGCCAGGCTGCCATTGCCCGCCAATGTAGTTGTCAAACACCACGTCCTTGAGAATATCCACCGCTGCGCTTCCTTGATTCTGTGTCGTCGGGCGGCCCATCCGCCCGCCCGGCTCATAAGGCACTCAGGCCGCTTCGAGTTGCAGTTCCTGCAGGCTGATCTGGTCTTTGACGTAGTCGTTGTACAAAGAAGTGGTATACAGTAGACGCATTTCTGCGCCAATTTCGCAGATACGCAGGCAGCGCTGCTGCAGCTCGACCGTATTGGCGTGCTCCAGCACGATCTGGTAGCCGCGTTCGCCGTGTATCTCGTCGGACACGATGTGCAGATCGAAGAACTCCACTTCTTCGTCCGTAAAGCCATATTTTTCGCGCAGCGTGGGTGTCTGCTTGCGGTAGATGGACGGCACTTGCGACTCCAGCCCCACCACCAGTCCGGCAACGGCCACGACCGGGTCTTCGCGCATGGCAATGGAATAACACCACGCCTGCAAGGCGCGGGTCGTCGCGTTCATATTGTCGGGATTCTCGATGCGTTCGCGCGTGGTGCCGCAGGCTTGCCCAAAGCGAATCAGCAGATCAGTGTGGCGATCGCCGCCGATTTCTTCTTCGTACATATTGGCCAGCAAAAAATCCTTGGCTTCCACGTACTCGGCCGGCGTACGGGCATACAGATACCCCAGGTAATCGGCAAACGGGCCGACATAGTGGTAGTGGTTTTCGGCCCAGCGCGCCAGATGTTCGCGGCTTAGCTTGCCGGTGGCCCAGGCAATGCTAAAGGGAGAGGTATTGGCGCTTTTGCCCTTGATGGCGGTTTCCAGTGCGGTACGAAATTCGTCGCGGTTCAGCAGTTTTTCCATGGCTGTTTCCTTGTTGAAAGTGTCGCCTCTGCGGGAGCCGACAAAAGATGAAGATTGGACTATTTAGGTATATTGTATACCGTCTGCTTTTTTGATCTGTAGGGAATAACCCTGCGTATCGCCCTACTGCACAGCCACGCAGCCGTCCTTGCGCGGGTCGGACACGGCTTTTAAGCGCCCGTCTACCAAGCGTTCCACAGCCTGCGCCCCTCCGAAGTCGCTACGGCCGGCCAGTTCCCCCACTCCTTTTTCGGGCGACGCGTAGCCTTGTGCACGCAAAAAATCCGCGCACTCGGCATCGAAACCATCTTCCAAAGCCAGCCGGTCTGCCGTCTCCAAACGCCAGCGCGGCGCGTACAAGGCTTGCTCCAGCGGCCAGCCATCGCGCAGCACTCGCGTCCAGATCTGTATCTGTCCCTGCGGCTGCATCAATCCACCCACCACGCCCAGCCCCATATAAAAGCGTCCGCCTTTCAGAGCCAACGAGGGCACCACAGTGTGATAAGGCCGCTTACCCGGCCCCGGCCCATTCACATGACCCGGCGTGGAAAAACCAAAGCCCCGGTTCTGCAGCACGAACCCACATCCCGGCACCACATAGCCCGAACCAAAACGCTTGAAAATACTGGACATAAAGGTAACGGCCAGACCGTCGCGATCCACCACCACCGTACAGACTGTATTACCGGCCGGATCACACACGACCCGGGCCGCATGAGCCATCGCCTGCTGAGTCGCCTGCACCAACGCCAGCTCGGCCTGACGCGGATCGGACGGACGCTCCCACGCTGCCTGCACAGCCTGCAACACGGCCATGCCATGCGTGTTGGGCGGGCATTCGTACAATGCACAATCATCCAGTTGCACATGGATCGATTGGCAGAAAAACCCACGATGCGCATGGAAGTCCTGGGCACGCAGCAGGCCCTGCGCCCGCCGCATGGCCCGGTCGGCCTGCTGCGCCGGACGGCCTACATAAAACGCATCAGGCCCATCCTGCGCAATCTCCTGCAAGATGTTCGCCAGTTCCGGATTGGCATAGTGTTCGCCTGCCACCGGCGGATGACCTGCCCGGTACAAAGTGGCGCATGCTGGATCGGCATGCAGCACCGCATCAAAAATCCGCCATTCGCGCGCCGCCACCGCCGCCACCGCAAAGCCGTCGCGGGCCGCCTGGATGGCGGGCTCAAGCAGCATGGCCCACTCCAGACGACCGTAACGCTGATGCACGTCCCACCAGCCGCGCACCAATCCCGGAGTTGTAATTGACAAGACATGGCGTTCAGGGATGCGCGCTCCAGGCAGCGCCTGTACGTGCTCCGCGCACAGCAACTGCGGCGCGGCACCGCTGCCGTTATAGGCCACCGGCTCCAAACCGGGTGGGGCGATCATGGCGAGCAGATCGCCGCCTATGCCCGTGGCCATCGGTTCGACCACCCCCATGACGGCATCGGCGGCAATCGCCGCGTCCACGGCGCTCCCCCCTTGCTCCAGCATGCGACTTGCCGCACGGGCAGCCAGCGGATGCCCGGTCGCTACCGCCCATTGTGCGCCTTGCCCCTGCTTTTCGCCCGCCGTATACGCTGTCGTTGCCATAGCGCCTACCCAAACACCAATACGGCGCAAACTGTGGCTGTCCCCATCCCGGCCAGCACCGGCACAGTCAGCGCACGCACCAGATCCAGAATGTGTACACGCGCAAAACCGGCCACTGCAATCAGGGACGACCAAGCAATCAACGTGCCCCCGCCCGTCCAGATGGCACCGATCTGTCCCACGGCCGCCAAGGTTTCCACATCCAGGCCGGATACGGGACTTAACGCCGACGCCAAGGTGCCGGTCAACGGCAGACCCGAGAAGCCCGAGCCGTCAATGCCGGAGATAACCCCCACCAACAACACACCAAAGGCCACCAGGAAATGATTGTCGGGAATCAGATGCTGACCGGCCGAGATCAGCTCGAACAACAGGCTGGGCGTTTGGTCCAGCGGCGTGCCCAAGATAGCCGATGTCGCTTCGCTGGCCCCCAGAAAAAAGAAGCCTGCAATCGGCAAGACCGACCCCATCGCGCGAAAGGCAAAGACAAACCCATCGGTCATGTGATCCGGACAGGTATCGAGCATGCGACGCGGCCCCTCGGCCATACAGGTGGCGATCATCATCAAAATAAACGCCACGCCGCCGACCAATCCGGCCGCATCGCCGCCGCGCAGCACAGGCAGCGATGGAATAAAGCGCGGCAACAACATGATGCCGATAACCGTCAGAAACGCCAAAGGCGTAATCACGGCCAGAATGCGCGAATAACGCTCTTCCTTGGGCGTCAGCCCCGCATGCTGGGTATGCTCGTTGCCGGCCGTGCCACGGGCGATTTCTGCCTTGTCATACGTGCCTTGGGATTCGACCTCGTCCAGCGTACTGTCGGGTGCGCGCCGCATCCACTCATCCAGCAGGCGGCTACTGGCCGGTTTGAAGTAACGACGCATGGTCACAAAAGCCAGCACCAATGCCACGCCCCCGGTAATCCAGGACAGGACCAGCGCACGGTCGGCCAGCACCGCCACATCCGCCCCTACCCCAGCGGCCTTGGCGCTGATGCCTGGGGCCACCCCGATAATGTAGTCCGAGGACAGCGCCATGCCCTGCCCGCAAATGGCAATGACCATGGCACCGGCCAAGGGCGGTAGCCCTGCCGCGATGGCCGCCGGCAGCAAGATCGCCGACACCAGCGGCACAGCGGGCGTGGGCCAGAAGAACAAGGAAATAAAGTACGTGGCCGCCGCAATCATCAGGAAAGACGACGCGCTATTGACCATGACCTTGCGAAACGGCGCCACCATTTTCACATCCGCTTCCAGCCGCTTTAAAGAATTGAGCAGCGCCGTCATGAATGTGATCACCAGGAAAATGTTGAACAGCTCCTTGGCAGCCACGAAACTGGCCGAAAAAATACTGATCAAACCCTGAATTGGGCTACCCGTCATGGCCGTGACCACAGCCAGCGTGCCGATCACGGACGGCACCACCACATTGGCCCGGAACATCATCGTGACGATGATGACCAGGACGCTGATCAAGTACGCCCAGTGCGCCGCACTGAGCACCACGTCGCTTTGCATGTATCCCCCTCCATTATCATTTTTCTGGATATGGTCTGAAACCATAAACGGTATACTATCTTCAATATTGTTTTCAAATCAGAAAAATATGGCTGAAACTGGGGAAAACGCTAAGACATTCAAGCCTGAACTATTTGCTTGGCATACCTTATACATAGAAAAAAGGGAAATACGCTATGACCGCTCTGCTCGATCTGGTCGATCCGCTCTCCTGGCTGCTGATGGCCGCATTGGTCGTACTAGCCGCCTTTCTGCAAGGCGTGGGGGGTGTGGGCTTTGCCATGCTGGTCGCGCCGATTGCCGCTTTGGTCTTTCCCGCCTTAGTGCCCGGCCCGTTGCTCGCACTGGGCGGCAGCGTGTCCCTGCTGGCCGCGCTGCGTGAACGCCGCCACATCGTGCCGCGCGTGGTGGCCTGCGCGCTGGGTGGGCGGGCCGCAGGCTCCATCGTGGCCGTGCTGGCCATGACGCAATTGCCGCTGGACGCCATCAACCTGGGTTTTGCCGTCGCCATCCTGGCTGCCGTCGCCCTTAGCGCCCGTGGCCTGCGCATCCTGCCCAGCCTGCGCAACATGAGTCTGGCCGGTATCGCCTCGGGGATTATGGGCACACTGACATCGGTCGGTGCCCCCGCGCTGGCCATTGCCATGCAGAATCTGGCACCGGCACAGTTGCGCGCCTCGCTGGGACTGATTTTATTTTTGGGTGCCAGCCTGTCCGTGCTGCTGCTGATTCTGGCCGACTTGTTCACTGTGCAGCAAGCCATGCTTAGCATCGTGCTGTATCCCTTCATGTTAGTGGGCTTTGCCTTGTCGGGACGCCTGCGGCATACGGTCAGCCTGCCACTGATGCGCCGTCTATTGCTGGGCATCTGTACATTCAGCGCCCTTGCCCTGATCGCCCGCACACTATGGCATTGACACGCTTAGTCCCCAAACTGTATACCATATTCAGAAAAAACGCCGAAACCCGTATAATCAGGAACTTGCTTGCCCGATCGTACAGGTCACACCATGAATATCCCCAGCTTCAGCCTCCCCCATTCCAACGCCAGTAGCGACAACCGCCGCCTGGGCGACCAACACGCTTCTCTGTTCGCCGTCATTCGCGACCAGTTGCGCGAACGCATCCTAAGCGGTGAATTTCACCCCGGCGACCGACTGGTGGAAGGCAAATTGGCGACAGAGCTGGGCGTCTCGCGCATTCCCGTACGCGAGGCCCTGCGCGAACTGGCGTCCGAAGGACTGGTGACGATCGAACCGCGCCGTGGCGCATCGGTCGCCGTACTCTCGGCCGATATCGCCTACAACATGGCCGAAGTACGTGCCACCCTGGAAGGACTGAACGCCAAGCTGGCCGCCCAACACCGCGACCCGGCCAGCATCGAAAAGCTGCAGACCATCCTGGCGCAAGGCCGCCAGGCCGTGGATACCGGCAATCTGGATCTGCTCAAATCCCTGAACCGCCAGTTCCACGAAACGCTGGGCACCATGTCCGGCAATATCGTGCTGACCGAACTGATGCGGTCGCTGCGTGACCGCACCGCCCTGCTGTTCGCCCCCAGCAATCTGCAACGCATACGCCAGAACTGGGAAGACCACGCCCTGATCCTGAACGCCGTCATTGCCGGCAACAGCGAACTGGCCAATCTGCTGGCGACCCAGCACGTGCATAATGCCGCCCAGGCTTACCAGGAAGCACAAAGCGGCACGACACCCTGAACGCTGATTTCTCTAGCCAGGCCCTTATCGTATCCACTAGAATGAAACGGTCGTTACTTTAGAACACGATCATGCATCCGATTACCTGGCTGTTACTGACCTACAAGGTCCCGGCCGAACCCAGCGCTAAACGCCTGGCGCTCTGGCGGCGTCTTAAAAGCCTGGGGGCCGTCTACCTGCAAAACGGCGTCTGCCTGTTGCCCAAGACGGACGAACATGTACGCAGGCTTAAAGTGCTGGAGCACGACATCGCCACGATGCAGGGCGACTGCGTGTTGCTCGAAACCGTTGCCCTGGACCCGACCCAAGAGGACAAGGTCATTGCCCGTTTCAAGGCCGATCGCAACGATCAGTATCAGGAACTGCTGCGACGCTGTCAGGACTTCGAGGCCGAGATCGCCAAAGAAATCGCCATCCAGAAGTTCACCTACGCCGAACTGGACGAAGAAGAAACCGATCTGAAAAAACTGGAGCTCTGGTACGAGAAGATCCGCAAGCTGGACTTCTACGATGCCCCCCTGGCCGTCACGGCCCAAGAGCGCCTGCAAGATTGCAAGGCCAGACTCGATCACTATGCCCAGATGGTCTACGACGCCCATGACGAAAACCGCTGACACCACCGCCAAACCTTCAGGTCGGCAGCCCGGCGGCATCCCTCGCAGCGTCTGGGCGCTGGGTTTTGTGTCCATGTTCATGGATATTTCATCGGAAATGATCCATGCCCTGCTGCCCATCTATATGGTGGCGGTGCTGGGTACGTCCGTACTGGCCGTGGGCCTGATCGAAGGCATCGCCGAAGCCACCGCGTCCATCATGAAGGTCTTTTCCGGTGCGATCAGCGATCGCTTCGGCAAGCGCAAGTTGCTGGCCGTCATCGGCTACGGCCTGGGCGCGCTGACCAAGCCGGTCTTTCCGCTGGCCGGCACGCTGGGCTGGCTGGTCGGAGCGCGCTTTGTGGACCGTATCGGCAAAGGCATACGCGGCGCGCCGCGCGATGCCCTGGTAGCCGACGTCACTCCGCCCGAACTGCGCGGGGCCGCCTACGGCCTGCGCCAGACCCTGGACACCATAGGCGCGTTCACCGGGCCACTGCTGGCCATGAGCCTGATGTGGTGGACCGCCAACAATTACCAACTTGTCTTTTGGTTCGCCGTCCTGCCGGCCTTTGTCTCGGTCGCCATACTGGTGTTGTTCGTGCGCGAACCCAAACTGCCGGCCGCATCGCGCCCCCGCAAGCTGCCCCTGAACAAGGCCGAACTGACCCGGCTGGGGACGCGCTACTGGTGGATCATCGGCATCGGTCTGGCTTTTACCCTGGCGCGCTTTAGCGAAGCCTTTCTGATTCTGCGTGCCCAAGCCACCGGACTGGAACCCATGTGGGCCCCGGCCGTGCTGGTCGTCATGGGGCTGGCCTATTCCCTGTCGGCCTATCCGGCCGGTGTACTATCCGACCGCATGCGTAAAATGGACCTGCTGCTGATCGGCGTCGTACTGCTGATCGCCGCCGACCTGGTGCTGGCCTTCGTGCCGGGTTTGGCAGGTCTGGGGCTGGGTGTGGCCTTGTGGGGCCTGCACATGGGTTTTACTCAAGGTTTATTCAATGTGCTGATTGCCGACAGCGCCCCGGCCGACCTGCGCGGCACGGCGTTTGGCATGTTCCACCTGCTGACCGGCGTCGCCCTGCTGCTGGCCAGCATCATCGCCGGTGCACTATGGGATGCCATCGGTTTTCAAGGCACCTTTGCCGCCGGAGCCTGCTTTGCAGGACTGACCGCCATCAGTTTGCTGATTCTGCGACGGACACACAAGGCGGAATTTTAAAACCCGCACCACGCATTATTCTGCCCACTAAGGGTCAAAACCATGAAAATCGCAGCCATCTCCGACATTCACGGCAACCTGCCTGCCCTGCAAGCTGTCCTTCAGGATATCGACACGCAGCGCGTCGATCTGACAGTCAACCTAGGCGATATCCTGTCGGGGCCGCTACAGCCGGCCGAAACAGCCGATCTGCTCATGCCGCTGACCTTGCCGACCCTGCGCGGCAACCACGAACGCCAATTGCTGACCCAGGCCCGCCCCGACATGGGCGCATCCGACCGGTTCGCGCATGAACAACTAACGACCGCCCACCTGGACTGGCTGGACAGCCTGCCTACCGACATAGAACTGGGCGACGATATCCTGCTGACGCATGGCGCGCCCGGAGACGATCTGCAATATCTGCTGGAAACCCTCGAGAACGGAAAAGTCCGAGCCGCCACGCACGAAGAAATCATCGCCCGTCTGGGAAAAACGCGTCACCCAGTCGTCCTGTGCGGCCACACGCATATTCCCCGAATTGTGTCGCTGCCCGACGGCCGCCTGCTGGTCAATCCCGGCAGCGTCGGCCTGCAGGCCTACCACAGCGACCAACCCCAACCCCACATCGTACAAACCGGTTCGCCACACGCCCGCTACGCCATTATCGAACAGACAGACAAACACTGGTCCGCCCAACTGCGCTGCGTACCCTACGACCACCACAGTGCCGCGCAACTGGCCGAACAGCGCCAACGCCACGACTGGGCCCAGGCCCTGCGCAGCGGCACCCTAAGCTAAGGTGGGCGGCAAGACGGCTAAGATTCGGCGAGTGGCCCGACCGGTACCTCAAAAGCTTTTTCTACAGCCTCTTTGACTCGCGTAGCGACGTCAACATCCGCTAGTACAGGAAACTCCCCAATAAGCTTATTAGAGATGTGGCCCCCATTGCCTTTAATAGCACGAATTATTCGATCTATATGCTGATTAGGGCCTTCAACCACATCCTTGATAGCCATCCGTGCTGTATCCCAGCACCGAAGTAGATGAGCCTCTTCGCGCATTTCAAAGCGAATCGTGTTGTCTATCAATTCGGCCAGATACTCGACATGTTGAGTCAAATCGATATAGCGCCATGCAGGTGCTGTATCTTCGTAGGCTGGAAAATCAAAATTCGACAGAATTTGATCCTCATACTCGGTCGGCACCCTGTCAAAACTATACAACCCATTACAACGGCTCATCAGAGGCTTAGAAAAAGACTCCAAAATCGTATCGTATCGTGCACGATCTTGAGGTTTATGTGTGATGGATGCCGACACCGGCAAAATATATGGCTTAGGCACCGCTCCGTCACGTCGCAAGATATCGTTGATTAAAAATCGATGGATTCGCCCATTTCCATCTGACAGGGGATGAATGTACACAAAACCAAACGCCACCACTGCGGCCCTTACTATCGACGCTCTTGCCTGCGTGCGCTCGACAAACTGTTCCATGCCGCTAAGCATGGCATCCAGTTGATCCCAATGCGGAGCAATATAGTGCACGACCTCTTGGAATCCAGAGGTTTCACCCACAAAAACCGGAGATCTTCTCAAGCCAAAATGGTTAAACGTAGATTTTTCACCAATCACCTCGCGTTGCAACTGCGTCAACGCTTCCCGATCAAGAGGATTTTGATACTGACCGCAAAGCCGCTCCATAACAGCAGCAAAACGTTGAATACGGTCAGCCTTATCTTCTTCCCGTTCAATCAAAAAACTAGCGCGGCTCTCTTTAACGGTTAGCCATACCGCACTGCGCATCAAAATATCCGTCCCATACTCCGCCTGAAGGATATTAAGCTGCTGCGTACAATCGTACTGCTCAGCCGCTATCACTTTTTCCGTCCGACGTACGATAGGGCAAAAATCTCTATCACCCGGTAAGTTATCCCGCACTCGCCAACGTTGATTATTGCGGGGGCAAAAAGCCGTCAAATATTTTTCCGAGTCGATCGCATTAACATAATTCCCGCCTGTTACAGCCTGAACCCCTGCTAACTGCCGCCCACTCAGCCACTCCCATAAAAACCCTATTCGGCGTGCGTACTGACCTGTACGCTCCCTGTTCATCCAATCGGCTATATCCTGTTCTGGTACACGCTCAAACAAACGGGCAAGAAACTCCAGATGCACACCTTCGTGCTTGATCGCAAAGGTAAGGTCAGCAGATAGGGTATCGTCTGGGCGCATGCTCGCTGTGTAGACTTCGCTCGTCACGTCGTCACTACGACGTATCGTTTTCCTGGACGAGCCAATTTCACTCTCCACGAGCAACGGTTGTACTGTCTCGATGCTGTACTGTTCAGCGAGCCTCTTGCAACCAATCCACTCAGCCATAATAACCAGCCCTGATGTTCAAAAATGATTAAATCCATGAAATTTCATTTAAGAATAGCATCAGTCAAGTAAAAACGTTTAAATCACTTCGCAAGCTCTACAGTCCCCAGCCCCAACAGAATCAGCTACATCAGTGCTCTACCGAGTTGATCGCTCACCCCAAAGCGCGACTGCATCAGATCAACACACCATGCCTAACTTTTACACGTTAGTCGGCGCAACAATCGCCTGGACACGCCGGTCGATCTTGCAAGGCGTGATTGGTCCGGCTACGCGTAGCCCGCCTAAAGCCTGAATCAGGTGTTCGTAGCCAAGGTTCATAGGAAGCTTAGGATTTTCTACTTTGTAACTGGAAAGCGTTCTTTTAAGACTGCTATTAACCAGAAAATCTATTTTTTGGTGCTCGTGCCTCTGTGCCTGTCGATCCATCGCTACATGCCAAGAAAGCACACAGACTGATGGGCACGTCAACCCAAGCCCCCACCATTGCTAGAGAGGAAGGGCTCTAGTAGCAACATTTTCTTAGGCAAGAAAAAAGGAAGCCTGCATAGAAACAGGCTTCCTCTTGTATACACCCAACGTTGTTAAGGTTGTATACCTTAGAACGGGATATCGTCATCCATGTCCGCCAGATTATCCGACATGGGCGGGTTATTGCGCGGGGCCTGTTGCTGCTGTTGCGGAGCCTGACGCGGAGCGCGCTGGGGGGCCGGCGCGCTGTTGCCGTAGTCGCCACCACCCATGCTGGCACCGCCGCCCATATCGCCGCCGTCGCGTCCACCCAGCATTTGCATCTGTTCGGCGATGATTTCGGTGGTATAGCGTTCCTGGTTGTCCTGACCGGTCCACTTGCGGGTGCGCAGGCGGCCTTCGACGTAAACGGAGCGGCCTTTTTTCAGGTATTCGCCGGCGATTTCCGCCAGGCGATTGTAGAACACCACACGGTGCCACTCGGTTTCCTCGCGGCGCTCGCCGGAGTTACGGTCCTTCCACTGAGAGGTCGTGGCAATGGAAATATTGCAGATGGCCGAACCTTCCGCGCTGTAGCGTACTTCTGGGTCGCGGCCGAGATTGCCGACCAGAATGACTTTATTTACCGATGCCATGAAAAAATCCTGTAGTCAAAATTTCGATATAAAGAAGCCCGCATTTTGAAACGGGAGCTTCCGCGCCCAGATGCAGGGACGCGATAAAGCGCGCATCCGTCTGGCATGACCGGGCCCCGACGATAAGGGCAAGGCCGGCTCAAAGGCGCAAAGTAAGTCTTATTATCGTGGATTCGGGGCATGATGAATACACCCCTTACCACCCGATTGGGACAAGATGCTCCAGGTGGCGCTGACCACCCAGACCATCAGCAAACGCTCGTACCAGTCGCTGCCGTAAGGAACATTATGCGTTGAACCGACGGCAACACAGCAGACAAAACCTAGTACTTGTCTTTGAATCCGCGCGCCGTCAGCAGCCACAGCGCCGCCAATCCGGCCCCCGTCCACAGCACCCACTGCACCTGCCCGTGCGATGCCAGCAGGCCGCCGACCAAACCGCCGCCAAACACGCCCAGCGACTGGGACGTATTGTAAAAGCCAAGCGCCAAGCCTTTATATTCGGGTGGAGCCACGCGCGACACCAGCGAAGGCTGCAAGGCTTCCAGAATATTGAAACCAATAAAGAACAGCACCAGCGCCGCCACCATCGGTGCCAGCGAGACACGCGCCCAGGGCATCGACGCCAACACCACGATCAGCAGCAACACGGCCAGCTCCAGTGCCTGCTTGTGGCGCTTGCGGGTTTCCGTATAGAACACGGCCGGCACCATCAACACAAAAGACGCCAGAATGACGGGCAGGTAGACCTTCCACAGATCCTGTGTCCCGTAAGCGCCCAAGGTCGCCAGCACACCCGGCACCACGATGAACAGCGACATCAGGATAAAGTGCAGACAGAACACGCCAAAATTCAGGCGCAGCAGATCCGCATGGCGCAGCACCTGGGCAGCGGTCACCTTGATAGCCGATACAGGGGCCTTGGGCGCGGAGGGCACGACAAATGCGGCAATCAGCAGGCACACAAAGCCCAGCAGACTGATGGCCCAGAACAGGCCAGACAAACCGAACTGCCCCACCAGCACGGGCGAGAGCACCAGTGACACGGCAAACGAGATGCCGATGGAGCCACCCACCATCGCCATGGCGCGTGTGCGCACTTCGGGACGGGTGGAGTCGGCCACCCAGGCGGAAATCGCCGCTGACACCGCCCCCAGCCCTTGAATACAGCGGCCGACCGTGACCCAATCGACACTGCTGGCCAGCGCACAGACCACGCCGCCAATCACAAACAGCACCATGCCCAGGACAATGACCGGGCGTCGCCCAAAACGGTCCGAAGCCATGCCCAACGGAATCTGCAGCACGGCTTGGGTCAGGCCATACGCGCCCAAGGCCAACCCCACGCGGGCCGCATCGTTGCCACCGGGCAACGCCTGGGCAGCCACCGCGAACACAGGCGTCAATAAAAACAGGCCCAGCATCCGGCAGGCAAACAAGAGGGCGAGCAGCATGCTGGCCTTGCGCTCGCCCTGAGTCAGGCTCAGGCGCGCCGGACGCGCGCCTGCCGTATCCATAGTTTGGTGTGTACTCATTCAATACTCTGTCACAACTGGGCTGGCGGATGCGCCCGCCGCCCGATCATATAAAACCTGACGCAACGCGCTATAGTAGCAAGTTGCCTTTTGACTGACCCAAATAAACCTGATGGAAGCCATACGAATCCGCGGTGCCCGCACGCACAACCTGAAAAATGTCTCCGTGGACCTGCCGCGCCGTCAGCTGGTGGTCCTGACGGGCCTGTCGGGTTCCGGAAAATCGTCACTGGCTTTTGACACACTGTACGCCGAAGGGCAACGACGCTACGTAGAAAGTCTGTCGGCCTACGCGCGCCAGTTCCTGCAACTGATGGACAAGCCAGACGTGGACCTGATCGAAGGCCTGTCGCCCGCCATTGCTATCGAACAGAAGGCTGCCGGCCACAATCCGCGCTCCACCGTGGGCACCACCACGGAAATCCACGATTATCTGCGCCTATTGTACGCCCGCGTCGGCACGCCTTACTGCCCCGAGCATGGCCTGCCGCTGCAAGCACACAGCGTCAGTCAGATGGTCGACCAGATCCTGCAGTGGGAACCCGAATGCCGCATTGCCGTGCTCGCCCCTCTGCACCGAGGCATCAAAAGCGATCTGCGCGCTGAACTGGCCGGCCTGCAAGCCCAAGGCTTTGTGCGCGTGCGCATCAATGGCCAGACCTGCGGCATGGACGAGCTACCTGTGCTGGACCCGGCACAGACCCACGATCTGGACGTGGTGATCGACCGATTGCGGATACGCCCCGATAGTCAGCAACGTCTGGCCGAAAGCCTGGAGACGGCCTTGTCCATTACGGACGGACGCTGCCTGGTCGTCAATCTGGACAATGACCACGAACAGCCTTTCTCCAGCCGCTACGCCTGTCCGGTCTGCGATTACGCCCTGCCCGAACTGGAGCCGCGCCTGTTCAGCTTCAACAATCCGGCCGGAGCCTGTCCGGACTGCAGCGGACTGGGGCAGGTGGATGTGTTCGACCCTGACCGCGTGGTTGCCTTCCCCGAACTGAGTCTGGCCGGCGGTGCCATTGCGGGTTGGGACAGGCGCAATGCCTTTACTTATACCTTGCTGACCAGCCTGGCCGCGCATTATCACTTCGACATGGACGCGCCCTTCGAGTCCCTGCCCCAAGAGGTACGCCACAAAGTCCTGTATGGCTCGGGCGACGAGGAAATCTCTTTTCTGTACCTGAACGAAAAAGGCCGCACCACCGTCAAGACCCATGCCTTTGAAGGGGTCATACCCAATCTGCAGCGGCGCTGGACAGAAACCGACTCCAGCGCCGTGCGCGAAGAACTCAGCAAGCTGCGCCGTACACAGACCTGCCCATCCTGCCACGGCGCACGCCTGCGCCTGGAAGCGCGCAATGTGCGCATCGGCGACGAAGCGGTAGACGGCAGCCCCGCCAAAGGACGCGCCATTTTCGAGGTCGAGGCCCTGGCCCTGTCCGATTGCCTGCACTGGTTCGAGCACCTGGAGCTGAGCGGAGCCAAAAAAGAGATTGCCGACCGTATCGTGCGCGAAATTCGCGCCCGCCTGCAATTTCTGAATAATGTGGGTCTTAATTACCTGTCGCTGGATCGCAGCGCCGACACGATTTCCGGCGGCGAGGCCCAGCGCATCCGTCTGGCCAGCCAGATCGGTTCGGGACTGACCGGCGTCATGTATGTACTGGACGAGCCTTCCATCGGCCTGCATCAGCGCGACAACGACAAACTGATCCAGACCCTGCAACATCTGCGCGATCTGGGCAACAGCGTCATTGTCGTGGAACACGACGAGGACATGATACGCACGGCCGATTACGTTCTGGACATGGGACCGGGAGCCGGCGAACACGGCGGTCAGATTACCGCCCAAGGTTCGCCGCAAGAACTGGCCGCCAATCCGGCCTCGCTGACCGGCCAGTACCTGTCGGGTATACGTCAGATCGCTGTGCCCAAGCGCCGCCCGGTAGACGACTCGCTGGATTGGCTGAATCTGTACGGTGCCACAGGCAACAACCTGAAGTGCGTGGATCTAGCCATTCCTGCGGGCCGTCTGGTGTGCATTACCGGCGTGTCCGGCTCGGGCAAGTCCACCCTGATCAACGACACCCTGGCCACTGCCATCTCCCGCATTCTGCATCGCGCCCACGCCGAACCCGCCCCCTACGATCGCCTGGAAGGCCTGGAACATTTCGACAAAATCATCAATGTGGACCAGACGCCCATAGGCCGCACCCCGCGCAGCAATCCGGCCACCTACACCGGCATGTTCACGGCCATACGCGAACTGTTTGCCGGCGTGCCCGAAGCCCGCCTGCGCGGCTACGATCCGGGGCGTTTTTCGTTCAACGTCAAAGGCGGACGCTGCGAAGCCTGCCAGGGTGACGGCGTGGTCAAGGTGGAAATGCACTTTCTGCCCGATGTCTACGTACCTTGCGATGTCTGTCAGGGTCGACGCTACAGCCGCGAAACGCTGGACATACGCTATCGCGGCCGCAACATCAGCGAAGTGCTGGATATGACCGTCGAGCAGGCGATGGAGTATTTCGAGGCCGTGCCGCTGGTGGCGCGCAAGCTGTCCACCCTGATGGACGTGGGCCTGTCGTACATACGTCTGGGCCAAAGCGCCACAACCTTGTCCGGCGGCGAGGCCCAGCGCGTCAAACTGTCGCTGGAATTGTCCAAGCGCAGCACAGGACGCACCTTATATATATTGGACGAACCGACAACCGGCCTGCACTTTCATGATATCGCCGTGCTGCTGGGCGTACTGGAGCGGCTGGTGGAAGCCGGCAATACCGTTGTGGTCATCGAACACAATCTGGATGTCATCAAAACTGCCGACTGGATTGTGGACATGGGGCCCGAAGGCGGCAGCGGCGGCGGGCAGATCGTTGCCCAGGGCACGCCCGAGACCGTGGCGGCCTGCGACCAAAGCCACACAGGCCGCTACCTGAAAACACTGCTGCAACGACATACCTGAAAAGCAAAGCGCACGACCTGCGCACCCAGCCAGGCCCCCACGCACTACATACGGAACAAGGCGTTGTGTTCGCGTATCGCGTGACGGTCTGTCATGCCGGCAATATAGTCGGCGATGGCACGAGCCTGCGCCACCGGGTGATCCCGACGGTACTCGGCCGCCAGCAGACGCGGATCGTCCAGAAAGGCCTGGAACAATTCGCGCACAATACGTCGCGCCTTGCTCATCATGCGCACTACACGGTAGTGACGGTACAGGTTGGCATGCAAGAAACGCTTGAGCTCATCGGCTTGAGTGCGCAGTTCCGCAGAAAAACCGGCCAGACGCGGCAAGGCGCGCAAGGCGTCCACGCTATCGGGCTTGTGTTCGTCCAATCTGGCCTGGGTGGTCTGGGTCAGATCCACAACCAGGGTATTGATCATGCCGCGAATGATCTCGGCCACCAGCCGCTGTCCGGCCAGCCCCGGATAGCGGGTCAGCACCTGATCGTGGTGTTCGCGAAACAGACGCAATTCCAGCAGTTGCTCCACGCTGATCAAGCCCGAGCGCAAGCCATCGTCGATATCGTGGTTGTTATAGGCGATTTCATCGGCCAGATTGGCCAGCTGCGCCTCCAGCGAGGGCTGGCTGCGCTCCAGAAAGCGCTGACCCACATCGCCCAGTTCACGGGCATGCTTGACCGAACAGTGTTTCAAGATGCCTTCCCGTGTTTCGAAACACAGATTCAGGCCATTAAACGCGGCGTAGCGCTCTTCCAGCTCATCGACTACACGCAGGCTTTGCAAATTGTGCTCGAAGCCACCGGCCTCGGGAGCCAATTCCTGCATGCAGGCATTCAGCTCGTCCTGCCCGGCATGCCCGAAGGGCGTATGCCCCAAGTCGTGCGCCAGGGAAATGGCTTCGATCAGGTCTTCGTGCAAGCCCAGGTTACGGGCAATGGCACGCGCCAGTTGCGCCACTTCCAGGCTATGCGTCAGACGCGTGCGGAACAAATCGCCTTCGTGGTTAATGAAAACCTGGGTTTTATACTCCAACAAACGAAATGCGTTGCAATGGATGATGCGATCCCGGTCTCGCTGAAAAGCGGTACGACCCTGCGGCGGCGCTTCCGGATAACGCCGGCCGCGGGACTGTTCGGGGTGACAGGCGTAAGCGGCAAGCGTCAGCATGGCATTTACTCCTGCACGGCGGAATCAAAACGCGCCAGCGCCCGGCGCACCACATCCGGCTCGACAGCCTGAACCACGGCATGGCCCAACTCATCCAGCAACACAAAGCGCAGCTGGCCGCCTTCGTTTTTCTTGTCACCCTGCATCAGATCCAGCCAGCGCTGTGCCGGCCACTGCGGCGGATCGACGGGGCAGCCGCTAGCCTGAACCAGTGCGCGAATGCGGGCCACATCGTGAGCCGGTAAACCGCAGACCAGAGCGGACAATTCTGCCGCCATGATCATGCCGCAGCCCACGGCTTCGCCATGCAGCCACTGGCCGTATCCCATGCCCGACTCGATTGCATGCGCAAAAGTGTGACCGAAATTAAGAATGGCACGCAGACCCGACTCCCGTTCGTCCTGGGAAACAACCTTGGCCTTAACCTCGCAGGAGCGCCGGATGGCGTGCACGATATCCGCTTCGTTCAGAGCACGCATGCCGTCGATGTGTGCTTCGCACCAGTCGAAAAAGTCGCGGTCGTCAATCATGCCGTATTTGATGACTTCGGCCAGCCCGGCGGAAATTTCGCGGGCCGGCAAAGTACGCAGCACGCGCGTGTCCACTTCCACGGCGATAGGCTGATAGAACGCGCCCACCATATTCTTGCCCAGCGGGTGATTGATGGCTGTTTTACCGCCGACCGACGAATCCACTTGCGCCAGCAACGTCGTCGGCACCTGCAAAAACCGTACCCCGCGCAAAAAGCAGGCGGCCGCAAACCCGGCCATGTCGCCGATGACGCCACCGCCCAACGCGACGATCAGTGTCTTGCGATCCAGGTGACGGCCCAGCAACGCGTCAAAGATCAGATTCAGGGATTCCCAATTCTTGTAGGCTTCGCCATCGGGCAGTTCGACCACATGCACAGGCTTGCCGGCCGCCTGCAGCGCATGCCGAACCGGCTCCAGATACAAAGCGGCCACGGTCGGATTTGTAACAATTGCCACGGCCGTGACATCGGACGGAACACTGTCGGCCAACCGCTCCAGGCGGTCGGCAGCAATATGGATGGGATAGGCACCGCCTTCGACGGCCACATGCACTACAGTCATTCAGCAACCTCGTTCTTTCAGGAGAGACAACAGTTGGCGCACGGCATGGTGCACGGGCGCAGAGCCGGTTTCAAAGTGTACGTCGGCCACTTCTTCGTACAAGGGTTCGCGCCCTTGCAGCAATTCCTGGAGACGCGCACGCGGGTCCGCCGTTTGCAGCAGCGGCCGGTTGCGGTCGCGCGCCACACGGCGATACAGTTCGTCCACGCTGGCGCGCAAATACACGACGATACCGCGATCCTTTATAAGCTGGCGGTTGGCCTCGGACAATACCGCCCCACCACCGGTCGCCAAGACGATGCCCGGCAGCCGCGAACAGATATCCAGCACGGCGGACTCCCGTTTGCGGAACCCTTCTTCACCTTCAAACTCAAAGATAGTGGCCACGCGCACACCGCTGCGTGCTTCCAGTTCGTGATCCAGGTCCAGAAATTCGCGCTTCAGTTCCCGCGCCAACTGACGGCCTATGGTGGTTTTGCCTGCACCCATCATACCTACCAGGATAATGGGCCGGGAACCGGCCTGTTGTAATTCGAGCAGCTCGGACTCTGATAAGGGGCTAGGATGTTCTACAGGCATCAGGTCTGCGGGTAAAGAGTGGATCATTTGTGTATTATCCCATTAGCCCACCCGAAGCACAGTCCGCTGCTTAGAATTATTTTGTTACATTGATGCCAGGCGCAAGGCAAAGTCCAGCCCCGTTTGGACTTTAAAATCAGCCCTAATGAGTTCTTCTGCCCACTCCCCCAATTCCAAGTCCCAGCATTCGTCCGGCTCCTGGCTCGCCCGCTTTGTCGCCAAGACAGCGGTCTTCATAGCCGGGCTAGGCCTGTGCGCAGCCTTGCTCGGCTCGCTCGCCCTGGCGCTGGCCTGGCCCAACCTGCCCGACCTGAGCGCCATGATCGACTACCGCCCCCGGGTGCCGCTGCGCATCTATACGGCGGACAAAGTGCTGATCGGCGAATTCGGCGAAGAACGCCGCAATGTGCTGCGCTTTGACGAAATCCCCGATGTCATGAAATCGGCCATTCTGGCGGCGGAAGACGACCGCTTCTATCAGCATGGCGGCATAGACTGGATGGGCGTGGGCCGCGCGGCATTGGCCAACCTGACCCACATGTCCAAGACACAGGGTGCCAGCACCATCACCATGCAGGTGGCGCGTAATTTCTACCTGTCGTCGGAAAAAACCTATACCCGCAAGTTCTATGAGCTGCTGCTGACCTTCAAGATCGAAGCCACGCTCAGCAAAAACCAGATTCTGGATCTATACATGAACCAGATCTATCTGGGCCATCGCGCCTATGGCTTTGCCGCTGCCTCGCGCACCTATCTGGGCAAGCCCCTGGCCGAGATCACGGCGGCCGAAGCAGCCATGCTGGCCGGTATCCCCAAGGCCCCGTCGCGCTTTAACCCCATTGCCAATTTTGAACGCGCCAAGACACGCCAAGCCTATGTGCTGGGCCGCATGCGCTCCCTGGGTTACATCACCGAGCAGGAATACCAGGATGCGATGGCCCAGGAAATCGAGATCAAGTCGGCGCTTGGCACGCCCGCAGGCGGCTACGCCATTCATGGCGAATACGCCGCCGAACTGGCCCGCCAACTGCTCTATGGCGTCTACCAGGACAACGTCTATTCGCGCGGCTTCAATATTTACACCACCATTAACTCCACCGACCAGGAAGCCGCCTATCTGGCCGTGCGCAACGGTGTCCTGAATTACACCCGTCGCGCTCCCTACACCGGACCACAGGGCCAGGTGGATCTGCCGGCCGGCATCGAAAGCGACCATGCCCGCCTGGATGCCATTCTGGACGAAATGCAGGATAAATACCCCGACACGGGCGACCTGCTGACCGGCGTCGTCCTGGAAGCAGCGCCAGACCGCATCCGCGTGGCCCGCACCGCCCAGGAAATCATCGATGTCACCGACAAGCGCGCCCTGAAGATCGTCGCTCGCGGCCTGGTCAAGAACGCCAAGGCCGATGTGCGCATCCAGCGCGGTTCCGTGGTCTATCTGTTCAAGAACGACGATTACTGGGAAGTCATCAACATGCCTGCCGTGCAAGCGGCATTTGTGTCGGTGCGTCCACAGGATGGAGCCATTCAGGCCATGGTGGGCGGTTTCCACTTTTCGGACGGCAAATTCAACCGTGTCACACAGGCCTGGCGTCAACCGGGTTCGGCCTTCAAGCCATTTATTTACGCCTCCTCGCTGGAACGCGGCCTGACCCCGGCCACCCAGATCTCGGACGAGCCGTTCGTCTTGACGGCGGCCCAAACCGGCTCCAAGCCCTGGACCCCAAAAAACTACGGCCGCACCTATGAGCCCATGCTAACCATGCGCCAAGGCCTGTATAAATCCAAGAATATGGTGTCCATCCGTATCATGCAGGCGGTCGGACCCAAATACGTACAGGAATACATCACCCGATTCGGCTTTGACAAGGCACGCCAGCCTGCCGTGCTGCCACTGGCCCTGGGTGCCGGCAGCGTGACCCCGCTGCAGATGGCCGGAGCCTACTCGGTATTCGCCAATGGTGGCTACCGCACGGTGCCTTACCTGATCGATCACGTCACCGACAGCACCGGCAAAGTCATCATGCGCGCCAAGCCACTGGTGGCCGGCGATGCCGCCGCCCGTGCGATTGACCCGCGCACGGCCTATGTCATGAATGACCTGCTGCGCGGCGTAGCCACCTCCGGCACCGGCGCACGTGCATCGCGCGAGCTCAAGCGCACCGACATCGGCGGCAAGACCGGCACCACCAACGATTCCCAGGACGCCTGGTTCGCCGGCTACACCCCCGATCTGGTGGGCATTGCCTGGATGGGCTTTGACCAGCCTCGCAGCCTGGGTTCGGGCGAAACAGGCGGTGGCGCATCCATGCCTATCTGGATCAACTACATGCGCACCGCCCTGCAAGGCAAGCCCAACGTGCCGCTTGGCCCCATTCCCAGCGGCCTGACCAAGACCAACGGCGACTTCTACTTTAACGAGTTCCCGCCCGGGCAAGCCATTGCGCGTGTCGGGCTACCCGCTCCCGGCGACAGCGATCTATCAGCAGACAGCGGCAACGACGGCATCGGCGATCTGCTCCGCCAGATTGCCCCCGAACAGAACACGGGCGGCAGCCCGAATCAGTTCGTGCCGTTTTAGTCTGAATCTTCTTTATAACGCCGGCTTATGCCGGCGTTTTTTTTGCTTTGGCCTGGCCGATGGCATAATGATCTTCTTTGCCCGCCCCATTGGAATACGCCATGAAAAAGGCCCGTCCCTTTCGCCTGCTGGCCCTGTTGACGCTGACTGCCGTACTCGGTGCCTGCGGCTACAAAGGCCCGCTCTACCATCCGCCCGCCGAACAAACCCAGGACGCCGACACTGCGCCCCGATAGCTTTTTGGCCTTCCCCACCCTCTTTTCTGCCCTTTGACGACACCATGACTGTTGCACCCCACTTCCAATTCCAGAACGACACTCTGCACGCCGAACAGCTTGCCCTGAATCGCCTGGCCGATGAGTTCGGCACGCCGCTGTATGTGTACTCCCGACAGGCGCTGCGTGATGCATGGGAGTCCTACCGGGTCGCCGGCGAAGGCCGCAAGCTGCTGGTGTGCTACGGCATGAAAGCCAATTCCAATCTGGCCGTGCTGCAAGAGTTCGCCCGCCTGGGCACCGGCTTCGATATCGTCTCCGGCGGCGAACTGGCCCGCGTCATCGCGGCCGGCGGCGATCCCGGCAAAGTCGTGTTCTCGGGCGTGGGCAAACAAGTCTGGGAAATCGAAGCGGCGCTGCAAGCCGGCGTCAAATGCTTCAATATCGAGTCCGAAGCCGAACTGGAACGGGTCGCCCAGGTGGCGGCACGCCTGAACCGGATTGCGCCCATTTCCCTGCGCGTCAATCCCGATGTCGATGCCCGCACCCATCCCTATATCTCCACCGGCCTGAAAGACAATAAATTCGGCGTGCCTATCGAAGACGCACCACGCATTTATGCCCGCGCCCAACAACTGCCCAGCCTGAACATCGTCGGCGTGGACTGCCATATCGGCTCCCAGATCACCGAGGTCAGTCCCTACCTGGATGCGCTGGACAAGCTGATTAAACTCATCCTGACACTGAAAGATCAGGGCGTTGATCTGCACCACCTGGACCTGGGCGGTGGCCTGGGCATCCGCTATACCGACGAAACCCTGATCACCCCCACCGACCTGCTCAGCAAGGTTTTCGTCGCTCTGGACGCGCATGGCCTGGGTCATCTGGAAATCGTGCTGGAACCGGGCCGCTCTATGGTGGGCAACGCCGGCGTGCTGCTGACCCGCGTGGAATACCTCAAGCACGGCGAAACCAAAAATTTCGCCATTATCGATGCGGCCATGAACGACCTGATCCGGCCAACCCTATACGACGCCTGGCATAGCGTTGAAGCGGTACAGCCACGCGCCGTCACCGCCGACACCCCTAAGTACGATCTGGTCGGCCCCATTTGCGAGAGCGGCGACTGGCTGGCGCGCGACCGCCAACTGGCTCTGGAACAAGGCGATCTGCTGGCCATTATGTCGGCCGGTGCCTACGCCTTCACCATGGCCAGCCAATACAACACGCGGCCCAGGGCCGCCGAAGTCCTGGTCGACGGCGACCAGGTCCACGTCATCCGCCCCCGTGAAACGCTGGACAGTTTGTTTGCCTCCGAACGATTACTGCCCTGAATGATAAAGGGCCTGAATATTCCGACTATTCAGCCTTAAAGAAGTCAGCGCACGAACCGTTAAACGGGTGATCTTGCGGGCCGGGATGGTACAACCATACCTTCCGGCCCAGGCCCGACGTACCCTGAACAGGTACGCCCAAACTCCACTGTCGGCGGCCGGGCAGTTCGATGGTAAGCGCTGGAGACTGTACCGCCATCATGACCGTTTCAGGAATACAGATAGACAGCCTCGAACCTGTCTCCTCAACCAGCGAACGCCTGATTCGCGGCTTGAGCTTTTATGTCATTCCCCTGTTCCTGATTCTGCTCACTCTTTGGGCACTTTTTTTCTTACCTAACCGTTACCCCGCGCCATCCGGGCAGGTTTTAAGTTTTCATGCTTTGGCCAGCACGCAAAGCGAACCTGATGCCGCCCTGATAGAACGACTGACCGCCAGCCCAGCACAACGCCAACTGCAAGTCGACAAACCGCACTGGCTGTTGCTGGCACTGGGCGAACAACAGACACCACCTGACCAGGTTCTGTATTTTCCGGCTGCGCATTTCAACACCTTACACTGCCTGCAAGCCGACACTGAACACCCCCTGACCGTACGCGACCATAGCTTGTCCACGCAGGCGCTGCGCTCCCCTATCCAGGGCTACACCTTAGAGCCCGGCAACGCCTCTGCCATCGTATGCCGCATTGATCCGGCCGGCTCCAGCCAACTACACATAGAACGGTGGGCCGCGGACGACATCAAGCACTCCTCGATCCGTTACACGCGCGGCGTCGGCTTGCTGGAAGGCGGTCTGCTGACCATTGCCTTGTTCATGCTGATCCTGGCTGCCACCAACCGGGAATGGACTTACCTGCTACTGGCCGTCTGGCTGATCGGCAATCTGCGGCTGGGTTCTATGGCGATGGGCTGGGACATGCAGTGGCTGGGCCATACCTTGCCTGCGGAAATCATGCCGGTTCTGCGCCGGCTGACCATTGCCTGCTATTTTGTACTGAGCTATTCGCTGTTTACCTTGCTGCTGCGCTCCTCCATCCATTCCCGCTTGCAGCAGCGCTGGCTACATTCGGTAGGCCTGCTCAGCCTGACCCTGCTGCCGGCTTCCTTGCTGGCACCGGCCGCCCTATTCCAGCCCTTGATGTGGTTCAGCGCCATCTACGCGCTATGCTGTGCCGGTTGGGTGCTGCTGTCCATTTTGCTGCAAGCGCGTTCGCGCGTCATGCTCTGGCAGCTCGTGTTACTCAGCATGGCCCTGTGCGTGCTGATCTCCGCCATTTTCCTGGCTGCCTTCGGGCGTTCCAGCTTCGTGGAGAACTTTAACGGGGTCATCACCCTACTGTTGTCTAATCTGCTGGTCGCGCTGGCCGTGGGCGAGCGTTTGCGCGACGAACGCAGCGAAGCCTTGCGCGCGCGCAACGAGCTGATGGCCCACTACATCCTGACCCCAATCGGCATGTTCACGCTCAATGAAGCGGGGGTATTCATACGCATGAATCCAGTACTGGCTACTGCACTGGGCGTCGACTTCGACCCTGCCGGGCCCACCATACACTGGACAGACTTCTTTCCCGAACAGAACTGGCAAACTGTTGCCCAAAACACCTTGGCAGGCAACGACATCAATATAGAGCGGTCCGACACCCATCTGGGACAATATCAGTTCACGCTACGCGCAGCCATCGTCAACCAGCAAATAGAAGGCTCGTTGCAGGACATTACGGCCCGTGCCGAAACTCTGCGCAAACTGCGCCTGATGGCCGACAACGACCCGGTTACCAACGTCCTGAATCAACGCGGCATCGAAAAAGCCCTGAATCAGGCCATGAGCCGCAGCGCCCAGGACAAGCCCTGCCTGCTGGCGTATCTGGATCTGAACCACATAAAATACGTCAATGGCACATTTGGCCATTCGTCGGGCGACGCTTTGCTGCTGAAAGTCTGCGAGCAACTAGAAGCGGTGCTGCAAGCCGGGGAAAAAGTTGGCCGCATCGGCAGCGACGAATTTGTGATCATTTTCGAGGACTGCGAGCCCGAGCAAGCCCGCGCCCTGGCCAATGAAGTCATCGATACCTTGAATAAAAGCCCGCTGCTGGCGGGCAATCGCAGCTTCAATCTGCGCAGCACGATGGGCCTGGTAGAGGTTGCGCCCAACATGAGTCCGCAGGATGCGATCTCGGCAGCCAGCCGTGCCGCACGCGAAGCCCGGCGCCAGCACCAGAGCATGGTGGTCTACGACCAAGGCTCCAACGCCTTGCAAGAGCATGCCGAGGAACTGCGCCTGTTCGAGCAGTTGGAAGGTGGTTCATCGCGTGGTCTGTATCTGGAAATGCAGCCTATCGTCTCTTTGCGCCGCCCCATAGACAGCCTGAATTTCGAAGTCTTGCTGCGGGTGCGCGACTCTTCCGGCCAGTTGATCCCGACCGGTCGCATTATTTCTGCGGCCGAAGAAAGCGGCACGATCACCATCATCGATAAATGGGTATTTGCCGCTACGCTGGAGTGGATGTCCAAACACGAAAAACAGCTGGCGCGCACACAGTTGGTGAACATCAATCTCAGCGGCGTATCCCTGAACGACGATAAATTCATCCAGTGGTTTTTCGACATCCTGGCCCGCTACGAACATCTGGCGCGCAAACTATGCGTGGAAATCACCGAAGGCGTGGCCCTGGACGATCTGGAGCACACTCGTCACTTTATGCGCCGCCTGCAGCAAACCGGGGTCCGTATCGCGCTGGACGACTTCGGTGCCGGCTACACCTCTTTTTCCTATCTGCGCGAACTGCCCGCCGATGCCATCAAGATCGATGGCGCGCTTATTTGCGACATGCTCAACAAAGAAACCAATGTGGCCATTGTGCGCACCATTGTGGAGCTGGCGCGCAATCTGGGCATGATCAGCATTGCCGAATGGGTGGAGGACGTACCCACCTTGCTGGCCTTGCAGGAAATTGGTGTCGACTACGTACAAGGTTTCATTATATCGGCCGCCTGCACCCCGGCCGATTTGCTCAATGCCACAGCCATCACGGATCTGGTCAAAGACGAACCCGCCCGCCAGTTTCTGCTGGAGTCGCAACAAAAGCACTTGCCTACGATCTGACAGGATGCCCCCGCCCGTCTGTCAGAACACGCCTGAACGTCCCTTGCGGTTAAGTCGGCCCTACACAGAGGCACAGATACCCCACGAAGTGCCACGACTTGATCAACCCACAATAGATAGTGACCTGCCATCCACACAGAAACAAAAAAGCCCGCCATGCGAATGGCGGGCTTTTGCCTGACGCGGCATTATCGGCTTACAGTTCCCCGTAGGAGTGCAGGCCCGACAAGAACATATTGACGCCCAGGAAGGCAAAGCTGGTGATGAGCAGACCTGCCAGAGCCCAGTAAGCGGCCATCGTGCCGCGCAGGCCCTTGAGCAAGCGCATGTGCAACCAGGCAGCGTAATTTAGCCAGACGATCAAGGCCCAGGTTTCCTTGGGGTCCCACTGCCAGTACGTACCCCAGGCATCGGCCGCCCACAAAGCGCCCAACACAGTGGCCACAGTGAAAAACGCAAAGCCCACGGCAATGGCGCGATACATGATGTCGTCCAGCACCTCCAGCGAAGGCAGCTTGCGCGCGATCGGGCCACGGAAATACAAAATGGTACCCACCATGACACTACCCAAACCGAAGTACAGCATCCAGGTCGGCGACAATTCGCGTGAACCGAAGATCATGGGCTCGGCACACAGAATGGCACCCATCAGGAACAGCGGGATCAGCTTGCCACGCGAACGGGTTTCGCCATTTTCCTTGACCAGATAGGCAAAGCCCACCATAGCGGCCAGCGAGAACGTGCCGTAACCAATAAAGTTAGCTGGCACATGCAGCTTCATCCACCAGCTTTTCAGGGCCGGCACCAGCGGTTGGATCTGGTGGGCGTCGCGGGTAAAGGAATACCACAACAGGAAAACAACCAGGGAACTGATGGCCAGAAGCACGAAACCGCCCAGCGCGCGCGTGTTGTACCGACGCTCGTAATACAGGTAGAACAAGGCGGTGATCAGCGCCAGCAGAACAAACACTTCGTACAGATTGCTGACCGGAATATGGCCGATGTCCGGCCCCAGAAGGTGCCCTTCACGCCAGCGCACCAACAGACCCGTCGTACCGGCATAGACAGCGGCCCAGGTCAGGCCCGACGCCATCCAGGCAGCGGTATCGCTGAAAAAGCCCGCCCAGTACAACACCGTCGCCAGGATGAACAATGAGCACATCCACAAGATGGCCGACTGCGAGGACAACAGATACTTGAGCAAGAAAACAGTATCCGCCTTCTGGATATCGCCGTTGATCAATCCGCCGCCCGTGCTGTAGAGCCAGATGGCCAGCACAGCGGCCGCGCCACAGACCAGGGTCAGGGTGCGCAACGGTCGCCAGAGCCAACCCAGCCACGCTACGAAAGGCACAAAGCCCACGAGAATGAGTTTCTCGTAATAATCCATACTGGTGCTGTACGTATTGAGCGCATACGCCGCGCCCGCCACCAACAGAGCCAGATACAGTAAATCGGTCCAATCGGGGCGGCCGCGAATACCGCGACGATCACCGCTGGAGGCAATATTGTCGTGCCACATGGTTGGAGTGGACGAGGATAGAGTCTGCGCCATAGCTACACCTTGTCAGACAGAGAGCCGTTTGAACGCCTCCTGAAGGCGGTCAAATTCGAGGTTGAAGTCCAAGTTGCGACGTTGCGACGTCATTGCAGCCATCAGGCTGCTGCCCTGCTCGTGTGGACGTATCCAAACCCACACTCGACGGTCCCGTATGTAAAACATCGAAAACACGCCGATGATAAGAAACAGACAACCCAGGTACACGGTGTACATGCCGGGGCTGCGCGCCACCTGGAAGACACTGGCCTGCACTTGTTCAAAACTATCCAGCGTCAGCATGACCGGCGCGGGATAATCGGGAAGATTAGCAAACGCCAGCACAGCGGATTGAATCCAGCGGTTGGCTTCGTTGTTTTCCTGGCTGTAATCCAGCGGTGGCAGGCCCTGCTTCTGACGGACCAGATCGCGCAATTCGGTCAGCGTCAGCTGAATCATGGGCACGGCAAAGCTAAGAATGCGTTCGCGCTCGGCCTCGGGCACACGACCAATAATGCCGTCAAAACCCGCACGCGTAAAGGCCTGCAACGAGGTGCGGGACGCCGCCAGCATCAGGTCTTTTTGCTCGGGGGAACTGGAATTTCGCTGCGCAAAACGCTCGGCGGCCTGCTCGACCAGGGCGGGGTCCTGGGTGGCGGCGCGTACATCCATGAACTCTTTGAGCGAGCGGTTTTCGTCGGCGGGCAGACGCACATAGCGAAAGGGCTCGGCCGTAGAATTGCGCATGCCGGCCAGAAACACCAATGTGCCATCCAGCTCCACAGGCATCATGTAATTGACGAATTCGCGCGCCTGACCCTGTTCGTCGATAATGCGATAGTTGACGCTGGGACCGACGTTTTTCAGATGTTCGTTCTTGTTGTTGGCCGCGCTGCCGGTAACGGCCGCCACGTGCTCGATCATGGCCTTGGGCTGGGGGTCGCCTTCGGTCAGGTTTTCGACGTTGATCGGGCGCAATTCGGTTAGCTGCACCGTCATGGGCTGGGCGGCGGGGTTTTCCTGGGCTGTAATGACCGCGCTTTCGCCCACCGTGCCCTTGAGCTGAAACGTCTTGCTGCTGGCACCGACCAGGGGGTAGCCTTCCAAGGTGAGGCGGCTGCCGCCATCGTCAAAACCGGACTGATAGACCGTCACGCCTTTGTAACGCAAGGGTTCGTTGACTTCGATGGTGCGCTCGAAACTTTCGCCGGTTGCCGGGTCGGTGACTTCGACTTCGCTTTTGAAGCTGCTGGGCATGCCGGTGGAATAGTATTCAACCAGAAAACGCTTGAGCTCCAACGCAAAAGGCAAAGGCTGAACCAGCACGCCTTCGCCGGAATTGATGACGGCCGATGCGGTACGCGCCCCTTCGGGGACCAGCATATTGGCTCGGAAGCTGGGGTTGCCCAAGGCCATACGACCCGAATCGGGGACCTGGGAAATCAGCATGTTTTCGGTAATGGGTTCCTTGCCGCCCAGCCAGACCTGCAAGCGCACCGGCAGTTCGCTGTCCAGCAGGCCGCCCACACAGATGACCACAATCGCCAGGTGGGCAAAAATATACCCCAGCTTGTTTGCGCTGCCCTTTTTGGCCGCCAGCATCATGCTGCCGTCGTCATCGCGGCGCACTTTGACCGCATACCCTTGCGACTGCAACCAGCCTTGCGCTTGTTCGCGACTATGTTCGGGCGAACCGGCGCTGTTCAATTCCACGCGATGCGGAAACGCCTTCAGGCTGCCGCCGCGCACATGCTCTTTGAAGGCCCGCATGTCGCGGATCATTTTGGGCGCGTTGCGCAAAACACACAAGGTGGTCGAAACCACCAAAAAAGCCATGATGACCAGGAACCAGGGACTGTTGTAGACCGACCAGATGGAAAAGTGATCGAACAGCTCGAACCAGTAAGGACCGAATTGATCGATATACGTGTTAGCCGGCTGATTCTGGGCCAGTACCGTACCGATCAGGCTGGCGACGCAGATGAACATGAGCAGGCTGATGGCAAAACGCATCGAGCCCAGCAATTCGAAAAAATCGGCAGCAAAACGGCGCACGGGAGATACTTTTTTCACAAACGTCTATCTTAAGAAGTGGGCTGATTGACCTGGGACATCCTGACGTTGGATGCACGCTTAGGGAAAAAGTTCCCCACATGACAAAAGAGAAACGCACGCGCCCAGTGCAGAACCGGGAGACGGGCGTGCCGCCCCGGCCATGTGGCAACGGCTTGCTCCGGAAAACGGTAGCAAGCCGCAAAAAGGCCACAAAAAGAGGGGGACCGTCGGTCCCCCTTGGAGTGATTAGCGCAGGCCCGCTGCGAAATCAGCCACCGCCGAGATATCCGAGTCGGACATGCGGTCGGCAATGTCGTGCATCATGGGGCCGTTGGCGCGATCGCCACTGCGGAACAGCTTGAGCTGGTCGGCAATGTAGGAAGCGTGCTGACCGGCCAGACGCGGAAACTGGCCAGGCATGCCGGCACCGTCAGGCGAGTGGCAAGCGGCACAGGCTGCAACACCACGCTCGGGCAGGCCGCCGCGCCAGATTTTCTGACCGCGTTCCATGGTGTCTTCCTTGCTGGCGGTAGCTGCCTTGTCCCAATCCACAGACTGCGTGGACAGGTAGAAAGCGACATCGCGCATTTCATCTTCGGTCATGCCCGCAGCAATGGCGGTCATCAGGGTGTTGGCACCGTCCGGACCACGACGGATAGGCGTGGATTTTTCATCCTTGGCGCGAAAATCGTGCAGCTGCTTGACGAGATACTCGTAAGGCTGGTGCGCCAGCGATGGATTCGCCGGAATAGTGCTGTTGCCCGCATCCCCGTGACAGGCCACACAGGCCAGCACGCCGCGCGACATCTCACCATTGAGGTAGAGTTGCTCGCCCTTGGCGGCATCGGGTTTAGGCAGACCAGCTGCATTCGCTACGTTAGCGGTAAAAACCACAGAGCAAGCCATGGTCAGGCTGCTTGCGACAACGATTCGGGAAAGCGTACGCTTCATTAGGACCTCGACAATCGCGATTCAATCGGGGTGCCGCATGCGCCCCGCAAAACCCGCCGTAAACCGTTGGTAACTGACCGGGGGAACACGACGTTACTGTTTCAAATCGACAGATTATACAATAGGCGCTGAACCAATATGGAAATACGCTGCAACCATGTCGATACTGCACCGCGCCCAATTCACGATTTCAGCTGCTCAGATCGAACAGCTGCCGCCTGCCGGCCCACCCGAGGTCTGTTTCGTGGGGCGCTCCAATGCGGGCAAATCATCCGCGATCAATGTGTTGGCCAACCAACGAAAACTGGCTTTTTCCAGTAAAACGCCCGGACGGACACGCCTGATCAATATGTTCGGCATCCCCGATCCGCTCTCGCCGGGCGACTATCTGGGCCATCTGGTGGACTTGCCCGGGTACGGCTATGCCGCCGTGGCTCGTCACGAAAAGCAGGACTGGGCCGAGATCCTGGGCGACTACCTGGCAACGCGACCTTCGATTGCCGGCATTGTGCTGTTAATCGATATCCGGCGTGGCGTCACCGAACTGGACCATCGCCTGGCACAATGGATCGCCCCAACCGGTAAACCCGTGCTTGCTTTGCTGACCAAGGCCGACAAGCTCCCCTATGGTCGGCGCATCAAGGCCGTGGCTGAAGTACGCCGCCAGCTCAAGGAAATCGGCGCGCTGCAGGCCCTGCCCTTTTCGTCCACCGATCGGATCGGCCTGCTTGAAGCGACCGAACACATCGAAAACTGGATTTCTCCAAAGGTTGTTCCATGACCCGTTTTCTCCCCCCTGCCGACTTTCCCAACACCCGCCTGCGCCGTAACCGGCGCGACGAATTTTCGCGCCGTCTGGTACGCGAAAACCGCCTGTCCACAGACGACCTGATCTATCCGGTTTTCGTGCGCGAAGGCCAGAAAGTGCAGGAACAAGTCGGCTCCATGCCCGGCGTCATGCGCTATTCCCCGGACGAGCTCATGCGCGTGGCCGAACGCTGCCTGGAACTGGGCATTCCCGTGCTGTCCTTGTTCCCCTCCATCGATCCATCCCTGAAAACCCCCGACGGCGCAGAGGCCGCCAACCCGGACGGCCTGATTCCGCGCGTGGTGGGCATGCTCAAGCAGCAGTTCCCCGAACTGGGCGTGCTGACCGATGTGGCCCTGGACCCTTATACCAGCCACGGCCAGGACGGCATTCTGGACGAACACGGCCATATCCTGAACGAAGCGACGGTTGCCATGCTGATCCGCCAGGCACTGTCACAGGCTCAATGCGGCGTGGACATCGTAGCTCCCAGCGACATGATGGACGGGCGTATCGGTTCCATACGCGCCGCCCTGGACCTGGATCAACACATCCATACCCGCATCATGGCCTATTCGGCCAAGTACGCCAGCGCCTTCTACGGCCCGTTCCGCGACGCCGTCGGCTCAGCCGCCAATCTGGGGCGCTCCAACAAGAACACCTACCAGATGGACCCGGCCAATCGCAACGAAGCCCTGCGCGAAGTAGCGGCCGACATACGCGAAGGCGCAGACATGGTCATGGTCAAGCCAGGTCTGCCGTATCTGGACATCCTGCGCGATGTCAAAGACGCCTTTGGCATGCCTACCTACGCCTACCAGGTCAGCGGCGAGTACGCGATGATCAAGGCGGCCGCCCAGAATGGCTGGCTCGACCACGACAAAGTGATGATGGAATCCCTGCTGGCCTTCAAACGTGCCGGCGGCGATGGCATTCTGACCTATTTCGCCATTGAAGCGGCCACGCTGCTGCGCGAACAAAACGCCTGATTCATATCAAACGGACAACAAAAAACGCAGCTCCAGGGCTGCGTTTTTTGTTGCTTGCACGCTACTTGCCGCCTAACCGCCGGCCAGCACCTGGTCCAGTTCCTGCCCAAAACGCTGCGCATCCTGAAAACCGATGACCCGGTGCGCATCCAGATACTGCCCTTTGGCATCAAAAAACAAAATGCCCGGAGGCCCAAACAGACGGAAATGCTTGAGCAATTCCCGGTCGTCGGCATTATTGGCCGTGACATCGGCCTGCAACAGCTCGAACTGCGCCATGCGCTGTGCCACCGCCGGATCGCTGAACGTGAAATTTTCCATCTCGATGCACGACACGCACCAGTCGGCATAGAAATCCAACATGACAGGCCGGGTCGTCTGCGCCAGACGCTGCTCCAGCTCGGCCAAGGTCTTGACGCGCTGGAACTGCACCTTGGCAGCAACAGGAGTCCCTGCACCGACGGATTGCAGACCGTGCAAGGGACGGATCACGCTGGGGCGATCCAACGCCACGCTGACCAGCATCAAGGCCGCCCAGCCGGCCAGCAAGACGCCCAGGCCCTGCCGCAGTGCCGACCAGGGCGTGGCCGGCGCTGCGCCCCGCCCAAATGCCCCCAACAAAGCCGCCGACCACAGCGCCAGCACAATCCAGCCCAGCACTGCGATGGCCGACGGCATCAGGGGCGACACCATCCACCACGCCGTGGCAAACAGCAGCACGCCAAAAGCCGTCTTGACGCTATTCATCCACGCGCCAGCCTTGGGCAGCAAACGTCCCGACCCGGCTCCCACTACCAGCAGCAGCACGCCCGACCCCCAAGCCAAGGCAAACAAAGCCGAACCACCCAACACCACATCGCCCGTCTGGGAGATAAACAAAAGCACGCCGGCCAAAGGAGCGGCCACGCAAGGGCCGACGATCAGGGCGGACACCATGCCCATCACGAACACGCCGCCAAAACGTCCGCCCGGCAATCGGTTGACAGCCTCGTTCAAGCGGCTTTGCAGACCGGATGGAGCCTGGAATGTAAAGACATCCATCATGGACAGGGCCAACAGCACCAGAATGACCGCAAACACCCCCAACACCCAGGGGGTTTGCAACCAGGCCGCCAGACCCGCGCCGACCAAACCAGCCGCCACGCCCAGCAGCGTATAGACCAGCGACAAGCCCAGCACAAAGGCCAGCGCCATTGCCAAGCCATGCCAGCGCGACGGCGTCGTGTCGCCGCGTCCGGCAATGATGGACAAGAGAATGGGCACCATGGGCAATACGCAGGGCGTAAAGGACAAGAGCAGCCCGAACACAAAGCTGAGCAGCACCACCTGCCCCCAACCGGCCTGCTTCAAGTAGTCGGCCAGCCCGACATCATTCAGGCTAAGCGCAGACGCCACGCCACTGGCCGACGGCTGCGCGTTTGCGGCGGATGACGCGGCGGCAGTCGAATCGGATGGCTGACCCGGCGCCGGCACGCTGAGCACCCCATATGGACCTGCTACCTCGTACCCTTGGGCGGTGGGAATCAAGGTCAGGGTCTGGGTCGACGGCGAATAGCACAGACCGGCATCCGCACAGCCCTGACTGATGACATCGATCTTCAGCTCGTTAAGGGTGGCGCTGTCGGCCAGCACAGGCACGCGCACCGTGACAGACTGGCGATAGACCTCCATGACTTCGTCGAAATTGGGGTCGTAGATCTTCTCGCCGTCCGGCAATTGAGGCGTGCCCAGATGGGCAGGATCTGCGCTGGAAAACTCGAAGCGCTTGCGGTACATGTAGTAGTCCGGCGCTATCTGGAAATGCACATCCAGTTGATCCGGTGCGCTCATGGCGGCGCTCAGCACAAACGCCTGTTCGGGGTCCAAAAACTCTTCTTCGGCCCTTGCCTGGGTAGACCAGACCGCCAGCCAGCCAGCCAGCACGAACAGCAATATGGAAAGCAAAACGCCAAAGCGCGGCGCGGGGGAATGACGACGGTTCTGGTTCAGCAACAACGACACGAATCGATCCCGGATCTTGAGTGCATGAAAACCTGGATCAGCCGGCGCAAGTCTGCGCACGCACCCAATCCAGATATGCAGTGAAACCACCAACTACCGGAAGAACAATCAACTCCGGCAAATCGTAAGGATGCTGAGCACGCAGACGATCGGCCAATTCCGGAAGCCGGGCGACAGTGGTCTTGAAGGTCAGGGTGATTTCTTCGTCACCCTGCAGCTCTCCTTGCCACATGTACATAGACAGACCAAGCGGCGCAAGGTTCGCGCAAGCGACAATTCCGTCTTCGACCAGTTGATGGGCCAGGTACTTGGCCAGCATCAGATCCGGCACGGTCGTTTGCGCCAGCACCACATGCTGGGGCTCCAGCCCGGGAAGATCGAGAGATAAAGCCGGCTTAGGAGCCGGAGCGGGGATATCGGACATGAACGCTCCTGAACAAGAACCCCTAGTGTAGCCGCTGCGGCACATCTCAACCGTGCGGAACGGCCCCGCCACGACCAGTCAGAGTGTCAGAAGGACGCTCACCAAAACAACGCCGGTAATCGGCCGAAAACTGCCCCAGATGCGTAAAACCACAGGCCAGTGCCACATCGGTCACCGATGCGCCGCCCCGCAGCAACTGGTCGCGGGCGGCCTCCAGGCGCATCTGCTTGAACCGCGCCATCGGGGAGACGCCCAGACGTTCCCGAAAACCGGCATACAAGCTGCGCGCACTGACGCCAGCGGCCTGCGCAATCTCGCCAATGCCGATGGCCTGGCCCACATTGTTTTCCATAAATTCCAAGGCACGCCGCAGCACATGCGGCAAGGCCGCCTGAACCCGCTGCCTGGGCTGATTATGCACATGCAGCTCGAATAAAGCATAGGCCAGCGTCTGCTCGAACTGCCGGACCTGCCGCGGCTGATCGAACAAGGCCCCTTCGGACACTTCGGCAAACTGCCAGTCCAGCAAGCGCCGCAGACTGGCACCGGCAGGCTCATCCAAGGCAATGGACGGCTGAAACTCCAGCGTGCCGCGCGGGGCCTGCTCGAAATACTCCCGATAATGACGCTCCAGGCCTTGGCGGCTAAAACGCACGAATAACTTATCGGCCTCCAGACTGTGCTCCATGGAAAACACCTGGGTCGGACTGATGATGGAGGCCAGACGCGATGTGGATGCAAAGCGACCATGTGAGGTCTGTATCTGCTCGTGGCCACGCACGGGAATCTGCAACAGATAAAAGTCATCCAACGGCTGTGGATCGATCCGCACCTGCGCGCCATAGCGCAAGCGGCCATACGCCACATCCTTGCCAAGGCGCAGAAACAAGCGTGCATCCAGACCTTGCCGACCGTCAGCCAATGTCAGCGTATGGGGGCAAAATAGTTGAGAGATATGTCGCTGAACGCATCCCACATCCTGCGAATGCAGCTGGGCATAGCGGTGCAGTAAAGTGGTCATGAGGGAAACGCGGGCGGAAAAAAGGCCGTGCCGCATCTTGGCACAGCCTTGCACAGCGCAACATCGATACTATCCCTAGGCCGCCGACAAGGCAGACACCCGCCATCGATCTGCCTACTGATCCTGAAATCGGCCGAAACGCCCTTGCCAGTACAGCAACGGAGAGTCCTGCGCCTGCTCAGCATGATGTACCTGCAGCACCCTGCCCAGCACCAGCGCATGGCTGTGGCGTTCCACAATATGCACGATACGGCAGGCCAGCGCCGCCGGTGCCTGGCGGGCCAGCCAAATACCGTGCTCGGTACGCAACCAATCGTGGCCAACATAACGGTCCTCGCCCTGTTCGCCTTTGAAACCGGCAAACTGTTGCGCCAGACCGGCCTGCTGCACGCCCAATATATTGACGCCGAACAAGCCACTGTCGCGCATCAAGGGCCAGGACGAGGAACCCTGATTAACGCACACCAGCACTTCGGCCGGGTCCGCCGCCACCGATGTCACCGATGTGGCGGTCAGGCCACTGCGCTGTCCTTGGTGCTCGACGGTAATGACATTGGCCGTGCCGCCCAGATGGCGCATGGCCTGCTTGAATTGCGCCGAGGATACGGCAGGAAGGTCCGACAAGGCCGGAACCTGCAAAGATGGGGCCAATTCAACCGACATATTTCACCTTATCTGTTGTGCATGAGCGCGCCTGCGCCCCGAACCAGGCGCAGATCAGCCGCAAGACAGACACGCTTGGATACCCGCAATCCGGTTCGGCAAAACCATGTCGACAGACATGGACACAATCGCGCGCTCAGCGAATACCGCGCTGCTGCAGCAAGGGCAGCACAGTATCACGGAAATACGGGAACTCCTGAACATAGTCGACAAAGGACAAGGTTGTTCCCCTAAAGCCCGCTGCATGCAAGGCGCACAGACCATCGGCCACTTGTTCAGGCGTGCCGACCAACGGAAAGCCGCCATGACCGGCAGCCATGCGCTCGCGGATCTGCGCCAACAATTCGTGCGGGAACGAATGCGCATGCGCAAATTGCAGACGCATCAGATTGTCCACAGCGCCATTGTCGATATGGCCCATGATGCGCGCCCACTCGGCCTTGGCTTGGGCTTCGGTAGGACGGCACACCACGTGCGAGAAGGTCATCACATCCACCTTGCGACCCTGCGCTTGACCTTGTGCCTTGAGGTCGGCCACTTCTTTCTTGGAACGATCCAGCTCCATCGCCGGCGTGAACAAGAAATTGGCATTGCGGCTGGCAAACTCACGGCCCTGTCCGGAACCGGCCGCATTAAAGATAGGCGGATCATATTCTGGTCGCGGATTGCCGTACACGCCTTTGGCCTGGAAATACGTGCCATCCCAGTCAAAACGGCCATCATGGTGCCAGATCTTCTTGATCAAATCGAACCATTCCTGGGCATAGCCGTACCGGGTCTCGTGATCGTCGGGCAGTGTGACACCCAAGGCATCGTATTCAGGCTTGTTCCAACCGGCCACGATATTCAGACCTACCCGGTTACCGCTGATTTGCGCCATGGTGGCAATCTGCTTGGCCAGCACGACAGGATGGTTAGCAACCGTATGCACTGTCGCAAACACGCTGATATTGCGGGTATTGGCCAGCAAGGCCGTCGCCCAGGTGACCGTTTCCAGCACGTAGCCGTGAAAGTCGGTTTCGCCGCCGTAACCAATCCAGCGGGCGATAGGCAGCATGAAATCGATGCCTGCATCATCGAGCAATTTACCCAGCTTCAGATTGTTTTCCCATGTAGCCTGCCAGCGATCCGACAAGGTGGATACCGTCATGCCGCCACCACAGTTGGTGGCAAACGTGCCCAGCAGAAACTTGTCGTGTGTCAGCAATGTATTCTGTGCCATCGCCCGTCTCCTGAAATTATC
Organism: Alcaligenes sp. SDU_A2; assembly: GCF_038237375.1. Classification (NCBI taxonomy): domain Bacteria; kingdom Pseudomonadati; phylum Pseudomonadota; class Betaproteobacteria; order Burkholderiales; family Alcaligenaceae; genus Alcaligenes; species Alcaligenes sp. SDU_A2. The sequence continues at coordinate 372,927 of NZ_CP151273.1, read as the reverse complement.
GTTCTTGCGGCCCGTCACCATAACGAGTCCGGTTAACGCAAATTTTAGAGAGCGGTCCGGGCGGCCACTATCGGAAAACTGCCGGTTTTATCACTTATCTGCAATTATTTGAACATTAAAGTGACGCAACCTATAAAACCCGAACAAAACCCTTATACAACAAAGCATTACCAGAATATTTAAAATGGATTTTTGCAAAAACAGGCCATGCCTTCGCTCCTCAAGCTGGGCTAGGGACTCAGGCCGGGACTTAGCTTGTCGCCTGACCCCATGGGGTGACATGCAATTAAATTTTGTATTGGCGCTGGCTTTAAGACTCAGGGATCGAGTATTAACGCGAAGAACCTGAACTGGTGACAAGATAGAATGCGAGACGGCAACGCCGCGACAGACGGAATAAAGTCAGCGACTCAGCCAGGTGTCATAAGAAAAGCGGACGCAGAGGCAGGGACAGAGGCAATAGCCCAGCTTGAAGCCATTCCCGCAAAGAGCCTACTGCCTGCTATTGCAAATGCCATAGGCATAAAAAAACGGACTCTTGAGAGTCCGTTTTAATACCACTATAGAAACAAGCTGCGCTTATTCAGCGGCGGCTTCTTCCTGTTCTTCTGTGCGGTCGACCAGCTCCATGAATGCCATGGGAGCGTTGTCGCCCTGACGGAAACCCATTTTCAGAATACGGGTGTAACCACCGTTACGCTCCTGAACGCGGGGGCCGATGACGTCGAACAGCTTGGTGACGGCGTCGCGGTCGCGCAGACGGGCAAAAGCCAGACGGCGATTGGCAACAGTTGGGTTTTTAGCCAGAGTGATCAGGGGCTCGACCACGCGGCGCAGCTCTTTGGCCTTGGGCAGCGTGGTTTTGATGGCTTCGTGGGTCAGCAGGGAAACGGACATGTTGCGGAACATGGCCAGACGGTGGCTGCTGGTACGATTCAGTTTACGAAGACCGTGACGGTGACGCATGATGATTTTTCCTAATGTATGAATCTAATTAGCGCGCCGCACACGCAGCGCGCGATAATCCGGTTCTTCTATCAGCCAGGCTGCGGACCGGATGGACAACACAAAACAATAGCACATTTTAATCGTCCGTTCGCATTCTTTTCGCAACGCCTGTCGGGGTAAGCCGGCAGATCTGTCTTGAAAAGAGCACGAACGGATTCAAACGTGCTCGTCCTGCTTAACGGCTACTGCTTAAGGACGTTCCAGACCCAGTGGTGGCCAGTTCTCGAGCTTCATGCCCAGAGTCAAGCCACGTGCGGCCAAGACTTCCTTGATTTCGTTCAGGGACTTGCGACCCAGGTTCGGAGTCTTGAGCAGTTCGTTTTCGGTACGCTGGATCAGATCGCCGATGTAGTAGATATTTTCGGCTTTCAGGCAGTTTGCGGAACGAACCGTCAGTTCCAGATCGTCGACAGGACGCAGCAACACAGGATCGATCTGTGGAGCACCACGCACTGGGGCTTCGTAGGCATCGCCCACGCCTTCCAGGGCAGCAAACACGGAGATCTGGTCCATCAGGATGCGAGCGGACTGGCGCACGGCTTCCTCGGGCGAAATCACGCCGTTGGTTTCGATGTCCAGAACCAGCTTGTCCAGGTCGGTACGCTGTTCCACACGGGCGTTTTCGACCGCGTAGCTGACACGACGCACAGGGCTGTAGGAAGCATCCAGAACGATACGACCAATGGTGTGGGTACGATCGTCGGCCAGGGCGCGCACGTTGCCGGGCACATAACCACGACCTTGTTCAACCTTGATCTGCATTTCCAGCTTGCCGTCGTCGGTCAGCGTGGCGATGACATGATTGGGGTTGATGATCTCGACATCGTGCGGCAGCTCGATATCGCTGGCCAGAACCTGGCCGGCACCTTCCTTGCGCAGGATCAGGGTGACTTCTTCGCGGCTGTGCAGCTTGAAGACCACGCCCTTGAGGTTGAGCAAAATGTCCACCACGTCTTCGCCCACGCCTGGCAGGGTGGAGTACTCGTGCACCACGCCGGTGATCTGCACTTCGGTGGGTGCATAGCCGGTCATGGAGGACAGCAGAATACGGCGCAGTGCGTTGCCCAGAGTGTGGCCGTAGCCGCGCTCGAAAGGCTCCATGATCACCTTGGCGTGATTCTTGCTGATCGGTTCAACTTCGATGGAACGGGGTTTCAAAAAACCTTGAGACATTCGATTTCCTTTTCAATACCCTCGGCTCGTTACACCGATAAGGCTGACGGAAACTGGCCTGAGCCAGCGAGATGCATCGCAAAGCCCACTTGCCGAAAAAAATCGGGAAGTGGGCTTGCTTTGCTGAACTGTTGAAGCTGTTCGCGAAAAGATTAACGCGAGTACAGCTCGACAACCAGCGATTCGTTGACGTCGTGAGCGACATCAGCGCGGTCTGGAGCCTGTTTGAACACGCCGGACAGCTTGGCGACGTCCACTTCGACCCACTGTGGCAGACCATTGCCGGTAGCCAGATCCAGGGATTCCTTGATACGGCCCTGGGATTTGGCTTTTTCGCGGACGGAGACGACGTCGCCGGCCTTGATCAGCATGGAAGCGATGTCAGCGGTGTGACCGTTGACTTCGATGGCACGGTGGTTCACCAACTGGCGGGCCTCTGCACGCGTGGAGCCGAAGCCCATGCGGTAGACGACGTTATCCAGGCGGGATTCCAGCAGCTGAATCAGCGTTTCACCGGTGTTGCCACGGCGGCGGTCGGCTTCGACGTAGTATTTGCGGAACTGTTTTTCCAGCACGCCGTACATACGCTTGAGCTTTTGCTTTTCGCGCAGCTGCAGACCGAAGTCAGAGGTACGGGCACCGGAGGTGCGGCCGTGCTGACCAGGACGCGATTCCAGCTTGCACTTGGAATCGAGCGAGCGGCGGGCGCTCTTCAGAAACAGATCGGTACCCTCGCGGCGCGAGAGTTTGCATTTTGGTCCAATATAACGAGCCACGTAGCTTCCCCTTAGATGCGACGACGCTTGGGCGGACGGCAGCCGTTATGTGGAATCGGCGTGATGTCTGAAATGCTGGTGATCTTGATACCCAGAGCATTCAGAGCGCGCACCGACGATTCACGGCCTGGGCCGGGGCCCTTAATGCGAACTTCAAGATTTTTAATGCCGTATTCCATGGCAGTGCGGCCAGCTGTTTCAGCGGCAACCTGCGCGGCAAACGGCGTGGATTTACGAGAGCCTTTAAAGCCCGCGCCACCCGACGTCGCCCAGGACAACGCATTGCCCTGACGGTCAGTAATGGTGATGATCGTGTTGTTAAAAGAAGCGTGGACGTGAGCAATCCCGTCCGACACGCTTTTTTTGACTTTCTTGCGTGCGCGTGAAGCGCTGCTAGAAGCTTTGGCCATCTTCTATTCCTCGATTATTTCTTCAGGGACGCGGCGGCGCGACGCGGACCTTTACGGGTGCGAGCGTTAGTGCGTGTACGTTGGCCGCGCACTGGCAGACCGCGGCGATGACGCATGCCACGGTAAGTTCCCAAGTCAGCCAAACGCTTGATCGAGAGCTGGACTTCACGACGCAGGTCACCTTCTACGGTGAACAGGCCGATCTGTTCGCGAATGCGCTCGAGTTCCGCGTCGGTCAGATCTTTGACTTTCTTGGAGTATTCAATGCCCGACGCTTCGCAAATTTTGCGCGCGCGGGTGCGACCGATGCCGAAAATCGCGGTAAGACCGATTTCGGCGTGTTGATGCGGCGGGATGTTAATGCCGGCAATACGGGCCATGGTTATTCCTTGTTAAATCGGTTGCGTTTCGGCAAATTAGCCTTGACGCTGCTTATGACGTGGATCGGTGCAGATGACACGCACCACGCCATGACGTTTAATGATTTTGCAGTTGCGGCAGATCCGCTTTACCGATGCCATTACCTTCATGGTTTGACTCCTAGGTTTCCTGTAACCGGCCGCTTATTTGGAGCGGAACACAATTCGTGCGCGGGATAGATCATAGGGCGTGAGCTCCACAGTGACCTTGTCGCCCGGCAGAATCCGGATATAGTGCATACGCATCTTGCCTGAAATGTATCCGAGCACTACGTGACCATTTTCCAGCTTGACGCGAAAAGTTGCGTTGGGCAGATTTTCGAGGACCTGCCCCTGCATTTGAATGACGTCGTCCTTTGCCATTTTTTACGTTACCGCATAGGCAGGCTCGAGCCTTTGAAGTTAGCCTTCTTGAGCAGCGAGTCGTATTGTTGTGACATGACATAGGCTTGGGCCTGTGCCATGAAGTCCATGGTTACTACAACAATAATCAGCAAGGATGTGCCGCCAAAATAGAACGGTACATTCCAGCGCATTTGCAAGAACTCTGGAACCAGGCACACCAAGGTGATGTAGATCGCACCGGCCAGGGTCAGACGCATCAAGATCTTATCGATATAACGCGCTGTCTGGTCACCGGGACGAATACCTGGGACAAAAGCCCCGCTCTTTTTCAGGTTGTCTGCTGTTTCGCGGCTGTTGAACACCAGAGCCGTGTAGAAAAAGCAGAACAAAATGATCAGCGCGGAGAACAGAGTGATGTAAAGCGGCTGACGAGGAGACAAAGCTGCTTCGATTTCACGCAGCCAGCCCAGACCGGGCGTGCTGGAAAACCAATTGGCAATTGTCGCGGGCAGCAAAATGATGGACGAGGCGAAGATCGGAGGGATCACGCCAGCCATATTCAGCTTGAGCGGCAAATGCGAGCTTTGACCACCATAAATACGGTTACCTACCTGACGCTTGGCGTAGTTGACCGTAATACGACGCTGACCACGCTCGACAAAGACGACGAAGTACGTGACGGCGGCTACTAAAACGAGGATAAACAGTGCCGACAGAATCGACATGGAATCCGTACGCACCAGATCCAGCATGCCGCCCAGTGCATTAGGCAAGCCTGCTACGATACCGGCGAAGATCAGAATAGAGATGCCATTGCCCAGGCCCCGCTCAGTGATCTGCTCGCCCAGCCACATGACGAACATGGTGCCGGTTACCAGCGTAACCACTGTAGTGAAGCGGAACAACATACCTGGATCGATAACCAATCCGGGTTGCGATTCCAGAGCGATGGAGATCCCGACCCCTTGGAACAGTGCCAGAAACACGGTTCCATAACGGGTGTATTGCGTGATCTTGCGACGACCAGACTCACCCTCTTTTTTGATTGCTTCCAGCGAGGGCACCACAGCGGTCATCAATTGCATGATGATGGACGCCGAGATGTAGGGCATGATTCCCAGTGCGAACACCGAGAATCGCTCCAGAGCACCACCGGAGAACATGTTAAACAAACCCAGAATACCACTCTGGTTTTGAGTGAACAGTTCGGACAAGGCATCAGGATTGATGCCTGGTACCGGAATGTGCGTACCCAAGCGGTAGACAATCAGGGCGAGCAACAGGAAAACGAGACGACGTTTTAAATCGCCGTAGCGCGGACCCGATTTACTCTGTGCCTGAGCTTTTGCCACCGTGACCCCTTTTTATTCCAGCGAGCCGCCGGCTGCTTCGATCGCGGCGCGAGCGCCGGCCGTAGCATTGATGCCTTTCAGCGCAACTTTACGGGAAAGTTCACCAGACTTGATGACTTTGGCGTAACGCACCATTTGGCCAACCACGCCGGCCTGCTTCAGGGCCTGGACGTCGATGACTTCGGCATCCAGCTTCTGCAGTTCGGACAGGCGCACTTCGGCATACAGGTGACCGTCCAGCGTGGAAAAACCACGCTTGGGCAGACGACGCTGCAAAGGCATCTGACCGCCTTCAAAGCCGACTTTGTGGAAACCACCGGAGCGGGACTTCTGGCCTTTGTGGCCACGACCGCCGGTTTTGCCCAAGCCGGAACCCACACCGCGACCAACACGACGTGCTGCGTGCTTGGCGCCGGCGGCGGGCTTGAGATTGTTCAATTGCAATTCAGACATCCCGATTCCTTTCAGGCTTCCGAGACCGTAACCAGATAATCCACCTTGCGGATCATCCCACGAACCTCAGGAGTATCAACCAATACACGGCTGGTGTTGACTCGGCGCAGACCCAGGCCGCGAACGGTGTCGCGGTGGCTTTGCTTGGTGCCGATGACCGAACGCACCAGCGTTACTTTGATTTGTTTCTGTGCCATGACTTACCCCAGAATTTCTTCGACCGTCTTGCCGCGCTTGGCAGCAATGTCAGCCGGTGTCGAGCAGGCACGCAGACCGTTCAATGTAGCGCGAACCATGTTGTATGGGTTGCTGGAACCCAGGCTCTTGGCTACGACGTTGCGTACGCCCATCACTTCGAAGATAGCGCGCATTGGGCCACCGGCGATAACGCCAGTACCTTCGGCCGCAGGCGAAATCAGAACGGTGGAGGCACCGTGCTTACCAACGACGGTGTGGTGCAGCGTACCGTTCTTCAGAGGCACCTTGATCAGACCACGACGGGCCTGTTCCATGGCTTTCTGAACGGCCACGGGCACTTCGCGGGCCTTGCCCTTGCCCATGCCGATGCGACCATCGCCATCACCAACCACGGCCAGCGAAGCAAAGCTCATGGTACGACCGCCCTTGACGACTTTGCTGACGCGGTTGACCGCAATCATTTTTTCTTTCAGGCCATCATCGCGCTCTTGCTCTGGAGCCTGTCTGCCTTGTGCTTTAGCCATTTGATAATTCCTTTAGAATTTCAAGCCGGCTTCACGCGCGGCCTCGGCCAGCGCTTTCACGCGGCCATGGTAACGGAAGCCCGAGCGGTCAAAAGCAACCGACTCGATACCCGCGGCCTTCGCCTTTTCGGCGACGCGCTTGCCAATGAGGCTGGCGGCCGCAACGTTGCTTCCAACGGCCAATTCTTTGCGAACCTCGGCCTCGACAGTGGAAGCACTGACCAGAACGCGGTCGCCTTCGGGCGAGATGATGCTCGCGTAAATATGCGTGTTCGTGCGGTGCACCGCCAGGCGGTGTACACGCAGCTCGGCGATCTTGCGGCGAGTAGCCACTGCACGACGCATACGGGATTGTTTCTTGTCCATGATTCGTCCTTGCCTGCAGGCTTATTTCTTCTTGGTTTCCTTGAGGATGACGCGCTCGCCGACGTAACGCACACCTTTGCCCTTGTAGGGCTCGGGTGGACGATAGCCACGAACTTCTGCGGCAACCTGACCAACGACCTGCTTGTTCGAGCCCTTGATCACGATTTCGGTCGGAGTGGGGCACTCGGCTTTAACGCCTTCAGGCAGTTCGTGCACGATATCGTGCGAGAAACCAAGCTGCAGCTTCAAGGCATTACCCTGGACCTGGGCACGAAAGCCCACGCCAACCAGGCTCAGCTTGCGTTCGAAACCGGCGCTGACGCCAACAACCATGTTGTTGACCAGTTGGCGCACGGTGCCGGACATTGCGTTTGCGTGACGGGTTTCGTTCGCAGGCGCAAAAGACAGCTGACCGTCTTGAAGCTCGATGGTGACATCGCCAGTCAGAGCCTGAGCCAGGGTGCCCAGTGGGCCCTTGACCGTGATCTGATCGGCGGCAATGGTCGTTTCTACGCCCTTGGGCAGCGAAACGGGATACTTAGCAACGCGTGACATATGATGTTCTCCTTATGCCACGTAGCACAGCACTTCGCCACCGACGCCGGCTGCACGTGCTTTGCGGTCGGTCATCACGCCACGCGAGGTGGACACGATGGCAACGCCCAAGCCGTTCATGACTTGAGGAATGCTGGTGCTGCCTTTGTAGATACGCAGTCCGGGGCGCGACACGCGGTCGATGCGCTCGATGACTGGCTGGCCGGCATAGTATTTCAGGGTGATTTCCAGCTCGGGCTTGGCTTGCTCGCCAGCGATGCGGAAATCTTCGATGTAGCCTTCGTCTTTCAGCACAGCAGCAATGGCTGCCTTCAGCTTCGAGGAGGGCATGCTGACCGACGTTTTGTTGACCATCTGCGCGTTACGCACGCGGGTCAACATATCGGCGATTGGATCGCTCATGCTCATGTGTATTTCTCCTACCAGCTGGCCTTGGTCATACCGGGGATCTCGCCGCGCATTGCCATTTCGCGCACTTTATGGCGAGTCAAACCGAATTTCTTGAAAACACCACGTGGGCGCCCGGTGATAACGCAACGGTTGCGTTGACGGGTTGGATTCGCGTTGCGCGGCAGTTGCTGCAGCTGCAGGCGAGCCTGGTAGCGTTCTTCGTCAGACTTGGACTGGTCGTCAATGATCGCTTTCAGTGCGGTGCGCTTGGCGGCGAATTTCTCGGCCAGCTTGACGCGCTTGATGTCGCGATTGATGAGGGAAAGTTTAGCCACGTTGCGCCCCTTAGTTGCGGAACGGGAAGCTGAACGCGCTCAGGAGCGCCTTGGCCTCTTCGTCCGTCTTGGCAGAAGTAGTGATGCTGATGTTCAGACCACGCACTGCGTCGATTTTGTCGTACTCGATTTCGGGGAAAATGATTTGCTCTTTTACCCCCATGTTGTAGTTGCCTTGACCGTCAAACGCACGGCCCGACACACCACGGAAGTCGCGCACGCGTGGCAGGGCCACAGCGATCAGGCGATCCAGGAATTCGTACATGCGTTGACCGCGCAGGGTCACCATACAACCGATCGGGTAATCTTCGCGAATCTTGAAACCGGCAATAGCTTTGCGGGTTTTGGTGACGACAGGCTTCTGACCAGCAATCTTGGTCATGTCGGACACCGCATTCTCGATGATCTTCTTGTCAGCAACCGCTTCCGAGACGCCCATGTTCAGGGTGATCTTGGTGATGCGGGGTACTTCCATGCTGCTTTTGTACTCGAACTGCTTTTGCAGATCGGCAACCACTTTTTCGCGGTAGAAATCTTGTAAACGTGCCATGTTATGCGCCCCTTATGCCTTGGCGCCAACAGCTTTGCCGTTGGAACGATAAACACGCGTCTTCTGACCGTCGATCACCTGGATGCCAACGCGGTCGCCCTTGCCGGTCTCGGGGTTGAACAGAGCAACGTTCGAGATGTGGATGGGCATGGTCTTGTCGACGATACCGCCTTGCGTGCCAGCCATAGGATTGGCTTTAACGTGTTTTTTGACTACGTTGATGCCTTCCACGATGACGTGGTCTGCATCGACGCGTTGCAATACGGTGCCACGGCGTTTTTTATCGCGGCCGGTCAGCACGACGACTTCGTCGCCTTTACGAATTTTTTGCATTTTTTCGCGCTCCTTACAGCACTTCGGGAGCCAGAGACACGATCTTCATGAACTTCTCGGTACGCAGTTCACGCGTCACGGGTCCGAAGATACGGGTGCCAATGGGTTCCAGCTTGGCGTTGAGCAAAACGGCGGCATTGCCACCGAAACGAATCAGCGAACCGTCTTTACGGCGCACGCCCTTAGCGGTACGAACCACTACAGCGTTGTAGATTTCGCCTTTTTTGACGCGTCCGCGCGGGGCCGCTTCTTTAACGGTAACTTTGATGACGTCACCGATAGCGGCATAACGGCGCTTCGAGCCGCCCAGCACCTTGATGCACATTACGGAACGCGCACCTGTGTTGTCGGCCACGTCCAGCGTGGTCTGCATTTGAATCATGATTTTTCCTGTTCCAACTTAATTGCAGCGATCCAGCCAAAATGACCGGGCCACACAACCAGTTTTGGTCCCGTCAGATTCGGTCCAGCCAGTTCGATACCGTAAACCCGATCTCGATCTGGTCCGGCAAGCCGAACCCTAGGTTGAAATCTTGCGAGAGACAAAACGTGTATTACCCGCTTTTTCGCTTCTTTACGCAGATTTTAGGCTTGAACCTACAACCAGCGGCAAAGACAAATAGCCAAGTAAGCGTACGATTTTACGGCAAAAGTCTTAGTCTGGCAAGGGCTTAGTACACTTATCCCCATCTGTGGCGCATGCGGCACAGTCGTGCTCGGCAACTAACCCAAACTTTTCAGCCAAGCCGTTTCCGATTCGCTCAGCGGCGTCTGAATATATCGCTCGGGAATTTCCCAGATCAAGACCGAGGGCCAAATGCGCTGCTCTTGGCCCGGCTCCAGATAAGCCTGCATCGCTTGCGACATGCCGCCGCCGTCGCGAGCCAGATTAATGATGGGCAAGGCCAGACTTTGGCTTAGAAACCCTTCAAAATCAGCCGCATGCGAAAAAGAGGTACCCACCAGGACAACCGGCGGTCGAACACTGTCTCCGAACAGCTCGGCGGCCAGGTCCTGGTCCGTTTTTTCCGTGGACACGATGCTGGCATGGCGAAAACGCACCGGGGTTTCCACATCGGGAGCCGGCAGCCAGCGAACCGCCAAACTGTCCAATCCTGCCAGCCGGATCAGATCGCCCGCCCGTTCCCGAGGCGGATCAGCCAAGGCCTGGCTCTGAAGCTCTGGCGCAGGCAGCACGCCGGCTGTTCGCAAGGCATGCGCCACGTGTTGGGCGGCTGCCGCGGCCCCCGCCTGGGTCCAGTGCGAATCCAGTCGCCAATACACGTCCTTGCCCTGCCCGGCCAACTGCGCCAACGGCTGTGTGGCATCCACCACCCGGACACCCTGGCTGCCCAGCGCCGCGTTCCAGACCGACAGTCGTTGACGATAGCTGGCCGGTCTGGGCAACCCGCACCCGGCCTGCGCAACGATACGGCTTTTATCAGGCACCATTAATACAATCAATGACACCTGGTGCTGGCTCAATGCGCGGGCCACGTTGCCGACCATCTCAACGCGTTGACGCATATTGACCTCGGGCCGAGCCGCCGCCTGTATTTCTTCCTGCAAAAACAGCCACCCCTCGCAACCCTGACGGACCTGCACGCCATAACTGCCAGCCAGCAAGTACGCGCCTTGGCGATGCCAGCGCGCCCAGGATTCCAGTGCAGCGAGCTTAGGCAAAGAATGATTCAACTGGCTAGCCAATGCGCCGCTGCGCAAACGCTCCGGCCAGCCTGCTTGCCACAATGCGTCAAACCGCCCTTGCAATGCGCCGGCCACGATCAGGGCCAGCCCCAGAAACAAGATCAGCAAAAACAAGCCCAGGTCCCAAGGCCGGGTACGGGTCGTTGATGAGGGCTCGGAAATGGCCATATCCGTCAAAACTGAAAATAAAGGAAAGGCACGCTTTGCCGGCTAAGCACAAAGCCCAGTGACAAGCCAAACAACACGACGGGCCACGCCTGCCGGACAAGCGCAAACACCCGCGTTCTGCTCCAGTCACCCGACAGGCTGCGCTCCGGTCGCAAAGCCAACCATAAGCCAAGGCCCAGCGCCAGCGCATGCCAGTAGCGCCACGTAGTCATCGTGACATCGCTGATCTGCCATCCCGCCAGTCCCAACTGGGCGCGATAAAACACCGCAGCCGTGTGCAGATCCGGACTGCGAAACACGGTCCAAGCCATAAAGACAAACAGCAAGGTCAGGCCTTGCCCCAGCCATGCCGGCAGCCGCCAGGGGCTGTGGCCCCACGCTTTGGCCATCGCCTGCGCCACCCCATGCGCAATGCCCCACAACAGAAAATTCACGCTGTCACTGCCATGCCATAAGCCGCCGATCGCCATGACCAGCAACAGATTCACATAGCCCCGCCAGGGCGCAACGCGACTGCCGCCCAATGGGATATAAAGATAATCGCGTATCCAGGTAGACAGGGAGATGTGCCAACGTCGCCAAAACTCCTGGATGGAACGGGCACTGTAGGGTTGGCGAAAGTTTTCCGGGAAGTGAAAGCCCAGCATCAGCCCTATGCCGATGGCCATGGCACTGTAGCCGGCAAAATCAAAAAACAGTTGAACAGAATAAGCCAGACAGGCCAGCCAGGCATCGACAAAGCTGGGGGCCGGCAAGGCGAACAAAGCATCGACCAGGGGCGAGAGCGTATCGGCGATCAACACCTTCATGCTCAGGCCGATCATGAAGCGACGCGCCCCTTGCTGCAGACCGGACAGCGTGAACGGGCGCTGCAGCAGCGCGGTCTGCACCCAGTCGTATCGCAGGATAGGCCCGGCAATCAACTGGCCGAACATGGCGATGTAGGTGGCAAACAGCAGCAAGCTGCGCTGCGCGCGCACCTGCCCACGATAGACATCGACCAGATACGAGATGACCTGCAAAATAATAAAAGACAGGCCGATCGGCAAGGCCACGCGATGCCACTGCGGCGGCAAATGCCCTTGCCACAGTTGCCACTGCCCATAGGCATGAGCCAGCAAATTTGCGTACTTGAACCAAAACAGAATGGACGCATTGACAGCAATCAATGCCCCCAGCAGCCAAGGGCCGCGACGGCGTGTTTCAAGCAACAGACCGCCCAGCCACGCCAGAACAGTCAAACCTAGCATCAGCAGGGTGAAGGCCGGACTCCACCAGGCATAAAACAAATAGCTAAACCCCAGCAGCGTCCCGTTCCTGAATCGGACCGGACTGAGTGCATAGCACGCCAGAAACAGCGGAAAAAACAGGAACAGGAATTCAACGGAGGTAAATACCATACAAGCGGCGCGGTCAGTCCTGCATGCCGTCCTGCAGCCAGAGCGCCTGGACTGCGCTCTGGGCGGATTCGTAGACAATGACGCTATAGCGTTCGCCCGCTTGCAGCAAACCAGATGCTGGTAAAGCTATGGGGGCACGACCATCTTCGCAAGCGACAGCCAGGGCCAATTGAGCCGGATTGATCTGACGACGCGCCAGTTTGCCGGGTACCACACCCTGGACCAAACGCAGATCCCGACCCTGTACGCTCAGGCTGGCCTGGGAGCAGGTCGTGGCGGCGTTATACAAAGTAACGGACGCTTTGGCCGCATTGAAATCGTCGACCGGGTCCAGAAAACGAGACACCTGACTATCAGCCGCCTGCTTTGCGGGCAACACAATAGTCAAAAACTGGCCTTCGGCAGGTTGGTCCTGCAGGGTAAGGCGCTGTGCCCCCATCATGATCACGCCGTCAAGCGGGTGGCCCGCCCGCACAGGCTGAAACGCGGTTGCGCTCTGCCCTGCCAGCACCACGCTATCTTTGCCCAGTTGCGCCGAATGCTCTGCGGTGTTGACAAAACGCACGTAAGCCGTCGGTTCGTCAGGTCCGGTGCTGTACAGGCTGGGTGCCGCTTGCACACCGCCCAGGCCCAGCAGGCTGAGGAATAAAACACGCAAGGACAGAATCATTTTTTCTCCGCCACATCCGCCGTCAACTGCTGGGCAATCGCTTTGCCCCACTTGGCATAGCCGCTGGCGGTAAAGTGCTGTCCATCGGTTGTGGCCCACTGGCCGGGTTTGGACATGTCCAGCGAATTAATGTAGTGGCACGGGGCCACGTTCTGCTGCAAGAAGTCCGACACTTCCTGAACGCGGGCAAAGGTCTTTTTGTAACGGCCGCCTTCCGTTCCCCAGGCCGGACCCACCCACACGCACTTGGTCTGGGTCGAAGCGATTTCCTTAGTCAGCGCAGTCACACTCTTCCAGGCCCAGGCTTTGGGAAAAACACCCTTGTCGTACCCCGCCATCGCATCGCCCATGACCACAATGACCATGTCTGGCTTGACCTGACCGATCAAGTCCTTGATGGGACGAGTCTGAGTATTGTTGGGCAGAATGCTTAGCCTGTTGTTTTCGATGCGCTCTGCCGCTCCGCACGTACCGGGGGTTGGCTTGAGCCAGTCCCCGGCATTGGTGCCGCACACCCCGAAAGTATGGACACTGGCACCTTGCGCCTGCAACTCGTTGTGCAGTGTGTCGATCAGATAGTTGCGGTTAGTCAGATGGCTGTCGCCAATCACCAGAATGGTAAGACCGGTCAAAACGGAAGCTAACATGGTATGTCTACTCTAATGACTATTGAAATTTGCCTCCGTAGGACTCGCCATACGGAGATGCATACGGCACCAAGGGCAGATCGGCAGCCCGGCGCGTTTGCTGGTCAAAATAGTATTTCAGATAAACGCCGCCAATCCATTGACGATAATCACCTGATTTGTCGATTCCTAGGTGTCCGCCCAAAATCATGCCGGGAGTGAAGTTATATTCGGCACCAAAATTCAGATTGTAGGCCAAGCCTGTCTTGGACTGACCGGCGTAAAAGCCGGGATTCTTGGCGGCCAGCTCATCCATAATCTGCTGATCGGTAAAGCCAGATAAGGCTTTCAAGCGTCCCAGTTCGTCCTGCACGGAACGCCCCGCCACCAGATCGGCCGGATCTTCCTTGAAATGTTGCAAGGACAGCGAGCCGGACACCTTGAATGTCAGATCCTCTACCGTGCGCGACCAGTTGAACGGCACGCCCACGGTGAACGAAGTCTGGGGACTGAAGTAACCGCCATGACCAGGGGTGAAATAACGCAGATTCTTGGAATACGAGGTGTAGTTCAGATTCAGACCCGTCGTAAACAAATGATCGGGCTCGTTGATCAAATGCACATACATGCCCGTATTGACCTCGATACGCCGGTTCGATTCCACATTCTTGCCATTCAAGGCATGAGCACCGACCGAACCATAAAAACCAGAATCACCCAGATCCTTGCTGATATCCACGCGCGCGCCGGTGGCCATGACCCCGCCCTGCACTTCGCCATTGATCTTGGTGCCCGCAAACGACATCACGCTGTCGGTCACCGGACGCGTGGACACATTGACGCCCATGCGCACCGAACCGTCGCTATTGACAGCGCCTTCGTAGCCGATCCCGCCGGTAAACGAGGTTTTGTTAAAGCCCAGCGGCGTCACGCCCAGATCCAGTTTTAAGCCCTGTAGCTCGTATCCCACGGCCAGGCCCACGCCGGTCTGGCTGGTACCCATTTCCTGATCCAAAGCGCGACTGTTATCCGTACCCAGCGTATAGGCCACTTTGCCTGAAAACGTACTCTCCAAAAACCGGGGTTGGCTAAAACTGCCGCTATCTACAAACACCGGCGTGGCACGCACAAAAGCCTTGCCGTCACCCACGGCAAAACGCGCTTCGATGGGCGTTTGCACATCATCCAGACGGCTGGTGCCGCTGTCGCCGGTCCGGGAACGGTACACAGCGCCAGCCTTTAACTCCGGTGAGCGGTCCTCGTCGATCAGCGCCAGCTCCGCCTCCAGGGGAGACAACGGCGCAGCGCCATATCCAGGCTGACGCGCATTGGCCGCGAACGGCAAAGGCGCAGCGGCCGCTTGCGCCCGGCCATACGGGTTCTGGGCGACAGGCAAGGCGGGTGCCGGCAAGCCGGATGCCCTGGTCGGTGCAGCACGACCGGCGGGCGCGCCCCAGGCGGGCGCTGCGCCATAACCAGGCGCCGCCGCAGCCGCTGGAGCCGGCCAGGCGGCAGCCGCAGCGGCCGCCCCCGCAACCCCTGCGGCTCCCGCCGCAGGCACGGCAAAGGTCTGCGGCCCTGTGCGAGCGGCGCGCTGGCCCGGCATGCCAACAAAAGGATTACCGCCTGCTCCGACCGGAGGCAAAAAAGCGCCCGTGGCCGAATAGCTGCGCGAATCCGATTCCTGCAAGGCCACCGCATGCCTGAGCAGCTTCTGTGCCTTGGCTGTCTTGCCCTGCACTCGATAAATACCCGCCGCCGAGGTCAACACCTGGATATCGTCGGGAGCCAGCGCCACGGCAGATTCGGCCGCCTGGTCGGCGTACTTGAAATCGCGCAGCTGGTTGGCCACCAAGGCCGCGCCGATGAACAGATCCGGACTGCTGGAGTTCTGCTGCAACAGATGCTGGTATATGCCCAGCGCCTGGCGGGCATCGCCCGCCGACGCATACATGCGCGCCAAGGCCGCCAAGGCCTGTTCGTTATTCGGATTCTGGGCCAATACCGGCGAAATCACATCGTAAGCTGCCACCAGGTCGCCCTGCTCACGCAGGGACTCGGCCTGGCGTATCGACTGCGTGTCGTGCAGATTGCGCAGGGTTTTCTGCTGCTCGGGGCTGAGCTGGCGACCATCCAGGCTGCGCAGCACGCCCATTGCCTCTACATCCTGCTGAGTACGGAACAACAGACCGGCGTACTGCAGCATGACATCAGGGTCGGGGGTCTTGCTGCTGCCCAATTGCTGGCGAATCAGTCCCAAAGCACGGGCGCTGTCGCCCGCGTCGGCATACGCCGCCGCGACCGCCGTGGACAAGCCCGGATTATTGGCTACGACCGGTGCCAGCTCATCCAACACGGCCGCCGCTTCCAAACCCCGACCCTGCTTGCCCAGGGCCGATGCATACTTGATGCGCACCTGGACCGTGACGTCACGCTGCAAAGCCTTGATCTCGGGCGTCGCCAGATTAGGCGGTATACGGCTAAGCGCCTGCTGCGCCCCTTCCCAATCCTGTTGCTGGCTGGCAAAGATAGCCGAGGTATACAGGGCATCCACGTTGTAGGGATCGGTCAGCAACATGCCATCGATCAGACCACGGGCCTCTTTGGGGTAACCCGATTCGTTATAGATCTGCGCCAGCTCCAGACGCACCCAGGCGTTGGACGGATCGGCCGCCATGGCCTGCTCCAGCGTGGCGCGGGCCGAAGCCAGATCGCCACGCGCCCGCTGCGCCTTGGCCAGACCGGCAGCATACAGTCCTTGCAATTTGGCGCGACCACCCGCCGCTTCCTGCTGCTTAGGTGTCAGACTCTCGACCATCTGGCGGGCCTTGTCCACCTGATTGGACTGTGCATACACCTGCACCAGCCCGGTGATCGCTTCGGCATTATTGGGGTCGCGCTGGTACGCCGTGCGATACAAAGACTCGGCACGTCGCATATCCGAACGCGCCACGGCCAGACGGGCCTGGGCCAACACGGCAGAGGATTCGTTCGGTTGGAGACGGCGGGCTTTTTCCAGCAACGTCGCCGCCTGCGTATTATTGCCAGCGCGCATGGCCTGATTCGCTTGCTCGACGGCGACCCAATATTGGGCTGTATCGTAAGCCTGCTTCCAGTCCCGTGGCCGGGCGCGATGGGCCTGGGCCAACAGATCCGCCGCTTCCTGCATGCGTCCCTGGCGCATGCGCACCACACCCATTGCCCCCAAGGCATCGGGTTGGGTGGGCCGCTCGGCCAGGATGACCTGCAATTGCGATTCGGCTATGGGTAGGTCGCCTTTATCCAGATGCTGCATGGCCGTACGCACACGAGCAGCGTAGGGGTCGGCAGCCGCCGGAGCAGGCGTGCTGGCCGCTGCGCGTCGTGCCTGGCTGATCGCCTGAGTCTGTGCATTAAGCTGGGCCCGTACGGTTTCGTCGTCCGGATGCTTGGCCAGATAGGCTTCCAGCAAAGGGCGGAACTCTACTTTGGGTGGGGTGCCGAGCCACGTCAACGAATCGCGCCAGCTTTCCGCGGCGTCGCTGCCGATATCGGCACGCGCCGACAAACGCTCCAGCATTTCTATGCCCTGGGCACGCGTGGGTTCGTTGCGGGCCAGATGACGCGCCAAGGGCAACTGAATACGCGGATTGTTAGGCTGTGCCGCCCGCAAGCGCTCCAGCCCTTTGATGGCTTCGAGCATGCCGTCGTGGCTGGTATAGCCCAGATAGGTGTAGTACTCCAGGCCTACTTCACCTTCGGGCGTGCGGCCGCCCAAAGCCTGCCGGTACAAAGGCAGTGCGCCTTCCAGGTCGCCTTCGGCCGCCACACGGCGCGCCTTTTCCAGGGCCGATGCGCTACCCGGAGCGCTCATGGCCAGATCCTGCTCCAACAAGACCACTTCGTTGCTGTTCGGCGCGGCTTTGCGCAATTGCTCCAGATAGGTGCGCGCCTTGGCCGTGTTCTTCTTGCGCAATTCGATCTGTGCCAGGCTGTAGAGCGCCTGGACATTATTAGGTTGCGCCTTCAGAACCTTGTTCCAGACATCGGCAGCCCGCTGAAAATCACCCCGCGACTGCCAATATTGACCCTGCTCCTGCAGCACCGTCAACGCATCGCCTTGCGCCTGGCTTACCAGGGGAAAGGCCAAGGCCAACATACATGCGACTAATTTTTTCGTGCCGGCAGACATGCCTTCTCCCACTGAGTCTGTAATTGCCCAGCCTCGTTGAATGTGTAATACCCTTGCGCCCAACCCATGCCGAACAGGCTGAGCACGACGTCGTAATAAGGCGGCTGTTTTTGTTGTGTGCGCAAGGGCTGAAAGGCTTCGCGCAATGCCACATTGACGCGTTCCGTTTGCCATTGAGTTTGATCGCGCTGTCCCAATGCAGAAAAATAAGGCACCAGCGCCGCCGAAAAACCAAATGGCCCTTCGCCTTTGACGGCAGCGGTCTCGGTATTGACCGATTCAGGCGGCACCACACGTTGTTGTTCAGCCATGACGGCGGCCATACCACCCAGTGCCTGCAAGGTCTTGGCGGCCAGCGGGTCGCCAGCCGGCATCATGCCGGCCCACATATAGGTGCGAATGGCATCGTAGCTGCCCACCGGACCTTTCAGCGTATCGGTGACAAAGGCATAAGCACCTTTACTGGGCGCATACATATTCCAGTCGGCCGCAAACCCCTTGGGCGAGGCTTCCTGCAGAAAACGCAAGGTCGTCTCGGGCATGGCCTTCCAGGCCGGATGGCTGGACGCCTGCGCCAAGCGGCGCAACAACGGAATAGGCAGATAGCTGGCATTGAACTGCCAGACATTGCCGGGCCGGACAAAACTTTCACGCCCGGGCAACAACAGCGGTCCCAGATCGGGTAGATCGGCCACTTCCTGAGCTTCGATCAAAGCCAGCAAGGCCTGCGCACGTTGGATATAGGCATCGTCACCCCACAACCGTCCGGCTTCCAGCAAAGCGTAGACAAACCAGACATCCGCATCGGAGGCCGAATTGGCATCCAAGACTGTCCAGCCCCCTTTGCCGTCCGATCCCCATATCCAGGCCGGCAGGCGCTTGGACAGATCTCCGCCACCTAAATTGTCCACGCTCCAGGCCCACAGCTTGTCGAACATCGGCCTATCGTTGGCCAGCAAGGCAAAAAACATGCCGTACGACTGGCCTTCGGACGAGGTGTGTTGCTGCGGCGTGCTGGCATCGAGCACACGCCCGCTATCCTGGATGAAATGCGTTTTAAACTGCGCCCACAAAGGCCAGTCCACTGGCCCGCAGGCTGCTGCCACGGCAGCGGACAACGGCGTCAAGGCAAGCAAGGCGGCAGAGCAGGCGCGGCGCAACATCATGAACTCCTAGGTGGTCTGACGGGCGGCTTTGCGGCGCGCCAGCAAGCGACTAATCAAAAAGGCCAGCAGAATCAGGCCGAACAGGCCTGCAATCCAGGCCGAGCGCCACTTGCCCGCCGCCTCCCAGCCGTTGGCCAGTGTCCACTGAATACGAGTCCACAGATCCAGGCTGCCGACGGCGTACGTCTTTTCTGCCAGCAGGGCGTTAATTTTCTCACCCCTGACAATGACTACGCTACCCTTGATTCGTTCCTGATCCGGATGAATGCCCAACAAAGCATCAGTCACATCCTTCAACGCGTCCGAGTCCGTACCCGTCAGGGCCACCACGCTGCGCCCCGCATGCAAAGGCGACTCGAAGCCACTGATCAGACCGCTGCGGCCTTCGCTGCTGTATTGGATTTCGCTTTGCTGGTCCTGGATACGGTCGCGCGGATTAGGACTGACCCAATCGCTGGTGCGATACACCAGATCCGAAGTCCCAAACTGCTTTTTCTCGGCCGCGCCATATTCGGGCAGGTACTCGCCCCAGGCCCGTCGGATCGAATCGGCCGCGCCAATCAACAACACATCCTTATCGCCCGCTTTCTGACTTTCGCCCGCCTTGAGCACCACCACACCTGTTGCGGGATAGCCGGTGGACTCTCCCATGCGGCCCATGGTCGTCAAATAGGCGCTCAATTCGTTTTCATCGGGCGCATCGGACAGCACAACCGCCGTTTGACAGGTCGGCCATACGCGTGAAGGGGAAACCGGCGTCGCCGAACGCTTCCAGATCCGGCATTTCCAGATAATGGCTGCGACCCGAAATATCGATCGTGCTTTCCGGGTCGATCTGGCCGCGCACATTGTCCAACAGCACATCCTTGCACTCGCCTTGCTTGATGTAATCGTACATATACCGGAAGTTAAGCTCCGAACGATTCATCAGCTGGTACAACGGCACCTGGACAGACTGCTGCATGGGCAGCAACTCTCCCGGTGCGGCATCCGCGAAGGGACTGTTGCGCGCCTGCAACTGCGCCAGACCATACAAAGGGATGGACTTCAGAAAATGATCACCCACGCCGATCAACATGGACGAATTTACGCTGCCAGGCTGGGCAGAATAACGGTACTTGAGGTCCACATCCACCGGTGCCGCCTGCCAGGTAAACAAATCGGGCGGTAGACGCAGATTCATGCGGATAGCCGGGGAGTCGTAGCCGCGCACATCCAGGCGCTGGGCAGCCATGAACTCGCCAAATTTAACCGGTCGGGTGCTGTTGAGCCAACGCGGTGCGTCATACGGCACGCGCGGCTGCAACTGTGGCCCCTGACGGACCTGAGCATGGGCACCGGACAGAATCGAACCCCCCGTCACCAGAGTCTGCGCGGCCTGGCGCAACTGATCGCCATTGCGGGCGCTGATCACCAGCAGTTTGCCGTTCGGGTCCTGCGGATTAGCCAGCATGGTAATGCTGGCACCGTCGGCATCGGGAACCTCCAGGAGACCTTGCAGGTCATCGCGCAACGCCAGGACAATGCCATGTCCATGCTCGGGCAAGCTGCCCTGCCGGGCATGAAAACGCGCGCCGCGCTGATCCGCCAGCGCCCCCAGCCAGGATGCAATCATCCCGCCTGCCTCCAAGGCTCCTGCCTGCGCATTGCCTAGAAACACAATGGGCAGCTCCAAGCGGTTCACATCGCGCGCATCAAAAAAAGGCAAGGGCAGGATGGCCAGGTCGTCGGTCAAGGCGATCTTTTCGACATTCAGATTCAAGGTACTCTGATTGCTGACATTGGCCCACAGCGTGGAGTGCAAGGGGTCCTCGCACTCCAGCGTGTAATGGCCGATCAACTGTATGCGCAGTTGGTTGGACGCCGCGATCAAACGGGTGGGCAGCTCCACCTGGACGGTCTGTTGCCGGCCTGCATCCGCTTCAGTAACGGGTATGGTGTGTACGACCTCGTCATTGACCAGGATATTGATGTGCGAAAAATCCGCCAGCAAAGACGGCGAATAGCTGTAATGCAGCGTGGTGCGCGCACCCGTCACGACCTCGTCGGCACGCACATTGAAGAACACGCTGTCACTGCTGTCCACGCCACGCAAATTAAAAGGAAAGCGCGCACCCAACTGGCGAAAAGTAAACGTGCTGCCGGCAGGAGCCGCAAGCTGTTGCAAAGGTGCGGCAGCCTGGGCGATATCGGCCTGGGCAAGATCGGTGGGCTCCAGGGATTGGGCGATCGATTGCGCCCCTGCGCCCAACAGGCACGCTGTGAGCAAGGACAGAGAAAAACGCTGAAAAAATGGTTTCATGCTCACCACACTTATTCCGGATTCTGCGATGCATGGATACGCAGGCGACTACGAGCACGCGCGCGCAGACTGATATAAGCCAAAAGACTGGCCAAGGAAATACCGCCCATGAACATCAAGGCCAGCAACCAGGGCTTGCCGCCCAGGAAATGTTGCAAACCACGCCACCAGCCCAGGCTACCGGTGTTGTACTGGGTCTGCTCGGACAGCACCTGGACATCGCCCGCCGACAAGGCAACCATGCTGCCCTGCACCTTGGCTTCCAGCAAAGGATCGCGCAGCACCGGCAACAAATCTTCGCCCAGCTGGCTAGGCGCACTTAATACGACCACATTGCGCGACCGATTCAAGGGCGAGCGAAAACCGGTCACCAACACGCCCTTATCGGCCAGCGAATAGCCTGATGCCTGCTTGCCCGTCGGCACCGGCAACAGATCGGCCCACTGCTCCAGCAATGCGGCCGTCTTGCCGCCCGACAGGATCAGAATGTCTTTATCGGCCAGCCCCTGCGGAGACGACGGATTGACCAACAATTGCATGCGCGTCGCCGGATAACCCGTGGACTGTCCGATCTTGGCCATCATGCCCAAATAGGCCGGCAAATCGGCAGAAACGATATCATCCGACACCACCACGGCGGTCTCGGACAAGTCGGCCATCCGGCTAAATGGGAAACCGGCAGCCATGAAAGCACCCGCATTTGGCATGGCCAGAAAATGCGGCAGTCCGCTAAGATCGAGCATGGAGTCCGCGTCCAACGAGCTGCGGACATTGTCGACCATCAAATTCTCGCAATCTTTCAAAGCGGGCAACGGATACTGAAACGAGAAGCCCAAGGTGGCGCGCGTCGCCAGCAAGTCCAAGGGCAAGTGAATGGCCCGCTCCGTCAACGGTAGGCTGTCTATACCGGCCAGACTCCGGAAACTGGTGGCGTGTTGATCGAAATCCAAACGCGCCACCGGCTCGTAGTTCACATCGACCGCCAGATAGGCGGAAGGGCCGCTGACCGGCATGGATGGGCGATACCGCAACACCATCGGCACCCGCTGATCCAGCCAGGGATACAAATCAGGCGGCAAGCGCAAAGACACACGAATAGGCTCGGGGCGATAACCCGACACTGTCATGGCGGGGCTATCCACCAACTCGCCGAACTTGACCGGGCGATCACTGGGCACCCAATTAGGCGCATCGTAAGGCCGGCGCTCCTGCGCGTTAAATACCAGACCGGAGGCCACAGGGCCACTCAAGGCATCGCTGCCCGTCACCAGGCTGCGCGCCGCTGTCAGCAATTCCTGATCGTTGGTGCCACTGACCAGCAAAACCTTACTGATCCCATCATTGGGATTTTCTTTCATCAGTAGCGTAGGGCCACGCACGGCTCCTGCCGCCAGTTCACCGGCCTGACCGGCGGTAGCCAGAACAATGGCCGCGCCCTGCTCGGGCAATTCGTCCCGAACCACAAAATCCACGCCCCGGTAGCTGCCCAACGCCCCCAACCAGGACGCCACCACGCCCGCGGCCTGCACCGCATCCTGGCTACGCTGCGGTATCACCAATGTAACGTGCAGCGGCCGGCTGTCCCGGTGATCAAAAAACGGTGCCGGCAACACGGCCAGATCGTCGGGCAGGCGGCGCGGCTCGACCGTGAAATCCAGGAAAGACTGGTCATCGATGCGAGTCCAGAGCGACTCGTGCAAAGGGTCTTCGCACGACAAGGTGTAATGGCCGATCTGTTGCAGTTGCAGCTGATTGAGCGGCTGCAACTGGGCCACCGGAATCTCTACCTCGTAGTCTTGCTCTTTGGCCCCCTGCTCCGCCTTAAATGGCAAAGTCTGTATGACCAGACCGTTCAAACGTACATTCAAGTGCGACAGCTTGGGCAGCATGGCCTCGGAATGGCGCAATTTCAATCGCAGGCGCAGCGAGCGCACCGTTTCGTCCTGCCGCACCCCGAACCAAAGCCCACCCCAACCATCCACCCCCCGCAAGGTCATACTTTGCTGGTGCCCCAAGGCCTTGAAGTCGACCGAGTACGCACTGGCCTGGGCCGCTGCGCCGACCAACAGCATCAACAGCAACGCCGCACAGCGTGCGGCGCAGACCTGGGTACACATACGCAAGAAAGCAATCATGCGCGCTCCGAGCCTGAAGAAGCCGACCGGTTACTGTCGCGCAACAGCCGCCAAGTCTCTCGACTCAGCACCCGAAATCCCTGCACACTAATGTTGGCAATGGCCCGCATGGCCATCAATGGCGAGTCGGGTGTCGCATCCGCCCAGGACAAGGCCCAGGTATCGGCGCGGGCAAAGGTGACTTTAGCCAGTTCAGCCTGCTGCTCGATGCTTAAATCCTCAAAGCGCAGCCCCAATTTGGTGCCCCGCATAAACGCCACCCGTGCCGGAAAGATCGCTTCTTCGTCATTGCGGAACACGCTGACCTGCAAGGACTCCCCCACCACCAGTGGCAACGGTGCCGGCAGCTCGATACCCAGGCCTTCCTGCGAAAAGTCCGTGGTCTGGCACGCATAGCGATAACCACTGCCCGTCTGCAGCGTGGCCGTCAGCTCGGCCGCTACGCGCGGCACGTTGCGGATTTGCTTGCGCTCGCCAGCCACGGCCACACTGGCACTGGAAATAACGATGTTATGCGTCGTCCAGGCCAGATTCATCAACAATGTCAGCACAATCGCCATATCATCCAAATGATGGAGCATAGTGACGATGCCCACGACAAAGCCCGCCACATTCAATAACAACAGGGCAATATATGGGCGCGACAAGGTCCAGTCGAAGTAATCTTCTTCGTTGGTGCCGCCCTTCTGGGTCACATTAAAGGTCGCCTTGTTGGGCAAGACCAGGGTCGCCAAGGTCGGACGCATGATGTACCAGGCCAGCACCGTCTCGTAGACCTCGTTCCAGAACGAATGGCGAAACTTGCCCTGCAACCGCGAGTTGGTCAGTTGCGCATGCAGAATATGGGGCAAGGCATAGGCCGCAATCAGCAGCGCCGACGATTTGAATACATGCGCGCCGAAAAACAGATACGCCAGGGGTGCCGTCAAAAAGACCAAACGCGGCAGGCCATAGAAAAAGTGCAAAGCAGCACTGGCATAGCAAATGCGCTGTGGCATGCTCAGGCCCTTGCCCAGCAAGGGGTTATGAGAACGAAAAATCTGCGCCATGCCGCGCGCCCAGCGTATACGCTGGCCGATATGGCGCGACAAGTTCTCGGTAGCCAGCCCGGCCGCCTGGGGAATGGCCAGATAGGCCGTGTTGTATCCCTTGCGGTTCATCTTCAAGGCGGTCAACGCATCTTCCGTGACGCTTTCTACCGCCACCCCGCCCACATCCAGCAGCGCCGAACGGCGCAACACCGCGCAAGAACCGCAAAAGAAGGTGGCATTCCACAGGTCATTGCCATCTTGCGTCAGGCCATAAAACAACTTGCCCTCGTTCGGCACCTTCTTGAACAAGGACAAGTTCTGCTCCAACGGATCGGGCGAGAAAAATACGTGGGGCGTCTGCAGCATGGCCAGCTTGGTGTCGCGCAGGAACCAGCCCATTACCACTTGCAGAAAGGAACGCGTGGGCACGTGGTCGCAGTCAAAGATCGCAACGTACTCGCCGTCCGTCACTTTCAATGCTTCGTTGATGTTGCCGGCCTTGGCATGTTTATTATTGGTGCGGGTGATATAGCCTATGCCCGCTTCGGCGCAGAAATCCTTGAACTCGGGACGATTGCCGTCATCGAGCACATAAATCTTGAAACGATGACTGGGCCAATCCTGTGACAGCGCCGTCAGCGCGGTCTGACGCACCACATTCAAGGGCTCGTTGTAGGTTGGAATAAAAATATCCACCGTCGGCCACAAGGCCGGGTCGGCCGGCAAAGGCACCGGCTTACGCTTCAGGGGCCAAGCCGACTGGAAATAACTAAGCAGCAGAACAGCCATGGCGTAGACTTCCGCCGCCAACAGCCCATAGCCAAAAAAGGCATCCACCGCATTATCGAACCCCAGCGTAGACGTAACCCGCCAATACATGTACCGCAGCGACGTCACAATGGAGATCCCGATCAGCACCAAACTGGCCAGACGACCTGTTGTCAGACGGTTGATGGCATAGGCAGCCGCAAAAGTAGTGGCGGCAAAAACCAGCTGGGTGACCAGGTCAAAGGGCGTCGTGATGACCAGCACGCACAAGGCCAGCCCTATCAGAGCCAGCAAGCCGCTGGCCACCGAGCCCAGATGCCATTCCGGCACTCCGTCCAGACGGGGCTTGTCATCCATGACAGGCGGCTTGATTTTCATGACCGCGCTCCTGCAACGTGCAGCCTGGCTAAGACTTCACGGGCACTAGCCTGGAAGTCGCGCACGGCTTCACTGTGTTCCATGTATTCAAAGACCGTCGTACCACAGGCCAGAGCCTCGGCAACAGCCGGATCGGCATGTATCCGACCCAACACCTGACCGGCCTGCGTCACATTGAGCAGTTGGGTCACATCGCTGGCCAAAGCCCGACTTCGGTCTACCTGGTTAATCAGTACGGCAGAACCCACAAAGCCCTGGGCCGGGTCACAGTACTGTTCCACCAATTCGTGCATTTGCGACAAGGTAATATACGAGCCCGCGTCGGCCAGCACGACCACCACCACGAAATTGGCCGCCCGCAACGCCTGCTTCAGGTAGACCGACGGGCCCGGCGGTGTATCCAGCACCACCAGGGTATTGGCCGGCAGCCCCATCTCGGACAGACGCTGCCGCAGCCAATCGGGCTCTTTCTGCAAAATAGACTCGAACTGCTCCCGCTCACTTTCCGAACAATGGCCATAAGGCAACATGACCACGCCTGACGGAGTGACCCCCGCCGGGCTGCCAGGCGCACGATTATCGACGGTCGCTTTGGCCATGCCGTCCTCGCGGCTTAATGCCTGATCGTGAAAATAATGAAAACGCAGCGCATTCTGCGGGTCCAGATCGACCGCCAACACCGGTCGACCCAGACGCGCCAGCGCCACTCCCAGATTGGCACTGACCGTGGTTTTGCCCACGCCGCCCTTAGCCGAAGCCACTGCAATTACATTCATTTTCTAAGTAAACGCTGAAAGAGTGACAATCCAGCCTCGTCACCCTGCGCGGGTTGAGCCGGCCCTTCCAGACGGGCAAATAATGTCTGTAGACCCACCGTCTGCTGCGTCACGGGCGCAACAGACGGTGCCGGAGGCACCTGCCTGAAGACCGGTTCCTGACGCACGGCAGGCTCGGGCTGAGCCATGCGCTTGAACAAACCAGATACGGGAGCATCGGCGCTCGACTGCGGTGCCTGCTTGCTTGCCGCGCCCGACAAGGCAGCCAGCGGCGAGACCTGCCCGGCAGGTAATGTCGGAGCAGGAGTGTCGCTATCGGATGGCCGATGACCATGCACCGTAGCCAATAAAGGCCAGCGGTCCAGACTGGCGCTCAATTGGTTGTCGGCCGCCAGATCACGATAGCCGCTAGCATCAGCGCCGATTTCGCCAAACAGATTGGATATGTCGTTGATTTTGCTCATAGGCGCTACTCCTTCTTTATCGGACGGCCATGCCTGACTTAGAGGCTCAGGCGGAAATCAATAAAACTGTGCTCGGGGTCCAACTCGGACTGCTGGCGTACCTGCAACGCCTGACCGGCTCCCAGGCTGGATAGCCATTGCTGATAGACGCCTTCCAGGAACGCCGGGCTCCAGGATTGTGCCTGGGCCCCAAATGCCTGTAGTAAAGGGGCGCAGAAATGGCGCAGCTCTAAGGACGACGACTGCTCCGTGAGCTCTACCCAACCCCAGTTGAACTCGGACCAGTAACGGTTGGCCGCTGCCTGGATATCTTTTACAGTGTTGCAGTCGGACAAAGGCATTTCGGCCCCGGCCCGCAGACCGATCTGTCGCATCAGCACACGCACGTCCTGAGCTGGCATCGCCTCGTTAAGTTCTTTGCCCAAGGCCTGCAGGAAAAATGCCCATTGATTCGAGCAGTTTTTGGCAGACAGATATGCGAGAACTGACGTTTGCTTGTTCATGATGACTCTCTAGGCTGTTCGGCGGATGTATCAACACGATACTGTAAAGCAGATACGTGTGATAAATGGGAGTTTCAGCATGTAGAGCATCCAAACATGTCTAGCTACAACACCGCCTGCAACAGTACGTCTCATATAAGGCATTGTATCTTTAGATTACAACGCGTTAACCCTGAATTATTTAAACATTGTTAACGCGCACACAATGCGAAGTTAACCAACACTATAGACGTCAAGAGTTTAAACAGACAATTTAGGCATGTGCATAACTGTCTCGCGCTACGTCAAAGGCGCTACATTATGTTTCTTTACCGTCGCAAGAACGATACAAAAATCGGCACAGGCACCTAGCCTGGCAAGTAATGAGCACAAGGCGGCCAGTCCAGCCCTGCCTGCTTGTTCCTGACCATTAGGGTCGATACCATCTAGTACGTTATTTAGCTCGACGCAGACACTTTCGGAGACGCACACATGTACCAAGGCCTGGCCCTGTATATCAATGGTCAATTTCTGGACAGCCAGGGTCGCACGACTCAGCCTGTCATTAACCCGGCTAATGGTCAGATCCTGGGACAGTTACCGCTGGCCAGCCGGGCCGACCTGGACGCCGCCCTGGACGCCGCGCACAAGGCATTCCAGAGCTGGCGACACAGCTCGCCGCTGGAGCGCAGCGCCATTTTGCGCAAAGTCGCCGAACTATCGCGCGAACGCGCCCAGGACATCGGCCGCAATCTAACTCTAGACCAGGGCAAACCGCTGGCCGAGGCCGTGGGCGAAATCATGTCCTGCGCCGACCACGCCGACTGGCACGCCGAAGAATGCCGCCGCATCTATGGCCGTGTCATCAGCCCACGCAACCCAAAAGTGCGCCAGATGGTGCTGCGCGAGCCCATAGGCGTATGCGCCGCCTTCACCCCCTGGAACTTCCCCTACAACCAGGCCATACGCAAAATCTGCGCGGCCATCGGGGCCGGCTGCACCATCATCCTGAAAGGTCCGGAAGATTCGCCCAGCGCCGTCATGGCCATTGCCCAGGCCTTCCACGATGCGGGCCTGCCACCCGGCGTGCTGAATATTGTCTGGGGCGTGCCGCAAGAGGTGTCGGACTACCTGATCCGCTCGCCCATTGTGCGCAAGGTCTCGTTCACCGGCTCCGTACCGGTGGGCAAACAGTTGGCCGCACTGGCCGGCGCACACATGAAGCGCATCACGATGGAACTGGGCGGTCATTCGCCCGTGCTGGTACTGCCCGATGCCGACGTAGCGCGTGCCGCCCGCCACTTGGCCCGCTTCAAGATCCGCAATGCCGGTCAGGTATGCATCTCGCCCACTCGCTTTTATATTCATGACGACATCTACGACACTTTCGTGCAGCGCTTCACCGACGAGCTGGCCAACGTGCGCGTAGGCGACGGCTTGGACCCCGACACCCAAATGGGTCCTCTGGCGCACGAACGCCGTGTCCCGGTCATGAAGCAGTTTGTGGACAACGCCCGCCAATTGGGCGGCAAAGTCATTCTGGGCGGGGAGCGCATCGAAGGCGAAGGCTTTTTCTTTTCGCCCACCGTGGTCACGGACCTGCCCGACCACGCCATGCTGATGACCGAAGAGCCTTTCGGCCCCATTGCCCCGCTCACCCGCTACACCGACCTGGACGATGCCATCCGGCGCGCCAACAGCCTGCCCTTCGGCCTGTCCGCCTACGCCTTTACGCAATCCCTGCAAGCCGCGCACCAATTGGCGAACGAGCTGGAGGCGGGCATGGTCAACATCAACCATTTCGGCAGCTCCTTGCCCGAAACACCGTTTGGCGGCATCAAGGACAGCGGCATCGGCAGCGAAGGCGGCGCAGAAACCTTCGACGGCTACCTGATCACCAAATTCGTCACGCAAATCTAAGCGCAACGCGGGGACATCCGAATAGGATGCCCCCGAGCCGCCCACGTCCGAACGGCTAGGGGCAAGCCCTACTGCCTCTTTCACCCCAGACCCGCTAGCATATTCAAACAACTGTTTGAATAAAGGGAAAAGGGTGAAGCGCTCCGATCGTACACAAGCCGCCATTCTCGACGCAGCCGAACAACTGTTCGCGCTGCACGGCCACGAAAACACGTCCATGCGCCAAATTACGGCGCAGGCAAGCGTGAATCTGTCCGCCGTCAACTACCACTTCGGCAGCAAAGATGGCCTGACCCAGGCGGTATTCCAACGCCGCCTGAACGCCATCAACCGCGAACGCCTGGAAAAACTCGCGCACTACCGTCAACTGGCGGGCACAGGACCACTGAAAGCCTCGCAGGTTGTGGACGCTTTCTTCGGCCCGCTGATCCGCCTGGCCGGCGAAGGCCCGAACCGCTCCTTTATCCCCCTGCCCGGCGGCGACAGGCCCGCCCCCCAGGACTTTATCCAGTCCATCTGTTGGGACGAGCAGGTCGCCATTTTTCTGCCCTTCAAGCAGGCCCTGCTCGAATCCCTGCCCAGTGTCCCCGAGGAAGAAATCATCTGGCGTTTTCATTTCATGCTGGGTGCCACCTCGTACGCGCTTATGGGCACGCAATCGCTGCGTCGGGCTTTGCATCTGCCCCTGAACGACAGCCAAGACAGCGACCAACAACTGCAAGAGCGCCTGATGAGTTTTCTGCTGGGCGGTCTGCGTGCCCCCCTGCCCGAATCATCAACTACGCCACGCCCGCTGTCCTGTACCTGAAGCTGGCGGCGCGTTCCTTCACTTTAGCTAGCCGGAGTTCCTATGTTTCTGACTGCGCTGTTGATACTGATCCTGCTTGGCTGCGCCTACCTTCTGAAAAACCGGGAGCTGCGCATGAAATGGCTGAGCCGCCCCATCTACCAGGCGTTTTCCCGCGTGCTGCCCACCATGTCGCAAACCGAACGCGACGCCTTGGAGGCTGGCACGGTCTGGTGGGAAAGTGAGCTGTTTCGCGGCAAACCAGACTGGGACACACTCAATGGCTACCCGCCTTTTCAGTTAAGCCACGACGAGCGCCAGTTTCTGGACAACGAAGTCAACACCGTCTGCGCCATGATCGACGATTGGCAATTAAGCCAGCACGACCTGGACATGCCGCCGCCGGTCTGGGATTACTTAAAACAAAATCGATTCTTTAGCCTGATCATCCCAAAGGAGTACGGCGGGCGCGGCTTTTCCGCGCAAGCCCATTCCGCCGTGGTCGCCAAGCTGTCCACGCGCAACTCGGCGCTGTCCGTGTCCGTGATGGTGCCCAACTCGCTGGGTCCGGCCGAACTGCTGCTGCACTATGGCACCCCCGAGCAAAAGCAGCACTACCTGCCGCGCCTGGCGGACGGACGCGATATACCTGCTTTTGCACTGACCAGCCCCTGGGCCGGTTCGGACGCCGCCGCCATTCCCGACTCCGGCATTGTGTGCATGGGTCAGTGGCAAGGCCGCCAAGTGCTGGGCATGAAAGTCACCTGGGACAAGCGCTACATTACCCTGGCTCCGGTCTGCACATTGCTGGGCCTGGCCTTTCGCCTGTACGACCCCGATGGCCTGCTGGGCGACGAAAAAGACATCGGCATTACCTGCGCCCTGGTGCCCAGCGACCACCCGGGCGTACAGACAGGCCGGCGTCACTTTCCGCTGAACGCCATGTTCATGAACGGCCCGACACGCGGCAACGATGTTTTCATGCCGCTGGAGTTCATTATCGGCGGCCCCGCGATGGCCGGCCAGGGCTGGCGCATGCTGATGGAATGCCTGGCGGCAGGCCGCTCCATCTCGCTGCCGGCCTCCTTTACCGGCATGGCCAAGCTGACCAGCCGCGCCGTAGGCGGCTATGCCGCCGTGCGCACCCAGTTTCGCAGCCCTATCAGCAAATTCGAAGGCGTAGAAGAAGCCTTGGCGCGCATTGCCGGCCACACCTATGCCATGGACGCGGCCCGGACCATGACCGCTGCCGCTGTGGACCTGGGCGAAAAACCGTCGGTCGTCTCGGCCATCGTCAAATATCACATTACCGAACGCGGCCGCATCGTGGTCAACGACGGCATGGATGTCATCGGCGGCAAGGGCATCTGCCTGGGCCCGTCCAATTTCCTGGGCCGGGCTTATCAACAATTGCCCGTAGGCATCACCGTGGAAGGGGCCAATATCCTGACGCGCAGCCTGATCATCTTTGGCCAGGGAGCCATTCGCTGCCACCCCTACATTCTGGACGAAATGAAAGCGGCGCTAAGTACCGACCGCGAAGCAGGTTTGCATCGCTTCGATACCGTCTTCTGGGCCCATGTGCGCTATACCCTGGCCAATACGGTTCGTGCCTTGGGTCTGGGCCTGGGCGGCTGGCGTTTGCTGCGTGGGCCCGGCGACACAGCCCGCGCCATGCGGCCTTACTACGCACAAGCCAGTCGCTACAGCGCCGCCTTCGCCCTATTAGCTGATGCGTCCATGCTGGTGCTGGGCGGTTCACTGAAAATGCGCGAACGCTTGTCCTCGCGCCTGGGCGATGCCCTATCGCAACTGTATATACTCAGCGCCGTGCTCAAGCGCTATCACGACGAAGGCCAGCAAACCGAGGACACCCCGCTGGCCCATTGGGCTGCCCAAGATGCCTTGCAACGTACTCAACAGGCACTAGATGGTGTGCTGCGCAACTTGCCCAACCGCCCACTGGCCTGGGCGCTGCGCTTGCTGGTCTTTCCGCTGGGCACGCGCCGCCTGGGACCGAGCGACAAGCTAGACCATGCCGTAGCCACGCTGCTGACCCAGCCCGGTGCCGCACGCGACCGCCTGACCCACGACACCTATCTGCCGCCCAACGAACACGAACCCGTCGGAGCCATCGAAGCCGCCTTGCAGGCAACCCTGAACACCCGCGAGATCGACGCCAAAATCCGCCAGTTCGAGAAAAGTGGTCAGTTGGCCACCAACCCCAAAGCCAATGTGCGCGATCTGGCCGAGGCGGTGTTTCAGGCCGGTGGCATCACTGCCCAGGAATACGATATGGTCAAGGTACGCAACACCCTGCGGGACCGAGTGATCGCCGTGGACGACTTCCCGTTCGATCTGCATCCCGACTCCGCCCCTCCCCAGACGATGAACAAGGAACCCGACCATGAGCGTTGAACCTGTCTACATCATCGATGGCGCACGCAGCCCCTTTCTGAAAGCACGCAATGCACCCGGCCCGTTTTCGGCAGGCGATCTGGCCGTACAGACAGGGCGCGAACTACTCCTGCGCCAACGCTTTGCCGCTCCCGACCTAAGCGAAGTGATCCTGGGCTGCGCCGCCCCTAGCGCCGACGAAACCAATATCGGCCGCGTTGTGGCCCTGCGTCTAGGCGCGGGACATCGCGTGCCTGGCTGGACTGTCATGCGCAACTGTGCCTCGGGCATGCAGGCGCTGGACTCGGCCATCATGTCCATCCAGACAGGCCGCTCCGATCTGGTCTTGGCCGGCGGCGTGGATGCCCTGTCGCGCGCGCCGGTCCTGGTCAGTGATGAAATGGTGCGCTGGCTGGCCGGCTGGGGGAAAGCGCGCGGCCTGCCCGATCGTCTGCGGTCGCTGGGATGCCTGCGCCCCCATATGTTCAAGCCGGTCATCGGCCTGCTCAAGGGGCTGACCGACCCCATCGTGGGCCTGTCCATGGGACAGACGGCAGAGAACCTGGCACACCAGTTCGGCATCACCCGCCAGGACATGGATACCTACGCCGCCCGCAGCCATCAACTGGCCTTGCAGGCCCGACACGACAAGGCCTTCGACGAAATCGTGCCGCTGACCGACGCGCGCGGCACGCACTACCCGCAGGACGATGGCATACGCGCCGACTCCACCCCCAACAAACTGGCCAAACTGCGCCCCGTGTTCGATCCGCCCTGGGGCAATGTCACCGCCGGCAACAGTTCCCAGGTCACCGACGGTGCCGCGCTGCTGATCCTGGCCAGCGAAGCCGCCATACACGAACACAAACTCGAACCCATAGGCCGTATTCTGGATACGCAATGGGCCGGACTGGACCCGGCCACCATGGGCCTGGGCCCGGTGTTTGCCGCCACACCCATTCTGGAGCGCAACCGGCTAGGCCTGAACGCCCCCGATCTATGGGAAATCAACGAAGCCTTTGCCGCCCAGGTTCTGGCCTGCCGCGCCGCCTGGAACGACGACACCTGGTGCCGCCAGCATCTGGGGCGCGATGCGCTGGGCCTGCTGGATATGGACAAACTGAATGTGGATGGCGGAGCCATCGCCATCGGCCATCCGGTGGGCGCATCCGGTGCCCGCATCGTATTGCACTGCCTTCAGGCACTGCGCCGGCGCAATCTGCGTCTGGGACTGGCCGCCATCTGCATCGGCGGCGGCCAAGGCGGTGCCATGCTCATCGAATCGCTGCAAGGAGCCCAATCATGATCCCCGTCGCCTCGCTCGAACTGCAGAATTTCGCCCTGTCCACCGACGAACAGCATATTGCCTGGTTAAAAATTGACTGCGCCGGCAGCGCGGTGAACCGCTTGTCGGCCGACGTGCTCCAGGAGCTGGCGCGCGTCTTGGATTATCTGAACAGCCAGGTGCCTAACGGACTGGTGATCTACTCCGGCAAGCCAGCCGGCTTTATTGCCGGTGCCGACATTGACGAATTTGCCGAACTGGATAACGCACAAAAAGGACAGGCCCTGGTCACACGCGGCTGGCGGCTGTTCAACAAACTAGCCAAGCTGCCCTATCCCACGCTGGCCTTGATCCAGGGGCATTGCCTGGGTGGCGGCCTGGAACTGGCGCTGGCCTGCCGCTACCGTCTGGTCGTGGATGTGCCCGACACACGCCTGGCGCTGCCCGAGGTCATACTGGGCATCTTCCCCGGCTGGGGCGGGATGATGCGTCTGCCCCGCCTGATCGGTCCCGCTGCCGCCATAGACCTGATGCTCAGCGGCAAAGCGGTGGACGCCCGCAAAGCCGTCAGCCTTGGCCTGGCCGATGCGCGCGTGCCGACACGGCTGGCCATGCAGGCCGCTGCCCAACACGTCCTCAGCGGCAAACCGGCACGCAAGGCACGCGGTATTCCCGCCCTGCTCAACCAGACCTGGCTACGCCCCCTGGTGGCCCGCCAAGTAAGCAAACAAATAGACCGGCGCGACCCCTATCACCATTACCTCGCGCCGCGCGCCATTCTGGACGTCTGGGCAAAGCACAATGGCAATGCCCTGAAGGCCCCCGAACTGATCGAACGCCTGACCCAATCCGATACGGCACAAAATCTGCTGCGTGTCTTTCATCTGCAAGAACGGCTGAAAAGCATAGGCAAACGCACCACAGCGGCGGACATTGCCAGACTGCACGTAGTGGGGGCGGGAGTCATGGGCGGAGATATTGCGGCCCTGTGCGCCCTGAAAGGCATGACCGTCACCCTGCAAGACCAGGACCGCGACCGCATCGCCCAGGCGCAAGGGCGCGCCGCCGTCCTGTTTCAACGCCGCCTGAAAGACCGCAGGCTGATACAAGCCGCGCTGGACCGGCTGATCCCAGACCCCGAAGGCCACGGCGTGCCGCACGCCGACCTCGTACTGGAGGCCATCTTCGAGAATATCGACGCCAAACAAGCCCTGTACGCCGCCCTGGAACCCCGGCTCAAACCAGGTGCGATCCTGGCCACCAATACATCCAGCCTGTCGCTGACCGAGCTGGGTCGCAGCCTGTTGCAGCCGGACCGGCTGGTGGGCATCCATTTTTTTAATCCGGTTGCGCGCATGCCATTGGTCGAAGTGGTGGAAAGCACGCGGTTGGCACCCGATGTGCGCAGCGCCGCCTACGCTTTTGTACACCAGATCGGAAAATTGCCGCTGCCGGTCAAAGACAGCCCCGGCTTCTTGGTCAACGCCGTTCTGGCTCCTTACATGCTGGAGGCGATGCGCTGCGTGGACGAAGGCCTGTCCCCCGCCACCGTCGACAAAGCCATGGAGCAATTCGGCATGCCAATGGGACCATTGGAACTGGCCGATACCGTCGGGCTGGACATCGCCCGCGATGCCGGCATGCAACTGAGCGCCGATACCCCCTTGCCCACCTGCCTGAAACAGCACCTGGACCACCAAGAACTGGGGCGCAAGAGCGGGCAAGGCTTTTACACCTGGAAAGACGGCAAGGCTCGCAAACCCGACGCCGCCACCGTGCCGCCCGAGCTGGCCGAGCGACTGATCCGTCCGCTTATCGCCAAAACCCGCGAACAAGTTCATATCGGCGTCGTCAGCGACGAGGACCTGGCCGACGCAGGCGTGATCTTCGGCACAGGTTTCGCTCCTTTTCTAGGAGGCCCCCTGCATTACAAAGCGGCGCAGAAACAACACTCCTAGCACGGATTGGCATAAGTACCTATACGCCGAATGGCCTAGGTCATGCACCATAGAAAAACAAACGGGCGTTTTAAAAATGCCCCACGTGCCCTGCCACCAAGACTGGAGAAGACACATGAAAAAGACGGTTGTTGCTTTACGAACAATTCCCGCCCTGCTCATGGCACTGGGTGCCGGCCAGGCCCACGCGGCAGGCTTTAACCTGCTCGAACAGAATGCCAGCGGCCTGGGCAATGCCTACGCCGGCTCGGCGGCCATTGCCGATAACGCCAGCACCATCTACTTCAATCCAGCCGGCATGGCCCTGCTGCCAGGCGGCAACTTCTCGACCGGCCTGAACGCCATCAAACCCACCTTCAAATTTTCCGACGACGGCAGCACCCTGCCGCTGGGCATAACACGCGGAGCATCCCGTCCCGCCACCGGCAACGAAGGCGGAGACGCCGGCAAATGGGCCGCCGTGCCCAATATCTACCTGTCCCATCAATTAACACCACGCTGGTGGGTCGGCCTGGGCATAGGCGCACCCTTTGGCCTGACCACCGACTACGAAGAAGGTTGGATGGGCCGTTACCATTCCGAAAAATTCGCCATCGAAACCATCAACGTCAACCCATCGGTGGCCTACAAGGTCAACGATCAATTGTCCCTGGGACTGGGCGTGAACTGGATGCACATCGATGCCGACTACCGGCTGGCCACGCCCGCCGGCTTTCACCCCGTGCTCGGCCCGCTGGATCTGGGCACCCGCGTCAAAATGAAAGGCGATGCCTGGGGCTGGAATGCCGGCATTCTGTACCAGGCCACGCCCAGCACACGTCTGGGACTGTCCTACCGCTCGCAAGTCAAGATCACCGCAGACGGCACCACCAAGCTGCGCAACCGCAACATTCCCGCCGGCATTCCTGCCCCCAACGCCAACTGGGATGCCCAAGCCACCATCAAACTGCCCGATACCGCCATCTTCAGCGTGGTGCATGACCTGAACACGCGCTGGCAACTGCTGGCCGATATTTCCTGGACAGGTTGGAGCAGCATCCCGCGCCTGACCATCGAGAACAGCGGCCCCGGTGCCCAGAATGCCGATCTGGAGCTGAAATTCAAAGATGCCTGGCGCATCGCCCTGGGAGCCAATTACCACTACAACGAGCAATGGACCCTGAAAGGCGGACTGGCCTGGGACCAATCCCCCGTGCGTGACGACAACTACCGCCCCACCTCGCTGCCCGACACCGACCGATACTGGCTATCCCTGGGGGCACAATACCGGCACAGCAAAAACGCCACCTGGGATTTCGGCTATACCCACCTGTTCCTGAAAAAGACCGACATCAACAACGATTCGGATCTGGCCAAACGCGGCCTGGTGCGCGGCACCTACAAGAACAGCGGCGACATCCTGGGCGTGCAGTTCAGCTATCGTTTCTAAAGACCGGCTATGGCACGCAGCCGCCGTATGGAACTGCTCCGACGCCTGCCGCCTCGCTGGCGCTCGCGTCTGCTGCAGCTCGGCTTTAACTGGCACCCCGCCTTTCGCGCCACTGGCGGACGTGTCCACACCGTATCACACGACCTGCTGCATATCGTGGTGCGCCTGCCGCTGCGCCGGCGCACCCGCAATATCGTAGGCTCGCTATACGGCGGCTTTCTATTCGCTATTACCGACGGCGTGCATGCCGCCATGCTGATGGCAGGCCTGAACCGCCCGGTGGTGGTCTGGGACAAGGCGGCACAAATTCGTTACCGCCGCCCGGGCTACCAGACGCTGTATGCCAATTTTCACATCAGCCCCCAGGAACTGGACGATATACGCCATCGACTGGACCAGCATCACGAGACAGACGCCACCTTCACAGTCCAGATCCAGGACCCGCAAGGCCAGATATACACCATTGTGGAACGCACGCTATACATCGCGGACGCCGACTTCTACCGGCAAAAATCAACATCACGCTGACTCCCCAGGAGGACCGCCACATGTTTACCCATCGCTGTGCCGCTTTAACCCTTTCCCTTTTTCTGGGCCTGTCCACTACACATGCCGCCACCATTGCCGGCGTCACCGTCCCCGATAGCGCCACTGTCCAGCATCAGGCCCTGACACTGAACGGTGCCGGAGTACGCACAAAAGTATTTTTCGATATTTACGTCGCCGCCTTATACACGAAAGCACGCACCCAGGATGCGCGCGCCATCATCTACGATCGCCAACCACGCCAGATGCGTCTGACCTTGATGCGCAACCTGGATGCCCAGACTCTGATCGATGCCCTGAAAGAGGGCGTGCATGCCAACCTGACCGAGCCTGAACGGCAAGAAATCGGTCCCGCGCTGGAGCAGTTCGAGCAACACATGCGCTCGGTAGGCCAGGCCAAGACAGGCGATCTGGTGCAACTGGACATGGACGCGCAAGGCTTGCAAATTCTCTTTAACCAGACTGTGCTCGGACGCGTAGACCACCAGGACCTGGCCCCCGCCCTGCTCAAAATATGGCTGGGCCACAAGCCAGTCCAGTCGTCCCTCAAGCAAGCCCTGCTGGGTCTGTCCTGACCTTACGGAGCGCGCCATGAAACCGATCTGGCTGCAACACTACCCAGCTGGCATTCCTGCCAGCATCGAGGACCAGGCCCTGCAGTACCCATCGCTGCTGTCCGTGTTCGAACAAAGCTGCGCCCAATTCGCCCAGCGTACAGCCTACATCAGCATGGGCCAACACCTAAGCTACCAAGAACTGGAACAGCACGCCCTGGCCCTGGCCGGGTGGCTGCAGCATGCAGGCGTGCGCAAGGGAGATCGCGTCGCGCTGATGATGCCCAATCTGTTGCAATACCCCATCTGCCTGTACGGAGTGCTGCGCAGCGGGGCCATCGTCGTCAACACCAACCCCTTGTACACAGCGCGGGAACTGCGCCACCAGTTACAGGACAGCGGCGCACAAACTATTATCATTGCCGAAAACTTCGCTCATGTCCTGCAGGAGATCCTGCCCGACACCCCCATCAAACGCATTATCGTCACCCGCGTGGGCGATCGTCTGGGTGCCTTCAAAGGCTGGTTGGTCA
Organism: Alcaligenes sp. SDU_A2; assembly: GCF_038237375.1. Classification (NCBI taxonomy): domain Bacteria; kingdom Pseudomonadati; phylum Pseudomonadota; class Betaproteobacteria; order Burkholderiales; family Alcaligenaceae; genus Alcaligenes; species Alcaligenes sp. SDU_A2. The sequence goes on along the minus strand of NZ_CP151273.1, from coordinate 334,087 downwards.
ATCAGGTGGTCAAACACATCAAAAAAGGCGTGCCGCCCTGGTCCCTGCCGCAGGCAGTGCCCTTCAATACCGTCTTGTCCCAAGGACGCGCCCATCCGCCAGCACCAGTTACGCTGAACCACGAGGACATCGCCTGCCTGCAATACACAGGCGGCACCACTGGCGTTGCCAAAGGTGCCATCCTGACGCATGGCAATCTGGTGTCCAATCTGTGCCAGGCACTGGCCTGGATACAGCCCTATCTACAGTCTGATAAGACCGACTGCGTCGTCACCGCCCTGCCGCTCTACCATATCTTCGCCTTCACGGCGAATTGTCTGGTCTTTCTGCGCCTGGGTGCCCAGAATCTGTTGATCGTCAATGCGCGTGATATCCCCGCCCTGGTCAAAGACATGGGTACGGTGCGCTTTACCGCCATCACCGGCGTCAACACCCTGTTCAATGCCCTGCTCAATAATCCGAATTTCAAAAAACTGGATTTTTCATCCCTGCGCTTTACCCTGGGCGGAGGCATGGCCGTGCAAGAAGTCGTGGCGCAACGCTGGCTGCAAGCGACCGGCAAGCCTTTGGCCCAGGCTTATGGTCTGACCGAAACCTCGCCAGCCGCCACCATCAATCCTCTGGACAAACTCGAATTCACCGGTTCCATCGGCCTGCCGGTACCCTCGACTGCGCTGAGCATACGCGACGAGCAGCAAAACGACATGCCCATCGGACAAACCGGCGAACTTTGCATTCGAGGTCCACAAGTTACGCCCGGCTACTGGCAACGTCCCGACGAAACCGCCAAGGTGTTCGATCGGGACGGCTTTCTGCGCACCGGCGACCTGGGCTATATGGACGAACAAGGCTACGTCTATATCCTGGACCGCAAGAAAGACATGATTCTGGTGTCCGGCTTCAATGTGTACCCCAACGAAGTCGAAGCCGTGGCCGCTCAGCACCCTGACATTGTGGAATCCGCCGCCATCGGCATACCGGACGAACACTCGGGCGAAGCGGTCAAACTGTTCGTGATTCGTCGCAACCCGGAACTGACCGAGGCCCAGGTCATCGCTCACTGCCGCGAGAGCCTGACCGGCTATAAAGTGCCGCGCCAGGTGGAGTTCCGCGACGAGCTGCCACGCACCAATGTGGGAAAAATCCTGCGCCGGGAGCTGCGCACGCGCGCTGCAGTTTGAGGAGGGGTAATCGTCCGAACTGTTGGTTGTTCCACGATTCTCTAAGGAATCTCGCGCCGGTACAGCGAGTACCCACTGACGCGCCAGCGTGTGCCGGTTTGCGTATCGTAGTAGCCGCCTTGAGCCGAGAGGCCTTCGCTCTCTACTTTCCATGTCCGGCCGCCGTCACGACTCAACGCGATGACGTCTTTCGGCAGCAAACCCGACTCGTCCACACCGTCAACCAAAAGGGCCTTGCTGGGCGTCAGGTACAGGGCATAGCCAGTAAAGCCAGCGTCGAACGTGTGCATCACATCGACGCCGCCAAGGCGTCGTATCAATACCTGGCTTTGTCGAGGCGCGGCGTCGGGAGCGGCCCAGTATGGCGGCAGTCCAGTCTGGCTAAGGATATAAAGGCGACCCTCACCATCATCGGCGATATCCATGACGGTTTGCTCGGGCAAGGTGAACGCAAGTTTAGGCTCGGTGTCGTTCCAGCGCAGCGTATGAACCTGACTGTGGTTGCCACCGGTATCACGGACCAAGAAGGCAAAGCGCAGCACGCCGTCCTTGCCCAGGGCAACGAGATCGAATTCGGCTCGTTCGTCCTCGGGATCGCGAGCTTGTTCAGGTATGGAAATTTCTGTCCAGCTACTACCGCCATCAGTAGTGCGCCAGATGCGCGGTCCCCAACCAATCAGGTAGCCGCGTTGTGGGTCAAGAAAACGCAGATACGTGATGTTTTGGTTTTCAGGCCATTCCAGTTGTTCCCAACTCAAGCCCTGATTGGTAGATTTGAACAGCTTAGTAATTTGAGGGGCATAGCGTACCCCTTTTTTTATGTCATAACTATTCGTCCAGCCGGTCGTAAGATAAGCAGTACTCCAGTCTGGGGCCAACCACCAGTCTGCCTTTTGGGCACGTTCTTCGAATGTCCGTTGAGGGTTTTCGAGTGTTCCGGAAAAAATATGGACGGAGCGGCGATTTCGGCGTTCGTTGACGCTATACATCCATTGCTCTGTGTACTCCAAACGTGAATTTGGATCAGCCAACTGCTCCTTAGTCATCGGTTTAGTTTTGGTTTCTGGCTTTGAAAGCTTCATGGATACGACTTGATCGCCCCGAATGCGGAAATCACCCGGTCCGTACGGCTTATCTTGCTTCATAAATGTAGAGCTAACTTTGGTCCACATAGGGCCTCCATGCATCATGCCGACCAGCACTGCCAAGGCGACCAGAAGATAAATGATGTGTTTCTTTCTGAGTTTGGGCATCGGTAGTTAGAAGCACAAATAGCGGGTCAATGACTTTTGAACGTGCTGGGCATAACTTCCAGTTCATATTGTTGAACCAGCAGATTGACCATACGGTTCGGGTAGCGGCGGCAAACAATAGTGATGCTATTTCCTTTCATGTTGCCATTAAGGCCATCTTCCATATTGTTTTGCAAATTCCATCGTGCATATCTAAGCCACCGTTGTCCCACATGTGATAGCCGAGGCTCTAATATGGACCGATGGGCCAAAAATGCGGCTGTGTGCGGCCGCTGAACGCCGAAAAAACGCGGTGATTTCGTAAAACTACCGCATGATGAAAAATGCGCCAGATTACATAGATGTAATCGTCCGAATTGTCGGTTGTTCCACGATTCCCTAAGGAATCTCGCGCCGGTACAGCGAGTAGCCGCTGACGCGCCAGCGTGTGCCGGTTTGCGTATCGTAGTAGCCGCCTTGAGCCGAGAGGCCCTCGCTCTCTACTTTCCATGTCCGGCCGCCGTCACGACTCAACGCGATGACGTCTTTCGGCAGCAAACCCGACTCGTCCACACCGTCAACCAAAAGGGCCTTGCTGGGCGTCAGGTACAGGGCATAGCCAGTAAAGCCAACGTCGAACGTGTGCACCACATCGACGCCGCCAAGGCGTCGTATCAATACCTGACTTTGCCGAGGCGCGGCGTCGGGAGCGGCCCAGTATGGCGGCAGTCCAGTCTGGCTAAGGATATAAAGGCGACCCTCACCATCATCGGCGATATCCATGACGGTTTGCTCGGGCAAGGTGAAGGCAAGTTTAGGCTCGGTGTCGTTCCAGCGCAGCGTATGAACCTGACTGTGGTTGCCGCCAGTATCACGGACCAGGAAGGCAAAGCGCAGCACGCCGTCCTTGCCCAGGGCAACGAGATCGAACTCGGCTCGTTCGTCCTCGGGATCACGAGCTTGTTCAGGTATGGAAATTTCTGTCCAGCTACTACCGCCATCAGTAGTGCGCCAGATACGCGGTCCCCAACCAATCAGGTAGCCGCGTTGTGGGTCAAGAAAACGCAGATATGTAATATCCTGGTTCTCCGGCCACTCCAGTCGCTGCCAGTCATGGCCATGATTAACAAACTTAAAGAGTTTGGTGATCTGAGGAGTATAGCGTTCACCTGGTTTGGGTTCGTCATAGTAGTCCATCCAACCTGTGGCCAGGTAGATGGTGCTCCAATCCGGTGCTAGCCACCAGTCGGCTTTCTGGGCGCGTTCTTCAAATGTTCGTTCTAGGCTGTTGAGCTCGCCGGCTAGGATACGAACGGAGCGACGATTAGCGCGTTCGTTGACGCTATACATCCATTGTTCAGTGTACTCCGAACGTGAATTTGGATCAGCCAACTGCTCCTTGGTCATCGGTTTAGTTTTGGTTTCTGGCTTTGAAAGCTTCATGGATACGACTTGATCGCCCCGAATGCGGAAATCACCCGGACCGTACGGCTTATCTTGCTTCATAAATGTAGAGCTAACTTTGGTCCACATAGGGCCTCCATGCATCATGCCGACCAGCACTGCCAAGGCGGCCAGAAGATAGATGATGTGTTTCTTTCTGAGTTTGGGCATCGGTAGTTAGAAGCGCAAATGGCGGGTCAATGACGTCAGCGCGTCGTCAAGAGCATTGCCGACAGTGTCTTTGGCCGATTCATACATATCACCCATGGCGTGCAGCGCGCTGCCACCCCAGTCTTTAGCAACTTCAATGGTGGAATCAATGGCTTGTGACCAGGTTTCCCCGTCCAGCCACTCTTCAATATTGGGCTGGCCCCCAATATTGACCAGATCGCTCATCGGCAGATCGGCTAGTCCAGCATCCAGGTAGGCTGGAACATGAGTCTGGAAGGCGAAGGTTTTGAACGTGCTGGGCATAACTTCCAGTTCATATTGTTGAACCAGCAGATTGACCGTACGGTTCGGGTAGCGGCGGCAAACAATAGTGATGCTATTTCCTTTCATGTTGCCCTTAAGGCCATCTTCCATATTTTCTTGCAAATTCTTACGCGCATCTCTAAGCCATTCTTGCCCGCCTACGGATAACCTCGAATTCAACTTTGCCCCATAATTTGAGCAGTAGTAATAGCCGTAGCTGACGTAATAATCCGGTGGTCGATGACCGCAGCCGATGTGGCGTACCATGAAGTTGGCATGACGCGACCAATTGTCATCGCTGCTGCTGGCGACGATGAGTTGGTCTCGGTTTAAGAGCAGTTTTCGCGCTACGACCAGATCGTCCCAGGGATTCCATTCGCTGGACCATGCCTTGAAGGCCTCCCTCGTGGAAACGCCCGATTTGGCGACGTATTCCTCATGCAGCGGCCGATAGTAGAACTCGCAGTTGCCTAGGATTGAGTCCGCCGCGGGAGTGACTCTCTTGTCACACAAAGTCGCGCTGACCCGCGCTGGAGTTGGGTCTGATGCGGGCAAATAAGAGGCCTGTGCTTCGCCCAGGATAATTTCCTTTGTCGTCATAGCCGTTAATCTCTCAGCGGTTGGATAGTCGAATCGTCAGGCATCTCGTTAATGGACAGGCCGGCTTCGCCGGCATCATTGCTGCGACCGTCCAGGATCAGTTCGCCTTTACGGTTGGAAATCCGATAGCGCGTATGCACTGCAGGAATGTCGGCTCCGTCCAAGGTGATGGCGACCGCGAAGACACGGCAGTTAATACAAAACCCTGTCATTTCAATTTAATAGAAATGATTAGATTCAAATTCCCAGCAGCGGGTTGGAATAAAATGGATAGTAATGCTCAATAGAGATCGAAGCAAACCGAAAAACAATAACAGCAATAACTAAAAGCGTGGTTTTAAAAAAAACCAGCAACAAGATTGAAAAACAAAGAGCTATAACCACGAATTTTATAGCCGTCAAATTTTTTGAATTAAAAATAATGTGACTACAAAGCCATTCCATGAATCACATGGAAAAACCATTAAAATTACATGAAAAAAAATATGAAACGGCACCTGATTATTTATTTTTGAAAAATTACCGATTCAGAAACACAGCCGAAAGAATCAAGCCAAATAAAATTGGACGAATTAGATACGTATTGCCAGATTGATCGGGCCTTTCCAGACTGCCAAACCAACGCCGATCACTTGTCGCCTTGTAAATGAAACCAAGGTCTGGAACGCTGGCGTGTCGCTTTGATGACTGCGCGTTGCAGCAAGCAGCCTTCGCAACACGTAACTAGGACATAGCCTGAAAAAACGCAGCCCGAGCAAGGCCCCCGACTCTGTTACGGTCGTAGCACCCTGGCGTGCGCAGGGGCGCGCTTAATAACTGAAGTGCTTATAAACAAATAAGAATCAGATCGTTCGCTGCATTCGGAGCGCTCTTTAGAATGGAATAAACCATTCTTATAACTGAGTGTCAGTATGCACGCCCTGTCCCGTCTTTCGGAGTCAAACCGCGGCCTGATCCAGCAGATCGCCGAGGAACTCGATCCCTTCTCCCTGAACTGGCTGTCCGGCTATCTGGCCGGCGTTGCGCAAGTACGCAACGGCGGCGCACTAACACAGCCCACAAGCGCACCGGAACTATCCTTGGTGCCCACTCCGGCACAAAAACCAGCCACCATCATATTCGGCAGCCAGACCGGCAACGCCCAGCGTGTCGCCCAAGCTTTTGCGCAGCGCTGCGAAGCGGCCGGCATTGCCGTGCGCTTGCTGCGCGCCGACCGTTACCCGACCCGCGAACTGAAAGACGAACGCCTGCTGTACATCGTCATCAGCACCCAGGGCGAAGGTGATCCGCCGGATGACTCCATCGCATTCTTTGAATTCCTCTCGGGTGCCCGCGCCCCCAAACTGCCCGCACTGAAATATGGCGTACTGGGCCTGGGCGACTCCAGTTACCCTCTATTTTGCGGCATCGCCGAAAAGATCGACCAACGGCTGCAAACATTGGGTGCCCAACGTCTCCAAGACACCGGACTGGCCGACCTGGACATAGACACCGTTGCCGGTCCCTGGCAGGATCAGGCTTTCGCGCTGCTGGACAAGGACCGCCAGGCCGCCGCCCCCACAGCCACCAGCAATATCACTGTGCTGGACACGCATGCGCGTGGCAGTACATACAGCCGCGAAAAGCCATTCCAGGCCACCGTCCTGCAAAACCAAAGCATTACCGCACGGGACAGCACACGCGACATCCGCCACTACGAGCTCTCTTTGGAAGGCAGCGGTCTTAGCTACCAGCCCGGCGATGCCCTGGGTGTTTGGCCCACCCAGAACGAGACCTTGGTCCAGGCCGTCATCCAAACACTGCAACTGGACCCACAAGAGCCCGTTACCGTGCAAGAGCACAGCCGCAGTCTGCAGGAATGGCTGCGCCACTACCGCGAACTGACCCAGCTGACCAAGCCATTTCTACTCGAATTGGCCAAGCGCAACAACGATCCCGCCCTGCAGGCCGCCGTCAGCCCCGATGGCCTGCCGGCTTTACAGGAACTGTTGGGCACGCATCAAGTCCTGGATGTACTCAAGCGCTTTCCGGCCGCCTGGACGGCGGGCGAACTGGTCGCCGCACTGCGCCCCCTGGCACCACGCATGTATTCGATTGCGTCGAGCCAGTCCGAAGTGGATGAAGAAGTCCACCTGACCGTGGCTAATGTGCAGTATCAATTCAACGAACAAGACCGCTGGGGCGTGGCCTCGGACTATCTGGCCCGACTGGCCGAAGGCGATACCGTCCCTGTCTTTGTCGACCCGAACACGCGTTTTCGCCTGCCGGAAGACACCAGCCGCGACGTCATCATGATAGGCCCGGGCACCGGCGTGGCTCCGTTTCGCGCCTTTGTGCAGGAGCGCAGCGCCCAGGGCGGCGATGGTCGTAACTGGCTGTTCTTCGGTAACCCTCATTTCCATTCCGACTTTCTTTACCAGACCGAATGGCAGCGCGCCTTGCAAGACGGCCAGCTGCACCAGCTGGATCTGGCTTTTTCGCGCGACCAACAGGAAAAAATCTACGTGCAGCACCGGCTGCTGGAAAAAGCCGCCGACATCTACGCCTGGATACAGGGCGGTGCGCATATCTATGTATGCGGCGATGCCAGCCGCATGGCCAAAGATGTGCATCAGGCCCTGCAAGAAATCGCCCGCCGGCAAGGCGGCCTGGATGCCGAGCAGGCCCGTGCCTGGCTCGAAGATCTGTCCGCCCAGGGCCGCTACGCCCGTGACGTCTACTGAATCAAGAACATGACCGACAAGAAACTCGCCCCCATCGAACAGCTCAAGCTGGACAGCAACTACCTGCGCGGCACGCTGACCCAAGGCTTGGCCGATCCGATTACCGGTGCCATCAGCGAAGACGACAACAAGCTGCTCAAATTCCACGGCAGCTACCAACAAGATGACCGGGACCAACGCGACGAGCGCCGCAAGCAAAAACTGGAACCGGCCTTCAGCTTCATGATCCGCGCCCGTCTGGCCGGCGGCATCGTCACGCCCGCCCAATGGCTGGCATTTGACCAGATCGCGCGCGACTGGGCCCAGTTCGGCCTGCGCATCACCACACGCCAGACCTTTCAGTGGCACGGCGTGCGCAAACCTTTTCTAAAGCCCACCCTGCGCGCTATCCACGACGCCCTGTCCACCACCCTGGCCACCTGTGGCGACGTCAACCGTCAGGTGGTCAGCGCCACCAATCCGCTGCTGTCCGAACAGCACGCCCTGGTGCAAGAGTGGGCCGACAAGATTTCCGATACCTTCCTGCCCAAAACCACGGCTTACGCGGAAATCTGGCTGGACGGCAAGAAAATCGAGGAAGCCACGACCGGCCAAGATAGCGAACCGGTCTACGGACAGCTCTATCTGCCGCGCAAATTCAAGATCGGCATCGCGGTGCCGCCGCTCAACGATGTGGATGTGTTCGCTCAGGACATTGGCCTGATCGCCATTATCGAAAACGACCAGTTGCTGGGCTTTAACGTAGCCATAGGCGGGGGCATGGGTTCGACCCACGGGGACGACAGCACCTATCCACGTCTAGGCAGTGTCATCGGTTTCGCGCGCCCCGAACAAATACTGGCTGTGTGCGAAGCCATCATCACCACGCAACGCGACCACGGCAACCGGGACGAACGCCGCCATGCGCGTCTTAAATACACGGTGGACCGCCTGGGCGCGGACTGGTTTCTGGAAGAAATCCAACGCCGCAGCGGCCAGACGCTGGAACCGTCGCGTCCCTACCACTTCGATCACAACGGCGACCGCTTCGGTTGGGTCAAAGGGGCCAATGGCCGCTGGCACCTGGGGCTGCGCGTGGACTCGGGCCGTCTCATGGATACCGAAAACGGCCCTTGGCTGTCCGGTCTGCGGGCCATCGCCCAGATCCATAAAGGCCATTTCCGTCTGACCTGCAATCAGAACCTGATTGTGGCCGATGTTGCCACGCGCGACAAAGCCAAAATCGACGCCCTGGTGACCGAACACAAGCTGGACGTCTACAAAACACAAAGCGGCATACGCAGCAGCACCATTGCCTGCGTCGCCTTGCCCACCTGCGCGCTGGCCATGGCCGAAAGCGAACGCTATGCCCCGATACTGCTGCCCAAGCTGGAAGCCTTGCTGGATCAGCATGGCTTGCGCGACGAGCGGATCGTGCTGCGCATCTCCGGCTGTCCGAACGGCTGTTCCCGCCCCTACCTGGGCGAAATTGCCCTGGTCGGCCGCGCATTGGGCCGCTACGACCTGCGCCTGGGGGCCAACTTCAGCGGCGAACGCCTGAACGTGGTCTACCGCCAGAACATCCCCGAAACCGAGATCCTGGACATTCTGGGCGAACTGTTTGGTCGTTTCGCCGCCGAACGCGTAGCCAACGAACATTTCGGCGACTTCCTGGTGCGCGTCGGCGTCGTGGCCGAACCCACCCCACGCTTGATTCCTTTGGTATTGCAACCCGCCTGACCATGACTCTGTTCCCTTTGTTCGCCAACCTGAAACATCGCGCCGTACTGGTTATCGGCGGCGGCGAGATCGCTGAACGCAAAGTCCGGCTGATGCTGGCCTGCGGCGCGCGCGTCACCGTCGTGGCCCCCCATGTCGTTGATACCTTGCAGGAATTGGCCCGACTGGAACGCATCACGCTCATCGCGGCCAGCTATCAAACCAGCCATCTGAACGGTGCCTGGCTGATCATTGCCGCCACTGATCAGCGCACCGTCAACCAGCGCATCGCCCAGGATGCCCAGGACGCCCGCATCCTGGTCAATGTGGTGGATGACCCCGAACTGTCCAGCTTCCAGGTGCCGGCCATCGTGGACCGCTCCCCTCTGATCATCGCTATTTCGTCCACCGGTTCGGCCCCCATGCTGGCACGCCGCGTACGCGAACAACTGGAGACCATGATCGACCATTCCGTCGGTGCCTTGGCCCGTCTGGCTCACGACTACCGCAGTGCCATACGCCGCGCCCGTCCCGAACTAGGCCCGCGGCGACGTTTTTATGATTGGCTGATGGACGGCCCCGTCGGCGCTGCCTTGCGCAGCCAACAAGGCGAACAAGCCCGTCAGGCACTGGAACAAGGTTTGCACACCCCCGAATCCGCGCAAGACAAGCAAGGTCGCGTCATTCTGGTCGGTGCCGGTCCAGGCGACCCCGGCTTGCTGACCCTGAATGCGCTGCGCGCCCTGAATCGCGCCGATGTCATCCTGTACGACCGGCTGGTCTCCGACCAGGTCATGGAACTGGCCCGCCGCGATGCAACACGTATTTTTGTGGGTAAGCAACTGGGGGAAGACCACCACCAGACGCAGGCCCGCATCCACGGCCTGATGGTCGAACATGCCCGTGCGGGCCACACCGTCGTACGCCTGAAAGGTGGCGATGGCTTTATTTTTGGACGAGGCGGCGAAGAACTGGAATATCTGGCCGAACAGAAGGTGGCCTTCGAGGTCGTGCCGGGCATTACGGCCGCCGTGGCCTGCGCCGCCTATAGCGGCATCCCGCTGACCCACCGCGATCACGCCCAGTCGGTGCAGCTGGTAACCGCACACCGGCAAAGCGGCCATTCCATTCAGGACTGGAACCCGTTACTGGACCCCACACAAACCGTGGCCGTGTATATGGGCCTGCAGCAAATCCTGCTGTTTTGCGACGACTTGCTGCTGCGCGGTCGCGATGCCGATACCCCCTGCGCCCTGGTGGAAAACGGCTCACGCCCCGAACAGCGCACCTTGCTCTCCACGTTGCAGCGTATCGCCCGCGATGCCCGGCAGCACGACTTTAAAAGCCCGGCCATTCTTATCATCGGCCAGGTCGCGGCCTTGGGCGCATCGCTCTCCTGGTATGGCGAACTGATCGATCAGTTCAGCCCATACGAGCACCAGGTACACAAAGACCAGATCCTGGAACTGGCCTGACGCGGCAACACCCCGTCGCCAACACAGGGGACCAGAACGACACGCCCCCTGATGTCTTTGACGTTTATATATCGACAGCAGAACGTGCCATAGGCCCTTCGTCTGCCTTTGGCTTGTGCTACTTTTGCCCTGCCACCGCAAACAAAGACCGCAACAGGCTGTCTAATACATAGCCGATCAAGCCGATCAAGACAATGACGGCCATCAGCTCCGAATACGCCATACGATCGCGCGTGTCCAGCACCAGATAGCCCAGACCGGCCGATACGCCCAGCATCTCGCACGGTACCAGCACAATCCACAGCACGCCGATTGCCAAGCGGCTGCCGGTCAACACCGAACCCACAATACCGGGTAGAACCAGATAAAGCAGTGTTTCCAGCCGCGTCGCCGCCAGGCTGCGGCCCAACATCAGCCAGCGTGGATTCAGATGACGCACGCCTGATGCGGTATTGAGCAGCACCGGCCATACCCCCGCCACACCCAACAGAAAATAGATAGGCGCATCGCCGATACCAAAGGCCATGACGGCAATCGGCATCCAGGACAAGGGCGAGATCATGCGCAGAAACTGGAACAAGGGAGTCAACGCCGCATGCGCGCGCGACGACAGACCCAGCAGCAATCCCGCTGGCACGCCCACCCCCAGCGAAATCGCCAAACCCACCGCAATACGCTGCAAACTGGCCCCCACGTGCAGCCAGGTATCCGACCAGCCCAGCATATCGATCAGGCTGGCCAACGCCGGGCCAGGCCCGAACTGCTGCATCAAAGTACTGTCGCTGGCGGCAATCGCCAGCCACCACAACAACACGCCGGCCGTCAGCCCCCCTACTCCCCAAGCCAAGGAGCGCAAGGTGGACGACAGCACGCGGCGACGCCTGGCGTGCTCGCTGACCACCGCCCCGCGCGCCTGAACCGATACGGACACAGACGTACTCATGCGACGATGGTCTCCGTACGCGTGTACCGCTCAGGCAGACCGAATCGCGCCAGCCCGCCTTGCTTGCGCACAGCCTCGCGCACAAAACGATCATCCACCAAGTCGGCCGCCACACGCTCAGGCGACAAACCATCCAGAAACCCACGGTCCCCTTGAATCAAGGTGCCCTGCAACATGCGCACCAATGCCTCGGTATAGCTGGGGAACGGGTACGGTTGAAAATCAATGCGCTTGTCATCCCAGTCCGGGTGGCGGATCACTCCCGAGTCCACATACTGCTTACGATCGGCCGGATCAGGAGCCAGCACTTTCAGCAAATTCGCCTGAGTATGCGGGGTATAGCGGCCCGCGCCGTCACGCGACAAAATCTGCGCCGTCTCGGCACGATGATCCCGTATCCATATCTGCGCTTTGACCAAGGCATCGACCACGCCCTGCGCCCATTGCGGACGAGTCTGCAAATCATGCTCGTGCATGAACGCCACACAACAGGCATGGTCGCGCCAGACATCGCCGGTAAAGCGCAAAATGCGGCCCGCCCCTTGCGTTTCGGCCATGACATTAAAAGGCTCGGCCACCGTAAAACCGGCAATACGGCCAGATGCCAGAGCAGGCGGCATATCGGCCGGAGCCATCACCACCAAGTTCACTTCCTGGGCCGTCACCGGTTGCGACCCACGCGAGACCGGCGTCAAACCATGCGCCTTGAGCACATGCTGCAAGACCGCATTGTGGATGGAATACCAAAAAGGAATCGCCACCGTGCGGCCACCCAACTGCTCGACAGAAGAGATGTTTTTATCGACCGTGATGGCCGAACCGCTCATGTGGTTCCAGGCCACCACCTTAGCCGGAACCTTGCTGCCATAGCGACCCCATACGGTCATGGGCGTGAGCAAGTGGACCAGATTGACCTGCCCGGCAATAAAGGCCTCGATCAACTGTGCCCAACTGCGCACCATGACCGGTTTTTCCACCGCAATGCCGGCCTCTTCAAAATAGCCGTTGTTATGCGCCACCAACATAGCGGTGGCATCGGTAATGGGCAAGTAGCCGATACGCAGCGGCGCAACCGGCTCGGCCTGCGCCCGCGCGGCACGCTGGGCCAACAGCGGAGCGGCACCGGCCGCCGTAAACAACGAAGCCAGCTTGAGCAGATCGCGCCGGGTACGGAAGGTAGGGGAATCAGTCATGACGGCATACCTTGAGAAAAGGAAGAATGAACCGCCTGGGTCAGACTCTGCTCCAGGCAGGCCACAATCTCCAGACGTATCGCCTGAAGCCAGGCATCCAAATGAAAACGGGGGTGGGCCGGGCAGGACCATTCGCGCTGCAAACCAGCAGGCCGCCCACCCAGCAACAACACGCGATCGGCCAGCAACAAGGCCTCGTCGATATCGTGGGTAACCAGCACAATGGCGCAGCCGGTCTGTTCGCGGATAGACAAAATCAGTTGCTGCATCTGACGGCGCGTGACCTCATCCAGGGCACCGAACGGCTCGTCCATCAACAATACCTGCGGACGACGCGCCAGACAGCGCGCAATCGCCACCCGCTGCGCCATGCCGCCGGACAAGGCCGATGGACGCAGATGGCGGCTGTCATATAAACCCACTTGCCGCAGCGCCTGAGCCACGCGGCCACGACGCTCAGACGCCGTCACACGCGGCTGACGCGCAAACCCCAGGCCAAAGCCCGTATTGGCTTGAACAGTCAGCCAAGGCAGCAAAATGGCCTCCTGAAACGCCATTGCCAGCGCCGGATGCACGCCACGCACCGTCTGCCCCAAAAAACGCACCTCACCCTGCGTGGGCGCATGCAAACCAGCCAGCACGCGCAACAGGGACGATTTACCAACACCGCTGGGACCCAGCAAAGCGACGATCTCGCCGGCCCGCACAGACACATCCAGACCTTGCAAGACCGTCTGACCCTCGTAGGCCAGCGTCAACCCTGAACCCGACAGCAGCACCTTTTGCGACGGGCCTATAGACATAGCGGCGGCGCTCATCACGCCTGTGGCCCCAGCTCGGCCCGCAACTGAGCCACCGTAGGCGAAATCAAAGGCACAAATAGCGCCTCGCGATAACGACGCAGCAAATGCGGATGTTGCCCCTCCAGATATGCGGCCCCGCCAGTCACCGAACTTTCCAGTGCCACGGCTTGAGCCGCCAATGCACTTAATTCGATCCGCAGACGGAATAGATCCGGGGGCGGCACCGTGCCAGGCTGACAGGCGGCACCGATCAGGGTCCGGGTCAATTGCTCCACCCGGGCCAGCAACTGGCGGGCCGGCTGCTCCTGCACCCATTGACGGCGCGGTGCCTGCAAGACCAGATGCAAGGAACGACGCGCCAAGCCAATGGTCATGCCGCACTGCAAGGCCAGAAAGCGCGGCCGCACCGCCGCGACAAACTGCGCGGCGTCAGCATGCAGCAAGCGCTCCTGACCGACGCGAACATCCGCAAACGTCAACGCCGCCGTACTGCTGGAGCGTAAACCCACCAGAGCCAGATCCTCCGAGCGCGCCAGCCCGGCATCGCCATGCTCGAACGCCCAGACACCCACTTGCCCGTCCGGCATGCCGGCGACTACCGCTACCACGAAGCTGTCACGTCGCAAATTGGTCACCCAGGGCAGGCGTCCTTGGATCTGCCATTGATCGCCTACAGGCTGGGCCTGCAACTGCAAACCTTCGATTCCGCCCAGGAACTTGATGGCATTGGACAAACCTGTGGCACCGGCCACCCGGCCATCGAGCAGGCCAGGCAAATAGCGTTCCCGCAACGCGGGGTCCTGCACATGGCGCAAATACTCAATAAAGGTACGCTGTCCCCACAGCACAAAAGCAGCCGTCAACGAGTGCTCGGCAACAGCCACAACCGATCGCACGGCATCGCCGAAGTCCGACCCATCTTCCTTCAGGCCCAGGCGCAGCACGCCTTCTGCGGCCAGACGCGGCAAGACGTCTTGGGCCAAGGCTGCGGTGGTATCCAACGCCAGGGCGTTCTCCTGCAACCACAGAGCCAGACCGTCCGACAGGCGCAGCGCCGCTGCATCGCCCTGCTCCCCGGACACCATTGTCAAGACGCTTCCCATGCGTACGCCTCCAGCTGCGTGTTCAACGGCGTGCGGGCCAGGTTATTGGCAAAATTGCAAATGGTGGCAAGACCCACGCCCGCAATCACCTCCAGCGCTTGTTGGTCGTCATAACCGGCCGCGCGGAAATCCTGCAGCGTCTGGTCGGCAACCTGACCGCGTGCATCGATAACGGCCTTGGTAAACAAGGCCAGCGCCTGCAGGCGCTCGTCCTGGATCTGCTCAAACCCACGTGCACGCAACGCCGCCAAAATGGCGGGGTCCAGCTTGGCCTTATTGGTAGCGATGGCCGTATGCCCAGCCACGCAAAACCGACAACCATGCGTCGTACCGGCCACCAGTTGCACCACTTCGCGTTCGATCAAGGACAAACTAGCTTGGGCATTCAAGGCCGACATATCCTGGTACGCCTGCAAAGCCACGGGTGAACTGGCCAGAACAGCCAGCAAATTAGACAGAAAACCGCTGCCGCGCACCGCTTTTTCCAATGCTGGCTTGACGGCTTCGGGAGCGGAATCCAAAGTATGTAAAGTAAGGCGAGACATGGTAGCGTTGGTCCTTGACGTTCTTGTTAGCAGGACTTCATTGTCGATCCTGTTGCGCTGCGCTTCCATATGCCAGCCTGGCTGTATTCATATCGAAAGTATCCACGGAAAGAAATAAACATATTCCATGAGCCCACATGCCCCGCACGTCCACAAGCCGCTGCCCGCGCGTTCTGAGGATGTGCAACACCCCGTTGATGACCTGCTGTTGTCGGGACTGGAAATCAGCGCCAGCCTGTTTCATCTGGGCCAGTACTGCGACTACTGGGAAAGCAGCCTGAGCGGACAACGACGGGCCGGATTCCATCTTGTGCTGCACGGGCCGTGCTGGCTGCACATACAGGACAAACCGTCCGTGCAGTTACATCCGGGCGATGCGGTATTCTTCCTGCGCGACATTGCGCACCGGCTTAGTGCATTCCAAGCGTGCCCGGCATTCGATGCGCCTGTGCAACGCCAAGCCATGCAAGTGCTTGCACCCAGCGCCGCCAACAGCACCGGGCTACTGTGCGGCTTTCTGGATCTGGGTTCGGGCCTGGGCGAACTGTTGCTGGCCAACCTGCCCGATATGCTGCTGCTTCGCAACGACGCAGACAACAAACAGACCAATCGTCCCTTGTACGAACTGATTCTGGCCGAAGTGCATACCCAGTCGCGGCCTAATCCGCGTCTGCTGGAAAAACTGGTGGAAATGCTGTTGTTCTATACGCTGCGCAGCTACGCACGTCAGGCTCCAGGACACGACACGCTGCCACACGGTTTGATCAATCTGGCCCGAGAACCTGCCTTCGGCAAACTGCTGGAGCAACTGGTGCAAGCACCTGCCCGGGATTGGACGGTAGACGATATGGCCGCCCTTCTGAACATGTCACGTGCAGCCTTTCATCGGCGCTTCACGCTGCTGTGTGGTCTGGCCCCCGCCCAGGTGCTGCTGCAATTGCGCATGCAACTGGCCCGACGCTACCTGGCGCAAGGACTGTCTATGGAACAAGTGGCCGAGCAGATAGGCTATGGTTCGGCGGCTGCATTCAGCACGGCGTTTCGCCGCAGTACCGGAGTCAGCCCGGCACAATGGCGCAAACAGGAAGGACGTTGAATCGCGTCGTGCACCGCAAGCATGCCTGCATGTATGTATCCGGCTCCCAATGACTTTGCCAAAAAAATGGTTCGTCAAAGAATCCCAAGCGCCAATTTACTCAGTCGATGACAAACAGCTTGTTTGAAGACGCCATGCAAGGCGCGGGACGGCGGGCGAGTCAGGGCCTTCACCGCAGGCGGAATGCTGGGACGGGAGGCAAGGAGCGTGCTGTTCGAGCAGGACGCGTGTGATTCGTCCAGTGGACGAATCACACTGCGAGTTCACGCTCCGCCCGCCCCGGCATCCCGACCAGGGAACCCGCGAGCAGCGCGGGCGAAGGACACAGCCGGTCCGCTAGGGTCGGCCTGGCGAGAACCCGAGGTTCTCTGCGCTTGGCCTAGACGGCCCAAGCAATACGAAGGAATCTCCGGTATTTAGCAAAGACGCAAAAAAAACCCCGGCCTGTAAACAGGTCGGGGTTTTTTATACTGCGTAGCGCCGGGCCGAAGCCGAACGCCATAGCAAGCGTTTAGATCACGCGGGCTGCTTCGATCAGACGCACAACAGTCCAGGACTTGCTGCGGCTGATAGGACGGCCTTCGGAGATCTCAACGGTATCGCCTTCGTTGTACTGATTGTTCTCATCGTGCGCCTTGTACTTATTGGAGCGGATGATGATCTTGCCGTACAGAGGGTGCTTGACGCGGCGTTCAACCAGAACGACGACAGTCTTGTCCATCTTGTTGCTGACAACTTGACCAATCAGGGTGCGTTGGCGTTTTGCTGGAGTTTGAGTTTCGCTCATCTTACTTTCCTGCGGTCTCAGCCATGACGGTACGAACGCGAGCGATATCGCGACGTACTTTGCCCAGTTGGCTGGTGTTGGAAAGCTGTTGCGTAGCACGCTGCATGCGCAGGTTAAATTGTGCTTTCAACAGGCTCTCGAGCTCTTTCTGCAGCTCGGCGGCATCTTTGGTGCGGAGTTCGCTGGCTTTCATGACGTCTCCTTAAGCACCAATATGACGCGTTACGAACGTCGTCGAAATTGGCAGCTTGGCGGCGGCCAGACGGAATGCTTCGCGTGCCAGCTCTTCGCTGACACCTTCCATTTCGTACAGGACCTTACCTGGTTGAATCTCAGCGACCCAGAACTCTGGATTACCTTTACCGTTACCCATACGGACTTCAGCAGGTTTCTGCGAAATCGGCTTGTCGGGGAAGATACGAATCCAGATACGGCCACCACGTTTGATGTGACGGTTGATCGCACGACGCGCAGCTTCGATCTGGCGAGCGGTCAGACGACCACGATCCGTGGCTTTCAGGCCAAATTCGCCGAACGAAACTTGAGCACCGCGAGTAGCCAGGCCGGTGTTACGGCCTTTGTGCTCTTTGCGATACTTTCTGCGAGAAGGTTGCAGCATGTTTTATTCTCCTTCGGACGCAGCAGGAGCAGCGTCTTTACGAGGACCGCGACCACGGCCTGGGCGACGACCTTCAGGACGATCGCCACGTGGACGACGTGGACGGCGCTCTTCAGGGGCTACGGTGTCAACAGGCATTTCGCCGTTAGGCAACATGTCGCCCTTGTAGACCCAGACCTTGATACCGATGATCCCGTACGTCGTGTGTGCTTCGGACGTACCGTAATCGATGTTGGCGCGCAGGGTGTGCAGAGGCACACGGCCTTCGCGGTACCATTCGGTACGAGCGATTTCGATGCCGTTCAGACGACCCGAGCTCATGATCTTGATGCCCTGGGCACCCAGACGCATGGCGTTCTGCATGGAACGCTTCATGGCGCGACGGAACATGATGCGCTTTTCCAGTTGCTGAGCAATGGAGTCGGCGATCAGTTGAGCGTCGGTTTCAGGCTTGCGGATTTCTTCGATATTGACGTGCACAGGCACGCCCAGCAGACGCTGCAGGTCGGCCTTCAGGCTTTCGATGTCTTCGCCGCGCTTGCCGATCACCACACCGGGACGAGCCGAGTAAATGGTGATGCGTGCATTTTTGGCGGGACGCTCGATGACCACACGGCCAACGGACGCGCTTTTCAGCTTGCGTTTCAGGTATTCACGCACACGGATGTCGTCAGCCAACATCGTACCGAACTCGGCACCGTCGGCGTACCAACGGGAACTCCAGTTACGGTTGACAGCCAGGCGGAACCCAATTGGGTGGATTTTCTGTCCCATTGTGACTCCTTAAGCGCCGACTTTGACCACAATGTGGCAAGTCTGCTTCTCAATACGGTTACCGCGGCCTTTGGCTCGTGCAGAAAAACGCTTCAACGACTGGGCCTTGTCCACGTAAATGGTCGTGACTTTCAGTTCGTCGATGTCGGCGCCGTCATTGTGCTCAGCATTGGCAATGGCCGATTCCAGAGCTTTCTTGATGATGCCAGCGGCTTTCTTGGGAGTGAAAGTCAGCGTATTCAGGGCGTGAGCAACGGACTTGCCGCGGATCAGGTCCGCGACCAGACGTGCTTTCTGAGCCGAAATACGGACTCCACGAATAGTTGCTGTAGTTTGCATCACTTATCTCCGGGCCTTTTTGTCCGCAGCGTGACCCTTGAACGTACGGGTCAAGGCGAACTCACCGAGCTTGTGGCCAACCATGTTCTCGTTGATGTAAACGGGAATATGTTGACGGCCATTGTGAACGGCAATCGTCAGCCCAATGAACTCGGGCAGAATGGTAGAACGGCGCGACCAAGTTTTGATCGGCTTCTTATCGTTACCCGTGACGGCTGCATCCACCTTTTTGATCAGGTGAGCGTCGACAAATGGGCCTTTTTTGATCGAACGTGACATAGTGTTCGCCCCTTACTTGCGCTTACGGCGCGAGACAATCATATTGTCTGTGCGCTTGTTACGACGGGTGCGGTAGCCCTTGGCAGGCGTACCCCATGGGCTGACTGGCTCACGGCCTTCACCCGTACGACCTTCACCACCACCGTGTGGGTGATCGACTGGGTTCATCGCCACACCGCGAACGGTTGGACGAACACCACGCCAGCGCACAGCACCAGCTTTACCGATCTGACGCAGGCTGTGATCCTGGTTGCCCACTTCGCCGATCGTGGCGCGGCAGTCGATGTGAATGCGACGGACTTCGCCCGAACGCAGACGCACTTGAGCGTACGTGCCTTCGCGAGCCAGCAACACAGCCGAACCACCAGCCGAACGTGCGATCTGAGCGCCCTTGCCAGGCAGCATCTCGATGCAGTGAATAGTCTGACCCACAGGAATGTTGCGGATAGGCAGCGTGTTGCCGGCGCGGATAGGAGCTTCCGCGCCAGAGAACACCGTTGCACCCACTTCCAGACCACGAGGGGCGATGATGTAACGACGCTCGCCGTCGGCGTAGCACAACAAAGCGATGTGCGCGCTGCGGTTGGGGTCGTATTCCAGACGTTCTACTTTCGCAGGAATACCGTCCTTGTTGCGACGGAAGTCGACAATACGGTAATGCTGCTTGTGACCACCCCCACGGTGACGAACCGTGATGTGACCGTTGTTGTTACGGCCGGCGGTACGGGATTTCTTTTCCAGCAGAGCCGCGTGAGGAGCGCCTTTATGCAGTTCGCTGTGAACCACTTTGATCATGCCACGGCGACCAGGCGACGTAGGCTTGACTTTTACGAGTGCCATATTAGTTCACCTCTGAAAAGTCGAGTTCCTGGCCGGGCTTGAGCGAGACATATGCCTTGCGCACATTGCGGCGGCGACCCATGAAACGGCCAAAACGCTTTTCCTTGCCGTACTGATTCAGCACCTGCACCGATTCCACTTCCACCTTGAACAGCAGTTCGACGGCGGCTTTGATTTCGGGCTTGGTGGCGTCAGCGGCAACGCGGAAAGCGATTTGCTGATTTTTCTCGGCTACGAACGTGGCCTTTTCGGTCACGATGGGAGCCAGAATGACTTGCAACAGACGTTCGGCGTTCATCCCAACATCTCCTCGAGCTGAGCGACAGCTGCCTTGGTGATCAGCACTTTCTTGTAGTGGATCAAGGACAGCGGGTCGGCGTAGCGTGGTTCAATCACGGCAACGTGAGGCAGGTTACGCGTAGCCAGGTACACGTTTTCGTCCAACACGTCGGTGATGATCAGCACGGATTCCAGGCCCAGGTCTTTCAGCTTGTTAGCTGCCAGACGGGTCTTGGGAGCTTCCAGTGCGAAGGAATCAACGACCAGCAGACGCTCGTCACGGACCAACTGAGACAGAATCGCGCTGATACCGGCGCGGTACATCTTCTTGTTGACCTTGTGCGAGTAGTTCTCTTCACCGGTGTTGGGGAATGCACGACCGCCTCCACGCCACACGGGCGAGGACGTCATACCAGCACGAGCGCGGCCGGTGCCTTTCTGGCGCCATGGCTTCTTGGTGCTGTGGTTGACTTCGGCGCGGGTCTTTTGCTTGCTGTTGCCGCTGCGAG
Source organism: Alcaligenes sp. SDU_A2 (assembly GCF_038237375.1). Lineage (NCBI taxonomy): Bacteria > Pseudomonadati > Pseudomonadota > Betaproteobacteria > Burkholderiales > Alcaligenaceae > Alcaligenes > Alcaligenes sp. SDU_A2. The sequence continues at coordinate 313,152 of NZ_CP151273.1, read as the reverse complement.
CATTGGCTTGGTAAGCAACAACGATCTGGTGAACCAGGGCTTCGTTGAATTCGCGGCCAAAAACGGTGTCTTTGGCTTCCACGGTGGAAGCGGCTTGACCTTGTTCGTTCAGGAGCTTCAGTTCCATGGATTAGGCTCCTTTCACAGCGGGACGCACAACGATATTGGCGTTCTTGTGGCCGGGGACAGCGCCCTTGACCAGCAACAAGCCACGTTCGGCGTCGACGCGGATCACGTCAAGATTTTGAACCGTACGGGTAACGTCACCCATGTGACCCGACATTTTCTTACCTTTGAAGACTCGGCCTGGGTCCTGGGCTTGACCAATGGAACCGGGCACGCGGTGAGAACGCGAGTTACCGTGGCTGTTGCGCTGAGCACCGAAGTGGTGGCGCTTGATGGTACCGGCAAAGCCTTTACCGATCGTGGTGCCTGTGACGTCAACCTTCTGACCCGCTTCGAAAATGCTTTCCACGGCCACGACGGAACCGGCCGTCAGGTCGGCGATAGCGGCGGGATCGAGACGGAATTCTTTCAGGATGCTGCCGGCTTCAACGCCGGCTTTTGCGTAATGCCCTGCCTGGGGCTTGGCAACGCGCGATGCACGACGGGTGCCGTAGGCAACCTGTACAGCGGCGTAACCGTCAACTGCGGGCGTCTTGACCTGGGTGATGCGGTTGTTGGACACGTCCAGTACGGTCACAGGGATGGACTCGCCTTCCTCTGTGAACACACGGGTCATGCCGACTTTACGCCCAACAAGGCCCAGCCGCCACGCGGCAGGCGTAGGTGTCGAGTTCGACATCGTTTTCTCCATTCCCGACTACGATTGGTCGGGGCTAACTGAGAGTGCACGCAAAAAAATCTTTGCGCTAGCGTTTTTAACCAAAACTTTTTGGCTAAGCTGGACAATATACCACGCGCGTGTAAAGTGGAGCAATTACCCAAGCAAAATATTTCCTCAAACTGCTTGATACACAACAGTTTTTTAAAACCCCGGCACAGGCCGGCCAGGCGTCAGTATCTGCAGCACGGCAAAGTCAGGACTTAGCCCCCCCCGGCTTATGTACAAACCGCGCGACATAGTCATTGGCAGGCTCGGTACGGATCTGCTGGGGCGTACCGCTCTGCTCGACCCGCCCCTCGCGCAGCACGACGATATGCTGACCAAGGCGCAAAGCCTCATCGATATCGTGCGTAATGAAGATAATGGTCTTTTGCAGGCTCTGCTGAAGCCGCAACAACTCATCCTGCATCTCGTAGCGAATCAGCGGGTCCAAGGCTGAAAACGCCTCGTCCATCAACAAAATGTCGGCATCCACGGCCAAGGCGCGTGCCAGCCCCACACGCTGCTGCATACCCCCCGACAGTTCATCGGGGTAGTTACGCGCGTAGTCCTGCAAGCCGACTCGCTCCAGCCAATGCATGGCTTGCGAACGCGCCTGACGACGACCGTCGCCGCGCACTTCCAGCCCAAACGCAACATTATCCAGCACCATCAGGTGCGGCAACAGACCAAAAGCCTGAAACACCATGCTGATGCCGTGACGTCGCAACTGCCGCAGCCGCCCCATATCCAGCGCCAGGATATCCTGCCCATCTACCAGTATCTGACCGGCCGTCGGATCGATCAGCCGGTTGATGTGACGCACCAAAGTGGATTTCCCGGACCCCGACAAACCCATCACGCAAGAAATCTGCCGCGCCGGAAAACAGGCATTGACGCCAGCCAAGCCCACAATACAGCCAGTCTGTTGCTGCACGCTCAACTTATCCTGGCCCTGCCTTAACAAGCCTACCGCCTGTTGCGCACGCGCGCCAAACACCTTGTAGACATCGCGCAGCTCGACTTTGCAATCCTGATCCACGTGCGTGTTGTTACTCATAGCTGCTTCCTGTCCTTGCTGCGGCGACGCTGCGATCGCCCATACGACTGGGAAATCCTGTCCATCACAATCGCCAGAATCACAATGGCAATGCCGGCCTGCAAGCCCCGACCTATGTCCAAGGTCTGAATGCCGGCCAGCACATCTTCGCCCAGTCCCTGTGCACCGATCATGGAAGCCACCACCACCATGGACAAGGCCATCATCGTGGTCTGATTGATACCGGCCATGATGCTGGGACGAGCCAACGGCAGTGTTACCTTGGTCAACATCTGCCAGCGGGTAACGCCATACGCCTGTGCTGCTTCCATGACATTAGGGTCTACCTGACGCAACCCAAGACTGGTCAAGCGGATCAAAGGAGGAAGCGCATAAACCACCGTCGCCAGCACCGCCGGCACTTTGCCCAGGCCAAACAGCATCAACACCGGAATCAGATAGACAAAACTGGGCATAGTCTGCATGACATCGAGCACAGGCGTCAGGACACGCCGCAACACGCGACTGCGCGCCGCCAACACACCCACCGGAATGCCGATCAACACAGAAAAGAACGTCGCGACCAGAACCAAGGCAAAGGTCTGCATCAGCTTGTCCCACAGCCCCATAGCACCGATCAGGTACAGGCCCGCCACGTAGAGCAAAGGTGGCAGATAGCGACGCTGGCTCCATGCGGCCAGCGCCCCGGTCAGGGCCAGCACCACCCAAGCCGGCACGGATTGCAGAACGCGCTCCACAGGCAAAATGACGCCCTGCAAAATCCAGGCACTCACACTGCGAAACCCCGTGCCCCATTCGCGCACAGCCGACAGCAGTTGGCGGTTGATCCAATCTGCCGCCGACCAGCTAGGAAAAAAGCCGCCCTGCGCATCCTGCCCGGCATCGACCCTGTCCGCCGCGAGTGCCGCTTGCAAACGATCGGCCTGAGCCACGGGCATCCAGGTGCGCCACTGCTCGGGATTTTCTTTCAGGAAACGCTGCACCTGTGTAGCGGCATTCTGGCCGCCCTCGGTCATGCCCAGGATAATGGCATTCATCTGCTCGGGACGCAGTTGGATCTTCTCGAACACATCCACCAGCTCAGGATGCGCTTGCACAAACGGCGTAGAGGCCGCCACCGCTATCCTGGCCACAATAAAATCCGTCGGGCATGTATGCCCTTTACCCGACACCGCGGCGTCCCAGCATGCCTTATCAAAAGGGGCGCTGGTCAGTTTGCGGAACGAATACTTGGCCATCAGGCCGGCCGGCTGCCAGTAATAAAACAAAATCGGCTGCCGTCGATCATACGCGGCACTAATAGCCGCATCGAGCGCCGCTCCTGTGCCGGGCCGGAAATTCTGATAAGCCTTATCCAAACCGTACAGCTCGAACAAACGGCTATTAAAGGTCTCGCACACCCAACCGGACGGGCAGTTGTAAAAACGACCACGCCCCGGTTGCTCCGGGTCACTGAAGACCTGTGCGTACTGCCCCAAATCCTGAATGCGTCGCAACTCGGGAGCCACGGCCTTCACGTTTCGCTGTGGATCACCGTCCACCACATAATCCGGCACATACCAACCTTGCTCTGCTCCGCCGGCCAAAGTATTGCCTATGATCTGTACCTGCCCGGCCGCAATGGCTTTTTCTATGATCTCGGTACGACCTGACCATATCTCGCCAATCAGCTGGATATCGTTTTGTGCCAGAGCCGTCTCCAACGCAGCCGAAGAACCGGGCACACGCTCAGTGCGGCAATCGTAGGCCTTTTCCAGAATTTCCTGATACAACTGTGTGCTGAAGGCCGCGCTTTCCCAGCTTAAATCAGCCAGCCGCACAGGCGCGCTAACCGTACAGGCATGGGCGCGCACTGCGGGCCACACCAGGCAGATCACCAACAACAGCCAGCTCCACGCCGCAAGCGACGCCATCCCCCTTCTGTCCATGCTCGTCCTCCTTGCCCTAACAGCAAGATACTCGGTCGTGGATTGTCGTGATTCAGGGTACTGCAATCGGCAGCGCACCGTCCACCCGGCCTGTCCGGGAAAGGGGTTCGGCAGAAAGGCTTGCAAGTTGAAGTAGAGGCGGCACAACTGGAACGATGACCGCGCCCGCTGGCATTGCCCAGAGCCATGCCAGCGGTGGCCTCACGCCGCTTGAGCGCAGGCTCGACGGCTTAGCGCGACATCAAAGACTATCGACCTCATGCTCCAGAAGGTCTTTATAGCTTTCGCGACGACGTACGACGCTCGCGCGCGCTCCTTCTACGAGAATTTCCGCCGGCCTCGGGCGCGAGTTGTACTGGCTGGCTTGACTCATCCCGTACGCCCCTGCGCAGAAAACCGCCATGACATCGCCTTGCGCCAAAGGCGGCAGGTGCCGCTGCAATGCGAAGAAGTCGCCGGTTTCACAAATCGGGCCGACAACGTCCATTTCTTCAGTTCCAGCGGTTGCTGTCGAATAGACACCCCATGAGCCTGAATAGTCCTCGTAGCGCACCGGCCATATCGGGTGATGGGCACCATAGAGCGTCGGACGAATCAGCGAGTTCATGCCCGTGTCGAGGATCACAATCTTCCTGTCCCAGCCCTGCTTGACGTATTCGACTGAACCGAGAAGCAGGCCGGCATTAGCAGAAATAACTCGGCCTGGCTCGATCGCGAACTTAACACCCTGATCGTACAAAGCATGTAGCTTTTCACAAATACGCGCGCCGATTTCGCCAATCGATGGCACGTCAGTGCCGTTCGGGTCTCGGTAGGAGACGGGATATCCTCCCCCGATGTTTACCATCGTAATGTCATGGCCGCTCTCTCGCAGTTGCGCTATCACCTCGATGACCTTATCCAATGCGGCGGTGTAGGTCTGTGGCGAAGGGATTGGTGAACCAAGATGAATGTGCAGACCGGTAATCTCGAGCGCAGAACGGTCTGTACTAAGGTACAACTCTTGAGCTTGCTGAAGAGGAATACCGAACTTGGTGTGACGCCCGCCAGTTGCCGTTTTTGCGTGTGTGCCTGGGTCGGAGACGTCGATGTTGACGCGCAAGGCTACGCGCGCTTTCTTGCCGGCGGCGGCAGCGACGGCCTGAAGCCTATCGAGCTCCTGTGTGGACTCTACATTAAACATGAAGATGCCTGCAGCCAGCGCCTGTTTCATCTCTTCGCGAGACTTCCCTACACCAGCAAACACGATGCGGTCAGGAGAGACACCGGCAGCCAGAGCACGTTGCAATTCACCTGCGCTCACGATGTCCATACCTGCACCTTCGTTGGCAAGCACTTTGAGCACGCCGACGTTCCCGCAACTCTTTACCGAATAACAGATCAGAGGGTCGATAGGTGCAAATGCGGCGCGAATTGCGCGGTAGTTTTGCAGCAGCTGAGTGGCGGAATAAACATACAACGGACTCCCATACTCGGCGATCAAGTCCGTAACAGGGATCGCTTCAGCGTGAAGCACGCCATTAAGGTAATGAAACTGCGATGTGGTCATGGATTGGCTTGAAAAAATTTTGGTTTAGGCTAGGCCTCACACGCTGTTTGACGTAGCGATGAATAGGAATAGAAACCTGAGCATGTTTTACAAATCCCTGTCGACCGCAACTACCATGCCGCCCACCCAGCAGGTCGGGACCGGAAGACTCGTAAAGCCCCCGACCCTCCGTAGCATTCGTTCGGTTTTGCAACTTTCGCCAGACACAGCACAGCTTACTCCGGAGCTGCGCCACACCTGGAGTTTTTTCTGTGACTCAAAAAAGGACTTGCAAGGCACCCAAAAAATAAACGAAGCAAACAATTTACCACTAAATTTAATGGGCTCTTTGAACCGATCGGATTGTAAAATCACGCATTAATTTTAAGCCTAAAAAACACTTAAAATTAAACGATAAATTAATTATATATTACCGTGCACAAAATTTAATTTTAAAAACTGAAACAAATAAGATTATAAAAATCAACTTGCTCAAGATCCAAAAAATACACTAAAACCCATTCAATAAATTAGCCACAAAACGATTACATATTAAATTAACAAACCAAAACTCCGATGCAAATTGGCTTATAAAAACACGGGCTTATGCATATCCATAATTTCCACAACAACACGGATATTTTTTTCCAGCAGCACGCTCGTTGAACTGCGATGCCCGCGCCGGTACGAAACAGCAACGATCGTGTGTACTGCGCTTGATGGCAACAAGATCCGCAACTCGTCAGCGATCTTGGCTTGTGTGTGTTGGCTCGCCTTGCGCCGGCTCGGCGTGTCTATAAGGTCTCAAGACTGATGGCCGATGCCGGGTTCGGCACACTTGCACTAATATCGCCGCTTCAACTAGCACGCAATCTGATCGGGCCAGAGATGCGGCATCTGCCCCTTTGAAAGCAAGGCGCGAAACCAAAAAAGTTCTTCGTTAAATACCGGGGATTTTTTCGTATTGGGTGGGCCGTTTAGGTTAAGCGCAGAGAACCTTGGGTTCTCGCCAGGCCGACCCTAGCAAGCCGGCGTGGCTGGGTCCTTCGCCCGCGCTGCGCGCAGGTTCCCTGGTCAGGATACAGGGGCGGGCGGAGCATGAACTCGCAGGGTGATTCGTCCACCGGACGAATCACAAGCGTCCTGCTCGAACAGCACGCCCCTTGCCTCCCGCCCCAGTATCCCGCCTGCGGCGAAGGCCCTGACTCGCCCACCGGCCCGCTAGGGTCGGCCTGGCGAGAACAGCACCGATGTGTTTGGCCCACATGGCAGGACGTCCACGTACGCCGCACAAGATTTCAGCTATACGCTCAATGGCCTGTTGGGTATGGCTATGTATAGCCGGAGCGATGTCATCGGTGTTTTGAGCCATTCACGGCGCAGTACGCTCGGACGGGGCGGATCGGATGGCTTGCCGCAGGCGGGGCGTGGGGACGGGGGGCAAGCGTCGTTCTGTTTGACGGCGGCGCTTGTTGCTTGTCCGGCGGACAAGCAACCCGCCGGAGTTAACGATGCGCCCGGCCATGCGCCCCGACCAGGGCACCGGCGCGCAGCGCCGGCAAACCATCAGCCCTGTCCGAGCGTACTGCGTCTTGAATGGCGTCTTTAAAAACCAATTTGTCATCGGCTGGGTAGATTGGCTCCTGAAATTCTTCAAAGAACCAAAAAAAAAACGCCATGCATAAAGCATGGCGTTCTTCGATGTATGACGAATTCGTCGGCAGAATTACTGCAGAGCGATTTCGACGTCTACACCTGCTGGCAAATCCAGACGCATCAGCGCATCGACGGTCTTGTCGGTAGGATCGACAATGTCCATCAGACGCTGGTGAGTGCGCATTTCGAACTGATCGCGCGACGTCTTGTTCACGTGAGGCGAACGCAGGATGTCGTAACGACGGATGCGGGTTGGCAGTGGCACGGGGCCACGAACAACAGCACCGGTGCGCTTGGCGGTTTCTACGATTTCGGCTGCCGATTGATCGATCAGCTTGTAATCATAGGCCTTCAGACGGATGCGGATTTTCTGGTTTTTCATGTGTAGTCCTAAAGAACGAAATAAGCGGGAGCATGACGCTCCCGCCCAGGCCGTGGCCTATTACTTGATGATCTTGGCAACAACGCCAGCGCCAACGGTACGGCCGCCTTCGCGGATAGCGAAGCGCAGACCTTCTTCCATGGCGATAGGAGCGATCAGCGACACTTTCATCGAGATGTTATCGCCAGGCAGAACCATTTCCTTGTCTTCTGGCAGCTCGATCGTACCGGTTACGTCCGTCGTACGGAAGTAGAACTGAGGACGGTAGCCCTTGAAGAAAGGAGTGTGACGGCCGCCTTCTTCCTTGGACAGAATGTACACTTCGGCGTCGAAGTCGGTGTGTGGCTTGATCGAACCGGGCTTGGCCAGAACCTGACCACGCTCGACGTCTTCACGCTTGGTGCCGCGCAGCAGCAGACCGACGTTATCGCCAGCTTCGCCCTGATCCAGCAGCTTGCGGAACATTTCAACGCCGGTACAAATGGTCTTGACCGTGTCTTTGATGCCCACGATTTCGATTTCTTCGCCGACCTTGATGATGCCGCGCTCGATACGACCGGTCACCACAGTACCGCGACCCGAGATCGAGAACACGTCTTCAACAGGCATCAGGAACGTGCCGTCAACAGCGCGCTCTGGCGTAGGAATGTAGGTGTCCAGCGCTTCGGCCAGCTTCAGAACAGCTTGGCTGCCCAGTGGGCCTTCGTCGCCTTCCAGTGCCAGCTTGGCCGAACCCTTGATGATCGGGGTATCGTCGCCGGGGAAGTCGTACTTGGACAGGAGCTCGCGAACTTCCATTTCCACCAGTTCGATCAGCTCTTCGTCGTCCACCATGTCGGCCTTGTTCAGGAACACGATGATGTAAGGAACGCCAACCTGACGGCTCAGCAGGATGTGCTCGCGCGTCTGGGGCATTGGGCCGTCAGCAGCGGAACATACCAGAATGGCGCCGTCCATCTGAGCAGCACCAGTAATCATGTTCTTGACGTAGTCGGCGTGGCCGGGGCAGTCAACGTGTGCGTAGTGGCGAGCAGGCGTCTCGTACTCGACGTGCGAGGTGCTGATGGTGATGCCGCGTGCTTTTTCTTCAGGGGCGTTGTCGATCTGCGAGTAATCGCGTGCTTCGCCGCCGTATGCTTTGGCCAGAACCGTGCAGATTGCAGCGGTCAGCGTGGTTTTACCGTGGTCAACGTGACCGATGGTGCCGACGTTGACGTGCGGTTTGGTCCGTTCAAACTTACCTTTTGCCATGATTTATCCCAATCTATGTTTTACAGGAAAACAAAAAAATGTTGAGCAGCCCGCTTAAAGCGGGCTGTTGTTGCTATTACTTGCCGCGAGCGCTGATGACTTCGTCGGCCACGTTCTTTGGAGCTTCAGCATATTGCTTGAATTCCATCGTGTACGTAGCGCGACCTTGCGTTTGCGAACGCAGGCTGGTCGAGTAACCGAACATCTCGGCCAGAGGAACTTCGGCCTTGATGACTTTGCCGCCACCGACCATATCGTCCATACCCTGAACCATACCGCGACGGGAAGACAAGTCACCCATCACCGTACCAGCGTATTCTTCAGGCGTTTCGACTTCAACAGCCATGGTAGGCTCAAGCAGCACTGGGGATGCTTTGCGCATACCTTCCTTGAAGGCCATGGAAGCAGCCATGCGGAACGCGTTTTCGTTCGAGTCCACATCGTGGTAGGAACCGAAGAACAGCGTTGCCTTGACGTCGACCACAGGGTAACCGGCCACGACACCCGCGTGCAGGGTTTCCTGGATGCCCTTGTCCACCGCAGGGATGTATTCGCGAGGAACCACACCGCCCTTGATGGCGTCGACGAATTCGTAACCGCCGCCGGCTTCCAGGGGCTCGAGCTTGAGCACCACGTGACCGTACTGACCACGACCGCCGGATTGCTTGACGAACTTGCCTTCGACTTCTTCGCAGGTCTTGCGGATGGTTTCGCGGTAAGCAACCTGAGGTTTGCCCACGTTGGCTTCCACGCCGAACTCACGGCGCATGCGATCGACCAGCACTTCCAGGTGCAGCTCGCCCATACCGGAGATGATGGTCTGGCCGGATTCTTCGTCGCTGCTGACACGGAAAGAAGGATCTTCCTGAGCCAGACGCGACAGAGCCACGCCCATCTTTTCCTGGTCGGACTTGGTCTTGGGTTCGACGGCCTGCGAAATCACGGGCTCGGGGAACTCCATGCGCTCCAGAACGATGTGAGCGGAAGCATCGCACAGGGTTTCGCCCGTGGTCACGTCTTTCAGGCCCACCACCGAAGCGATGTCGCCGGCGACCAGCTCTTTCAGTTCGGCACGGTTGTTGGCGTGCATCTGCAAAATACGGCCGATACGCTCTTTCTTGCCCTTGATAGGGTTATAGACGGTATCGCCCGAACGCAGAACACCCGAGTAAACGCGCACGAAAGTCAGCTGACCAACAAAAGGGTCGGTCATCAGCTTGAACGCCAGAGCCGACATAGGCTCTTCGTCGCTGGCTTTACGATGAATGACATTGCCGTCATCGTCCGAACCTTCGACCGGTGGAATGTCCACAGGCGATGGCAGGTAGTCGATGACCGCGTCCAGCATGCGCTGCACGCCCTTGTTCTTGAAGGCGGTGCCGCACAGCATGGGCTGAATTTCGCAAGCAATGGTGCGTGTACGCAGACCCAGATTGATGTCCTCTTCGGAGAGGTCACCGTTTTCCAGGTACTTGTTCATCAGCTCTTCGCTGGCTTCAGCGGCCGATTCGACCATCTTTTCGCGCCATTCTTCGGCCGAAGCTTGCAGCTCGGCAGGAATGTCGGTGTAGTCGAACTTCACGCCGTTGCTGGCTTGATCCCAGATGATGGCTTTCATCTTGATCAGGTCAACCACGCCTTGGAAATCTTCTTCAGCGCCGATCGGGATAACGACAGGCACAGGATGGGCTTTCAGACGCAGCTTGAGCTGGTCGTAGACCTTGAAGAAGTTGGCACCGGTACGGTCCATCTTGTTGATGAAGGCCAGACGAGGTACGCCGTACTTGTTGGCCTGACGCCACACGGTTTCGGACTGGGGCTGAACACCACCCACAGCGCAGTACACCATGCAGGCACCGTCCAGCACGCGCATGGAGCGCTCGACTTCGATGGTGAAGTCAACGTGGCCGGGGGTATCAATGATGTTGATACGGTGCTCGGGGTAATTGCCCGCCATACCACGCCAGAAAGCGGTCGTAGCAGCCGAGGTAATGGTGATCCCGCGCTCTTGCTCTTGCTCCATCCAGTCCATCGTGGCCGAACCCTCGTGGGTTTCGCCCAGTTTGTGATTCACACCGGTGTAGAACAGGATGCGCTCGGTAGTCGTCGTTTTCCCGGCGTCGATGTGGGCCGAGATACCGATATTGCGGTAGCGCTGGATAGGGGTTTTGCGGGCCATGATTATATGTCCTCAGATTACCAACGGAAATGGCTGAATGCCTTGTTGGCATCGGCCATCTTGTGCGTGTCTTCGCGCTTTTTCATTGCGCCGCCACGACCTTCAGCCGCATCGGTCAATTCGCCGGCCAGGCGCAGATCCATCGACTTTTCGCCACGCTTCTTGGCGGCTTCACGCATCCAGCGCATGGCCAAAGCCAAACGGCGGACGGGACGCACTTCGACAGGAACCTGGTAGTTCGCGCCACCAACACGGCGGCTTTTCACTTCAACAACTGGTTTGACATTGTTGATGGCAGCGTTAAACACTTCGAGCGGATCTTTGCCGGTCTTCTGCGCAATTTGTTCCAGCGCGCCATAAACAATACGTTCGGCAACAGCTTTCTTGCCGGACAGCATGACCACGTTCATGAATTTGGCCAGCTCGACGCTGCCGAATTTCGGGTCAGGTAGGATTTCACGTTTGGGTACTTCGCGACGGCGAGGCATTTTAATTTCCTTGTGACTATTCAGTTGAACCGCTTTTCGCGGTCTCGGTCATTCATGACAAATGACCACTTACCTACCATGGCGCAAGGCCACGGTTGCACGGGTCCGGATCAGTGATACTGATCGATGGACACATGGATTACTTGGGACGCTTGGCGCCGTACTTGGAGCGAGCTTGCTTACGGTCTTTGACGCCTTGCAGATCCAGGGCACCGCGGACGATGTGGTAACGAACACCGGGCAAGTCCTTGACACGACCACCACGGACCAGAACGACCGAGTGCTCTTGCAGGTTGTGGCCTTCGCCGCCGATGTAAGAAATGACTTCGAAGCCGTTGGTCAGACGCACTTTGGCGACTTTACGCAGAGCGGAGTTAGGCTTCTTGGGGGTCGTGGTGTAGACACGCGTGCAGACACCGCGACGCTGTGGGCAGTTCTCGAGCGCGGGGCTCTTGCTGCTTTCGCGACTGACTTCGCGCGGCTTGCGCACGAGTTGGCTAATGGTTGGCATGACCTTTACGTATCCTATAACGTATTTTACGTACTGGTTGACGTATTGTTTTTGGAAAAACGCCATTCCAATGGCAGGATAGACTTCCTGCTACCGGAGCGGCATTGCGCAATGCCGCTCCCCATAAAACACGAAAAAGAGCGGTCTTGCACTGGCTTGGGCTTGACTGAATGCGCCCCTTAGGGGCGCTTGCTGCTGCAAACCCGGCAGCTGCGAACAAATTACTACAAGGAGTACCGGCAAAGGATCCTTAAGTAAGCTCTGAAATTTACCACGGTAAACCCTTATAGGTCAACGATTTGGGTGTACTCTGCTGCCATTCCCGTTGTGGAGCCGCACGAAGCGGCGCACTTGGTCAATAACCCTGCCCCAGTAGTTATACTTCTGGACTATTGCACCTCTGCGACAAGGACAATGCCCCATGATCATCGCTTCCCTGGAAGACGACCTCATCCAGGCTGAACTGATTGCCAGGACACTAACCGAAGCCGGTCACGAGTGCCAGTCCTACAATCAGGGCAAAAGCCTACTGGCCGCATTGGCCAAACCTCACCATTTCGACCTGCTGCTCCTGGACTGGGAGCTGCCCGATGTCAGCGGACTGGACGTGTTGCGCTGGGTACGCGCCAACCTGGGCTATGCCCTGCCCGTTATTTTCCTGACCAGCCGCACCCAGGAAGAAGACCTGGTCACCGGCTTGCAAGCCGGCGCAGACGACTATATCCAGAAACCTTTGCGCACAGGCGAACTGATTGCACGGGTCAACGCCATCAGCCGACGCTTGAGCCTGACCGCCCCCGTGCAGGACAGCCGTTTCACGTTCGGCGGATACGATATTCACCCCGAACAAGGACAGATCTCCTTGGACGGTACCGCCATCACGCTGGCCCCGAAAGAGTTCGAACTGGCCTTACTCTTGTTTCGCAACCCCGGCCGGCTCTTCTCCCGGGACGTACTCAGTTCTGCGGTCTGGAACCGGGAAATTCCGGCGACCTCGCGCACCCTGGACACCCACCTGTCCAATATCCGGCGCAAATTGCAATTGCGTCCCGAGAACGGCGTGCGCCTGACCGCCTCCTATGCTTTAGGCTATCGCCTGGAGCTTCTGTCCGACAATACCTGAACTCTATGATCAAACTGCACTATGCCGCCCCCCTTGTCTGCGGCCTGTTGTGGGGCAGCACCGCCCTGGCCCAGCCTTCTGGCGCACAGGGCGACGACTTCATCTACAAAGTCAGGGCTGGCGATACGCTGCTGGGCATTTCGGGCACCTACACTCGCCAGGATCGCAACTGGGCTCACATCCAGCGACTCAATACCGTTGCCGATCCAGCGCGTCTGCCCATCGGCAAAGAGCTGCGCATTCCCTTTAAGATGATTCCCGAAGTAGAGGCACCGGCGCGTATCGTTCACCAGGCCGGGCAGATTCAGGTCAATGGCCAGACCCTGTCGGAGGGACACACACATCTGAAAGAAGGCGACCAGGTGCGTACCGGCCAGGACGGCTACCTGACCCTGGAATTGCTCGATGGCAGCCAGCTCAGCGTGCCGGCATCGGCGTCCCTGCGTGTTGCGCGCATGCGCGCCTTTGAAGGCACAGGCCTGATCGATTCAATCGTCGCCCTCGAAGACGGTGATATCGAATCCCGGGTCGCTCCCGATCAACAAGGAGTAGGACGCTTCGAGGTACGCACTCCTGTCAGCATTACCGGGGTGCGTGGCACCGAACTGCGCGTGCGCACGCGCGACGGCCACGCCCATAGCGAAGTGCTGGCAGGACAGGCCGCACTGGGCACCCAACAACAGACAGCCCCCACCGCGCTGAGACAAAACCAAGGTGCTGCCGTGACCACAGACGGCCGTATCGTCGCCGTTGCCCCGCTGTTGCCCGCACCACAAGTATCTGTTCCACAACGCCAAGGCGGACGCTGGAGCAGCAACATAGACCCGGTTCCGGGAGCCCAGGCCTATCTGGTGCAGACCGCGTTGGACCCGCGCGGTGCCATGCTGTTATCCCGCCGACTGGTCACCGACACCACTATCCAATTCAGTGCTCCACGTCCAGGGACATACTATGTCATGGTGCGCGCAATCGACAGCCACGGACTGATGGGGCCCGACACGCTGCACAGCTTCGAGGGCGCGGCCGCGCTCTCCAGTTCCGATGGCACACCCGTAGTCAGCAGCTTCGGTGATCCGATCCTGCTAAGCCAGTTCTAATCAGCAAAGACCCGACGCCTCATGTCCGCCCTAAGCACATCGAACAGCAATCTGCTGTCCGACCGGATACGAAAAGAATGGCGTCTGGTCTCCATATTACTGTTGCTGCTGACCTTGCTGTTCAGCTCCCTGCGCGATGATTTTGCCCTAGGGCGGCTGAACAACTTGATCTACGACTTCACCATGTCTGCGGCCCTGCCCCGGACGCCCGCACCGGACGTTGTCATCATTGCAATTGATGACGACAGCATCGCTGCCCTGGGCTACTGGCCCTGGCGGCGCAAGGTTCACGCACAGATCCTAGAACAGCTCGTCCAAGCGCGGGCGGTGGGCATAGACATCGTTTTCCAGGAGCCCAATCCGGCCTACCCCCAAGACGACGAGCACTTTGCACGCGCCATGCACAAACACGGACGCGTCGTACTGCCGCTGGTCTACGACGCCGGTCGGGATGCAATCAACACGCCGCTGCCGATTCTGAACGACGCGGCCAAGGCGACCGGCTACATCAATATAGAGCCAGACCCGGACGGCGTTGTGCGACAGGTTTCTTTGCAGCAGACCACACAGTCGGGCCGTGTCCTGCCGCATTTTTCCGTGGCCATGCTGCTGGCCGGCGGCGATGTATCCCAGGCAATGCATGCCTTGAAGCCCCGGCATCAAAATACTCACTTCATCCCTTACGCGGGACGGCCGGGACATTTCAACACCGTGCCATACATTGATGTGCTGCGCGGTGCGATTGCACCCACTTTTTTTCAGAATAAATACGTCTTGATCGGAGCCTGGGGAAGCGGGTTGGGCGATGTCTTTCCTACGCCCATGTCCAATGCCGACATGGCGACCATGTCAGGAGTGGAAATCCTGGCCAATACGCTGCAGTCCGCCCGCGAAGATCGTTGGATACTGATTCCACCGAACTGGCTGATTGCGCTGGCCTGCTGTCTGCCCGTCCTGTTGGCCTGCCGGGTACTGCTCTCTCAATCCCCTCGATCCACATTGCTCAGCCTGTTGGGGCTACTGATCAGCATTCTGCTGGTGAACTGGGTCGCCATGCACATCTTCGATCTTTGGGTTCCTCCAATGGCCAGCTTGATTACCATCATGTTGGCCTACCCGCTCTGGCACTGGCGCAGCCAGGAAGCCGCCTTGCGACAGGTCATGCAAGAATTGCGCACGCTAGAACTGGATCATCCCGATATCCGCGTTGCGCTCAGCCAACCACAATCCGGCCTAAATTCCCACAACCTACCCCACAGGCTGACTCAGCTACACCGTTCAATCGAATTACTGCGTCTGGCACAGACCAAGCGCGAAGAGACCCTGCGATTTATTTCGCATGATATGCGCGCGCCCCAAAACTCCATCCTGGCCCTGGCATCGCTGCAACGCCAAACCAACCACCGCCTGTCTTCCGACGAGCTGCTGTACAAAATGGAAGGCTATGCCAGTCAGACACTGGAGCTGGTTGACAATTTCATCAGTCTGGCCCGTGCGGAAGCCATGGAAATGGTGCTGTCTCCCCTGAATCTTCCAGACCTGCTGGCCGATTGTCTGGACGACGCCTGGGCCAGCGCAAGCAAGCGCAATATCGAACTCATTCAAGACGACACCGAACAAGCCTGGGTCTTGGGTAATGCCGCCATGCTGCGCCGCGTCTTTGCCAATTTGATCCAGAATGCCATTAAATACGGTCCTGACGGTAACCGCATCGAAATTACGATGAAACGGCACGCGGCAAATATACACATTAACGTACGTGATCACGGCTGGGGGATTCCAGAGGAACTTCAAACCGACGTGTTTGAACCGTATCGTCGCGCGCACGAAGCGCACACCAACACCCCCGCAGGCAGCGGCTTAGGCCTGGCCTTTGTAAAGATAGTGGTCAACAAACATGCCGGAGTCATAACGCTGCATAGCGTGCCAGGGGAAGGCAGCACCTTTACCGTCACCCTGCCCGCCATACAAGCGCCCGATCAGTACTGAATCTCTGTCCCAGCACGGACGATCTGTTTGGCCCCGCAAACAAGAAGAGCAATCATTCACCTTATCACACTGGTGATACTCCCGCGAACAAAACATTACTCGAACAAGTCTTTAGGTACCTGACCTAGTCTCCAGGTCTATGCTAAGAATCCGGAGCAGGATGTGTGATCCTGCGCCTTGTTCAAGACTGTTTTCATGGAGTACATCCAATGTTTGCCAAACTTGCGTTAACCGCCACTCTCGGTCTGGTCAGCCTGCCAGCTCTTGCCGCATGCGAAGTTACCATCGAAGGTAACGATGCCATGCAGTTCAACCAAAAGCAGATTGTTGTCGACAAGACATGCAAGCAATTCACGATCCATCTCAAACACACGGGCAAGATTCCCAAGACCGCGATGGGCCACAATGTCGTGATCTCCAAAAAAGCCGACGAAAAAGCCGTGGCTACCGATGGCATGACTGCCGGCCTGGACAACAACTATGTCAAACCCAACGACTCCCGCGTCATTGCACATACCGATGTCATCGGCGGCGGCGAAAGCACATCCGTCACCTTCGATGTCGCCAAACTACAAGCTGGTGAAGACTACGCATTCTTCTGCTCTTTCCCCGGCCACTGGGCAGTCATGACCGGCAAGCTCGGACTAGGCAGCTAAGTTTGTAAACATAAGCCCTGTCGCGCACGATCTGAATGACCGACAACAACAAAACACGATCCTGCGCGACCAAGACATAGGGTAGGCATAACAAGCCACTTGCAGGGACATGGTGATGCAGCAGGGCTGCACTTGGCCAGAATACGTCACAAGCCTGCGTCAATCGGTGATGGACAAAAAAAATCCCTACGCCGCAAAACAGCGTAGGGATTTGATCGATCCCACCGCCCTGTTTCCAGGGCGATAGAAGCACGAACCGCTTATTCCGTATCGCTTGCAGGCGATTCGGGCTGTTCGGGTTCGGGGGTACCAGCCACGAACACAGGATCGTCCGAAGGCTCGGGTGCCGATGCAAACGGGTTTTCCAGTTCGCGGGCAGCCTTGCGTTCGGCCACTTCAAATGCTTCCTTATCCTTGCGGGCGGCATGGAAGGCCATGCCGGTACCAGCAGGAATCAGACGACCCACGATCACGTTTTCTTTCAGACCACGCAGATCATCGGTTTTACCCATGATGGCCGCTTCAGTCAGCACGCGAGTGGTTTCCTGGAAGGAAGCCGCCGAGATGAAGGAGTCGGTCGACAGCGAGGCCTTGGTAATACCCAGCAGCACGTTTTCGTACGTCGCTGGAATACCGTTTTCGGCCAGAACGCGATCGTTCTCGTTCAGCAGTTCGGAGCGTTCAACCTGTTCACCCGTGATGAAGTTGGTATCACCGGCATCCACAATGTTCACGCGGCGCAGCATCTGACGAACAATCACTTCAATGTGCTTGTCGTTGATCTTCACGCCCTGCAGACGGTACACGTCCTGCACTTCGTTAACAATGTAGTTGGCCAGCTTCTCGATACCCTTCAAGCGCAAAATGTCGTGCGGATCGGCCGGGCCGTCCACAATCATTTCGCCCTTGTTCACCACTTGGCCGTCGTGCACCAGGACCTGCTTTTCTTTCGGAATCAGGAACTCGTGGCTGACGCCGTCCAGATCGGTAATGACCAGACGCTGCTTGCCCTTGGTGTCCTTACCGAAAGAAACCGTACCGGTGATTTCAGCCAGCAGACCGGCATCCTTGGGCGAACGGGCTTCAAACAGCTCGGCCACGCGCGGCAGACCACCGGTAATGTCGCGAGTCTTTTGCGATTCCTGAGGAATACGCGCCAGAATCTCACCCACGGACACTTGCTGACCGTCGCGCACGGTAATCAGAGCACCGACCGGGAAGGAAATGTTCACAAAGTGATCCGTACCGGCGATCTTGATTTCCTGGCCCTGTTCGTTCAGCAGCTTGATCTGCGGACGCATGGTGATCTTGCCACCACGGGTCTTGGGCGTAATGACAACCAGTGTGGACAAGCCAGTAACTTCGTCCACCTGACGAGCCACGGTCACGCCTTCTTCAATGTTCTCGAAGCGGACGGTACCGGTGTACTCGGACACGATAGGACGAGTCAGTGGGTCCCAGCTGGCCAGACGCTGACCGGCCTTGATGACCTCGCCGTCGCCCACCGTAATGGTGGCGCCGTATGGCACTTTGTGACGTTCGCGTTCGCGGCGGTTGTCGTCGAAAATGACGATTTCGCCAGAGCGGGAAATGGCCACGCGTTCGCCCTTGGCATTGGTCACATAACGCAGACCGATTTCAAAGCCCACCGTACCGGCGGTCTTGGTTTCCACCGAGCTGGCCAATGCAGCACGCGATGCCGCACCACCAATGTGGAACGTACGCATAGTCAGCTGCGTGCCGGGTTCACCGATGGACTGGGCAGCGATCACACCCACGGCTTCGCCACGGTTGACCAGCACGCCACGACCCAGGTCGCGACCATAGCAGTGTGCGCACAGACCATGGCGCGTTTCGCAAGTCAGCGGCGTGCGGATCTTGACTTCGTCGATGCCCAGATTGTCGATCAGGTCGACCAGATCCTCGTTCAGCAGCGTGCCGGCGGGAATGACCAGTTCCTGGTTGTCGGGATTGACGATGTCCGAGGCTGCCACGCGGCCCAGAATCAGGTCGCGCAAGGGCTCGATCACCTCGCCGCCATCCAGGATGGCTTTCATGGTGTAGCCACCCTTGGTGCCGCAATCGTCTTCGGTAATGACCAGATCTTGCGTCACGTCGACCAGACGACGGGTCAGGTACCCGGAGTTAGCCGTCTTCAAGGCCGTATCGGCCAGACCCTTACGAGCACCGTGAGTCGAAATAAAGTACTGAAGTACGTTCAGACCTTCACGGAAGTTCGCGGTAATAGGCGTTTCGATAATGGAGCCATCCGGCTTGGCCATCAGACCACGCATACCAGCCAGCTGACGAATCTGTGCAGCCGAACCACGAGCACCGGAGTCCGCCATCATGTAAATGGAGTTGAAGGACTCCTGGCGTACTTCTTCGCCAAAGCGGTTGGTCACTGGCTCGGTCGCCAGGTGCTCCATCATGGCCTTGCCCACACGGTCGCCGGCCTTGCCCCAGATGTCCACCACGTTGTTGTAGCGTTCCTGAGCCGTCACCAGACCCGACGAGTACTGCTTGTCGATCTCTTTGACCTCGTTGCTGGCCTGGGACAGAATATCTTCCTTGACCAATGGAATGACCATGTCATTCATGGCAATCGAAATACCGCCACGGGTTGCCAGACGGAAACCGGACTGCATCAACTTGTCGGCAAAAATCACGGTGGCACGCAGGCCGCAGCGACGGAAGGACTGGTTGATCAGACGCGAAATTTCTTTCTTCTTCAGCGCACGGTTCAGTGCAGTGAAAGGCATGCCCTTGGGCAGAATTTCGGACAGCAAGGCGCGGCCAGCCGTCGTTTCGTAACGCTTGATGGTCTTGACCCACTCACCGTCCTCGCCCTTCTCGAATTCTTCGATACGGACGGTCAGGCGTGTCTGCAGTTCGACTTCCTTGTTGTCGTAAGCGCGCTGCACTTCGGCCACGTCGGTCATGAACAGACCTTCGCCCTTGCCGTTGATCAGTTCGCGGGTCGCGTAATACAGACCCAACACGATATCCTGGGAAGGAACAATCGACGGTTCACCGTTGGCGGGGAACAGCACGTTGTTGGAGGCCAGCATCAGGGTGCGCGCTTCCAACTGGGCTTCCAGCGACAGCGGCACGTGAACGGCCATCTGGTCACCGTCAAAGTCAGCGTTAAAGGCGGCACACACCAGGGGGTGCAGCTGAATCGCCTTACCTTCGATCAGGACCGGTTCAAAAGCCTGAATACCCAGACGGTGCAGCGTAGGCGCACGGTTCAGCATCACGGGATGCTCGCGGATCACCTCTTCGAGGATGTCCCACACCACCGGTTCCTGGCTTTCCACCAGCTTCTTGGCTGCCTTGATGGTCGTAGCCAGACCCATCAATTCCAGACGGTTGAAGATGAAAGGCTTGAACAGTTCCAGCGCCATCAGCTTGGGCAGACCGCACTGGTGCAGCTTCAACTGAGGACCCACCACAATCACGGAACGACCGGAGTAGTCCACGCGCTTGCCCAGCAGGTTCTGACGGAAACGACCGCTCTTGCCCTTGATCATGTCGGCCAAGGACTTGAGCTGACGCTTGTTGGCACCGGTCATGGCTTTACCGCGACGACCGTTATCCAGCAAGGAGTCCACGGACTCTTGCAGCATGCGCTTTTCGTTGCGCAGGATGATGTCCGGAGCCTTCAGTTCCAACAGACGCTTCAGGCGGTTGTTGCGGTTGATAACGCGGCGGTACAGATCGTTCAGATCGGAGGTCGCGAAGCGGCCGCCGTCCAGTGGCACCAGCGGACGCAGGTCCGGTGGCAGCACGGGCAGCACTTCCATGATCATCCAGTCTGGCTTGATGCCGGATTTCTGGAAGCCTTCCAGCACTTTCAGACGCTTGGAGATCTTCTTGATCTTGGCATCCGAGCCAGTGGCTTTCAGTTCGGCACGCAGGCGCTCGACTTCGCGATCGATATCGATCGTACGCAGCAGTTCACGCACGGCTTCCGCGCCCATCAGGGCGTGGAAGTCGTCGCCGTATTCTTCGGTCTTGGCCAGGAAATCGTCATCGGACATGATCTGACCGCGCTTGAGCGGGGTCATGCCAGGTTCGATCACGCACCATGCTTCAAAGTACAGAACGCGCTCGATGTCACGCAGGGTCATGTCCAGCACCATGCCCAGACGGGATGGCAGGCTCTTCAAGAACCAGATGTGCGCAACCGGGCAGGCCAGTTCGATGTGACCCATGCGCTCGCGACGCACCTTGGAGACGGTGACTTCAACGCCACACTTCTCGCAGATGACGCCACGATGCTTCAGGCGCTTGTACTTGCCGCACAGACATTCGTAGTCCTTGATAGGACCAAAAATCTTGGCGCAAAACAGACCATCGCGCTCGGGTTTGAACGTGCGATAGTTGATGGTCTCTGGCTTGCGGACTTCACCGAAAGACCAGGACCGGATTTTCTCGGGCGAGGCGATGCCGATCTTGATGGCATCGAACTGCTCGTCCTGAGTGACTTGTTTAAAGAGATCGAGTAGCGCTTTCATTATTTACGCTCCAAATCCATGTCCAGGGACAAGGAACGGATTTCCTTGACCAGAACGTTAAAGGACTCCGGCATACCGGCGTCGATCACGTGGTCACCCTTGACAATGTTCTCGTAGACCTTGGTACGGCCGGCGATGTCGTCGGACTTGACCGTGAGCATTTCCTGCAGGGTGTAGGCGGCGCCATACGCTTCCAGCGCCCAAACTTCCATCTCCCCGAAACGCTGACCACCGAACTGCGCCTTACCACCCAGCGGCTGCTGAGTCACCAGCGAGTACGGGCCGGTGGAACGAGCGTGCATCTTGTCATCGACCAGGTGATGCAGCTTCAGGTAGTGCATGTAGCCGACCGTGACCATGCGCTCGAACGCCTCGCCGGTACGACCGTCAAACAGGCGAACCTGCGTGCGATGCGGTGCCAGTTGCAGATGTTCGGCGATATCGTCGGGATAGGCCAGACGCAGCATCTGGTCGATTTCCTGCTCGGTGGCACCGTCGAACACAGGCGTCGCCAATGGCAGACCTTTCTGCAAATTGGTGGCCAGGTTCACAATTTCATCGTCAGTCAGTGCATCAATGCGTGTCTGCTTGCCGGCGGAGTTGTAAACCTTGTCCAGATACGCGCGCAGTTCGGAAACCTGCACGTTCTTTTCTTCCTGCATCATGTCATTGATGCGGTGGCCAATGCCCTTGGCAGCCCAGCCCAGGTGAACTTCCAGAACCTGACCCACGTTCATGCGCGAAGGCACGCCCAGCGGGTTCAGAACGATGTCCACGGGAGTACCGTCGGCCATGTGCGGCATGTCTTCCACAGGAACGATGCGGGAAACCACACCCTTGTTACCGTGACGACCGGCCATCTTGTCACCAGGCTGCAGACGACGCTTAACAGCCAGGTAAACCTTGACCATTTTCAGCACGCCAGGAGGCAGCTCATCGCCCTGAGTGAGTTTCTTGCGCTTTTCTTCAAAAGCCAGATCGAACTGGTGGCGCTTCTGCTCCAAGGATTCCTTGGTATGTTCCAACACCACGGCATGCTGTTCGTTGGCCAGACGGATATCAAACCACTGCCAACGATCCAGGTCGTTCAGGTATTCAGCGGTCAGCTCGGTGCCCTTGGGCAGCTTGCGTGGACCACCGTTAACGGTTTTGCCGACCAGGAATTTCAAGGCACGGTCAAAGGCATCGTCTTCAACGATTTGCAGCTGGTCGTTCAGGTCCTGGCGGTAGCGACGCAGCTCATCATCGATGATGGACTGAGCACGCTTGTCACGCTCGATGCCTTCACGGGTAAAGACCTGAACGTCGATCACCGTGCCGACCATGCCCGAAGGCACGCGCAAGGACGTATCTTTAACGTCAGAGGCTTTTTCACCAAAAATGGCGCGCAGCAGCTTTTCTTCGGGAGTCAGCTGAGTCTCGCCCTTAGGCGTCACTTTACCGACCAGCACGTCGTCGGCACGCACTTCGGCACCGATGTACACAATGCCGGAATCGTCCAGACGGTTCAACTGCACTTCGGACAGATTGCTGATGTCGCGGGTAATATCCTCGGGTCCCAGCTTGGTATCGCGGGCGACGACCGTCAGTTCCTCGATGTGGATCGACGTATAGCGGTCATCAGCCACGACCTTCTCGGAGATCAGAATCGAGTCCTCGAAGTTGTAGCCGTTCCAGGGCATGAAGGCGATCAGCATGTTCTGACCCAGCGCCAATTCGCCCAGGTCGGTCGATGCGCCGTCAGCCAGAACATCACCACGAGCCACGATATCGCCGCGCTTGACGATAGGACGCTGGTTGATATTGGTGTTCTGGTTGGAGCGGGTGTACTTGGTCATGTTGTAGATATCTACACCGACCTCGCCAGCCACGTTCTCGTCGTCATTCACGCGAATAACGACGCGCTGCGCGTCAACGTCTACAACCACGCCGCCACGACGGGCCTGCACGGTAGTACCCGAGTCGACAGCCACAGTACGTTCAATACCGGTACCGACCAAAGGCTTCTCAGGGCGCAGGCAAGGAACGGCCTGACGCTGCATGTTGGCGCCCATCAATGCTCGGTTGGCGTCATCGTGCTCCAGGAACGGAATCAGCGACGCAGCCACAGACACAATCTGCGAAGGTGCCACGTCCATGTAATGCACGTTCTCGGGCGACGTCATCATGGTTTCACCGGCTTCGCGGCAAGCCACCAGATCGTCGGCAAAGGCACCGTCTTCGGTCAGCTCGGCGTTGGCCTGGGCGATCACATAATTGCTTTCTTCGATGGCCGACAGGTAATCGATCTGCTCGCTGACCTTGCCGTCCACAATCTTGCGGTACGGCGTTTCCAGGAAGCCGTACTCGTTCAGACGAGCGTACAGCGCCATGGAGTTGATCAGGCCGATGTTCGGACCTTCAGGCGTTTCAATCGGGCACACGCGACCGTAGTGGGTGGGGTGCACGTCGCGCACCTCAAAGCCCGCACGTTCACGAGTCAGACCGCCAGGACCCAGTGCCGACACACGACGCTTGTGCGTGATTTCGGACAAGGGGTTGGTCTGGTCCATAAACTGCGACAGCTGGCTAGAACCGAAAAACTCTTTAACAGCCGCAGAGATGGGCTTGGAGTTGATCAGATCATGCGGCATCAGGTTTTCGGTCTCGGCTTGGCCCAGACGTTCCTTGACAGCACGTTCCACACGCACCAGACCGGCGCGGAACTGGTTTTCGGCCAGTTCGCCCACGCAACGCACGCGACGGTTGCCCAGGTGATCGATGTCGTCGATTTGACCAATGCCGTTACGCAGGTTCACCAACAGCTTGATGGTGTCCAGGATATCTTCGTCGGTCAACGTCATCGGACCTTCGATGGTGTCGCCACGGCCCAGACGGCTATTGACCTTCATGCGGCCTACACGCGACAAGTCGTAGGACTCTTCGCTGTAGAACAGGCGCTGGAACAACGCTTCGACGGCTTCTTCGGTTGGTGGCTCGCCGGGGCGCATCATGCGATAAATCGCGATGCGGGCAGCATTGGAGTCCGCTGTTTCGTCGGCGCGCAGGGTCTGGGAAATAAAGCCGCCCTGATCCAGCTCGTTGACGTACAGGGTCTCGAAATCACGCACATTGGCTGCGCGCATTTCGGCCAGAATGGACTCGGTAATCTCGTCGTTGGCGTTGGCAATCACCTCGCCGGTTTCGGCATTGATGATGTTCTTGGCCAGCACGCGACCCAGAAGAAAATCTTCCGGAATAGAAATGTACTCGATCTTGGCAGCGCCCAGATCACGCAAATGCTTGGCATTGATGCGCTTGTCTTTTTCGACCAGCACACGACCGTCGCGGTCGGTGATGTCGAAACGGGCAACTTCGCCCTTCCAGTGCTCGGGCACGAATTGCAGCTTGCCGCCTTCCTGGTGCAGCTCGATGTGATCGAACTCGAAGAAGTGGGCCAGAATCTGCTCGGGCGTCAGGCCAATGGCCTTGAGCAAGATGGTGACGGGCATTTTACGACGACGGTCGATACGGAAGAACAGAACGTCCTTAGGATCGAACTCGAAGTCCAGCCAGGAGCCACGGTAGGGAATGACACGGGCCGAGAACAACAACTTGCCCGAGCTATGTGTCTTGCCGCGGTCATGTTCGAAAAACACGCCAGGAGAGCGGTGCAGCTGGGACACAATGACACGTTCGGTACCATTGATGACAAAGGAGCCGTTTTCCGTCATCAAGGGCATTTCGCCCATGTAGACTTCTTGCTCTTTGACTTCCTTGACGGTAGGCTTGCTCACCTCGCGGTCCATCAGGACCAGACGTACCTTGGCACGCAGGGGGGAAGCATAGGTCAGACCGCGCAGCTGACACTCTTTGACGTCGAACACCGGTTCGCCGAGCGTATAGCTCACGAACTCTAGCCGCGCCATTTGGTTATGGCTTACTATTGGAAAAATAGAATTAAAAGCTTCCTGCAGACCTTCCACCTTGCGTTGGGAAGGAAGCGTATCCTTCTGCAAGAATGTTCTGAACGAATGCAGCTGGGTAGCCAACAGGTAAGGAACCTGCTGTACGTCTTCACGTTTGGCGAAGCTCTTGCGTATGCGCTTTTTTTCGGTGTACGAATAAGGCATGAGCACTCCGACTCAAGGGTTACACGGGTCGTCAACCACGACCCTGGTTTACGACTCTAAAAAACCCGACTCTTGCTTTTTTACAACAAAAATCAGGGGTTTTCTGGAAACGCAAAAGCCCGGGAAGGCTTAAAACGCATTCCCGGGCATAAATCGATACTCTTACTTGAGCTCGATCTTGGCGCCAGCTTCTTCCAGCTTTTTCTTGGCGTCTTCAGCGTCAGCTTTGGACAGACCTTCTTTGACTGGCTTAGGAGCGCCGTCAACCAGATCCTTGGCTTCTTTCAGGCCCAGACCGGTGATTTCGCGCACGACCTTGATCACGCTGACCTTGTTCGCGCCGACGTCGGCCAGAACAACGGTGAATTCGGTCTGCTCTTCAGCAGCAGCAGCGCCGGCAGCGGCAGGAGCAGCCACGGCAACAGCAGCGGCAGCAGCCGACACGCCGAATTTTTCTTCCATTTCTTTGATCAGCTCGGACAGTTCGAGCACGGACATTGCGCCGATGGCGTCAAGGATTTCAGCTTTAGTAGCCATTTTTAAGAACTCCAGATATTAGGTAAATGCCAGGTTTGGATGTCGTTCGCAACGACGAAGATTCCTGAAGGAAAACTGCTTACGCAGCTTCCTTCTGATCGCGCACAGCCGCCAGGCCGCGAACGAACTTGGTGGGAACTTCGTTAAGCGTACGCACAAAAGTAGCGATTGGTGCTTGCATGGTGCCGAGCAGTTTCGCCAGCAGTTCGTCGCGGGAAGGCATCGTGGCCAGGGCCTTGACACCATCGGCGTTCAGAACGCTATTGGGCAGCGAACCGCCCTTGATGACCAGCTTATCGTTGGTCTTTGCGAAATCAGCAACCACTTTCGCCGCAGTCACGGGATCGTCGCTGATGGCGTACATCAGGGGACCCACGAGCTGGCTGGACAGTTCTTCGAACGAAGAGCCTTCCAGCGAACGACGAACCAACGTGTTCTTCAGAACACGCAGGTAGACGCCAGACTCACGCGCTTTTTTGCGCAATACGGTAGCAGAAGCGACGTCCAGACCACGGTACTCGGCGATAATGATCGATTGCGCCTTTGCCACTTGGACAGAGACTTCCTCGATGACTACCGCTTTCTCTTCACGATTGAGACTCACGGTGTGAACACTCCTTCAAACGATGTCGGGAAGGCTTCCCGACATCAACCGAATGCGGCGCACCTGGACGAGTTCTATGACGAATTCTTCCACGGGCGCCGTCTACGCTGGATCGGAACAGGGTCCGTATTAAGCAGGTGAACGTATCGATCACCACTCCAGCGGTCTTTGACAGCAGCGATCATGCATAAGCACGATCACAGCCCAAAGTTCTTTTGTATGAACGCTTGTATTAAGCGCTCAGGGATGCAATTTCAACACGAGCACCGCCACCCATGGTGGAGGAGATGGCGACCTTGCGCAGGTACACGCCCTTGGCAGCAGCAGGACGGGCCTTGTTCAAGGCATCGACCAGAGCCAGCAAGTTGGTCTGCAACTGTTCAACATTGAACGAAGCACGGCCAATGGTGCTGTGGATGATACCGGCCTTGTCGGTGCGGTACTGAACTTGACCGGCCTTGGCGTTCTTGACTGCAGTAACGACGTCAGGCGTCACGGTACCAACCTTGGGGTTGGGCATCAGGCCGCGAGGACCCAGGATCTGACCCAGCGTACCGACCACGCGCATGGTGTCGGGCGAGGCGATCACAACGTCGAAATCCATTTGACCGGCTTTGATCTGTTCGGCCAGATCATCCAGGCCAACGATATCAGCACCAGCGGCACGAGCGGCCTCGGCCTTTTCGCCTTGAGCGAACACAGCCACACGGACCGTTTTACCAGTACCGGCAGGCAGAACCACGGAGCCACGGACCAGTTGGTCGGACTTACGAGGATCGATGCCCAGTTGAACGGCGATATCGATGGATTCGTCGAACTTGGCAGTAGCGGTATCCTTGACCAGAGCCAGAGCTTCGGACACAGGGTACAGCTTGTTGCGGTCGATCTTGGCAGCAATAGCGGCTGCGCGTTTGCTTATTTTGGCCATGACTTACACCACCCCTTCCACATTGATACCCATGCTGCGAGCGCTGCCGGCAATGGTACGCACAGCGGCGTCCAGATCAGCGGCGGTCAGGTCGGGTTGCTTGGTCTTGGCGATTTCTTCGGCTTGAGCGCGTGTCAGGGTGCCGACCTTGTCGACGTTAGGACGAGCGGAACCGGATTTGATGCCAGCAGCCTTCTTGATCAGAATGGTTGCCGGAGGAGTCTTCATGATGAACGTGAAGCTCTTGTCGGCATAGGCGGTGATCACCACAGGAATTGGCAGACCGGGTTCGACGCCTTGAGTCTGGGCGTTGAAGGCCTTGCAGAATTCCATGATGTTCAGACCGCGCTGACCCAGCGCTGGACCGATTGGAGGGGATGGATTTGCCTTACCAGCTGGGACTTGCAGCTTGATAAAGCCGACGATTTTCTTCGCCATGCTTAGCTCCTTACGGGTGATAACGCCTGATGCACAACACAGCAGGCTTCCCGGGGGTTGAATTTATCAAGTCTTTTCGACCTGATCGAAATCGAGTTCGACGGGGGTGGCACGACCAAAAATGGTGACCGTAACGCGAACTTTGCTTTTTTCGTAGTTGACTTCTTCGACGTTGCCATTGAAATCCGCAAACGGACCATCTTTGACACGCACCAGTTCGCCCACTTCGAACAGAACTTTGGGACGGGGTTTTTCCACACCCTCTTCCATCTGCGACAGGATTTTTTCCACTTCGCGTTCGGAGATGGGAGCCGGACGGTTACCGGAACCACCCAAAAAGCCCGTGACCCGCGGCGTACTTTTTACCAAATGCCAGGTTTCGTCCGTCAGGGCCATTTCGACCAGAACGTAACCGGGGTAGATACGCCGTTCAGTAATTGATTTTTTGCCGTTTTTGACTTCAACGACTTCTTCTGATGGAACCAGAATGCGACCAAACGCTTCTTGAAGTTCGGCGCGCTCGATGCGCTCCACCAGAGCCTTGTGCACGCTTTTTTCCATGCCGGAATAAACGTGAACCACATACCAGCGTTTGCTCATGTGCGCCCTTTATTTCCAGCCCAGCAACAGGCCATAAATGATCCAGCCCAGCCCTTTGTCGATCAGCCACAGCAAAATCGCCATAACAGCAACGAACGCAAAGACGATTCCCGTCATTTGGGTTGCTTCTTTACGGGACGGCCAGTGGACGCGACGCACTTCCGTGTAAGAATCGCGCGCAAAAGCGACCAGTCGACGACCGGTATCACTGAACCAGACGATGAGCGCGGCCACCAGAAGGCTGGCCACAAATACACCGGCACGAGCCAGGACAGGTTGACCATCCAGCACGGAGTAGCCAACGATACCGGCGACGACGACTAATACCGCAAGGCCCAGCTTGATGCGTTCGGAGCCTCGGTTGACGGTTTCTACGTTGGTATTCGACATATTCCGGCAAGTGACGCCACGCGTGATGGTGGCGAGTGACTGTGTGTGGCAGGGGCAGAAGGAATCGAACCCTCAACCTTCGGTTTTGGAGACCGACGCTCTGCCAATTGAGCTATACCCCTATACCGTGACAAGCATAGCGCTTGAAGACTTGCTATGTTTGGCTTTCAGGCAAAAAAGGATGTTAACCCTTTTCGCCTGAAATTACTACTACTTTTTTACTGCAATTACTTCAGAATCTTGGCAACAACGCCAGCGCCAACGGTACGGCCGCCTTCGCGGATAGCGAAGCGCAGACCTTCTTCCATGGCGATAGGAGCGATCAGCGACACTTTCATCGAGATGTTATCGCCAGGCAGAACCATTTCCTTGTCTTCTGGCAGCTCGATCGTACCGGTTACGTCCGTCGTACGGAAGTAGAACTGAGGACGGTAGCCCTTGAAGAAAGGAGTGTGACGGCCGCCTTCTTCCTTGGACAGAATGTACACTTCGGCGTCGAAGTCGGTGTGTGGCTTGATCGAACCGGGCTTGGCCAGAACCTGACCACGCTCGACGTCTTCACGCTTGGTGCCGCGCAGCAGCAGACCGACGTTATCGCCAGCTTCGCCCTGATCCAGCAGCTTGCGGAACATTTCAACGCCGGTACAAATGGTCTTGACCGTGTCTTTGATGCCCACGATTTCGATTTCTTCGCCGACCTTGATGATGCCGCGCTCGATACGACCGGTCACCACAGTACCGCGACCCGAGATCGAGAACACGTCTTCAACAGGCATCAGGAACGTGCCGTCAACAGCGCGCTGCGTAGGAATGTAGGTGTCCAGCGCTTCGGCCAGCTTCAGAACAGCTTGGCTGCCCAGTGGGCCTTCGTCGCCTTCCAGTGCCAGCTTGGCCGAACCCTTGATGATCGGGGTATCGTCGCCGGGGAAGTCGTACTTGGACAGGAGCTCGCGAACTTCCATTTCCACCAGTTCGATCAGCTCTTCGTCGTCCACCATGTCGGCCTTGTTCAGGAACACGATGATGTAAGGAACGCCAACCTGACGGCTCAGCAGGATGTGCTCGCGCGTCTGGGGCATTGGGCCGTCAGCAGCGGAACATACCAGAATGGCGCCGTCCATCTGAGCAGCACCAGTAATCATGTTCTTGACGTAGTCGGC
Organism: Alcaligenes sp. SDU_A2; assembly: GCF_038237375.1. NCBI lineage: Bacteria > Pseudomonadati > Pseudomonadota > Betaproteobacteria > Burkholderiales > Alcaligenaceae > Alcaligenes > Alcaligenes sp. SDU_A2. The sequence continues at coordinate 283,189 of NZ_CP151273.1, read as the reverse complement.
GTGGCCGGGGCAGTCAACGTGTGCGTAGTGGCGAGCAGGCGTCTCGTACTCGACGTGCGAGGTGCTGATGGTGATGCCGCGTGCTTTTTCTTCAGGGGCGTTGTCGATCTGCGAGTAATCGCGTGCTTCGCCGCCGTATGCTTTGGCCAGAACCGTGCAGATTGCAGCGGTCAGCGTGGTTTTACCGTGGTCAACGTGACCGATGGTGCCGACGTTGACGTGCGGTTTGGTCCGTTCAAACTTGCCTTTAGCCATGGCAGACTCCTGAAGGGATAAAGCGATATGAGATAAAAGAGATGTGGTGCCCATGACGCGGATCGAACGCGTGACCTCTCCCTTACCAAGGGAGTGCTCTACCACTGAGCCACATGGGCATTTGCATTTGACTGAGAACCGCCAAACACATAAAAACTGGAGCGGGTGAAGGGGATCGAACCCTCGTCTTAAGCTTGGAAGGCTTCTGCTCTACCATTGAGCTACACCCGCAGCATTACTTTCTTCACCCTGCCCTAAAGCAGCTGTGCCAGCTTGCCTTAGATTAGTACTGGTGGTGGGAGCTGGATTCGAACCAGCGTAGGCGCAGGGCCAACAGATTTACAGTCTGCCTCCTTTAACCACTCGGACATCCCACCCGAAGCGAAAATCGAATTATGTACGTATTTTTTAACTTCGTCAAGCCTTTTCGGGAAAAAACTGCATTATTTCTATTTTTCTATAAAAAAGGCCGGCTACATAGCCGGCCATCGCTCACCAAACACCCCAATCACTCATCGGGATGGTCTAGCAAAGCCGACAAACCCTGCTTTTCCAGCAATGCATTCAAATGTTCCCAGCCATGAAAGGCAATTTGCAGTTGCCCTCGGTCCTTCGCCCCGACCTTCAGCGTTACTTTGGTTCCCAGATGGTCCGACAGGATTTTTTCGAAGCGTTGTACATCGCCGCTGGCGGCCGCCGGACGAGTCGCCTGTTTGGCAGCGGGAGCATCATCCTCGTGCAAGGCCTTGGCAACCAATTTTTCAGTTTCACGAACCGAAAGACGTCGTGCAATCACTTCATTGGCCAGCATGATCTGCCGGGCGGCATCAACCGCCAGCAAAGCGCGAGCATGCCCCATATCTATATCCCCGGCCAACAACATGATTTGCACGGGTTCGGCCAGGTTGATCAGGCGCAGCAGATTGCTGGTGGCCGATCGAGATCGTCCAATTGCCTGAGCCGCCTGCTCGTGCGTCAAACCGAACTCGTCAAGCAATCGCTTGACCCCTTGCGCTTCCTCCAAAGGATTGAGATCTTCGCGTTGAATATTCTCGATCAAGGCCATAATGGCCGCATTTTCATCACCGACTTCACGCACCAGTACCGGCACTTCCGTCAGCCCAGCTATCTGCGAAGCCCGAAAACGTCGTTCGCCGGCAATGATTTCGTACTTGCCCTTCTCTTTGCCGCTCAAAGGCCGCACCAAAATGGGCTGCATCACTCCTTGTGTGCGGATGGACTCGGCCAGCTCATTCAATGCGCCTTCATCCATTCGCGTACGCGGCTGGTAAACACCCGCCTTGAGCTGCTTGACCGACAGCGTTGACGGCAACTTATCTTTTTCTTCTGCCGCTGCTGCTTTCCCAATCGTTGCAATCGCTCCGGCATCGGCGCCCAGCAGCGCATCCAGTCCACGACCTAGACCTTTGGGTTTTCTAGTAGCCATGCTTACCTTCCTATTGATTCTTGTATGCGTTATGCCTTGTCGGTACGGGAGTCTTTCTTGAGCCGCTTGAGCAGCTCTTTACCAAAGTCCAAATAGGCTTTGGCTCCACGCGAATTTTTGTCGTACACGATGCCTGGCATACCGTGGCTCGGCGCTTCGGCCAAACGTACGTTGCGCGGAATGACGGTTTTGAACACCTTGTCGCCAAAATGGGTCTCGATCTGACCGGATACTTGCTGCTGTAAGGTGACACGGCTATCAAACATAACTCGCAGCAGCCCGATAAGCTGCAGGTCAGTATTGATATTGCGATAGACACGCTTAACGGTATTGACCAAGTCGGACAGCCCTTCCAAAGCAAAATACTCGCACTGCATAGGGATGATGACCCCGTGCGCGCTAGCCAGTCCATTGAGCGTCAACAGTGACAAGGTGGGCGGGCAGTCTATCAGCACAAAGTCGTAATCGGCGACGACCTGGCTAAGCGCTTGCTTGAGCTGTTGTTCTCGTTCTTCCATCTGAATCAGATCTATTTCAGCACCGGACAGCTCCCGATTCGACGGTAATACATCGTAACATCCTGTTTCGGAACGAACCTTCACGTTCGAAATAGTTTCTTGACCAATCAGTACTTGATACAAGTTACCAGAAAGGCTGTTTTTATCGATACCACTACCCATAGTGGCGTTACCCTGAGGGTCCAAGTCGATTAGTAATACCTTTTTTTTCAACAAGGCCAAAGCCGCCGCCAAGTTGATAGCGGTGGTTGTTTTTCCGACTCCACCTTTTTGGTTAGCGATACAAAAAATGTAAGCACCGGACGACTTTTCGTTTGTTTTACTCATGATTTTCCTTGCTGCACCAACCACACTAGGCAACGCTGCGCCTCTAGCTCCGGTACGGTTAATGATTCAATTCGCTCGACCTTCCAATCACTCTGAGTATGCAACATCGCAATTTCTTCGTCGGGCACTTTTCCCTTCATGGCAGCGATGCGACCACCTTCACCAACATGTCTGCCCGCCAAGTTAACAAAATCAAGCAAAGAAGAAAAGGCGCGAGAAACCACAATATCTGCTTGTAAAGGAGGTTCACTCTCTACCCGCACATGCATGGCGCGCAAATTGGGTAAATCCAATACGCCCGTCATTTGTCGTACAAATGCCATTTTTTTTTCTACGGCATCGATGCAAGTAATGTTCCACGTGGAACATGCCGTGGCCAACACCACTCCAGGAAGACCCGCCCCTGAACCCACATCGACAATGCGGATCGTTTCCGCATCCATCCTTTCTTTGCCTAGAAAATCTTGAAACGGTCGTACAACCGATAAGCTATCAAACACGTGCTGCACCAGCATTTGATCGGGGTCACGCAGGGCCGTTAGGTTATAGGTTCGATTCCATCGTTGCAATTGCTGAATATAGGTCAACAACTTGCGTATGGTTTCGGGCTCTGCAATTAAGCCTTGTTCTTGCATGGCTTGACTCAGCCGCAAAGAAAAATCTGTACTCATGCCGTATTTCGATTTTTGTTCTTACGTTTAAGATAAACCAGTAATAAAGAAACAGCTGCTGGAGTAACGCCCTGCACTCGCCCTGCCTGTCCTATCGTTGCCGGCCGTGACGCCTTCAATCGTTGACGAACTTCGATAGACAGTCCTTTGATATCGTCGTAGTCTAAATCCACCGGAATGCTCTGCTCTTCCAACGCAGCCTGGCGTTCGACTTCGTCTTGTTGTCGAGCGACATAGCCCGCATACTTCACTTGAATTTCGACTTGTTCCACATATACAGGGTCTTCTAAGCCTGGACCGGCAATCAGATCCCCTTTATCGTTCTGCACTTGCATCAGGTTTCCATAATGGACCTCTGGACGCTTCAGCAAATCATAAAAGGAATACTCTCGCTCGATTGCTTTACCAAGCAATGCGTAGGACTGTTCAGCCGAAAAAATCCGTGGATTGACCCATGTACTTTTCAATCGTTCAATCTCACGCGCAACTGCGTCGCGTTTTCGATTGAAGTGATCCCATCGCGCATCGTCCACCAAGCCAAGTTCACGACCAACTTCTGTTAGACGCCGATCTGCATTGTCTTCTCGCAAACTCAAGCGATACTCTGCCCGCGACGTAAACATGCGATAAGGCTCAGTAACCCCGCGTGTAATCAAATCGTCAACCAGCACGCCAAGATAAGCCTCATTACGACGGGGATACCATTGCTCTTTGCCTTGGGCCTGCAAAGCAGCATTCGCACCGGCCAGAAGCCCTTGTGCAGCAGCCTCTTCATAGCCGGTAGTGCCATTAATTTGACCGGCAAAAAACAAGCCTCGGATCTGCTTAGTTTCTAACGTAGGATGCAGCGCTCGTGGATCAAAATAATCGTACTCAATCGCATAGCCTGGCCGCATGATGCGGGCGTTCTCCAAACCAGGCAAACTGCGAACCATGGCCAGCTGAATATCGAATGGCAAACTGGTAGAGACTCCATTCGGATAAATTTCCGTCGTGCTTAAACCTTCCGGTTCCAGAAACACTTGGTGGCTGGCCTTATCCGCAAAACGATGGATCTTGTCTTCGATAGAAGGACAATAACGCGGACCTATACCCTCGATTGTGCCCTGATCGCTATACATGGGCGAACGATCCAAACCGGATCGAATAATTTCATGCGTGCGCTCGTTGGTATGGGTAATCCAACATGGCAGTTGCGCTGGATGCATGCCTGCATTTCCCATATAGGAAAACACGGGAATAGGATCTGTATCTCCAGGCTGAACCTCTAAGCGCGAAAAATCAATCGTATTGGCATCGATACGGGGTGGTGTACCTGTTTTCAAACGGCCTTGGGGAAGCTTTAGCTCCCGGAGCCGATGGGCCAGACTGATTGAAGGGGGGTCCCCTGCCCTACCGGCCGAATAGTTATTCAGCCCGACATGAACCAGACCATTTAAAAAAGTTCCTGCCGTCAACACCACCGCTTTAGCCCGAAACTCCAATCCTATTTTTGTCACGGCACCAACGACCTGATCCCCATCCAGAATCAAATCTTCCACGGATTGCTGGAAAACCATCAAATTCTTCTGATGTTGTAAACGGTGGCGTATGGCTTTGCGATATAAAGAGCGATCAGCCTGTGCTCGAGTCGCTCGCACGGCCGGCCCTTTGGAACTGTTTAAAGTTCGGAACTGAATCCCCGCCTCATCCGTCGCCAATGCCATGGCTCCACCCAAAGCGTCTACCTCTTTAACCAAGTGCCCTTTTCCAATCCCTCCTATAGACGGATTGCAGGACATCTGGCCCAGTGTGTCCATATTATGTGTGAGCAACAAGGTTGACACCCCGGTTCGAGCAGCCGCTAGCGCTGCTTCGGTACCAGCATGTCCGCCGCCTATGACGATAACGTCAAATTTCTCGGGATAATTCATGTCTAACCAGCGATAAAGTAAAGGGATTCTGACCGGGTGAGCCGTATTCTTTGCAGCACAATGCTCTGCACAAGCTGCATACCGTCAATTATACGACCACGAAACCGGCATGTTCCACGTGAAACAAAATTGAATCTCGATTTGTTCCACGTGGAACAAAACATCCACCCAAAAAATATCTGTGGATAACTTTGTGGAGAATACAGGCTCGATGGCCTGCAATCAGGCCGAAGTTTCTGGGGGAGGCACTCAAGACTGACTTCGGGTCTGACATCAGGCAAGACCGCATGAACCAGAAAAATAGCGGCAGAGACACTAAAACCAACGTACTTCGGTGTTCTGTACCGTATCAGTCCACAACATTAAAGCGCTGAATCCTAGAGGACGAAAAATTGTGGATAACAGCGCACTGGGGAATGATTGCCTCTTTAGCTCCTAGGCCTTGCCGACAAGGAACGACGACAAGCTGACGATCTTTTTTTAGACCCCGACGACACTTTCCTTAACGCGTAGTCGGACAGAAAGACAGCAACAAAAAAGCCGGCACAGCCGGCTTAAAAACGCAATTTACGAATAACTATACGATATTACACAGGTCGAATATTGGCTGCCTGCATCCCTTTGGGGCCTTCCTTAAGCTCAAACTCGACAAGCTGTCCTTCGTTCAAGGACCGGAAGCCACGTCCTTCTATCGCAGAAAAATGCACAAATATATCGCTTGAACCGGAGTCAGGAACAATAAAACCAAAACCTTTCTCGGCATTGAACCATTTGACTTTACCTGTTTGAACCATAGTTTGACTGAATCCTGAAAAAACAAAAAATACACAAAGAACCTGGTCATAACCACGATGAATATACAAAGTAGTCAGTGAACGTAGCGAAAAACAGCCAGCTAGAGGTATACCAGCTATTTACTGCGCCTGATGAACACACATCAGAAAGGCATGGCCTTAACAACTTAAAGTTCTGAGTTGTATGGTACTTTTTCCATCAGAAAAACACGTTGCAATCATCGCCTCCAGCCCTACTGACCTAAAAGGGCCGGTGCCAATTTTATTTTATTCAAGCGTTAATATTCATGCAGATCCAATCCAAGCTACCCGCTGTCGGCACTACGATATTTACGGTAATGAGCAAACTGGCATCAGAGCACAATGCCATCAATCTAGGACAAGGTTTTCCCGACTTTAATCCAGACCCAAAGCTGATAGAGGCTGTACATCAAGCGATGCTGCAAGGCTTGAATCAATACCCCCCCATGCCAGGCCATGCCGCGTTACGAGAGCGCATTGCAAGCAAGACTCTGCAACGCTATGGCCATCACTACAATTGCGATACCGAAATTACCGTCAGCAGTGGTGCCAGCGAAGCCTTGATGGCCAGCTTTCTCGCCTTTGTCCATGCAGGCGATGAAGTCATTGTGATCGAGCCGTTCTACGATCTTTATGTTCCAGCTATTGAGCTGGCCGGAGGAAAAGCTGTTCCGGTTCCAATGACGCCACCAACCCAAAACCATCCATACTATCGAGTAGATTGGGACCTGGTAGAGGCAAGTATTACGTCCCGAACCCGCATGCTGGTTATCAATTTTCCTCACAATCCAACCTGCTCCAACTTACGCCCTCAAGACTTGGATGCTTTGGAACAGCTGATCGCCAAATACCCTCTTTTGATTTTGTCCGATGAAGTCTACGAACATCTGACATTCGATCAACAAGCGCACTTGAGCCTGGCAACCCGTCCTTCCCTGGTAGAACGGGCCATTATCGTGTCTTCGTTTGGCAAAACATTCCATGCCACAGGATGGAAAGTTGGCTACTGTTGCGCACCCGCTGTATTGATGACTGAAATCCGAAAAATCCATCAATACATGGTGTTTACCGTTCCCACCCCTTTGCAAGCAGGTCTAGCCACCTACATGCAAGATCCCTCTACCTGGGAGACGCTGCCTGCCTTTTATCAGGAAAAACGCGACTACCTGCTGCAAGGCTTGAAACACACACGTTTTACGCCTTTGCCCAGCGAAGGCACTTTTTTCCTTCTCGCCAGTTATGACGGCATTTCCAACGAGTCAGAACTGGAGTTTTCTAAATGGCTGACGCGTGCTCACGGTGTTGGCACGATTCCTGTTTCCGCCTTCTATCAGAACCCCGAGCATCCCGCATCCAATCACAAATTGATTCGACTCTGCTTTGCCAAGCAAAAAAACACGTTGGATGAAGCTTTACAACGTCTAGCCAATGTTTGATCCGCTGTAGCGCTTAGCAAACCGCCTTAGGGCGGTTTTTTTTCGACCTGAGGTAGTGGCTCAAAAATTGTGGATAAATCGACCAGGCAGGCTCTGACGAGCACTCTCGAGTCAAACAGCAAGGACACAACAACACGACACTCTCCTTTCTGCGCACCACAAACCCTGCCCTTTGCACCACAAACCACAGCAACCAGCAAACAAAACAGGCCCTGTGTCGAGCTGCGATTCCCCCTATCGCATTCCTTCCCTGTTGATAACTTTGGGGGCAACCCTGATTTTTTTACCAGTAGGCCGCTCTTTCCATAGAAAAGCATCCACTTACGTGTACAACAATCTCATGCTTTTGCTGGCCATAAAACAGGCCTTTAAGGCGTATTCATACACTCAAAGAAAAATAAAAAACAAAGTAAAAACAGCAACTTACAAAAAAAATAGCAAAGTAATCAATCAACCAGATCTGTTGTAAAACACAGTGATCAAGCTACCAGCGCGCAAGAGAAGCTTGACAAGTGCCTGGAAACAACAGACCGCTTCTGTTTGTGGACAAGTCGACAGATCAATATCAAAAGCCGGGGGACAGCTTCTTCAATTCGAGCGATGTGCTTTATCAAGAAGCACCAGGTTTTTACTGCCGGAACATAGGCAGGCCATCAGCTAACACTTCTCAATCCATAACTTGAGATTTACTCATGCTTGGTCCGTAAAAAATAAAATGGCTGCATCAGTGCGTCAGCATCAAAGCCAACTTCCCTGCTTAACCCCGTCTTGAGCGGCAGGCACTGGTGAAAAAATATTTTCAGCCACTGTGAGCGTTAAATGCCTCATGCAAAAACCGCATAAAACAGCTTGGGCAGATCAAGACCTGTTCGAGCAATGTTGAGCATCTTAGTCCAGAACATTTGGCATGCAAAGGGTGGGATCTACTCTGCGCTTGGAGCTAACTTATCTTTTATAACAAGCACTTAAATCTTTTATTAGAATTAGTGGATGGAGGCTTGTTGATAAGTGGAATAACCCTTATTTTTCTATATAAAACAATCTGTTAGCGTTGAAAATGTAAGGGGATAGCTTAGCGGATTGTACGTGGATGAAGCAGGTACAACTTTTAGGGACTTCTCTGTAGTACTGACTTGTGCCTATTCAATCCACACACTGTTCACAATCCTCGTCCTAGAGCTTATCCACAGATAAAAAAATTGTAACAGCATGCAGAAGGATGAATATCAGCGAATTTTTTGCTGCAACCCTGTGTCCGTGAACAGTATCTGCTCTGGCCATCGGAACGCTGCGAGATGAAAACGAGTGGAATCTAGCATCAGATCTTGTCGCCTTTCTCGCCATCGAGCACCAACCGAAAAATCGACACAAAATACATTCCGGCCGGCACCATGCCACTCGAATGGATCTATCTCTTTGAATAATAAGGAATATTTAGATAGATTCTGCGTTCCATAAGTGTTTAGCTGTCGCCAATAATGCCCAAAAATAACGGGAATAGATTCTTGATAATGATTCCACCAAGCGGTTCTATCTGAAAATCGCCAACGGTTTCCTGCAAAAAATGGCTCTTTCGCTGTTTCTTCCGTTCCTGATGTTAATAAACGAATCGGATTAAACTGACTTTGAACTAAATCGTAGTTCGCATATGCCTGTAATAAAGGAACATCTGCATTTGGGTCTTCTATTTTTTCTTTCCATATTTGTTTTTCTTCCAGATATTTGCTCAATATTCCGGTTTCTTTTGCGAATATATTTGCTTTTTTATCGCAATCAAAGAAAAAGTCCAGCATATTTTTTGTTTCTACCTTTCTTATTCTATTGATAGCTTCTGTATTCCACGCTGCATGCACGATACGAAGTTCTCTGTTTTCTAAAACCAAAGGTAATGTTGATAAAAATAGGCGTATATTTTCTTTTTTGTCTGGATCTATACGTTGAAAAGGTGCGTAAAACGGTAGATCTGTCTCAAAACGTTGGTCAAAAAACCATCCGGAACCGTCTTTAGCATCATTAATCAGCAGATTGATCTCGTGATTTCCGAGTATTCCAAACGCTTTATTGTTATTTATCAAGTACTTAACATATTCTATTGTGCCAGGGCTATCAGGTCCTCGATCACAATAATCACCGACAAAGACAAGAATGCGGGAGTCTTTATGGCTTCCATCTTCTTGATAACCAAGATTTTTTAGTAATCGATGCAATGCCTGCAGTTCTCCGTGTACGTCTCCAATAATGTCTAAAGGTGCTGAAGGCAGGGTCTGTACAAGATGGGTAGCCATGACTGTACTCTTTGTTTAACAATAACTATATATAAAACTAATAATGGATAATGGGTGTCTGTGGATAAGTAGAGCAATTCTATTTATACCTTGTTTATCATGAACTTAAGCCTGATTGACTGATGTGCATGACGGCAAATTTAGCAGTGGATCAAAACTGGACAAAATCAGCCTGATGACAAGATAGCGCACTTATCCCCGTTCTATCCACATGTGGTGCACAAGCCCGTCTTCTAGGGCTTGTCCACAGAGCATCGCTAAGCTCAAAAGGGGTTTGAGCGGCAAGATCAGCGCGGATTTCTAGTTGCACAGCCAGTGCCATCAGCGCCAGATACGTGTTTTCTTTATATGGAAAATATGGCACTGGTTTATTAGTATTTTGCTGCTATACTTTCCACAAATTATCCACTTTTTTATACAATCTTTTTTTTCAAAAAACGCATATTTCCATATCTGGAATAAACTAATCTGTTAATAAGTTTGTGGATTACTGTTTTCTTATTTATTGTGGATAAGTTTTCTTTTTAGTTTTATTGCGTATGTGATATTTTCTTCGTTAACAAACCCTGGGTTTTGTCATTCATTGCGCATGGTTTGTTTTTCATGAATTTTAGTTTGAACAGATTTTATTCTCTATGTTTATCCAAAAATTCAATAGATATTCTGTTTCACATACTTTAAATCATCAAAATATTATTTAATCTCTATTTTTTAATTAATAATTATTTTTAGAAAAAAATATAAATTTTTATTACTTAAGGGTTTTTTTTAATGAATAAAAAAAAGCCACTGCTAATTTGCAATGGCTTTTTTAATAAATAATAATTAACCCGCACTAAATGTGTTCCAACGCTCCGGGTATTGATGACGAAATTTGGTGACCAGATCGATACAGCCTTGATCATTCATGATTTCAATGTGCATACCAGCTTTTTGCAACCAGTCCAGGGCTCCTTGATAATGGTGAGTTTCGCCTACTAGTAAGCGGCGTATGCCCGCTATTTGGAGCGCGCCGGCGCACATGGGACAAGGGGCTTCCGTGCTGACCAAGAGTACGTCTTGTTCTGGACGAAATGGCTGCTGCATGTATTGCTGCAAGCAATTGATTTCTGCATGGGCAAAATAATTCTGGTCTTGTAGCTGCCGGTTATGCGCTTGGGATGCAATGACTCCATCCACCACCAGTACAGCACCAAATGGCATGCCGCCCTGGGCAACAGAAAGTCGGGCTTGGTCGAGGGCTAGTTGTAGATAGTGGTGTTTCATGATGTTCTCCAGATACAGAGACGGCCTTGTACTGAAAAATAAGCGCTGGGCAATCGGGTTATAGGCCGATGTGATGTTTCTTGGCGCAGGATGTGGGGTGGGACAGCCAAGTAGAAACTGGCAAAGGTGCCCCTGTATATGCCCGAGTATTGGGTGTCTTGTGCGGGCACAGGGCAGCCTTTTTGGTGATGGTAGCGCGTGTTGGCGTGCTTCGACACCCTGTCATGCATGTATTTTCTGGGGAACATAGTGGCGGTGGACGGCTGTTTTCAGGCTGAAAATGGAGGCAGGGATTCAGTCTACTGGGATGTATCAAGGCCGCCATAGAGAGAAGTTTGTACTTGATATATTAATAATTAGCTGGCATATAAAATGAAATTGGTACATTGTCTGATATATGGCAAGCCAATGGACAGGCGGCTAGCCGTGTTGCTGTCCTAGGTGGTGCCAGGCCTGTACCATTCAGTTCACTGTGTTTTTTGAGATAAACTGCGAAGGTTCGGCATGAAGGCACTTATTCTTGCAGATTGCTTCAGAGGCTTGAGTCTGGGTTCTGAATGTCATGTGCCTGGGATATGCTGTATTCATTGTTGACGCCTTAGCGACTATCCTTCCCCCTGTATTTCATGCCACAACCGAATATCGAAGAATCTGCCCAGGATTGGCATGCCTTGCTGCAGCAGGTGCCGCTGGCCGTTCGCGCCCAGGTGTTGGCTATCACCCTGGATCACCAGGATGAATTGGCTACGCACTTTTATACCCATATGCTGACCCATCCGGCTGCCCAGGTGTACCTGTCGCATGAACAGGTTCAGACCCGGTTGCATCGTTCGTTGCGTAATTGGCTTGTGCAGTTGTTTTCGGTCGATATCGACAGCGATATGCAAGAACAGGTGAAGTTGCAGAATCAGGTGGGTGAAGTGCATGCCCGGGTTGGGTTGCCGGTTTACCTGGTATTGCGTGGCGCACGATTGCTCAAGGGGCGCTATGCCCGCTACTTGTTTGAATCACCGGAGATCGGTGCTGACCAGGCTTGGGATTGCTATAACTACGTTCAGGATTTTATTGATCTGGCCATGGAAATCATGAGCCACGCGTATGCAAATTCCCGAGAGCGCAAATCTCGTGCCGAAGAGTCTTATCGCTTGTTTGCCATTGTGCAAAACGCGGCGGCCGAACGAGGGCGGCAGCGGGCTGCTTTGTTGGATTGGGAAAATCAACTGATGTTTGCCATGGCCGTCAACGGTAATCAGTCTCCTTTGCCGCGGATCGGAGATTCGGACTTTGGGGTCTGGTTCAAGCATAAGGGGGCACATGCTTTTCAAGGGACAGTCGAGAGCCGAGAAATTCTTGCCTTGATGCGCTTGATCGACACGGAGTTGATGCCCGAGTTCGATCCGCTTGATCCACAAGGACAAGTTCGTCAGCTGCATGAGTTGCGTGCCAAGACCCGTGCGATAGGTTTGCATCTGGAACGCTTGTTTGAGCAGCAGAACGAGCTTGAGTCCGGACGTGATGTGTTGACGCGTTTGCTGAGCCGTAAGTATTTGCCGGTGGTGTTAAGCCGCGAAGTCGCTTATGCCCAACAGCGGGGATCACGATTTGCTTTGCTGGGCGTGGATATCGATTACTTCAAACGTGTCAACGATACCTATGGGCACGATGCCGGAGACCGGGTTTTACAGCAGTTTGCTGAATTGCTAAGCAATAGCGCGCGCGCCGGCGATTATGTCTTTAGGTTGGGGGGCGAAGAGTTCTTGTTGTTGCTGGTCGATGTTGACGCTGAAGGGGCAATGCGCGCCGCACGTAATTTGCGTTTGCGTATTCATGCTGAAACATTCAGGGTTTCCGATGGTCAAACACTGGGAATTACCGCCAGTGTCGGCATCGCTTTGTACGATGGCCACCCCGATTACGAACGCACGTTGCGGCGTGTCGACCGTGCCTTGTATCAGGCCAAGGAAGAAGGACGCGACCGCGTTGTGTTTGTCTAGCGGCATTGCTCAGCATTTTGTGGGCTTCTGTGTCGTATGGCGGCAACCTATGCTAAAAGAGCGTATTCTTTGTGCGTATCTTTGCGCACGCTTTTTCTGCGTAACAACGGTGGATTGAGCGCTATGCTTCATCGCCGCAGATATCTCTAAATCCTTGGCGACTTGGTTTCAGACGTGTTTCTGAAGCTGTCCTTTTGCCAGTGAGCTGATCCTATGCAATCCCGTTTTGCTGTACTTCCACAGTATCTTCTGCCCAAACAGGCATTGACCGAGTTTCTGGGTGGTTTTGCGTCCAAGCCTCTTGGGGGCAAGACTACTTGGTTTATTAAGCGTTTTATTCAGCGCTACCAGGTCGATATGAGTGAAGCCGAGAACCCTGATCCGGCCAGCTATGCAACCTTTAACGAGTTCTTTGGACGTGCTTTGCGCAGCGGCGTCAGGCCGATTGCCCAAAGTGCGTTGGTCAGTCCTGTGGACGGGGCGATCAGTCAGTTGGGTGCCATACGCGGTGCAGAGGTGTTTCAGGCAAAAGGCCATAGTTATTCGACGACGGCTTTGCTGGGGGGAGATGGGGCGTTGGCCGAGCGTTTTCAAGACGGCTTGTTCGCTACCTTGTATCTAAGCCCTAAGGATTACCATCGAGTGCATATGCCTTGTGCTGGACGTTTGACCCGCATGATCCATGTGCCAGGTGATTTATTTTCCGTTAATCCAACCACGGCTCGAGGAGTGCCTGGACTGTTTGCACGCAACGAACGAGTGGTGTGTTTGTTTGAGTCCGAACAAGGTCCTTTCGTCCTGGTGTTGGTAGGGGCGACTGTTGTCGGCAGCATGGCAACGGTGTGGCACGGTGTTGTCAATGCGTCGCGCGACGGGCAGATCCGAGAGTGGACTTATATGGACCAAGATATTTCTTTAGCCAAAGGCCAGGAAATGGGGCGTTTTCTGCTTGGTTCTACCGTGGTTTTGCTGTTTCCCAAGGATAGTGGGTATTGTTTTGATTCTGGATGGCAAGCACAAGGCGTGATTCGACAAGGACAGGCAATGGGCTATTTACGCTGATTGAGTGCATCTATTTGTCTGAAAAACCTGCGTCCATACGGACACAGGTTTTTTTTTGCTTCGGGTGTTGGTAAGTCGTTATGCTGGAGTTAGGCATTGTTAGGAAGCTGCAATGAAGATACTGCTTTTTTTATTTCTTAAACTATGTGGAGCCTTAGTCCTTGTCGGATTGACGGTTTGGGGCATTTTTGCTTTGCAGTTTCAGGTATCAGATCTTGCGCTGCGTTTTGCCCTTATGTTGCTGTGGGTAGGCTTGGCACTGCTTGGTTTGTACGCGATTTTCTTGGGTACGGCATGGTTTGCCCTTCCCTACTTGGTGGGGAGCCTTGTTCTGGGCGTGTGGTGGAATAGTATCGAACCCAGTAATGGGAGACGCTGGGCACCAGAAGTTGAGCGGGTCAGCTACGGACAAGTACAGGGGACGATTGTGACTATGCACAATGTACGTGATTTTGTTTGGCGTAGCGAAAATGACTTTGATGAGCGGTGGCAGACCCGTCAATACGACCTGGAGAGACTATCGTCGGTGGATATGTTCTTGTCGTATTGGATGGGACCGTCCATTGCCCACACTTTGGTATCGTTTGGGTTCTCTGACGGTCAGCAAGTAGTGTTCTCGGTGGAAATCCGAAAGGAAGAAAATGAAGCGTTTTCTGCCATCGGTGGGTTTTTTAAGCAGTTCGAAATGACTTTAATTGCTGCACAAGAGAGTGACATTATCCGTACCCGTACTAATATTCGTGGGGAAGATGTCTATATGTATAGCGTTGCTCTTTCTAAGCCTGCCATGCAAGCCTTGTTTTTGTCTTACGTTCAACAGGGTAACGATTTGCATGGCCATCCGCGGTTTTACAATACGTTGACGGCGAACTGCACGACGATTGTGTACGACATGGTTTCCCGTATTGTGGGTGGTTTGGTATGGGATTGGCGTGTCTTGGCGTCGGGTTATCTGCCTGAGTATGTTTATGCCTTGGGGGCGTTGGCACCAGGTTATTCGCTGGAAGCGATACAGCGTTTGGGGCATGTCAATGAGCGTGCCTTGGGCCAGCGCGAGGGAGAGGATTTTTCCCGTGTGATCCGGCGTGATGTTCCTGTGGTAAGCAGGTAAGTTGTTATGTATGTTTCACGTGAAACACCTGTTTCACGTGATCGATATAAAAATCATATCAAAAACTTTAATTTTTTTAAAAGAAAATTAATTGCAGTGGCTCTTTTTTGAGGGCTGATTCAAGATTTTTTTGAATGCAATGGTACTTGCCGTGAATATTAGGTTTCGGAGGCTAAGGGGCTGTTTTTTTAGCGTTAACCTTTCCATTGAACCAGTTGTGCCAAGGTGCTGGTTGAGCCGCCGCAGACAATAGCCAGAATATTTTGGTAGGGAGCCAGCACCTCGTGATCCAGGTAAGCTGTGGCTAACATGGCCCCGCAAGCGGGTTCCACCAATACACGATGATCTGTCAAAAAGCGCAGACAGGCACTGACAGCCTGTGCGTCGCTGACTTGGGCGCAATGAATGGGCCGTGTTTGGCTTAAGGAATAGGCTTGTGTGCAGACTTGGCGTGCGGCCAACGTGGTTGCAATGCCTTGCACGGAGTCCAAAGTGACATGCTTGCGTTGTCGGACTGATTCGCCCAATGATGCTGTTCCGTGGGTTTCTACAGCGATGATGGGCGTGTCCTGCCAGCCATGGTCTTGCATGCCTTGTGCAATACCGCTTAATAAGCCTCCCCCACCCACTGACAGCAATATGGCATCGGGTCGAATGCCCTGGGCCGCTACTTCGGCAATCAGGCTGGCATGTCCTTTCCAGAGCAAAGGGTCATCAAAGGGATGAATAAAAGCGTCGTTCTCTTGCAATAAAGCCTGGGCATGGTCGTTTGCTTCGTTCCAGTTGCGGCCGACAACGAGTAACTCGGCTTTTTCGCGTTGTATTAGGCGTCGAGCGTGCTCGCTGGTGGTTTCTGGTACGACGACCAAGGTAGGTATGTTCAGTCTGCGCCCCGCATAGGCGACAGCAATGCCGGCGTTGCCTCCGGAAGAGCTGACAAAACGTGTTTTTCCTTGTTGCGCGTAATGTTGGCAGGCGTAGCCAATGCCTCGTATTTTGAATGAGCCGCTCGGTTGCAGGGCGTCCATTTTCAGCCAGAGCTGCTTATTGAGCTGTTCGCTGAGTGCATGGGAGTACAGGAGCGGTGTGTCAAGATGGAGTATCATTTTATTGTTCCAGATTTTATATTGATCTGAAGGTGGGCTAAGGCGCTGCTTTGTGCCTTGATCTGTATTTTAAGCAGTTGACGGATGTCGTGTCGGCATCTGCTGTAAACAGGCGATGACTGTCGGTTGAAGTCGTAGGAAAGCGGTTTGCTTGGGGTATGGAACAGCGCGTTTGATGATTGCTGCCTTGCAGCAATTTTTGGGTCTTGTCCTCTCTGTGTGTAGTGGTGTCTCAGGCGTTTAATAAACGATGGTAAGGTGACGTACTTAATTATTAAGTTCCCTTACAATTTAAAGTGAACCAGTATCTGGCGTACCAGGCCATCTTGGATTGGTTCTGATAGAATCGCAAGGAGACGGCCGGAGTCAAGCCCTTTTGTCTGTACAGGGATTTTGCTCCGGCCGTGGCGTTTAATTGTTCTTTTTGAGTTTTTGCCAAATGAATCCTTGCCCGTCTGACCTAAAAGGGGGCTTGTTTTCTGCTTTGGCAGTAAGAAATAAAAACAATAATAATCAGAACTTATTTCTAGAAATGTCTCTGTTGTAGCGACTTCAAAGGAATATAGATTTTGTTATGAAATTTGCTACCAGACCTGCTGATATCTACATGCGCTTTCTGCAACTTGCCGATGCGCTGCATAAATTACCCTCCCTGCCCGCTTTAGACCCTTTGGAGGAGAGGATATTGACGCTTGTCGCTAAGGCTTCGCGCGAGTCATTGCGCTTATCCGTGCGTGACGTCATGGCACAGGAACGGCTTGGGTCGCCTGCAACCATACATACGCGATTAAAGTCCATGCGTGAAAAAGGTTGGATTGTATTGAGCGATACCGAAGATACCCGACGCAAACAAGTGGATCTTAGCCAGGCGGCTTTGCTGCATTTTGATCGTCTGTCAGCCTGCTTGTTGGAAGCTGCCAACGCTTAGGCTGCCTTGGGCAGGAAGAGGCTTTGTGAGTATGTCCCTTCTACGGGACTGGGCACATGCGTTTGCCAAGCACGTGCCCAAGAGTCAATCCATCCTATCAGCTGGAAAGCTTCATCAGGATGATGCCGCTGACAATCAGAACTGCCGCTGCAATACGCATAGGGTTAGCGGCCTCGTTCAATACCAAGATACCGACTACAAATGCCCCGACGGCACCGATACCTGTCCAGATGGTGTAGGCAGTGCCAAGCGGGAGCGAACGCATTGAAACCGACAATAGGGCAAAGCTGATGATCATGGTCACGATGGTGACCACGGATGGGACCAGACGCGAAAAACCGTCTGATTGCTTCATGGCGTATGCCCAGATAATTTCAAAAAAACCAGCGAGAACAAGCAGGAGCCAAGCCATGGCGACCCTCCGTGTTAAGGGCCGGGCCGTCCCGGGCATTATGTCCAACAATTGGCGAGGCCGTTCCTCGAGACTTTGAATATCGTGTATTGACGACGTTGATTAATATAGCAAAAGCTGGTTTTATTGCCCAGTTGGCCTATTTACCATGTTGTTTTCCATACCCACAATGTCGTCATGAAATCGCACCATCGTTCCCTCTTGTACGGTGTTCTGATCTGGCTCGGGCTTTCGATGGCCGGCGCAGCCATGCTGACGCGCGTCGAGCTAGCGCGTCAGCAGGATGCTTTTACGGTGCAAAGCAATATTGCGTATCGTCTGCTGGGACAACGATTGGCACAGCATGATGCGATCTTGCAAATGCTGGTTTTGCTTCAGCCGCCTGTACAACGTATTGAGCGTCTTGGAACACTGGAGGCCATGTTTCCGCAGGTTATGGCCATTTATCGGGAAGAAAACGGCACGCCCTGGGCGAATCCACTGTGGGAACAGGCACAGCAACAATCATTGAAAGTGGAACGTGCCGTACTGACCGATGTGCATCTGTCGCAAGGACGATATGTGTTGTTGGTAGCGGCTCATCCGGCCAGTTTCGCGGTAACGCTGGATTTGAATGCGGCCATAGCCTGGGATGAATGGCCGTTTCGTCGCAATGGCAGTCCAGTTCGGGTAGTGCTGGAATGGCAGGACCAGCAATGGGTGATCAGCCCAGGGTTGGATGAGGCCGGGCCGGTTGTTTTTCAGTCCGGCAAAACCCTGGCCTCGAATAGCCAACCTTTTCAGTTGCATACCCGACGCGTTGTCACTTACGCTGATCTGCCCTGGGGGCAGGCTTTGTTATGGTCGTTGTTCAGTGCTTTGCTGGTGTTTGTGGTGCTATATGTCCGCAAACAGCGGGAGCAAACTTTGCGTGCCCAGGAATTGTTGCGCATTGGGCAAGTAGCGCGTCTGAATTCATTGGGAGAGATGGCGGCCGGCTTGGCTCACGAGCTAAATCAGCCTCTAACCTCTGTATTGGCTAATACCCAGGCCAGTCTGCGTTTATTACAAGAAGACCCGCCGGATCTGGAGCCGGCTCGTGAAGCAATGGCGCATTCGGTTGAACAGATCAAACGGGCAGCCAGTGTATTGACGCGTTTGCGTCATAGTCTTAGGGAAAACGGCTTGGCGGATCAATGCCATCCTGTGTCGTTAACGCAAATCGTGCAAGAGTCTGTGCATTTATTGATGCCCGAACTGGAGCGACATGGCATTACCTTGGAGAAACGATTGCCGCCGCACGAGGTAGACGTGTTAGGCGAACCGGTGGCATTGGGGCAAATTATTCATAATTTACTTAACAATGCACTGGCAGCGTTGAGCAGCGATGATCAAACTGATCGGCGCATCTGGTTGGAGGTCTTGCCTCGTCAAGGACGGGTGGTCT
This sequence comes from Alcaligenes sp. SDU_A2, assembly GCF_038237375.1. Lineage (NCBI taxonomy): Bacteria > Pseudomonadati > Pseudomonadota > Betaproteobacteria > Burkholderiales > Alcaligenaceae > Alcaligenes > Alcaligenes sp. SDU_A2. The sequence continues at coordinate 264,217 of NZ_CP151273.1, read as the reverse complement.
TGACGGTACGTGACAATGGGCCAGGTATTGATCCTCACCACCTTAGCCGTTTGTTTGAACCTTTCTTTACGACGCGCTCCGATGGCTTGGGGCTAGGGCTAAGTTTAAGCGAATCGCTGGCGCAAGCGATGGGCGGTGGATTGACGGCGTTCAACGACCCGATGGGAGGAGCGGTATTTGCTTTGGACTTACAACGTGTTGAAGAAGAATCTACATGAATCCGCTCGAAGCCGGACTATCCCCTTTGATCCATCTTTTGGATGACGATGCCGCAGTACGGCAAAGTTTGTCTTTATTGATCAGCACCGTGGGGCTGCGTGTACAGACCTGGTCGGATTCGCAGCAGTTTCTGGAGTCCTTTGATCGACAAGCAATCGGGGCATTGATTCTGGATGTGCGTATGCCGGGTATCAGTGGTTTGACCTTGCTCGATACGTTGATTGCTCAAGGGGTGGATCAGCCTATCATCCTGTTGACAGGGCACGGTACCGTGGATATGTGCAGACGAGCTTTCAAAGCGGGGGCGGCGGAGTTTCTTGAAAAGCCCGTCAGTGATGACATTTTGTTGGATACCGTCCAACAAGCTGTGCGTCAGCATGTGCGACGAAGGGAACGTCTGGCTGCCGATCAATGGGCACGAGAGCGTTATGCCAGCCTGTCTGATCGTGAACGAGACGTCTTGGGATTGATCGTAGAAGGTTTGACCAATAAGGAAATTGGCCGTGCGTTGTCGGTATCGCCGCGTACGGTGGAGACGCATCGGGCCAATTTATTTGCCAAGCTGCAGGTGGATACGTTGGCCCATTTGATCCGTCATTACGCCAGTCTTGTCGAAACGGCTCCGTAAAACTACGGAGGTTTTTGGGTAGGTGCCCGAATAGTCGGGATATCAGGGTGAGCCGTATAGTTTCTTCATGCCGACAACGGTGTCGGAAACGACAAATGGAGATTTCTGCTATGTTGCGTTCTTCCCTGCTGATGACTTTGCTGTTTGTGGCTGGCGCGGCTCAAGCTCAAGGTGTGCTGAGCGAGAAAAACATCTCTTTGGATCTGGCAAGCCGTCTGGCGACCGAGACGGTCAAACAATGTTCAGCCAAAGGATATAACGTGTCGGCTGCCGTGGTGGATCGCGCCGGTGTGCTGCGTGCGTTTCAACGTGCTGACCAGGCAGGCCCTCATACTGTCAATGCCAGTATCGATAAAGCATACACGTCGGCCTCGGCTCGCAATCTGACCAGCGCCATGCTGGAAGGCTCGCAGAAAAATGCCGGTGCAGCCAACTTGGGCAATATCCAGGGCTTTTTGCTGTTGGGTGGCGGTGTCCCGGTTAAGGTTGGCAACGATACCATTGGCGCTATTGGTGTCGGCGGTGCCCCAGGTGGCCATCTGGACGAGGCGTGCGCGGTTGCTGCGTTGGATGTGCTTAAAGCCGAATTGAAGTAATGGGTCGATATGTTCTGATGCATTGCATCAAAGCTGCGTAGATGGCACCTAACCGCCCTTCCGAGGGCGGTTTTCTTTTCTATACTGCTTGTTTGGGGGGCTAATCTGCACAGGGGGCGGCATGCGTTTACCGATTTACCAAGTCGATGCTTTTACTGATACGCTTTTTGGTGGCAATCCGGCGGCGGTGGTGCTGATGCAAGACTATCCGGCAGATGATGTCTTGCTGGCTATTGCCCAAGAAAACAATCTGGCAGAAACCGCTTATCTGGTTCCCCAGGGAGACGATTACCAATTACGTTGGTTCACGCCTTTGTTGGAGGTGCCTTTATGCGGTCATGCGACGTTGGCCAGCGCGGCGGTGGTGATGGAGCGTCTTCGCCCACAGCTTGATCAGCTTGTGTTTCATACCTTGAGCGGTCCGCTGACCGTCCGGCGCGACGGTCAATATTACAGTCTGGATTTACCTGCACGTCCCGTGCAACAGCGGGCTGATGATCCTGCACTGGAAAAAATCCTGGGGGCGCGTCCACTGGAATTATGGGCGAACGAAGCTGCGTGTCTGGCAGTCTTGGAAACCGAGCAGCAGGTTCGGGAGTTACGTCCTGATTTGCGCGCATTGGCATGCAGTGGCTGGGACGCTTGTATTGTCACCGCTGCGGGCACGGATGGTTTTGATTTTGTCAGTCGTTTTTTTGCGCCTGGGCATGGTGTCGATGAAGATCCGGTGACCGGGTCGGCGCATTGTGCATTGGTGCCATTTTGGGCACATCGTTTAGGCAAGGAGCGTTTTCTGGCTTATCAGGCGTCGGCGCGTGGCGGCGTGTTGGAATGCCACCTGCTAGGGGAACGGGTCCAGTTACGGGGGCAAGCTGTGTTTTATCTGGAAGGCAGCATTATGGTGTAATTATCGCCAGGTTCTGGATTGATGATGGTGAACTCGTCTGCGGATACGGCGGTAACGACGCGAGGCGGACAGGATGTGTTTGGATAGATACACAATAATCAATGTCCCGGATAAGTCCCCTAAAAACATGATGAGGGTCGAATGCCACGGGTCGGTTCCTGGTTTGCCAAAAAACTGAAAACTGATTAAATGCAAAGTGGCGTTGCACATGGCATATAACCAGGCACAGGCCAGTAGCTTGGCGGCGGTCAGATTGCTTAATGTTGGGCGCAGCCGCATGGTTTTTTGAGCCAACAAATACGCAATATATGGACCTAGCGCCGATACTAGACTGCCGACCATGGCGCGTGCGGGATCATCGGGAAAGTAATAAAAGAATGTGACCACGCACGATCCCAGGAACAAACCGATAGCGCCGGTCAAACCAAACAGCAAGGTACACAGTAGACGTATTCCGGCAGGCAGGTACACCCAGTCTATGCCGCGTACATGTTCAAAAGCCTGAAAGATCAGGTGGTTCAGTCCTGTAAAAATCAAGAACGCCAAAGCGGTGCCGATGGCGATGCGCCAATGCAATTGGTAGAAATTCAAAAGGGGGAGCTCGGTTCAGCGATGGCGTTAAGGCAATGAAGCTGTCGCAAGGTAGGCATGCAGATAGTCAACTATCCTTATTATAAGTTGGCTTTATTTCGAATCTGTATTATGTGCTGTTCGTGTCCAGCAGATGAATTAATGCCTGGGGGCCTGTCGTTGCGTCTGCTACTCTGAGCACATCGATTTTGCTTGTTCTTGCATCATGATTCCAGTAGCCCCTTTTTCCTTGTTGACGTTGCTGATCCTTGTGCTTGGACCGTTGGCGTTGTTGTGCTTATTGTTGTGGCTGCTGCTGTTGATTTTTCAGCCACAACGACGTTTGCGCTTTAAACAAAAACCTTGGAGGCGCAGTGTGTGGCTAGCGATTTTGCTGGCCTTGGGGGGCGCGTATGGTGTTTTTTATCTGGCCACTTATCGATACGATCAAGCTATGCGGGCGGAACAAGCCAGCCGACGTCATACCTTGCTTCAAGCGAGTCGTTTGGCAGGTATAGCCATGCCGGCAGGTACGCGTTTGGAATTAAATACATGGGGTGACCCCGACAGTGTTGCCTGGGCAGACTTTCCCGAACCGGTGTGGCTGGGCCAGGCCCCTGTTGTTTCTTTTGAGCGCCCGCGACCTGATGTATCCGACGCTTCTTGGTTTACTCGTGTAGCGTCGGATACCCGTATCGATGGCTGGGTATGCTCTGCCGGGGAAACCGTGGAAATACAGTTTGATCCGGACGATGGTTTTGCTTTGCATCGATGTCATTTGGCCCAAGGACAGGCGCTGACTGCCTGGAGTCCTTTGGCAACAGGCGTCAATGTTCAGCATGCGCCGCCTATGAATATTGAGCTGCCCCAAGGAGTCACCGTGATGGCAGTTCCGCAAGGGACGGCCTATACCGATGGCACCTATGATCAAGACCGTTGGACTGTGCGCGTAGAAGGCGATGGAATACAAGTACATGCATGGGGGCTGGAGCTTGAACGCGCGTATTTTGCGGTTGATGCCGACCGGCGAATTCTTTATCTGGCCCATGCCCGATTGGCCAGTCCGGTGGAGCTGGGAGGGCATGTATATAGGGCCGGAACAGAAGTGGCCACTCCCAATTATCGCGTGCATCCTGATTGGCCCTTGGCGTTGCTGATGCGGGAGCCGCAAAGCGCAGTAGATGCTTTACGAGCACATGACTTATTGACAGGTCAACTGTTGCCAACCTTGCCATAGGGTGGCGTTTAGTTTTCGATGTTGCGCTTTCACCGTTTATTGTCGTTTCATTATGGATTTGGTGTAAATAAATGGGTCAGATTGGTTCTGGTCGTTCCGAATTTGAGTTAATGTGATTGTTTGAAGCAGCTGCATAAGCGTGTTATACGCAGTAAAAAATGATGAGCCATATACGGGCGTGAGCATCGCATAGTAAGTATCGTTTGGTTACAATGCGACTTGCGTATGCGCACTCTCTATCAAGATTCTTCAACTGCAGGACCTCATTGAACGAGGTTGGTTGCTGTCATGGGTACACATCAAGGGGAGTTCCTGGATCAGACGCAAGCACAGGCTGCGTACTGGTTCACTCGCCTGAACTCGGGCGAGGCCACCGCGGCCGAGCTGCGTGAGTTCGAGGATTGGCGTCGTGCCAATCCAGAGCACGAGCGTTGTTACCGCTATATCTGTTATTTTTGTGATGCCAGCCTGGATGCATCCGAGCAAGAGCTAAAGCGCCTCTTGCCGCGTTTGGGCACATCTACAGACGATGCAATCGTTGTGCGCCCCCGTCGACTTTGGGTCGGCGTGTTGGTGTTGGTAACGGTAGCGGTTGGGGCATGGTTTTGGCCAGAGCCGATACTCCAGGAAGAATACATACAGGCTACATCGTCCATGTTGGAGCGCCATTTTCCAGATGGAACGATCGTGTTGTTGGAGCCTGATTCGGAGGTTCGGGTCAAACGCTACGCCGAGTCTTTAGAGGTGATTTTGATGCGGGGTGCCGTTGCGCTTAGCGTGGATCACCAAGATAAGCAAAGTGTTGAAGTCGATACGGGCTTTGCGCAAGCCCATACGCACAAGGCACAGTTTCGTGTAAATGTGTCCGATAAAACGACGCGCGTGCAAGTGCAAGAAGGTTCGGTAGAAGTTGCGGGTGGTTCCTGGTGGCGTCGCCAGGTTCGTGTCTTGATGCCCGGTCAGCATGTGGATGTAGACCGTTGGGCCGGCATGAGGCGGGTTCAACCCGCCCCCGCGCCCCCGCCCGAGGCCGACTGATTGTCGGCCTCCTTTTTTGGATTTAGAAAGCCCAGTTCAGCGATAGATTGCCATTGATATCGGCACGACTGTTGGCAAGCAACCGGGTACCCGCCGAGACTCCTAGGCGCAGCCGTTCGGACGCTTGTACCGTCAGGCCGGCGCGCACGGCCAAGGCATGCGTATCGACTCGCGCATAGCGGCCGTCAAAACCGACCTGGGGCGACGCATCAAAGCGCGCGTGCTGTGTCTGATGGCGTCCCAACAGGGACTGTTCCCACGCTGCGGTCAGTTCCGCCTGTACGTTGCGGCCCTGAGCCAATTCCCAGTTTTGGCGAACAGCCAGGCCTAAAGAGGCTTGCAGAGCATGCGCGCGTGTTGAATCCAGGCGCAAACGGCTGCCTGCGTCCCCTTCTTCGTTTACGCCTGGGCGGCTGTAGTGTAGATAATCCAACGCCACTACAGGGCCGATGCTGCCGGCCTGGCCTAGCGGCCAGTTGTAGGCCGCCTGGATGCCAGCCGCCATAGTGTGGCCTGTCCAATCGGATTTGGGATTGGCTTGGTACCCGGCAAAGCCAATTCGGCGATTCAGTTTGCCCTGCTCCAGTCCTGCGCGAATCTGGGCTACCCCGCTCCAGCCTTGGCGCGCATCGGCACGGTACAGTGCGTGGACACCTGCTCCTAGGCCGGTCAGCTTGCTTTTGCCTTGGTACGGGGCGTCGATGTTAAGACGTTGCTCGTTGGCTGTAGCGTGCAGGCCCAGGCTCCAGTCGCTGCCTGGGTTGCGGTGTTCGGCACCAAACAGGACACCATAGGTATGACTGCGATGGTCCACATCATTGCTTCCCAATTGCCAGCGATAGCTACCGCCAAAGGCCTGGATGAAGGTTTGCCAACCGTCCTTGCCCTGGCCGTGGCGTTGTCGCAGTTGTTCCGAGACCAGTTGTTCGCGACGCAGGCTGGCTGCCAATTGCGCGCCATAAGCACCGGCGCTAAGTTGGTTTAAGGCATCAGTAATGTCGCTGCCATTGGCATTGGAAAAGTCCATGGCCTGGTACACGGCGGCCAGGGGGCGCTGTCCGGTACTGGACGCTTGTTCCAGGCTACGGCCGACAGCAGCGGCGTTGGGATTGGCAGCATACTGCGAATAAGCTGCAGTGTTGCGCTTGACGGTCCACAGGCCATTGCCGGTTTGGATACCCAGTGTGGGGGAGCTCAAACTGGCGCTCAGCACCTCGAATTTGCCTTGTGTCTGGGACGCGTGGAACACACTGTCTTGGCTCAAAGACCAACCATCGGCATACCAGTCCGGTAATAGCTGTACATTCAGTTCGCCGGCCAGTTGGGCCGCGCCTTGGATGTCGATCCGGTCGTGTTGTGTCGCATTGGCCTCGATCAGGATGCGGCCTTGCGGGCCTTGGACAAAATCGCCTTTGATGGTCATCCGGCCCACAGAGTTGCCAGGGCTGAGAGTACCGTAATTGCTGAAGCGGTCTTGTGGGTTGATGGTGTAGGTGCTGTTGCCGCCCAAAGTGGCACCGGCGTCGACCCGCAGGCCGTACAAATTATGCTGGCCGTTCAATGACGTAATACCGCCCGCAATGACGACGGCCAGATTGTCTGCACCCTGAATATTGCCATCGTAGCGCAGGCGAAAATCCGGATCGGCATGCGGGGTGGCGTGTCCTTGCACATCGGCCTTCTGGCCAAAGCTGATGCGGGTCAGCAGTTGTTCGCCATTAGGATCGAGCCTGGAGTAGTTGGACAGGATGTCGCCCTGGATGCGCGCACCTTGCATGATGTTGATGTTCTGCACCCAGGCATTGTCGGCTATTTGAATAGCGGCTTTTTTGCCCGACAGCGGGCCGGACAGGTTGTAGTTGCTGATCAGCGCGCCTTGCAGGATTTCTGGCGGTGTCAGATAGGTGTTTCCTTTGACGACATGCAACCAGGAACCCCGGTAATCGCCCCATACGCCGGTATTGCCCATGGCGTTATTGCCGAAGTCAAATAGCGCTCCTACCCCTTCAGCACCATCGGCACGCACTTCGCCTTGTTGCACGATAGTGTGATGGCGGCCATAGCTGAACTGCAGCCCGCGGCCATACCAGCCTTGAGCATGGATGCGGGTGCCCTGCGGGACGATCACGGTGTTTTCGCTGCCGTCCACACGCACCCCTACCCCGCCTGGGCCGGCGCTGAGCAGGTCGGCCGCCTGGGTAATGGTGTTGCGTTCCCCATAAATATGCAGGCCCAGGCCCTGGGTAGCCAAATTGTATTGACCGGGTAAGTAGGCTGTGCCGTCGGCATTGCGCGCAAAAAAACCGTTGGTATTGGTTTGCGTGACATCGTCGCCGTAGACGGAGTAGCCAAAGAAATTGCGTCGATCTATGGTCAGCCCCATATCTTGCAGCGCGGCCAATTCGACTTCCATCAGGTTGGTGTAGTTCCGGTAGGACTGATGGCTCATCAGGCTGTTGCGCAACTCTGAATGGCTTAGGTAGTCTGTATCGACGCCTTCGTAGGGGTTGTCATGATTGCGTAGCAAGCTGACCGGAATGCCAGGCATGGCACCGTTGAGCACTTCAGTGACCTCTTCGCCCGTAAAGTAGCCATTGTCTTTGCGCAAATCGAAGGCGTTGGCATCGTAGGGGTTCTGGCAAGGGATGCACAGAATAGCTTGATTCGGACGTGCCGGATTGCCATTGTCGTCACGCAAGCCATCGCCCCAGGTAGACAGCACCGATGAAAAAACCGGCGTGCGCGTGTTGGGGCCGTTTTTGTCAAAGGCCAGGTTGGTGATCCCCAACGCATGTCCCAGTTCGTGAAATACCACCGCGTTGTAGTCAATATCGGGGGTCAGCGGTAATTGGCTGGGGGTAATCGGGCCGGTGTCCAGGGGCAGCGTGCCGATGCCGATGACCGCATGTGCTTCAGAGCGCAGTGTGTCCGGCAGGACATTCATGAGCATGCCCTGGAAAGCGCTGAGGCCGATACCACCCGGATCGTCCGGGTTGGTCAGGATAGGGCTGCCGGCATTGGCATTGAAGTCATTCATCGTCCCCACATTGATGATGGCTGGGGAATACCCGTCGGGTAGACTCAGGATTTCTGCCCATCGCTCCACCGCTGCCCGTATTTTTTTTCGGCCATTGTCATCCAGCCTAAAGGTGGACTGACGATAGTCCGGGCCGGTCACATCGTAAATGCCATCACCCGGGTTGAACAGGCGCACGGTAAATGCGGCTTCGCCCCGTTTGTTGTAAATGGTCTCGATATCAATAGCATGCGCAGCAGTGGGGGAGAGGGCGAGAAGAATCCAACTGAGCAGAGCTTTGTGTTTGAAAACCATAGGGGGCAGTCCGTTAATTGACGATTGGCTAAAGGTCTTGCTTTGCAAAAGTAATGAAAAGTATCTTTTTTTGCCAGGTATTTTTTTCTGAATTGAAAACTTGAGGGCAAGACGCAACAAATCAGTGTTTTAAATATGCATTAAAGAAAACACGCTAAGAGGACGTAACCATGTTTTCTTTGTGGAGCACAGCCATGTCTCTGGATAGTATTGATAACGCGTTTAATACCAGCGTGTCTGTGTCTGCGGGTGTTGCCCGGCCCCAGGAGTCCAAGCCGGGTGTAGTGCCTGAGAATGTGGTGGGCCAGCCAGGTAATGGGAACGATCCCGTGACTCTTTCATCGGCTGGCAAAGGGCTGTTTTTGACCAGTAAGCAGGCTGACGAAAACTATCGTGATGCCGATATTGATAACAGTTCTTTGCCGGACGGCATCAAAGAGCTGCTGAAACGCATCCGCGATCTGAAAGCACAGATCCAGAAGAAAATGGCTGAATTGCAGCGCATCCAGGCTGACATGCAGTTATCCGAGCCACGGCGCAAATACGCTTTAGAACGGGCGCAAAGCGAACTTTCCATCTTGAATGGGGCGTTGACCAAGGCCAGCGCCATGTTGTTGAAAGCAATGGAGGATGCGCGGCTCGATAGCGATGCGCGTATGCAGGTCAGCGAATTGTTGATTAAATAAGAACGACTAAGGCCGGTTCGTGCAAGCGATACGGGTGCTTGGGTGGCCGATTTGCGAGGGCGCAGCACGTAAGCCGCTGGTCGGATAGTGGGCCGCCCTGCTTCAGATCGGTTTTGTGACGCTACGGCAGTGTTGCAGTATGCAATGCCTGAGTGATTTCCTGGCTTAAGCCTTCGGGTGTTGCCAGAATAGATGGGTGAGTGGCGTGTGCCTGGATGATATAGGCCGTGGATTGCTCCATGCCGATGCAATACACCACCAGCGAACCACCGATCAAAGGGGCCCCTCCGATGTACAGACCCCACTGTCCAGGGTCGTGTTGGTCGGTGTGCTGGATATACCCTTGGCGGCTGGCGGTGCGTTGCACCGCATCCAGGCACTGGGCAACCGATAAAGCTGAAAACGAACGCTGTTCAATCGGCTGCCGAATGGTTTGCGCGTCTTGCGCGGCGATCGGTATCGCTGCTATGGACAAAACTGCCAACATAATCCCTTCACGTAATCGCAACATGGCGTTCTCCGCTGAGAGGGCATGGAGGCTTCAGCATAGCGCTGAATGCGTTTAAATACTATTAGCGCTCCTGGCGGAAAGAAATTCGGCGTCCGTGTAGAAATAAATATGATCTTTAATGGGCTGTTTCTTTTTTGGCTAAGACAAGGAGTCGAGCAGTTCCAGCATGGCCTGTTGTGGCCACAACACTTTATGACCTTTGCTGCTGCACGGCCGGTCTGCCAACCAGGCTCCCAAACGATATCTATTTAAATCGGCAATCTGGACCGAGTCATACCAAAGCAAATGCTCAAGGTCTGCTTTGGCGTGATTGAGCGTGCCCAAGACAGAACGATCGTATGGGGCGTTCGCCTGCAATGGCCGTAAATACTGCTGAGCGATATCCATCTGTTTGTCGTGCGCACCGCATTTAAGCAAGGTATTGAGCAATGCATCGGCAAAATAATCGTTTAATTGGGCCCAGTCTGACTTTTTCAGTCCAGGCACGACCAAGGGAAAACGGGTGGCATTGTGGATCAGTAGCAAGGTGTTGCGCCGTTGCAAAGTCAACACATGCCCATGCCAGCCGCTGAGCGGATTGTTCTCCAGAGGCGCTCGCTCGAACAACCATTGCGTGCGCGGGGTTGGCGCAAGCTGATGTTGCTCGTCAAGTGGCAAGTGCGCCAATAACTTACGTGTGGCGTAGAGATGGATCATGTGGTGTAGGCGTTCTACTTCCCAATACAAAAACTCGAAAAGATCTCTCCCAGCAAATCGTCGCTGCTGAACTCCCCGGTGATGGAGCACAGGTCCAGATGAGCCAGGCGCAGTTCTTCGGCGAACAGGTCCAGGACCTGGTCGCTGTGGGTGGCGTGTTCGGCGGCCAGGGTCAGGTGGTGGTCGGCGCGCTCCAGGGCGCGCAGGTGGCGCTCGCGCGCCAGCCAAGGGGATTCGCTGCCGGGGTTCCAGCCCGCGATGTCCAGCAGTGTGCGGCGCAGTTCGTCCAGGCCCTGTTTGCGCCGGGCGGAGATGGGCAGCATAGTGGCACCGCTTTCCTGGGCCGGCAGCGCGGCTTGCTGTTCGGGGCTGAGCAAGTCGATCTTGTTGTAGACGCGCAGCACGGGCACGTGCGCGGGCAGACGCTCGGTAATGGCGCTGTCCAGGCTGTCCTGGGGCTGGCGGGCGTCCAGCAGATGCACGATGACATTGGCCTTGGCGATTTCGTCCCAGGTGCGGGCGATGCCGATGCGCTCCACGGTGTCGTCGGTGTCGCGCAGGCCCGCCGTGTCCACGATGTGCAGCGGGATGCCTTCGATATGGATCAGTTGCATCACACGGTCGCGCGTGGTGCCGGCAATGTCGGTAACGATGGCGACGTCTTCGCCGGCCAGGGCGTTGAGCAGGCTGGATTTGCCCACGTTGGGCTGGCCGGCCAGCACCACGTGCAGGCCTTCGCGCAAAATGGCACCTTGGCGCGATTGCTGCAGAATGTGATCCAGCTCGTCCTGTATGCCTGCCAGGGTCTGGGCGGCCTGGTATTTTTCCAGGAAGTCGATTTCTTCTTCCGGGAAGTCCAAGGTAGCTTCCACCAGCATGCGCAGGTGGATGATGCGATCAGCCAGCGCATTGATATTGTCGGAAAACACGCCCGACAATGACGCTACGGCGCTGCGTGCGGCGGCTTCCGAGGACGCGTCGATCAGGTCGGCAACGGCTTCGGCCTGGGCCAGGTCCATGCGATCGTTCAGAAAGGCGCGTTGGGTGAACTCGCCGGGTTCGGCCAAGCGTAGCCCCTGATTTCTACCGGCTTGCAGGCAGCGGTCCAATACTCGGCGCAGTACGGCCGGGCCGCCGTGGCCTTGCAGTTCCAGCACGTCTTCGCCCGTATAGGAGTGTGGACCTTTGAAAAACAGGGCGATACCTTCGTCGATGATCTCGCCTTGGTCATCCTTGAACGGCAGAAAGTGGGCATGGCGTGGCTGCAGTTCGCGGCCGAACAGGGCTTGCATCACGGGGGCAAGTTCTTTGCCGGAGACACGTACGACACCGATGCCGCCGCGGCCGGGGGCGGTGGCTATAGCCACGATGGGAGATGAGCTGGACATGGGGTGAAAACGAAAATGGCAGGATGCATCTATTGTAATAGAGGCGGACAAGCGCAAGTCCGACGGTCGCCATGCGGCACGGTCTCGCTCGTCATGAATGGGTGCCGTTGTGCTGGCCGGCGCACGGCTGTCAGCACGAAGGACCCGCGGAAAGGATGTCCGTAGTCAGAACCTTACAGACAGACCGGCCGTCAATTATCGTTGACGCAGACCACCAGGATTTCCACGCTTTCCCCGTGTTCACACAGATAGATATGGCCCAGATTGCTGTTGAAATAAATGCTGTCGCGCGCATGCAGCACGTGGCGGCGACCGTCCTGGAACTGCATGGTCAATTGTCCGGTTAGTACGAAGATAAATTCTTCGCCCTGATGCCGGCTGAAATCGGCGGCGTCACGGGGTTGGCCAGCCAATACCCGACCATGCATGGGGGTCATTTTCTTGTTGATCCACTCGGACGCCAGCATGCCATACTCGTACCGATGGGCTTGATAGGTGATGGTGCGTGAAGCGCGCCCCACCAGGATATCCATACCGGACTCTTTGGGGTCGCGCGGCGTTTTGAACAGATCGGACAGATCCATTTTCAAGGCGCGGCTGACGGCCAGGAATTTCTCGTAACTCAGTCCGATCAGCCCGCGTTCAGCTTTCGACAAGGTAGACAAGGAGACATTGGATAGGCGGGCCAGCATCAGCAGGGTCAATCCCTGTCGTTTGCGTTCATCGCGGATGCGCGCGCCCATCGCGGATTTGCTCAACAAGTTGCTTGCGATGTTTGCCGGATCTTTTGTCATAACCTAAAAGAATAAAGAGTTGTTGTTTTATAGATATTATTAATTTTCTTATACGAAAACTCTGTCCTATCGTATGTAAGATATGCGCTTAACGTCTGGAGATATTTGGCATGACTGCGTTGTTTGATCCTACTGTTTATCCCTCTAACTCGGTCGATTGGATCAAAAAGCTGATTGCTTATGATACGACAAGCCGGGAATCTAATCTCGGGCTGATTCATGACGTGCAGACCTATTTGCATTTGCAGGGTCTGGAAACCGTGCTGACGCACGATGAAAGTGGGCGCAAGGCCAATCTTTTTGCCACTATTCCAGCCGCCGACGGTCGCCGTACGGGGGGAATTGTGCTGTCGGGCCATACCGATGTGGTGCCGGTCGATGGTCAGAACTGGACCAGTGATCCGTTCAAGCCCGAAGTGCGTGATGGCCGTCTGTATGGGCGCGGTGCCTGCGACATGAAAGGGTTTGTGGGGGTGACCCTGCAACTGGTGCCTGAGATATTGTCCACTCCCCTGGCGCATCCCATTCACCTGGCGTACTCCTATGACGAGGAAGTCGGCTGCGTGGGCGCGCCCGTCATGATCGACGAGCTGGTACGACGCGGCGTCAATCCCGATGGCTGCGTGGTTGGGGAACCGACCAGTATGCGCACCATCGTGGCGCATAAAGGGATCAATGCCTATCGCTGCCGGGTACATGGTCATGCGGCGCATTCTTCGCTGACGCCCAAGGGGCTCAATGCTATTGAATATGCGGCTCGTATCATTACCGCCATCCGCGAATTGGCGGACGACTACAAGAGTCTGGGGCCTTACGACCAGGACTTTGATGTGCCATTCACTACCTTGCAGACCAGCATGATACGTGGCGGCATCGCTTTGAATACGGTGCCTGATCTGTGCGAGTTTGAATTCGAGTATCGCAACCTGCCCGGTGTGGACCCGGAACCCATTCTGGATGAAATCCGCGAGTTCATCGAAAGCCAGGTTTTGCCAGCCATGCGTCGCGAGCACCCCAATGCGGCGGTAGAGCTGGAAAAGTTGGCCAGCGCCCCCGGGCTGAATCCCGATGAACAGGCCGCCATTACCAAGCTGGTGCGCGAACTGACACGGGATGAGACCGTGCGCAAAGTGGCTTATGGCACCGAAGCCGGGTTGTTCCAGCGTGCCGGTGTGCCGTCCATTATTTGTGGTCCGGGCAATATCGAACAGGCGCATCGCCCGGACGAATATGTAGAACTGGCCCAGATTGAGCAGTGTGAGCAGTTCCTGCGGGCCTTGATCCGCACCCAGGCTATCCAGGCCTGACAGTCCGCAGAGGCTGGTTTCAGAGACAGAGATGACACAAGAAAAAGTTACCCAGGAAAATGTAGCGCAGGCGCATGAACGCCTGCGCACGTATGTGCGCCAGACGCCGGTGTTTGATTACGATAGCCGGCGTCTGGATAGTTCCGTCAATTTCAAGTTCGAGCATCTGCAGCGTTCGGGCACTTTCAAGGTGCGCGGTGCCTTCAATAACCTGCTGAGTCTGTCCGACGAGCAGCGTCGCCAGGGCGTGACTTGCGTGTCGGCCGGCAACCATGCCGTGGCCGTGGCCTATGCGGCCCATGAAATGGGCGTCAAGGCTAAGACCGTCATGATCAGCACGGCCAGCCCTGCGCGTGTGGCCTTGTGTCGACAGTTCGGTGCCGACATCATCTTTGCCGACAATGGCGAACAAGCCTTCGAGCGGGTGCGACAGATTGAACGCGACGAGCAGATGACGTTTATTCACCCATTCAGCTCCTACCCGACGGTAATGGGCACGGCTACCTTGGGCTACGAATGGCTGCAACAGGCCGGCAAGCTGGACGCCGTCATCGTGCCTATCGGCGGTGGCGGCCTGGCGGCCGGGGTATCGGCGGCGGTCAAGCTGTGGCAGCCGGACTGCGTGGTCTATGGTATTGAACCGAAAGGTGCCAATGTGATGGCGCTGAGCCGCGCGGCCGGACAGCCACAGAAGATTGGTGCCATGCAGTCTATTGCCGACAGCCTGATGGCACCGCATACGGACGAGTTCAGTTTCCGAATTTGCCAGGACAATATCGATGCTCTGGAAACGGTGACCGAGGATCAGATCCGGTCCGCCATGCATTTCTTGTTCGAGGAATTCAAGATGGCGACCGAACCGGCATGTGCCGTAGCGACTGCCGCCTTGATGTATCCCTTACGCGACAGGTTGGCCGGCCAGCGCGTGGGCGTGTTGTTTTGCGGCTCTAACACCGATACGGATACCTACGTGCGCCATATCACTACGCCTCTGGCACAGGGGTAAGGTATGGAGCATTCCGTGTATGTAGCCAACGCCGACGAGGTGTTTGGCGGATTGGAGCTGGGCGCGGCGATTGAATTAATGCGTCAGGGCTTTGCGGCTTTGCAGCAGGGCCGCATCGATCAACCATTGCGCACTATCGTGCGCAGCCCGTTGGCCAGCGGCTTTCTGGGGATGATGCCGGCCTGCATCGACTTGCCCGAGATCTATCCCGAGCCGTTGTACGGGGCCAAGATGGGGACGTTGTTTCCGGGCAATGTACGTCTTGGCAAAGACCCCCATCAGGGTTGCGTTCTGTTGATGAGCGCCCATACGGGCGAGACCCGTGCCATTCTGGACGCCAGCAGCGTGACGGCTCTGCGCACGGCGGCCGTGACTGGGCTGGCGACCGATCTCTTGGCCCGGCCTGATGCCAGTGTGCTGACCTTATTTGGCGGCGGTCATCAGGCTTTGTGGCAGCTACGCGCCGTGGCGCAGGTACGGCCCTTGAGCAAAGTCTTTGTCGTGACGCGCTCCCCGGAGTCGGCTCGTCAGTTTGTGTATGAAGCGCAACCTTATTTGAATTGTGCGCTGCACGTGGATGTAACGGCCGCCCAGGCCGTGGCACAATCGGATCTGATCGTGACCGCCACCAGCTCGGCCACACCGGTATTGCAGCACGATTGGCTGCGCCCGGGTACCCATGTAACCGCGATGGGCTCCAGCACGCCGGCCAGCCGAGAGCTGGATGGGCCAACGATGGCTGTTGGGCGTTTGTTTGTGGATCGAGCGCAGTCTACCCGTTCGGAGTCCGGAGAGTTTCTGGATGCGTGCCGGGAAGGCTGGCTTTCCACGGACGCCGAGTTGACGGAATTGGGTGCTGTGGTGCTGGGGCAGTCCCCCGGGCGTCTGGATAGTGAAGAAATTACGATCTTCAAGTCGTTGGGGCTGGCCTTCGAGGATGTTCTGACGGCCGCCGCTTTGTTGAATCGCCATGTTCGGGAAGGACATGGACGTTTGGTTGAACTTTAAAAGCGTCGGAAAGACGCCGGGGAGCTGAGCGATGAAGAGGAAGTGGACACAGGTTGCGGTGGGGGCTGCCTTGGCCCTGGCGGCGGGCATGGCCGGTGCGGCCAAGTTGCCTGATACGGTGCGTCTGGTGGTGGGGTATCCGGCTGGCGGCACGGCGGATGCGGTGGCGCGCGTCTATGCGGAAGAGTTGCGCGAAAAGCTGGGTGTGAATGTTGTGGTGGACAATCGCGCTGGTGCCGGTGGTCAGGTTGCGGCGCAAGGTTTCTTGCGCTCTCCGGTGGATGGCTCGGTGCTGCTGGTTGCCAACAACCACATGATGACCACCCTGCCCTTGACGGTAAAGACCGTGACCTATGACCCGGTCAAAGACTTCCAGCCTGTGGCCGTTATTGCCAAGTTTGAACACATCTTCGTCGTGGGCAAGACCACGCCGGCCAATACCTTGGCCGAATATGTAGAATTGGTGCGCAAGGAGCCAGAAAAGTACGGCCATTACGGCATTCCTGCCCCTGGCAGTGCACCGCAGTTTCTGGGTTACAGCATTGCCAAGAAAAACGATATTCAGATGACGCCTGTGCCCTACAAGGGGGGCGCGCCGCTGATCAACGATTTGTTGGGCGACCATATTCCCGCTGGGGTGGATGCGGTCGGTCTGATTACCGAGCATGTGGCTGCCGGAACCGTGCGTGTGTTGGGTATTACGGGTCCCAAACGGCTGGATATTCTGAAGGATGTGCCTACGTTCGTGGAAATGGGCTATGGCAATCTGGAGGCCTCGGGCTGGATGGGTATCTTCGCGCCTGTAGGCATGGACCCGGCCATGGTCAAGCAGTTCCAGGACGCATTTAACGAAGTGGCTAAGAACCCCAAGATTGAAAAGGCTATTGTGCCTATCGGTTTCCGCCCTTCTTCGGGTGATGGCCAGGAGTTGGCGCGTACAGTCCAGGCAGACCTGGATACCTGGGGTCCTATCATCAAGGAATCGGGCTATCTGCAGCAGTGATGCGCAGTGCTTGAGTAAGACATAAAAATCCCGACACCAACATGAACTGCCCCCAAAAGTTGGACATTGATCCAATCGTCGGGGGGCAGTTCATTTAGACCGGATGCGTTCAGTGTGTCAGCCGGCGATTGGCGTACACAGTTCCACCACAATGCGTTCGGGGCTTTGTACGTAAGAGACGATCTGTCCCCAGGGCTTGTCCTGGGGAGGAGCCAGTTCTGTGCCGCCGGCAGCCAGGGCCTGGGCATGGGCGGCGGCGACGTCGTCGCACACCAAGGCTACTTCTATACCCAACGGAACGTCGCTGGCATGCGTGGACAGATGGCCTTTGGGGTAGTTCATGTAGGCCAACATTTCGGCGGCAAACGCCAGTGTTGTCTGGCCGGTATCGAGTTCGCCGTACAGGCCGGATTCGTGCCGCATTTTGATGGGTAGACCAAAGGCACGATTGAAGTAGTCCAGTGTCTGGCCGACGTCGGGAACGTAGATGATGGTGTAGCCGAATTTCATGCGGATCTGCTCCGGGAAGAGGCGGGTCGGTCGACGGTATTGCCGGCTTTAAAAAAATAGAACCCCCCAGCCTTGCGGCTGAGGGGAGCACCTTTGCGAATCTATTCGCTAAAACTGTTTTTAAAACTTACCACGCTTTTTTAGCTCCGCATAGACGCCGTCTGCATAGGCGGGATCGGCTTTGCGGAAGTGTCCGAGTTGACGTTCGATGATCTCGTTGGGCACCCCGTCCATCGCATCGGCGATATTGCTGAACAGGCGTTGCTTTTCCTGATCGTTGAATAGGCGAAACAAGTTGCCGGGCTGCGTGTAGTAATCGTCGTCTACCCGATGGTCCCAGTGGTCGGCGGCCTGTCCGTCCAGCGCCAGCGGTGGTTCGGTGCGTGGTGCTTGCTGCCATTGGCCTTGGCTGTTGGGCTCGTAGTTGATCGTGCCGCCCTGGTTGTCGTCGGCTCGCATTGCGCCGTCACGATGGTAGCTGTTGTGGAACGGACATCGTGGTGCATTTACGGGCAGCAGGCCGTGGTTGACGCCCAGGCGGTAACGCTGGGTATCGCCGTAGGAGAAGATACGCCCTTGCAGCATGCGGTCGGGCGAGTGGCCGATGCCCGGCACCAGGTTGGCGGGCGTAAAAGCAGCCTGTTCCACTTGCGCGAAGTAGTTGCTGGGGTTTTCGTTCAACTCCAGCATGCCCACGTCGATCAGAGGGAAGTCGCCATGTGGCCAGACCTTGGTCAGATCGAAAGGATTGATGTGATAGTTGCGGGCCTGCTCTTCGGTCATGACCTGGATGCGCAGCGCCCAACGCGGAAAGTTGCCCTGTTCGATGTTTTCGTACAGGTCGCGCTGCGAGCTTTCGCGGTCCTGGCCAACCACTTGGGCCGCTTCAGCGTTGGTGTAGTTGGCAATGCCTTGCTGTGATTTAAAGTGGAACTTGACCCAGTGACGCTCGCCCTTGTCATTGATCAGGCTGTAGGTGTGCGAACCAAAACCGTGCATCTGGCGCAGATTGCGCGGCAGGCCGCGGTCGCTCATCAGGATGGTGACCTGGTGCAGGGATTCGGGCGACAGCGACCAGAAGTCCCAGGCGGCTGTGGCGCTGCGCAGATGGGTACGCGGATCACGCTTTTGGGTGTGGATGAAATCGGGAAATTTCAGTGGATCACGTATAAAGAAGATAGGAGTGTTATTGCCCACCAGGTCCCAGTTTCCTTCTTCGGTATAGAACTTGATGGAGAATCCTCGTACGTCGCGTTCTGCATCTGCGGCTCCTGCTTCACCGGCTACGGTGGAAAATCGGACAAAAACGGGGGTGCTGCTACCAGGCTTGAACACCTTGGCCATGCTGTATTGGCTGATATCGTGTGTGACGGTAAAAGTACCGAAGGCACCTGAGCCTTTGGCGTGTACCACCCGTTCGGGAATGCGTTCGCGGTCGAAGTGAGCCAGTTTCTCCAACAGCCAGAAGTCTTGCATCAGGACAGGCCCGCGTGGCCCGGCCGTCATGGAGTTCTGGTTTTCCTCGACCGGTCGTCCGGCTGCGGTCGTCAGTGTCTTGTTGCTCATGGCGATTCTCCGTGGAAGCTGACCCGTCCCTAAGGGCAGGTCGTTTTTAAGAAGTTGGAACCAGTCTACGCGTCTTGCCTTAAATAGTTAAATTGAATGATCTTAGCGAAAGAATAGCTTTTTGCTATCAGGGCGGGTTTACCTATTGATCATAGCCAGACAAAATGTCCAATGTGTAAAAAAGGTTTTGAAACCGAGACGTGGTGTAGGTCGACGGTGTTGCTGTGTGCGCCAGGTCGATTGCCCATTGGCTGGTGTGGTGGCGCGTCGTGGCGCTGCCTGGGCATGGCTGATGTCGACGAGCCGGACAGTGTCCGGTTGCTAGCGGTGCAGGCGCAAAAAAAACCCGCCGATGTGCGGCGGGTTTTGCTAGGCGGGCGAGCGATCAGCTATTGGCCGCTTTGGCGTTTTGCTTATCGATTTGGACCATGATGTAACGCTGTTGGGCAATGGACAGGATGTTGTTCACGCACCAGTACAGCACCAGGCCGGCCGGGAAGAAGAACATCATGCCGCCAAAGACCAGAGGCATCAGCATCATGACCTTGGCCTGCATCGGATCGGGTGGGGTGGGGTTAAGCTTGATTTGCAGGAACATGGTACCCATCATGATGGCAGGCAGAATCATCCACGGATCGCGCGCAGCCAAGTCGTGAATCCACAGAATCCACGGGGCTCCACGCATTTCCACGCTGCCCAACAGCACCCAGTACAGGGCAATGAACACCGGAATCTGTACCAGCATGGGCAAGCAGCCGCCCAGTGGGTTGATCTTTTCCGTGCGGTACATTTCCATCATGGCGGCGTTCAGCTTGGCCTTGTCGTCGCCGAACTTTTCGCGCAGGGCTTGCATGCGCGGCGCAAAGTGCTTCATTTTGGCCATGGAGCGGTAGCTGGCGGCCGACAGTGGGAAGAACACCAGTTTGATCAGCACGGTCAGGGCGACAATGGCCCAACCCCAGTTACCCAGCAGGGCATGCAACCAGGTCAGCAGCTTGAACAGAGGCTTGGAAATAATGGTCAGCCAACCGTAGTCCACCACCAGATCCAAGCCGGTCGCCAATTGCGCCATGGCTTTCTGGTCTTGCGGACCGACCCACAGGGCGGCGTCCACAGCCTTGCTCTGGCCGGCTTCGATCGTGCCCACGGGTTCCAGCGTGCGCACAGCGTACAGGTTGTTGCCCAGTTTCAGGACTTCGTTGCTGCGTTTGACGCTCTGGGCGGGCACCCAGGCGGTGGCGAAGTAATGCTGCACCATGCCGATCCAGCCGTTGTCGACATTGTGGGCATAGGTGGCTTTGTTCTTGTCGATGTCCGAGAAGGTGATTTTCTGGAACTTATCGGTGCTGGAGTAGACCACAGGCCCGGTGAACGTGCTGTACAGACGCGAGGAGTCCGGCGGGTTGTTGCCGTCGCGAGTCAGTTGCAGGTAGAGCGAGGGCGTAATGGCCGCACCGCTCTGGTTCTGGATGTCGTGGCGTACCTGGATGTCGTAGCGACCTTTGTGCAGCGTATAGGTCTTGGTGACCTTGACGTTGTCAGAGGTGGCTTCGAATACGACGTTCAGCGTGTCGCCGGTCAGGGCGCGTTCGGTCGATACCAACGTAAAAGGCGTCAGGTGGTTGGGCAGGTTCTGGCCTGCGATACCGACCATGCCTGATTGGGCCAAATAGATGGAGCTGGCGGAATTGTCCAGCAACAACATGGGCTGGTCCGGTGCTTCGGGCGAGCCGTATTTGAGCAGTTCGGCCTTGACCAGTTGCGCGCCTTCGGTGCTGAAGCCGAGCTTATAGACGTCCGTGGTAATTTCCACCGTCTGGGCTGAAGGAGACACGACGCCGCTGCTGGTCGGCAGCGCGGCAGGGGCGCTGGGCTGCTGTCCGGCAGGAACGCTGCCATTGGCGGCGGGCTCGGGGGCTGCCTGCGTTTGCGAAGTGGCCGGCGTAGAGGCGAACAGCGACGGTTTGCCGTTGTATTCCTGCCAGTTGTTCCACAGCAGCAGCAGTGAAAACGAGAAGATCATCCAAAGGATGGTGCGTCGGATATCCATAGCGCCTGTATCACATTTATAAAGCTGAGCAAAAGCTTAGCAGTTTAACGTAGCTGGCCGGCAAACAGGGGATTTGTCCGTTAAGACAAGGCGTCGGCCAGGACGGGTCAGGGTGTGTCACGCGGGTCCGGGGTGCGTGGCGGCACGGGATCGTGGCCGCCCCGGCACCAGGGATTGCAGCGGCAGATGCGTCGCCCGCCCAGCCAGAGCCCTTTTATGGGACCGTGGGTGTCGATGGCTTGCAAGGTGTAATTGGAACAGCTGGGGGTGAAGCGGCAGTTCCTGCCTATCCACGGGCTCAGGAAGAACTGGTAGAACCGGATCGGAGCCGACACCAGTTTACGCATCATGGCCGTGCTCGGGAAAGCAGTTTGTCGGCTTCATCCCTTACCAACAGCTTTAAGGCTGTCAATGAGACGGGCGGCACTTTGCCGTGCAGCCGAAAGACGTAGTCGGCATCGGGCAAAAGCAGGCGCTTGTGGCGAAAGGTCTCGCGGATGATGCGTTTGATGGTGTTACGGGTAACGGCGCGATTGGCAAAGCGTTTGGGGATGATGAGCCCCAGGCGTGCGCCGTCGGCACGATGTTCGAGCGTATCGTTGCGCGACCGGGTAACCACGAACAAAGCCCCGCGACCTACGCGTTGCCCTTTGAGGGACTGAGCGTATTCGGTGGGGCTATGTAAGCGAGCCGTGGCTGGAAAAGAGGCACGCATGATGTGCAATGCGGTAACGGGACGCTAGCCACGCATCCCGATATGGCTTATACAGCCAGGCGCTTGCGACCCTTGGCGCGACGTGCGTTCAGAACAGCGCGGCCACCGCGAGTTTTCATGCGAACGCGAAAACCGTGGGTACGCTTGCGACGGGTAACAGAGGGTTGGTAGGTGCGTTTCATGGTGTGTCCAAAGAAAAAGAGCCGCCAGAAATCGCAGAAATTTTTCCACCCCCAAAGCAGAATCTTTAGGGATCTGGCAACAGAAAATCGTGTTAAGCCCACCATTTCAGCAAATTTTTTGTGTCATGTCAATTGTTTAGCGATGTACCCCCAAACATATTTGCATGGCCTGTGGATAACTTGTGGCCGGACAGGGTAGAATCGAGGTTTACTGAAGTGAAGACCGATGAATGAATTCTGGCAGTCCTGCGTCCAGAAACTGGAGCAGGAGCTTCCCCCCCAACAGATAAGCGCGTGGATACGTCCACTGGTCCCGCTCGACTTCGATCACGAAGCCGGGGTGTTGCGCGTTTCTGCTCCCAACCGTTTCAAACTGGACTGGGTCCGCAAGAATTTCGCCACACGTATCGAAGAGCTGGCCTCGGATTTCTACGAATGTCCCGTTACCGTGCAGTTCGAGCTGCCCTCGGCCAGCGCGGTGCCGCGTCGTGCCCTGGCCGATCGCACGGCACCCGTGCCCGAGCCAGGCCAGTCGGCCCCGACAGCGACACCGGCCCCGGTTTCTGCCCATCCGGCCTTGGCGGCGGCAGCCGAAGCGGTGCAGGACCGCTCTCGTCTGAATGCCGACTTGACCTTCGACAATTTCGTCACGGGTAAAGCCAACCAGCTGGCGCGCGCCGCGGCGCTGCAGGTCGCCGAAAATCCCGGCGTGTCTTATAACCCGCTGTTCCTTTATGGCGGCGTGGGACTGGGCAAGACGCACTTGATCCATGCCATCGGCAATGCGCTGGTGGCCAATGGCAACGGCGTTCGGGTGCGGTATGTCCATGCGGACCAATATGTGTCCGACGTGGTCAAAGCCTATCAGCGCAAGGCCTTCGACGAGTTCAAGCGTTACTACCATTCGCTGGACTTGCTGCTGATCGACGATATTCAGTTTTTCGCCGGCAAGAATCGCACCCAGGAAGAGTTTTTCTATGCCTTCGAGGCGATGGTGGCGCAGCGCAAGCAGATCATCATCACTTCGGATACCTATCCGAAGGAATTGGCCAATATCGACAGCCGCCTGATCTCGCGCTTTGATTCCGGCCTGACGGTGGCAATCGAGCCGCCGGAGCTGGAAATGCGGGTAGCCATTTTGCTGCGCAAGGCCCAGACCGAAGGCATTACCATGCCCGAAGAGGTCGCTTTCTTTATCGCCAAGCACTTGCGCAGCAATGTGCGCGAACTGGAAGGCGCGCTGCGCAAAGTGTCTGCCTACGCGCGTTTCCATGGCCGCGAAGTGTTGACGGTCGAGGTCTGCAAGGACGCCCTGAAGGATCTGTTGTCGGTCTCCAACGGCCAGATCACGGTAGAAAACATACAAAAGACCGTGGCCGACTTCTACAAGATCAAGGTCGCCGATATGTATTCCAAGCGTCGGCCGGCCAATATCGCCATGCCGCGTCAGGTAGCGATGTATCTGGCCAAGGAACTGACCCAAAAGAGCCTGCCCGAGATCGGCGACTTGTTTGGCGGTCGGGACCACACAACGGTGCTGCACGCCGTGCGCAAGATTTCTGATGCGCGCACCAAGCAGGCCGAACTGAATCACGCATTACACGTACTGGAACAAACTCTCAAAGGATGACCATGCAACTCGTTCAAGCGACCCGTGACGCATTGATCAAGCCCTTGTCCACTGTTGTCGGCATTGTGGAGCGCCGCCATACCCTGCCCATTCTGGCCAATATTCTGTTGCGCAAGAACGGCCCGGACGTCTCCTTCCTGGCAACCGACCTGGAAGTGCAGATTACCACCAGTGCCGATTTTGGCGTGGGCGCGGATACGGCCGCCACAACGGTGGCCGCGCGCAAGCTGTTGGATATCCTCAAGGCCCTGCCCGACTTCGGCGAAGTCAAGCTGGGTCTGGACAGCGGCAAGCTGACCATTCAGTCCGGCAAGAGCCGTTTCCAGTTGCAGACACTGGAGGCCGCTGACTTCCCTACCCTGAACCAGCCCGAGCAATGGGACGTGTCCCTGAGCCTGCCACAGCGCACGCTCAAGCACCTGTTCAATACGGTGCATTTTGCGATGGCTCAGCAGGACATCCGCTATTACCTGAACGGTATGCTGTTTGTGTTCGAGCCCGGTTTTGTGCGTACCGTTACCACCGACGGCCACCGCCTGGCCCATAACGCCACTGCCATCGAGGGTATAGAAGCACGCCACGATGTCATCGTGCCGCGCAAGACCGTGCTGGAGATGCAGCGTCTGCTGGCCGAAACCGATGACCCTGTGCAGATCGATGTGGCCAGCGGTCAGATCCGTTTCCGTTTCGGCGATGTCGAACTGATCTCCAAACTGGTCGAGGGCAAATTCCCTGATTTTGCGCGTGTGATTCCTTCCAATTACACACGTCATTTCGATGTCAGCCGCGATCTTTTGCAGGGCAGCTTGCAACGCGCCGCCATTCTGACCACCGACAAGCTGCGCGGCGTGCGCCTGCAGTTGTCCCAGAATCAGCTCAAGATCTCGGCCTCCAATGCCGAGCAGGAAGAAGCCGTCGAAGAATTGGATATCGATTACGAGCACGAAAGTCTGGATGTGGGCTTTAACGTCAGTTATTTGCTGGATGTGCTCAGTAATATCAAAGACGAGACTGTCCGCTGGGCGGTGCAGCCCGACGCCAATGCCTCGGTGTTGATGATGCTGCCCGAAGAAGAAGCCTTCAAATACGTGGTCATGCCGATGCGCATTTGATGCGTGCGTCCACACAGGCGCGGCCCGTCGGGCCGTGCCGGCTTGAAGCAGACAGGCAACTACAAGGTTTTACGCTATGACCGATCAAACCACGACCACCCAGCCGGCCGATTACGGTGCCGACTCCATCAAAATGCTCAAAGGCCTGGAGGCCGTGCGCAAGCGACCAGGCATGTACATCGGCGATACGTCCGATGGCACAGGTCTGCATCATATGGTGTTCGAGGTGGTGGACAACGCGATCGACGAGGCCCTGGCGGGCCATTGTGACGATATCGTGGTCACTATTCACGCGGACAACAGTATTTCGGTGTGCGATAACGGCCGGGGCATCCCGACCGACATCCACAAAGACGACGAGCATCAGCGCAGCGCCGCCGAGATCGTCATGACCGAATTGCACGCCGGCGGCAAGTTCGACCAGAACTCCTACAAGGTGTCCGGCGGTTTGCACGGCGTGGGCGTATCCTGCGTGAACGCCCTGTCCGAATGGTTGCGTCTGACCATCTGGCGCAACGGCAAGGTCCACGAACTGGAGTTCCGTCGCGGCGAACGCACGGCTCCTCTGGGTGTGACCGGCGAGGCCGGTGAACGTACCGGGACCTGCGTGCGTTATCTGGCCGACGAGCAGATTTTTACGCAGATAGAGTATCACCACGACATTCTGGCCAAGCGGTTGCGCGAACTGTCTTTCTTGAATAATGGCGTCAAGATTCGCCTGGTTGATGAAATTCAGGGCAAGGAAGAGGACTTCGCTTTTCTGGGCGGGGTCAAGGGTTTTGTCGAATACATCAACCGCAACAAGACCGCGCTGCATCCCAACGTCTTTAATGTCACCACCGAATCGAATGCAGGCGGCACGCCGGTCACGGTCGAAGTGGCCATGCAATGGAACGACAGTTACGCGGAAACTGTATTGTGCTTTACCAACAATATTCCGCAGCGCGACGGCGGCACGCACCTGACCGGCCTGCGCGCGGCCATGACGCGGGTCATCAACAAATACATTGCCGATAACGAACTGGCCAAGAAGGCCAAGGTGGATACATCGGGCGACGATATGCGCGAGGGTCTGGTTTGCGTGCTGTCGGTCAAAGTGCCTGAACCCAAGTTCAGCAGCCAGACCAAAGACAAGCTGGTGTCCAGCGAAGTGCGTCCGGCCGTCGAAGAGGCGGTGGCCCGCACCCTGGAAACCTGGTTGCTGGAAAATCCAAACGATGCCAAGGCTTTGTGCGGCAAGATCATCGAAGCGGCCCGTGCCCGCGAAGCGGCCCGTAAAGCCCGCGAGATGACGCGTCGCAAGAGCGTGTTGGAAGGTGCCGGCCTGCCCGGCAAATTGGCCGACTGCCAGGAAAAAGATCCGGCGCTGTGCGAACTGTACATTGTGGAGGGTGACTCCGCCGGTGGCTCGGCCAAGCAAGGCCGGGACCGTAAGTTCCAGGCTATTTTGCCGCTGCGCGGTAAGGTGCTGAACGTAGAAAAAGCGCGTTTCGACCGTTTGATCTCCAGCGAACAGATCACCACTCTGATCACGGCACTGGGCACCAGTATCGGTCCGGATTTCGACATCGAGAAGTTGCGTTATCACCGCATCATCATCATGACCGATGCGGACGTGGACGGCGCGCACATTCGTACTTTGTTGCTGACCTTGCTGTATCGCCAGATGCCCGAGCTGATCGAACGCGGCTATGTCTATATTGCTCAGCCGCCGTTGTACAAGGTCAAGGTCGGCCGCGAGGAAATGTATCTGAAGGACGATGCCGAGGAATCGGAGTTCATGTTGAAACTGGCCCTGCGCGATGCCGTGCTGACGCCGTCTGCGGGTGCGCAACCGATCAGCGGCGAACCGTTGTCCGAATATGCGCACCGCTACGTCAAGGCCAAGGGTGTCATGGAGCGCCTGTCCCGGCACATGGACGGCGACGCCTTGTCGGCCTTGGCCGAGGGCGTAAAGCTGAACCTGGACAGCCAGGAGCAGGCCGAGCAAAGCGCGCAGGATCTGCAACAGGCTCTGTTTGACGAGGCGGCCCCGCATGTGGTCAAGGTGTTTGCGGCGTTTGACGAGACCAGCGAGGCTTGGCGCGTTATCGTGCAGCGCCTGCATCATGGCAATATTCGCGTGACGGTTTTTGACCGCAATTTTGTACGCGGTGGCGACCACCATATTCTGGCGCGCGCCGGCGAAACCTTCGCCGGCCTGATCGGCGACGGAGCGACCATTGCCCGTGGCGAAGGCGACAAGCGACGCGAATCGCAAGTGGATGATTTCCGCGAAGTCATGCAGTGGCTGCTGTCCGAAGCCGAACGTGGCCTGAGCAAACAGCGCTACAAAGGCCTGGGCGAAATGAATCCGTCGCAGTTATGGGAAACGACGATGGACCCCACCGTGCGCCGCCTGCTGCGCGTACAGATTGCCGACGCCATGCATGCCGACGAAGTCTTTACTACCCTGATGGGTGACAACGTCGAACCGCGCCGCGCCTTTATCGAGACCCATGCCTTGCAGGCGGGGAATCTGGATATTTGATCGAGTGTTGGTTTTGAGAATAGTTGGCCAATTGTCGTGAGATAAGTTGGCCACTCGCGCTAAATTGAAGAAACGGCTACCTAAGGTAGCCGTTTTTTTTAGAGCTTAAACAACCTGTTCTGCTATTTAAGAGTCTCATACTAGGCTATTTGTGTAGCCGAAGCAGCTTTGAATGAGTTATCAAACGTTTGGTTTTTTAGGCAAAGTAGTATTAGTAATTGTTTGTATGTTACAAGAGTTGACGGAGTTTAAGCGGAGAGGTGACTGATGACGCGATTTTCAGAATGGTGTGACTGTAAAAAACTACCTTTGTCGAAGCATAAATTAGAGATTTTGACTGCTGAGCCCTTGAAAAGAGCTCACGCGGTAGGGCTTGTCGCTGGTTCTGTGCCTGAGCACTATGCGTCTTATAGTCGAATCGCAGATTTGTTGCGGCGTCTCGGACGAGAAAGTGCGGCAAAGTATTTAGCAGAAAAACTCCCAATTTCACTTCCTATAAAGTCTGGCGACTTAGGTGAGATTCTCTGTTCATCTTTCGTTTCCGAAACAACGGAGTTTACTCTTGGGATTAAGCGTCTACGCTGGAAAGACCATCGCAATATGTCGATGCGAGGCGAAGACTTACTCGGCTTTAGCCTTGGGGAAAATGGCAAGAGCCTAAAAGTTCTCAAGGCGGAAGTGAAAAGCCGAGCATCTTTGAAGACTTCAGTAGTTAATGAAGCTCGTGAAGCCCTATCAGGTTTTCGCGAGCTGCCGTCTGCACATGCGATTAGTTTTGTGGCAGACCGTTTAGGTGAAACAGGTAATCAGTCTCTGCAGGACGCTTTAGATGATGTTCAGTTAAAGAGAGGATTTAAAAAATCTCAGGTTACCCATATGTTGTTTACTTTTTCGGGTACTAATCCTTCAAATATGCTAAGTCGTAATTTAGAGGGGTATACGGGAAAAGTGCAGCAGCATTATGTTGGCATTCAGGTGTCAGACCATAAGGCTTTTATCAATGAAGTCTTTGATGCGGTGGAGGTCTGATGGCTGCAACACTGGAGGAGCTTAGAGCGAATATTGATGAGGCGACTACCGCGGACTTTAGAGACCAATTATTAGTTAAGGGACAAGCTCGAGGCATGATTTGGCGGGAGGGGGTACTGCCAGAGGATTGTCCCAAATTTAGTGTGGGGTTATCGGACCAACTGTTATCTTTCGGATACTCGTTGTTATTGCATGGTCTTCGTTATCTAGACCTAGGTGGAGACGAGAGCGTAGCGCGACGTGCCTTCGAGGTTGCCGCTGAAGCGATTGAAGCTGTAGTCGCACGTGGAGAGATGACCGTGGAGCGTGATTTTCATAGGTTAGTCGCGGCCGCATCTTATCATCTAGGCCGATACTCTGCTCGTGCATATTCACTTTTGCATTCAGGCCTAGAGGACTCGAATTTTTCGACCATAGAGCGCTGTCTTGCCAAGTTGATGCTTCGGGACCTCGATGGAGTTTTGTATGAGGTTGTTGAATGGCACGGAACAGGTGTGGGGACAGACGAGGCACTTTTCGAGTTGCTAAGCCATCCAAACTCTGATGCAGAGGAGGATGCAAATGATGATAGTGTTGTTGAGGTGATGGCCCTTGCGCTGGATGGCAGCTTTATGGCCGCTATGTCCCAAATACTGCTTGCGCTTGAGCGTGGGGACGATGCTTTGGTACAAAGGTCGAAAGTACGGCTGAGGAAAGGGCTTGGGGTTGCTGGAGAGCTTAATTTAGTTAATCAGTGGTGGGTGTATCGGTTGGCAGTTCACATCATTGATGGTCTATGGAAGACAAGCTTTCACGTTCTTTTGCCGACGGTTGGGCCACCTGATGCGGAGATTGGTAATTGGAACGAATTAAGAAAATTTTTCATTGCTTCATTAGTCCGACGTCGACGAGCGGAGGTCGAGTTATGGCCCTCTCAGCTTGATGCAGCGCGACGCGTACTCAATTTCGATATGAGTTTTGTAGTATCGCTGCCCACCAGTGCAGGTAAGACTCGTATCGCTGAGCTTTGCATACTAGCCTGTCTTGCACGTGGGAAGCGTGTCATATTTGTTACGCCACTACGAGCTCTTTCGGCGCAGACAGAAGTAACCCTTCGTCGCACTTTTGCTCCGCTCGGTAAGACCGTATCCAGCCTATATGGCAGCATAGGAGCTAGCGGAGCAGACGTCGATGTGCTGCGAACGCAGCATATAGTGGTGTCAACGCCTGAGAAGCTGGATTTTGCGCTTCGCAGTGACCCAGACCTTCTGGACGATATTGGGTTGGTTGTGCTTGACGAGGGACATATGATTGGCCTTGGCGAGCGTGAGGTTCGCTATGAGGCGCAAATTCAGCGATTATTGCGACGGACTGATGCTGCCTCACGTCGAATTGTCTGTCTTTCTGCCATTCTGCCAGATGGTAGTCAGTTGGAAGATTTTACGGCCTGGCTAACTTCAGATGCTGCAGAGGGCCTCATTAAGAACGACTGGCGCCCGACACGTCTTAGATATGGAGAAGTTAATTGGAGCAAAGAAGCTAAGGCGGCTCGGCTGGACATTATTGTTGGGGATGAACGCCCCTTCGTTCAGAAATTTGTGGTCGGCAAAACGTTAACTGAACGAAAAAACGCAAAAGTTTATCCATCCACTCAAACTGAACTATGCATTTTTACCGCATGGCGATTAATGGACGAGGGGCAGTCGGTTTTGGTGTTTTGTCCACTTCGTGCGTCGGTCATTCCGTTTGCCAGGCGGATTGTTGAGTTGAACAAAGATGGGCTCATTGGCGCCGTACTTGAGCAGCCTCTGTCGGCCATATCGACTGCTCTATCTGTTGGGGCTGAGTGGTTTGGCCCTGACCATGTGATTTTGAAATGTCTGCGGCTTGGCGTCGCTGTACATCACGGAGAGTTACCAACCCCTTTTAGAAAAGAAATTGAAAAGCTGCTTCGCGATGGTGTTTTGCGACTGACAATTTCTTCTCCTACCCTAGCTCAAGGTCTTAATCTGTCAGCGACCAGTCTCGTATTTCATGGCCATTTTCGAAGCGGAAAAACGATAGATGTCTCTGAGTTCCGAAATGTCGTTGGCCGTGCTGGCCGCGCGTTCGTGGACATCGAGGGCCTCGTACTCTATCCCATGTTTGATGAACATCAGATACGACGTAAGGCATGGAGTGGTTTAATTACGAACGCTGCTGGTCGAGAAATGGAGAGTGGACTGCTCCGACTCATGTTAGCGCTGATGCAGCGGATAGCTAAGAAGTTACAAACTGAGAGTGTCGCCGAAATTCTAGAATATGTAGCGGGGCAAGGAGCGTGGGATTTCCCTGTTATAGAGGGAGAAAAAGCAAGTTTGGCCGAAGCTGCGATAAACGATTGGGCCAATCATTTAGTGTACTTGGACACAGCAATCTTTAGTTTGCTTAGCGACACTGCAGTGGCAGACAATGATGTTGAGTCAAAACTGGATGAAGTCCTGGCATCTTCCCTATTCTTGCGTAGGCTTATGCATCGCCAAGATGGGGTTCGTAAAGTTCTTGTTGGTGGGTTGAAGGCTCGTGCAAATTTCATTTGGTCGAACTCATCACCTGCTCAGCGACGTGGCTACTTTCTTGCTGGCGTGGGGTTGACGGCTGGCAGGGAGCTCGATGAAAAGGCGGAGCTTCTGGAGGAGTTATTGCTTCGTGCCGATGTAGCAATAGATTGTAATGAGCCATCTGAAGCGATAATTGCAATTGTTGGTTTTGCAGAAATTGTGTTCAAAATTTCACCATTTATACCCAGAAGCCTGCCAAATAATTGGAGAGTTATTCTTCAGCAATGGTTACTTGGAGACCCTGTTCCTAATATTGAAGCAGATGACCCTAATGAAGTACTTTCTGTTATCGAGCATGCGTTTGTGTATAACCTTCCATGGGCTATGGAGGCTGTACGAGTACGTGCCGAAGCGCATCAAGATATCTTATCTACAGACATAACATTAGCAAGTTACGAGGGAGGTCGTGCAGTTGGAGCGGTAGAAACAGGGACAATGTCTGTTGCTGCCGCAACTCTCATTAAAGCTGGGTTTTCGTCACGTCTTGGTGCTATTAAGGCTGTGAACGACACAAATGCTTCGTTCGGTTCGTTGAGAGGCATGATGTCCTGGCTTAGTTTGGATGCTGTACAGGTGTTGCAGCGGAACCCTAACTGGCCTACCTCTGAGTCACACGAGTTATGGCTTGAGTTTATACAGCCCCATATAGACGACAACCAAGTTCAAACTTGGTCGCATAAGACGTACTCAGCTCCTGTAAAGTGGGATGCTGAGCCTGTTCCTCCCGGCCTGCCGTTGCTTATCGGAGGAGGTCCAGGGAAGGAAAGTTTGTTGTACACAGAGGATTATGAGAAAGTAGGTGAAGCAACCTATTCTTTCAACAAGAACGCTGTTGGATTGACTATCGCTGTTTCAACGGCGGAGCCGGGCAGCATTCACTTGGAGTACATTGGGCCGGACGACCTGATAGATATTTGAGCAGAGTTTATTTAGTAGTAATCTTTCGACTGCTTAAATCTTGGATAAAGTCTTGGTTTGAACCGCCCCGGGTTCCGTGGAGGCTGGTTGGTTTAAGTTAGACCTCGATGACGACCTTTTCAGTCAGTTGCCGATACTAATTTTCTTCGGCTTCCGCAGGGGGAATATACCCGATGGGTGCCAACAGGCGGTGATGATTAAACCAGGATACCCATTCCAGCGTGGCCAGTTCCACCGATGCCTTGGTTTTCCAGGGATCTCGACGGTGAATGACCTCGGCCTTGTATAGCCCGTTGAGGGTTTCCGCTAAGGCATTGTCATAGCTGTCTCCACGACTGCCCACAGAGGGCTCAATGCCGGCTTCGGCGAGGCGCTCTGTGTAGCGGATAGAGACGTATTGAGCTCCCCGGTCGCTGTGGTGGACCAAGCCGTCGGTTTGCTCTGGCTGACGCTCATACAGCGCCTGCTCCAAGGCATCGAGCACGAAGTCGGTCTGCATGGAACTGCTGACGCGCCAGCCCACGATACGACGGGCAAATACGTCAATTACGAAGGCCACATACAACCAGCCTTGCCAGGTCGACACGTACGTGAAGTCCGACACCCACAACTGATTGGGCCGGTCGGCCTTGAACTGCCGATTCACGTGGTCCAGTGGGCATGGCGCTGACGTGTCGGGTACGGTGGTGCGTACCGATTTGCCGCGACGGGCACCCTGGATACCAAGGCGTCGCATCAGTCGTTCGACCGTACAACGTGCCCCCTCTTGCTGCTCGCGGTGAAGCTGACGCCAGACCTTGTCAGCACCGTAGACCTTCATGTTCTGCTCCCAGACGCGGTAAATCTGGGGCGTCAGCAATGCGTCTCGCTTGGCGCGAGCACACAGCAGTTGCGGATTCCGTTGTTGTGCGGCATAACGTCGATAACCCGACGGGGCAATCTGCAAGACCTTGCAAAGCGGCTCGACCCCGTACGTTTCCCGATGCTCGTCAATAAACCGCCGGATTACCTCAATCGGCGGTCGAGCTCCGCCTGGGCGAAAAAAGCGCTCGCCAGCTTCAGAATCTCATTGGCCTTGCGCAGCTCCTTGTTCTCGCGTTCGAGTTCCTTGAGACGTTCCCGCTCGGCACCGGTCACCCCATCACGCACACCGGAATCAATCTCGTGCTTGCGCACCCATTCGTTCAAGGTTTGTGGCACACAGCCAATCTTGGGGGCAATCGATTCGATGGTTGCCCACAACGACGGATACTCACCACGGTGCTCCTGCACCATGCGCACAGCACGCTCACGTACCTCGGGTGAAAACTTGTTCTGTTTCTTCATAGCTCCATTTTCTCAGATGTAGGAGCCTCTACGAAACCCGGGGCGGCTCACTACTCGCTGAGATGCCGGATGAAGTACCTCGTGTTGAGGGCTGGGAGGAAATGCCTTCAGTAGGACGAGAGTTATCTCCGGACTAGGCTTTTGCGTAAACGCTGCTCTTGGCACATAAGGCCCTCGCTCTAGGCGAGGGCTTTTTTATGTCCCATGCATCTGTGGATGCCAGGCACGGTGTCTTTGCTCGAGTTCTGGGAAAGGGGTGGCCAAGTTATCCGTACATACTGTCCAACTATTTTTCGCACACACTGGGTAAAATGCTTGTGGGTCAATGAGTCCCTTAGCCAAGTTATGTGGAAACCAACACGAGATTTTGCGTTCGTCAATCCAGATTAAAGGGTGGCAATATGCCACCCTTTTTGATTTTTACACTTTCTTTTTCTTCTTATGGAAGAACCATAGGGCTACTAAAAGAATGAATCCGTACTGTCCCCAGATGCGCATGGAAATCCAACCGACGTCCTCCTCGCCCATCACCAGATCAATCAGTTTGCTGCCGATGAAATTGTAGAGCACATAAATGCCTCCCCATTTTGCTAACACCAGAAAAAGTGCTTTTCTGCGTTGGGCATAATGAAGTTCGCTGGTACTGCTTCTTTGAAATGCGCCAAGAATGGCAGCCAGTATAAGGCCTCCGATATTGGCGCTTAATAGCATCATGGCGATCTGCAGTTCGCTCATACTGGGACCATTGCCACCTTGAAAAACGGCTGAGATTGAATACCAGTAGTAAAGACTGCCTGCGAGCAGCAGGCCAAGAACGATACGGCTTGTTTTGGACATGATGCTGAAGCAGCCCAGCACGATGATGCCCCCGAGAAGGCCAATAATTCCCATAATAAGCGTTTAAATAGTGATGTTGATGGAAAGACAGAATAAGTAGATGCAGCGGCCAGTAGTGATTTTTCTTGAATAATTGTTTTTGTTTCTTTTTGTTTGTTTGGCATTAAATCATGGTTTTTGAACAAAAAGAATGTTTGGTTTGTTGGTTTTTTAATTTGGGCGGTCTGGGATTTTTATTTATCCCCCGGTTCTAAATGCCGATTTTTTTGTATCACCATTTCTGTGCCATTGCAGTTGGGCGTCTGCACAGATCCAGTGTTTGATCGATCGTCGTCCTGGGGCGTTTGAACGCGTTGGGACGTGGGTGGGGGATGTGCTTATTGCGGCGTGGGCAGTTCACTACTTTTTCTTTTTGTCCTGGCTTGGGTTCATGTATTGGAAAAATAGATACGGCTGAAAAAAGTAGAAAATTACTTAAACAATTCTTTGTGTGGAAATAGAATGCGTCTGGACAAGTTTCTTGGTGAAAGCACTGACCTGAGTCGTACCGAGGCACGTAAAGTGCTTAAGAGTGGCGAAATCACGGTCAATGGAGAGGTTGTTGATAAGGGCACCTACGTCGTGCAAGAAGGTGATGTCGTGCGCTGGGACGATGAGCCTTTGGCTCTGATCGGCTTGCGCTACATCATGCTGAATAAGCCGGCCGGTTACGAATGCAGCCTTAAAAACAGCGCTTATCCGTCGGTCATGATGCTGCTTGATGTCGATAAGCGCGAGCGTCTGCATACTGTTGGTCGACTGGATGTGGATACCACGGGCTTGATCTTGATTACCGATGACGGCCAATGGACGCATCGCATTATTTCTCCCCGCCATCAGTGCGATAAGGTCTATGTGGCGACCTTGGCAGAGCCCCTGCCCGCGAATGCAGAAGCCGTCTTTCAAGCAGGCATCTTGTTGCATGGCGAAGACAAACCGACCTTGCCGGCGATGCTGGAGCGGGTGGATGAGCGCACGGCGCGGTTAACCATTCAGGAAGGGAAATACCATCAGGTCAAACGCATGTTTGCCTATTTAGGGAATCGGGTTCTGACCTTGCATCGCGAACGCATTGGTTCTCTGGTTCTGGACGATAGCCTGGAGCCAGGCGAGTCACGTTATTTGACCCCGGCTGAAGTGCAAGAGTTGGCGGCGCAAAGTTAACGCGCTACCCGATCTTGCCGATGGCCCCTGATTCGATGGCTCGGATGTTTGTCCTGTTGTCTGTTTGTATGTAATAGCTGCTGGGCAGAATATTGCGGGCAGCGGTTGCGCCGCGATGTTGTACGTACCGTTTCGCTGCTTTGGCCTCGTGGCGGTGGCTTACCAGTTCGGACCCGTGGACGGTGGTGCTGCGGGGGAGTCGCTGGTCTGACGCAGTACCAGCTCTACGCCCAAGATGCTTAACAGGGCCAAGAGGCGGTCAGCACTGACTTTGTCGGCGTTGCGCTCTAAGGCAGAGAGCGTCTGTTGGGTAATACCCAGGCGTAGTGCCACAGCGGCCTGGGTTAGACCTGCTTGTTTGCGAAACGCTTGGAGCAGTAGCGGAAGTTGCTCCGCGGTGCGCACAGTGAAATCGGCCATACAAATTCCAGACTGTATTCTTGATTTACATAGTCTAGTTTGTAAATCTGAAATACGCAATACAGTATGTATTTTACTGTGTACAAGCTGTATTTATAGTTTACAAACTAGATACTGTAAAGTGCAACCACGTTGATCGACTGGCAAGCGCTACACAGCAAGATTTGTTGTGTGATTGGGTATTGCTTGGGCCTGTGCGATTCAGGCGAGTGCGCAGTGGCTTGTTTGTGTCGGAATCAACATGATTCTCCTTGCCTATGCCTACTGTAAACGCAGCAATGCCCATGCTGTTCTTAATGCATGGGCATTGCTGCGCGAGTGCTGGAGTGTCGGGCAGCGATTGTGACGCGACTTTAGACCGTCTGCCGTTCGCGTGCCAGACGCCCTGCTTCCTGGGGATGCAGGTCCAGGCCGGCAGTGGCCACCAGATCCCAGAACCCGGCGGGCGAGCTGGAGACGACGGTAACGCCCAGCTTGTCTTCGACACGACGCACGGCATCCAACGACACCAGGCCGCCGCAAGATAGCAGCAGACCTTGTGCCTGTCCTTGTGCCATGTCCCAGGTTTTCAGGCACAGGTCCACCAATTCCTGGGTGCTGATCTGCGCCATGGCGCTGACCTCGGTGACGCCCAGGCCATGGTCGCAGACGGCGTCGATCTGGTTTTCGGCCAGAAAACGCACCAGCCGCTGGTTGACATCGGCAATGTAGGACGAGGCCACTGCCACGCGGGTAATGCCGCTGGTGCGCAGGCCGCGCAAGATGGCGTGACTCATGGTGGTGCAAGGCAGCCCGGTCGCCTGGCGCAGATGCTCGACCAGACTGTCGTTAAAGGCCGAGCCGCGATAAAAGCTGAGCGAGGTGCCCATCAGCGAGATCGCTTGCGCGCCCCGCCCTGCCAGTTTGCGGGCGGCTTCCACGACCTGGTCGATGACCCCGTCATAGCCTTCTTTGTCGACCGAGGCCAGGGCCAGGCCCTGGGCGATGAAGTCCACCTGTGGGTACATCTGTGGGCCCTCGGGGGGCACCAGTCCGGCGGCCGGGGGGACGATCAAGCCCAGCAGAGGGCGTTCGTTTGGCGTGTTGCGTGTGTTCATGATTCCGTGATCGTGGTTCATTGTTTGAAAGTCAGCTTGGCGTCTTTGATGACGTTGGCCCAGCGGGCGGCTTCCTCGCCCAGCCATTGTTGCGTGGCTTGTGGACTTTGGTAGCCAGCGACCGAGCCCTGCGCCAAAAAGGCGTCTTGTACGTCTTTGGCGGCCATGCTTTTTTCCAGTGCTGCACTTAAAGTCTGGATGAATGCCGGGTCTACGTTTTTGGGGGCCAGCAAGAACAGCGAAGGGGTGACGCTGTAGCCGGGGATGGTTTCGGAGACGGCGGGCAGATCAGGCATGCCGGGAAAGCGGCGTTCGGACAAGGTGGCCAACAGGCGGATGCGCCCCGAGTTGGCCAGACCAATGGACGAGGCCAGGCTGGCAAATGACATGGAGACTTCGCCGGCGGCCAGGGCCTGGCTGGCGGGTGCGCCGCCGCGATAGGGTACGTGTACCAGCTCGGTCTGGGTTTTAAGGGCGAACAGCTCGCCGCCCAGGTGGTGCAATGAACCCACGCCCACGGACGCAAATGTTTCGGTTTGTGGGGGAGCCTTGCGTATGGCCTGGACCAGTTCGGCCACTGTTTTGACCGGGCTGTTGCCGGGTACGGCCAGGGCTAGGTCGGACTGCCCTACCATGCCTGCCGTGGTGAAATCGCGCTGCAGATCGTAGCGCAGCGCCGGATAGATGTAGGGCGCGACCAGGAGCGAGGTGTCGGCAAACAGCACGGTATTGCCATCGGGTTGAGCCTTGGCGACATAGTCGGCGGCAATGGTGCCGCCCGCGCCGGATTTGTTCTCGACGATGACCGTGCGGTTCAGCTCCTTGCCCAGCGCTTGCGCGGTGACTCGTGCCAGCGTATCTACCCCGCCACCGGGCGCAAAGCCGACGACCAGGCGCAAGGGTTCGGCTGCCTGTAGAGTCAGAGGGGCAATGGTCAGGGCGAGCGCAGCCAGCACCCGCCGTGTGAAACGGCGTGTTGTCATAAAAGTCTCCTTGTTGTGGTTTGTTGTGGTGTTTAGTGCCGCATGAATAAGGCCGATAGCGGGTTGAGATGCGCGTTCAGCCAGCTGTAGCGTTCGCGTTTGTCGAATTCCCATTTTTCGGGATGCGCCTGGGCGACCCGGCGCAGGGACTCGGCACCCGAGAGTACGTGTCCGGCTGCCGCTTGCATGGCGGCCTGGCCATCGCGTTCGGCCAAGGCCTGGGTCAGCGCCTGATGTTCGTGCCAGGACTGTTCCATGCGGTTTTCCTGATCCAGGTGGCGGTGCCGGTAGGGGTTGGTCAGGCGGCGCAGGTGTTCGATCTGCTGCACCATGAAGCTGTTGCCGGCGATGCTATGCACCAAGGCATGCAGCTCGGCGTTGTAAGTGGCGTAGTCGGGCAGATCCTGCTTGTGCAGAGCAGCCGCGCCGCGTTTTTGCAGTCGGCCCAGTTCGCGTATCTGGGCATTGCTGATGCGATAGGCCGCCAATTGCGTGCATGCCCCTTCCAGCAGGGCCAATGTCTCCAGCATTTCTTCCAGTTCGGCAATGGTGTGCTGGGTGACGAAGATGCCGGCGCGCGGCGCGATGCGTACCTGGCCGGTCGCCGCCAATTGCAGCAAGGCTTCCCGTACCGGCGTGCGCGAGACGCGAAAGAAGGTGCACAGCAATGCTTCGTCAATGGCGCTGCCCGGGGGCAGATCGCCGTTGGCGATGCGGTGTTCCAGTTCAACCCGGACCCGGTCGGTATTGCTCAGTGCCATGCCTGTCTCCTGCGACGCGCCATGTTTTCAAGTATGAAAATATTTTAGGTAGGGGTTATTGATATATCAATTGATGCTTCCCTGGGGTGTTCTGGCAGTGCCTGTATGCTGTGGCATGGGTTGGATTTCGCGGATAATGCACTGAGCTTGCCTGCTTGCGCGGGCCTCTTTTTATTGGGTAATCATGAACGACGAACGTAAGCCTTTGGACGCGCTGGCCGTGGGGGCCATGTTGATCTTGTGCTTGATCTGGAGTCTGCAGCAGATTGTGCTCAAGGCGACAAGCGGTGATATGGCCCCTGTTCTGCAGATCGGGTTGCGTTCTGGTGCGGCGGCAGTTTTGGTGACCCTGATGGTGTTGCTGCGTTCGCGTCGTTTGGCGATCTCTGCGGGTGCCTGGAAACCCGGTTTGCTGGCCGGACTGTTGTTTGCTGCCGAATACTTGCTGGTTGGTGAGAGCTTGCGCCTGACTTCGGCGGCCCACGTGGTGGTATTTCTGTATACCGCTCCGGTTTTTGCCGCTTTGGGCTTGCACCTGTTATTGCCTGCCGAACGGCTGGCATGGGGGCAGTGGCTGGGCATAGGCTTGGCGGCCGCCGGCATTGCCGTGGCCTTTCTGCGGCCTGGCGAATCGGCCGGGGACGACGTGAGCCGTATGTTGTTGGGCGATATGATGGCTCTGGGCGCGGGGGCCTTATGGGGCCTGACCACTGTGGTGATCCGTTGCACCCGATTGTCCGTGACTCCCCCTTCCGAGGCCTTGCTGTACCAATTGCTGAGTGCTTTTGTGCTGTTGGTATCTGCTGCCTTTTTGATGGGTCAGGCGCAGGTGCGCTGGACGGGGGCGCTGGCTGCCAGCTTGTTGTTTCAGTCGGTGATCGTGGCTTTTCTGAGTTTTTTGGTCTGGTTTTGGTTGTTGCGCCACTATCAGGCGTCACGCCTGGGGGTGTTTTCTTTCGCCACACCGCTGTTTGGCGTGTTGTTAGGGGCATTTCTGTTGCAGGAAGCCATAGAGCCCCGCTTTGTGATGGGGGCGATTCTGGTTTTATGCGGCATCACCTTGGTCAGTACCTACGGCTGGTTGCATCAATGGTTGACGCGTCAGCGTTGACCGCGCCCTTCGTATAATGGCTGGGCCGTGCTTTATGGACGATTGCTCAATGCCTTCCGTTGTTTCGACTTTATCCATTCCGGTCACGGTATTGACCGGCTTTCTGGGCAGTGGCAAGACGACGCTGCTCAATCGCTGCCTGCAGGAAGCGGCGATGGCCGATACGCTGGTCATTATTAATGAATTTGGCCAGACGGCGCTGGACCATTTTTTGGTGGCGCACAGTCAGGAAAACATTGTTCAGGAAATGGGTAATGGTTGCCTGTGTTGCACGATGCGGCGCGATCTGACGCAGACGCTGCGCGATATTACCTGGCGGTTTTCGCGTCAGGGTCAGCGTCAGTTCAAGCGCGTCCTGATCGAGACGACTGGCTTGGCGAACCCTGCCCCTATTATCCATACCTTGCTGGGCGAGCCGCAGTTGGCCGGCAAGTATCAATTGGACGGTTTGGTCACGGTAGTGGATCTGGAACATGCCTTGAGCACGTTGGACAAGCATGATGAAGCGCGTCGGCAGGTGGCGGTGGCGGACCTGTTGCTGCTGAGTAAGCGTGATTGTGTATCGGCCGAGCAGGAACGGGCCGTGCGTGCGCGTCTGGACCAGATGAACCCTTGGGCGCAGCGCCATGTGTTGTCTGCGGGTCAGGCGCTGGCACCGTGGCTGCTGGGTTTGGGTGGGCAGCAGGGGCAGTGGCGTGCCTGGCTTGAGCAGGCTCTTGACGGCCAGCATCATGATGGCGACCACGACCACGACCACGACCACGACCACGACCACGACCACGACCACGACCACGACCACGACCATGAGCTGGACGTGAGCCGTCATGGTCGCGACATACAGGCGCTAAGTGTGGTTTTGCCCAGTCCGCTGTCCGAGCAGCAATTGCGGTCGTGGCTGGCGGCATTTGGCGACTGGGCAGGGGAACGATTGTTGCGCCTGAAAGGGGTCGTGAATGTGCAGGGCTGTGTTCAACCGCAGGTGGTGCATGCTGTGCAGCATCGTGTTTATCCGTGGCAGGTTTTGCCGCAATGGCCTTGGGCAGACCGGCAAGGCCGTTTGGTGGTGATTACGCGTGGCTTGCCCCGCCAGAGCATCTGGGACCGCTTGGGTGAGCTGGACCCCGCTGTGCGGTCTGCTGGATAAAAAAAGGGACGCCGCAGCGTCCCTGTCCAAGGCCTTACGGCAGGATGGTTATTGGGGCTCTACGCCCACTTTCTTGAACAATGCCCCCCATTGCGGCACTTGTTGTTCGACTTTTGCTTGCAAAGCAGCGGGGTTGGCATCCTGGGTCAAGACGGTCGCCCCCAGCGTGGCCATGCGTTTCTGAAACTCGTCATTGGCCAGGCCGGCCTGCAGGGCTTTGACCAGCGTGTCGACCACGGGCTGGGGTGTGCCTTTGGGGGCCCACATACCGTGCCAGATACCGACTTCAAAGTCTTTGAAACCCGATTCCTGCATGGTGGGCACATCGGGCAGCGTGGGTACGCGCTGCTTGCTGGTGACGGCGTATACCTTGACCTTGCCGGATTTGATTTGCTGGGTGGTATTGGTGGTTTGGTCGCACATGACATCAACCTGTTTGCCCATCAGATCGGCAATCGCGGGTGCTGTGCCTTTGTAGGGCACAGTCAGCAAATCCACGCCCAGAGCTTGGGTCAGCATTGTGCCGCACAGATGGCTGGCGGCTCCGATCCCGGCATTGGCCAGCGAGACTGAATCTTTATGTTCTTTCAGGTACTGAACCAATTCCTGGATATTGTTGGGCGGGAAGTCTTCGCGGGCGATGATGGTCATGGGGACATCGACGACCAGACCGATAGGGGCCATGCCATTGATGGCGTCATAGCCCGGTTTTTTGTACAGCGAAGGAGCAGTCGAAAAGCCGATGTGCATCAATAGGATGTTGTAGCCGTCCGGCTTGGCGCGCGCCACTTGTGCCGTGCCGATGGACCCGCCCGCGCCGCCTTTGTTCTCGATGACGATAGGCTGCCCAAGCGCTGGACGCATGGCTTCACCCAGTGCGCGGGCCACGTTGTCGGTAGGGCCGCCGGCCGCAAAAGGTACGACCATATTGATGGAATGCTCGGGGAAGGTGGCCGCCTGCGCGACGCCCATGCTCGCTAGAGCCGTGGTCAGGCCCAGTACCAGCTTCTTGACTGCAACAGTCATGATGTCTCCTTGATAAGGATTGCTTTTTGGTGATGTGGCCAGGGGCGGTATTCCCGGTGGCCGGGTGTTGCCAAGCTGTGTCGTGTGTACGGTATTTTACAGTGTTACCGCCTGTTTCTTTTCAGGTCTAACCCTAGGACGGAGGCTAAATGGCGTAGGGGAATACACCTGTTTGCAGGCCTCACGCCGATTTTTCGATGGGGCCGATAAGGTGTATCGACCTTGGTACAGGAGTCTTTGCATGCTGAATATCGAGTACCCGGAATACGGGTCGGCCCAGCCTGTTTTGGCGGAACTTGCCGCCGACCATATTGAGCTTGCTGGGATTTTGGATGGAACGATTGATGGAGATGTTTGGGTTGACCGTCAGGACAGGCCACAGTTCGCTGTTGTTTCCAGTGGTGATACCTTTTATGTGGCCTGCCATGTGGATGGCGATGCGGCGCAGGCAGTCCGGGATCTGATCCCGGACTGGGCTTATGTGTACGTTCAGGAACCCTGGGGGCAGCGTTTGCCGCAGATCTGGTCCAACCCTTTTGCGATACCGCATCCGCGGGTTCGTTTTGGGCTGCCGTCGGTGGCAGCGTTGTCAGTTCCCCCGGCGCTGCCTGCAGGGGTCGAGATAGCGCCTATTGATCGCGCCCTGTTGGCCCGGCCGTTGGACAATCTGGATGTTTTGCACGAATCCATCGAGAGCTGGCGCTCAGAGGAGACGTTTTTTGACGCGGCGATTGGTTTTTGCGCCGTGCGCGGCGGACAGATCGTCAGCCATTGCCTAACAGACAGCGTCGTTGGGCAGCGTTGCGAGGTGGGCGTGTCTACCGACCCGGCATTTAGAGGTTTGGGGCTTGGACGGTACCTGGCTTGGGCAACCGTTGAACAATGTATGCGTCGTGGTCTGCAGGAAATTGAATGGCATTGCCATACCTCGAATAAAGGATCGCGGGCGATTGCGCGTTCGATTGGTCTGGTTGAGCAGCAGCAGTACACGGCATATAGCTGCCGTTTGCCTGCAGAGAATGCCGGTGATCTGGAGCCTGCCCGTTGCCTGGAATTGGCGCACCATTTCGAGCAGGCTGGCGGGCATATCCCGTGGTGCTATTTTTATGCGGCGGGCGCACGGGCCTTGATCGGCGACAGAGAGGGGGCCCTGCGTAACATCGGGCTGCTGATCGACGGCGGCTGGGAGGGCCAGGCCCAGTGGCTGGATGAATTCTGGGCCTTGCAGACGTTGCAGGGGGATGCGTCGTTCCAGGCCTTGCTGGCACTGCAGCGGGAGCGGCAAGCGCAGCAGTGACTGCGTAGGGATATGCCCGGGCAAGGGCCGTCGTGTTATTTGTGGGCGGCAATTCCGTACATCAGTGGCAGGTTCGGCATGGTTTCAGGGGGGGCCAGCCGGTCGCCATCAAGTTCGCGCATAGGCTCGAACGCACGCCACCCATTCATGTATGGGTATTCGACCAGCCGGTCCAGGGTCAGACCTGCGCGTACTAAAGCCGATACGACTTCTCCGATCCCCCAGCTGAACTCATACGAGGGGTGCGGGTTGGTGAAGTTTTCGGTGCCGGTGTGGTAGGTATCGACGGCCAGAGTGTCGCCGGACTGGGCAACATAATCGCCGACTCCGGATTCTATGATGGGGCCGTCTTTGAAGTATCCGTAGCGGGGCTTCCACTCTTCGTCAAACACCAGGGCGAAGGGATGAAATTCGATAAAGGAAAATTGGCCACCGGGTTTGAGCACCGAGGCGATGCCTCGTGCCCAGGTATCGATGTCGGAGAGCCAGCAAATGGTGCCGTAGGAGGCAAAGACCCGATCAAAAGTTCTGTGCTGCTGCCGGGCCTGCTCGAACCAGGTGAACAGGTCGGCGCGCTCGAATTGCGCTGGAATAAGGGCCTCAGCCGACAGGCGTTTGGCAAAGTCGATGGCTTCGTCGGAGATATCGACCCCCGTGACCCGTGCTCCCCGCTGCGCCAGGCTAAGACTGTCCTGGCCTGCATTGCATTGCAGATGTAGCAGTTCTTTGCCTGCAATGTCGCCTAGCAGATCCAGTTCTTCCGGAAACAGTGTGGTGCCGCCGCTGCGGAAAAAAGCGGCTTGGTCGCCTTTGTGGCTGTTGTGCGCAATGGTGGCGGCGTTCCAGGACAAGCGGTTGGCTTCGTGCAGATCGATGGTCATTGAAAATTCGGATGGTCAGGAAATGGCAGGAAAAGGAGACCTCGTAGTGGTTTGATCGCCGTGATGGTGCCGTATCTCCAGGCACAGGCTGGAGAGTGCTGTTCGATTAAACCCTCTGCATGCTCGAATATGCGTGAATAGTGCGATCTGCCCGCCAGTGCATCAGGTAATGGGGCGGGTTCGCCATACGGTGGCAGCCAATGTCAGGGTGGCCATCATCATGGTGCCGCAGTAAATCATCAGTCCTTGCGTCAGTCCTAGAAGGTCGGCCAGGGCACCCAGACCCAATATGGGCAAAATGGCTCCCAGGTAGGCAATGACCAGGTAGGTGGAGGTCATGGCGGCCCGTTGATGCGGGGGCGAGACCTTGTTGACGACGGACATGCCGCCCACCATGCACAGACCGTGGCCGAATGCGGTGATCAGTACGCAGAGCACGAACAGTAGCGACGAGGCGGTCCATAGATTAGCCAGCAAGGCCAGATTGGCGAGCGCGAATGCGATCAGGCCTATCAGGACGCTGCGTCTGGCCGGCCAGCGGCGCACCACCAGTTGAAAGCCCGACGATAAGAACAGAATGATACCGATGGACAGGCCACTGGTGGCCGGGCCGTGCCAAGGCACCATTTGCGCCATGAAGCTGGGAGCCAGCGAGGCGAACAGGCTGAACATGGCAAAGGCGCAGCAGGCCGATAGGCAGCCCAGCAGATACGGGCGTCGAAGCTGTTTAGCCGGCATCATGATGCGTGGCAGCCAGGCACGCCAGTTGGTATGTTTGCCGGGCAGTGGTTGACTGCCGACGGGTGGCGTGATCTGGAACAGGGCGTAGATGGCCAGGATGCCCAGCAAAATCGAGGGAATGTAGCTTGTTAGCAGTGGTGTGGGTGCCCATTGCGCGATCAGGCCACCGACAACCGGCCCCAGGCCAAAGCCGAAGGCCAGCATCAGCGATGTCGTGGCAGCGGCGCGTTGCAGGTCGCCGCCGCGGTTCAGTTGGGTCAGTCCGATGGAGGCCGAGGTGACGATCATGCTCGATGCTAGACCTATCATGATCCGGCTGAACAGAAAGCTGTAGACGTCCCAGGCAAAGGCGGACAATGCCACCCCGCCGGTGACGACGATCAGGCCCGCGCGCAGTACGGGCATGAAACCTTTGCGGT
This sequence comes from Alcaligenes sp. SDU_A2, assembly GCF_038237375.1. Taxonomy (NCBI): domain Bacteria; kingdom Pseudomonadati; phylum Pseudomonadota; class Betaproteobacteria; order Burkholderiales; family Alcaligenaceae; genus Alcaligenes; species Alcaligenes sp. SDU_A2. The sequence continues at coordinate 219,225 of NZ_CP151273.1, read as the reverse complement.
CGCTTAAACGGCCCAGAAACAGCAAGCCCAGCAAGGCTGCGCTCATGTAGGCCACATATAACTGGGTGATGTGGCTGTCGTTCAGATCCCAGTGCGCTTGGTACAGGGGATACAGCGGACTGGCCAGGGCAGTACCCATGACACCCACGCACATGGCCAGACAGACCCATAGATAGGGCTGCCATTGATTGGGTTTTCGAGCAGGCGTATCGCCCATGCGAAGGATTCCTTGATGATGATAAGCAAGCAGACCATCAAGGATACTCTTTCGTTTCTGACTCTACACCCCGGGGCTTAGGATGCTGGCCGAAGATCCTGATTGATGTCGGCGACGCGCAGGACTTCGGCATCGTGGTCGGGATCGCGCCAGGGGTCGCGGCAGGCCATGTCGTGCCATTGCTGCATGGCCGGTAAGGCCAGCATTCGTTGCACATAAGCTTGGGAATCCGCATTCAGGGTCAGGCCGTAGGTCTGAACACGGAAGGCAATGGGGGCGTAGAAGGCATCCACCGCGCTGAAATGGGGGCCCGCCAGGAAGGGCCCCCCGAAGCGTTCCAGCCCTTCCTGCCAGATCGCTTGCAGACGCTCCAGTTCGCCTTGCAGGCGCGTATCTTGTTGGCGTGGCTGTGCGCGTATCGCGACACCGAATGGGCACAGGGTGCGCAGCGCGCAGAAGTTGGAATGCATTTCTGCGCTGGCGCAGCGTGCCCAGGCGCGGGCACGGGGCTGGATGGGCCAGATGCCGGGGTGACGTTCGGCCAGGTACTCTACGATGCCCAGGCTGTCCCAGATGATGTCGCCATCGTGATGCAGGACGGGCACCATGCCGGCTGGAGCTGCCGTATGAAACGCCAGACTGCTGAACGGAGGGCCGAAATTGAACCACTGCGCCTGGAAGTCGATGCCTTGCTGGGTCATCAGTAGCCAGGGGCGCAGCGACCAGGATGAATAATGCGGATTGGCCAGGATAAGGGTATAGCCGGCTGCGGCGTTCATGGAGGGGTCCGGGTTCAGAGTAGAAGGAATCTGTGTCACTTTAGTGGGCTTTGCGCGGATTGGGTAGTGTCAGAGTTCCTGTGCCGTTGGTATGCTGTTGTCCTGCATCATGATGGAGAAAGTCAATGGCGTACGATCTGGACACGCGTTTGGTGATTGGCCTGGCCGCCAGCGCCTTGTTTGATCTGAGCGAATCGCATCAGGTGTTTATGGACCAGGGCGAGGCAGCGTACCGGGAGCACCAACTGGCGCGAGAGCAGCAGCCCTTGCGCCCGGGCGTGGCTTTTTCGTTTATCAAGCGTTTGCTGGCGTTGAACGATTTGTCGCCGCAGGACCCATTGGTAGAGGTGGTGCTGCTATCGCGCAACGATCCCAATACGGGTTTGCGGGTGATGAATTCCATTCGTCATCATGCGTTGGACATCAGCCGTGCCGTGTTTTTGCAGGGGGGCGATCCGAGCCGCTATATACAGCCTTTGTCCATCAGCCTGTTTCTGTCGGCCAACGAAGACGATGTGCATCGGGCGGTGCAGCAGGGCTACCCGGCCGGTCGCGTGCTGAACAGCGCGTACGAGGATGCCTTTGACGATCAGCCGATCCGGGTCGCGTTTGATTTCGATGGAGTCATCGCCGACGATGAGTCCGAGCGCGTCTACCAGCAGGAAGGTGGCTTGCCGGCCTTTTTCGAGCATGAAACCCGCCTGGTGCAGACGCCGCACAAGCCAGGTCTTTTGCAGGCCTTTTTATTGAAACTGGCCCATATCCAATCTTTGGAACAGGCGCGGCACCGGGACGACGCTTCCTATGTGCCGCGCCTGAAGATTTCTATCGTCACGGCGCGCAATGCGCCTGCGCACGAGCGCGTCATCTACACCATGCGCAATTGGGGTATCGAGGTCAACGAGGCATTTTTTTTGGGCGGCATCGAAAAGCGACGTGTGCTGGAAGTCTTGCAGCCGCATATTTTCTTTGATGACCAGACTACGCACTTGATTCCTACCGCGCAGTCTTTGCCTTCGGTTCACATTCCATTTGGTGTCGTTAACGATACGTCTGGGTGACGCGGTTCCCACAGCAAGGCTTGGCTGACGGCACGCGCTGCCGGCTGGATCAGGGTTGCCAATGCTGTCTGGTTCAGGGCATGAAAGCGCTCCAGGCTGCCTAGCAGCGTCAGACTGCCGAAAATACGTTTGGCATCGTCAAAGATTGGCGCTGAAATGCCCGCAATGCCTGGGTTGATCTGCTCTTGCGAGACGCAGTATCCGGCGCGCCGGATGTCCTGCATATGGGCCGAAAATTGCGGCCATTGCGCGCCCAGGCGCTGCACGTAGTCCAGATGCTGATGGGTGTCGTATAGCCGGCGTAATTGTCGGGTAGGCAGGTGTGCGGTAACGACGCGAGCCGTAGCGCTACGAAACATATCCATAGTGCGGCCCCGTCCGAACATCAGGTCAAAACGGTCCGGCCCGGTTTCCTGGTGCGTGCTCAGGATGCGATCGCCGTATAACTGGCCGATCAGCACATCCAGGCCGGTCTGTTCCACCAGCGAACGCAGCAAGGGCCGACAGCGCGTGATCAATGGATCGAACTCGCGGATCAGCAGATCCATTTCGATAAAGCGTGGCCCCGGCGCATAACCGCCGGGTGAACGGATCAGCAGCCCGCAGGCGCATAACTCCTTCAGATAGCGGTAGATGGTAGCGGGCGGGTAATCCAGGCGCTGACCTATGGTGTCCACATCCAGCACGGGCGTGTCCGGTCCATACAGGTCGAGAATCTGCAGCATGCGTCTGAGACTGTTCATGATCCCTCGGGGCAACAGGGTAATGGTCGCCCTATTCTAACCACGGCTTGGCTTGTTGAGGCGTGGCGGTGAAGAGACCCTATTGCTCTAATGGTTTACACCTAAACATTAAACTTATTAAGCAGTAATTCTCAGACTGCGGTAATAATTAGCATCATAACGCCGCCCTAAGAGCGTGCGCGCAGCATCCGACAATCATCACAATGCAGTCAGGCGAGCTTGCTGCCAGGCAGGCCGCCGCCGAGGTGGATATGGACGAGGCAGGATGGAACACGGCACCTAAAGCCGTCAGAAATGTGCTTTTCATCATGTGTGATCAGCTGCGCGCCGATCACCTGTCCTGTTATGCGCCCGGCAGTGTGTTGCGCACGCCGCATATCGACAGGCTGGCGCGCATGGGGGTGCGCTTTGACCGTGCCTATGTCAATTCCGCTGTCTGCGGCCCTTCGCGGGCGTCCTACTACACAGGACGCTATCCCCTGTCGCACCGCGTTACCTGGAATCGCGTGCCGCACCCTATTGATGAGCAGTATTTAGGCGACTATCTGGCCCAGGCCGGTTTGGGGTGCTGGCTGCTGGGAAAGACACACCATGTGCCGGACCCGGCCGGGGCCAATGCGCGCCGTTTCCAGATTCAGACCGAAGGTGCGGACCGTTTCTGGCAAGGCGGGTTTACGCCCATCGAGCGCTATGACGGCCATTTCGAGATGGGCAAAGAGAGCGAGTATCGGGAGTATTTGCAGGCGCGCGGTTACGACAGCGACCGGCCCTGGGAAGATTACGTGATCGGCAGTCTGGATGCGCAGGGTCAGCCAGCTTCGGGTTGGTATATGCGTAATGCGCCGCTGGCCGCGCGTGTCCTGGCGCAGGATTCGGAGACGGCCTACTTTACGCAGCGGGCCATGGATTTTATTGCCGACAAAGGCGATGAGCCTTGGGTTTTGCATTTGTCGTTCATCAAGCCGCATTGGCCGTACAAGGCACCTGCGCCCTATAACGATATGTTTGGCCCGGAAGACGCAACGGCCCCGCTGCGCGCCCAGCACGAGCGCGAGCGCACGCATCCTGTGCATGCGGCTTATCAGCAGCACGAAGAGTCCTTGTCGTTTGCCCAGGACGAGGTCTGGCGCACCGTCAAGCCGGTCTATATGGGGCTGGTCAAGCAGATCGATGATGAGATCGGCCGCTTGCTGGAAATGCTGGAGCAACAGGGGCGGCTGGATGACACACTGATTGTCTTCAGCTCCGATCATGGCGACTTGCAGGGCGACCATTGGCTGGGTGAAAAAGAATACTTCTTCGAAAACGCCGTGCGTGTCCCCTTGATTGTGGTGGACCCGCGCGCGCAGGCCAATACCACGCGGGGGCAGTCCAGCGCAGCCTTTGTGGACTGCGTGGACGTCACCCCGACCATACTGGATGCATTAGGCCTGCCGGCTCGCCCGCATCGCATCGAGGGGTGCTCGCTGTTGCCGCTGCTGCATGGCGATAGCGACTGGGTGCGCGACTTTACTGTGGCTAGTCTGGATTACGCCTATCGCGAGGCCCGGCAGTTTCTGGGCCGGGGTGTGAACGAGTGTCATGGCCTGATGCTGCGCGATGCAGACTACAAATACATTCATTGGCAAGGCTACAGGCCGCAATTGTTTGACCTGCGCCAGGACCCGGACGAACTGCATGATCTGGGTGCCGATCCGGGTCTGGAGACGGTACGCCGTCGCATGAAGGACGCACTGTTTGACTGGAAGGACGGGCTCAAGGGGCGTGCCAGCGAAAGCTGGCCGGATGTGGAAGACCGAACCAATGCGCATGAGCGCATGATGAATATTCTGATTGGCCGGTGGTAATGGCTTGTTGAATCGCCGTGGGGACGCGGCATATCCATAAAAACACAAGGAGTGGATGACAATGAAGCAGCTAAAGAACACGACATTGGCTTTGTTGCTGGCAGGCGTGGGGGCGCTGGCCCCTATGATGGCGCAGGCCGCTTGGCCTACGACCGAGCAAGTCCGGATTGTGGTGCCTTACCCGCCCGGCACCGAGCCTGATATCCTGGCCCGCGATCTGGGCGTGCATTTGAACAAGGCCACGGGCAAGGTCTTTGTGATCGAGAACCGTCCAGGGGCCAACTCCATCATAGGCACCGACAATATTGCCAAAGCCAAGGGTGATGGCTCTGCCTTGCTGATGGTGGACAGCCTGGCGGTGTCTACCAATCCCTTGCTGTACAAGAATCTGCCCTACAAATGGGAAAAAGACCTTAAACCTGTGACCACGGTTGCGGGCGTCAATCTATATTTGCTGGTGCGCAACGATTACCCGGCCAAGGATTACAAGGAATTTGTGGCGGCGGCCAAGAAAGCTGATGGCGACACCAACGTAGGGACGGGCGGACGTGGTCACGTTACCCATCTGGGTATGGGCTTGCTGGCCCGTGAAGAAGGTTTGAAGTTTACCTATGTTCCTTACAAGGGCATGGCCCCGGCCACCAATGCCATTTTGGGGGGCGAGACGGACGCCATGCTGGTCGGCGGCATCTTGGCCTCCCAACATGCTCAGGGCGGCAAGATACGGGTGTTGGCCGTGGGTGCCGACAAGCGCACGGCACTGCTGCCTGATGTGCCCACGGTGCAGGAGGCTGGCGGTCATGCCAACAGCATCCCGACCACGACATTTGCCCTGTTTGCGCCCGGCACGACGCCGGACGAGACCGTCAAGGAAATCCAGGAAAAGGTAGATGCTGCCCTGCGCACGCCAGAGATGCAGGCCGCGTTCAAGAGCCGCGGCTTGGCTCAGTTCTACACCACGCCCGCCCAGACATTGGAGCGCGTGCAAAACGATTCCAAGACCTATTCCGAGCTGATCCCGACCTTGGGGATACAGCCAGAATAAGGTGGTGGTCTTATATGAGTGAAAAACCGTGCCTGAAAAGGGCGCGGTTTTTTTTGTGCAGCGGTAGGTTTTGCGCCGTGGCGCAGGGCTTGATTTCGGCGGGATAGTCAGCTTGCGACCTGGGGTTTACTGCTCGTTGTAGTCGTGCTGTTCGGAGATGAGTCTGCGCAAGGTGGTCTTTAGGGCACCGACGTCCAGCGGCTGTAGGCGGCGCACGACTTCTTCTTCGTGCAGGCGGGCTTTGGCGATCAGGCCCGAGATCAGGGTCTGGCCTTCGTCGGTAATTTGTACCAGTGTGATGCGCCGGTCTATGTCGTGGGCGACGCGGCGCAGCAGGCCCTGATTTTCCAGCCGGTCCAGCAGGCGCGTGACGGTGGGCTGTTTGGTGGTCGCGATGCGCGCCAGATGGCCGATGCTGACTTCGCCGGCTCCGGACAGGGTCGAGAGCACGCGCCATTCGGAGATGGACAAGCCGTTGCTCAGGACAACTTGGTGGAATTCGGCGGAAATCAGCTGGCTGGCCTGGGCCAGCAGGGCTGGCAGGTAATTTTCGACGAAGGCCGTATCGTGTTCGGTGGGACTCATGATGCGTTGTGATCGTTACAGGCTATAAGAACAGCAGGATTGCGGGTTGCAGTTGTGGTCCGCTGTGGCCGCAGTTGCCATGCCTCTTGGGGCGGCAGCGCTCACTATACCGAACCCCGACCTGCGCGTGTCGCAAATGACTGGAATCCCTTTACTAGGGAAAACCATGAGAATGGATATGTTGAGATATAAACATATTCCGATGAAAATAAATACCATGATCACAATAAGCGGTTACTGAGGAAAGAATATGGCTGAGCGATCTTTTGTCGAAGAAGTCAAGAAGCTGCGATTGGGCGATGGAGACGTATTCAGCGGCGAGGGTATCCTGGCCGTGACCAAGGCGCTGCTGGAGTCCGGCGTGTCGTACGTGGCCGGTTACCAGGGTGCGCCTATTTCGCACCTGATGGACGTGCTGGCCGATGCCCAGGACATTTTGCAGGAAAACGGCATCCGTTTTGAAAACAGCGCCAGCGAAGCCACGGCTGCTGCGACGTTGGCGGCATCCGTTAACTATCCGCTGCGCGGGGCTATTACCTTTAAAGCCACGGTGGGCACCAACGTGGCCTCCGACGCGCTGGCCAATCTGGCTTCGGGTGGCGTGAAAGGCGGCGCGCTGATCATCGTGGGCGAGGATTACGGTGAAGGCTCGTCGATCATGCAGGAGCGCAGTCACGCCTTTGCCATGAAGTCGCAGATGTGGATGCTGGACCCGCGCCCCAACCTGCCCTGTATCGTGCAGGCGGTCAAGGACGGCTTTGATCTGTCCGAAGCGTCCAATACGCCGGTGATGCTGCAATTGCGCATCCGTGCCTGTCACGTGCATGGCCAGTTCGTGGCTTCGGACAACCGCCGCGCCAAGTTCACCATCAAAGAGGCTATGGAGCAGCCTACGCGCGATATCAATCGCATCGTGCTGCCGCCCGCCAGCTTCCTGCATGAAAAAGAAAAGATCGAGCAGCGCTGGCCCAATGCGGTCAAGTTCATTGAGGAGCGTCAGCTCAATGAGTTTTTCGCTGATGGTACCGACGATATCGGTCTGATCGTGCAGGGCGGCGGTTATAACACTGCCATCCGTGCTTTGGAGCATTTGGGTTTGGCCGATGTGTTCGGTGAGTCCAAGGTGCCCATGTATGTCATGAACGTGGCCTACCCGCTGATCGAAACCGAAATCGTGCGTTTCTGCCAAGGCAAGCGTGCGGTGCTGGTGCTGGAAGAAGGCCAGCCCAACTTTGTCGAGCAGAACATTTCGGACATTGTGCGTCGCCACGAGTGCGACGTGACCTTGCATGGCAAGGACCTGTTGCCGATGGCCGGCGAATACAACACGGCCACGATGCTCAAGGGCATGCGCGCCTTCATGGAAAAATACGGCCGCGTCGAGCCGCTGCCTGCGCCCAAGCCGCGCGTGATCCCCATGAAAGTGGAAACGGCCGCGCGTCCCAAGGCCGACGCACAGGGCGACGTGCTGGCCGCCGAGGTCAAGCCGTTGGGTAGTCTGGACGAGAACGTGCATGCGCGTCCGCCGGGATTTTGCACGGGCTGTCCGGAGCGTCCGATCTTTACGGCGCTGAAGCTGGTCGAGCGCGAACTGGGCGAGCACCACGTGTCCGCCGACATCGGTTGTCATCTGTTCTCTATTCTGCCGCCGTTCAACCTGGGCAATACCACCATGGGCTATGGCCTGGGCGGTGCCGGTTCGTCTGCGCTGAATGTCGAATCCGACAAGCGCGCCATCTCGGTCATGGGCGATGGTGGTTTCTGGCACAACGGCCTGACCAGCGGCATTGCCAATGCGGTGTTTAACCGTAGCGATAACCTGACCATTGTTATCGACAATAACTATACGGCAGCGACCGGCGGTCAGGACATTCTGTCGTCGCGGGCCAAGAATGCAACGCGCAGCACCGGCCATATCATTGAAAAGGCCGCGCGTGGCGTGGGGGTGGAATGGTTGCGCACCATTCGCCGCACTTATGACTTGAAGACCATGACGGCCACGCTGCGCGAGGCGCTGACCACGAAGGAAAAGGGTCCCAAGGTGTTGGTGGCGCAAAGCGAATGTATGTTGAATCGCCAGCGCCGTGAAAAAGGTCAGGTTCGCAAGGCCGTGGCGGCTGGCGAGCGCGTTGTGCGCGAGCGCTTTGGCGTGGACCCGGACACCTGCACGGGCGATCACTCCTGCATCCGTCTGTCTGGCTGCCCGTCCTTGTCGATTCGGCCCAATCCCGACACCTTGCGCACCGATCCGGTGGCTAATGTCATGAATAGCTGTGTGGGCTGTGGTCTGTGCGGTGAAGTTTCGCACGCCGCCATTCTGTGCCCGTCCTTTTATCGCGCCCAGGTGGTCAGCAACCCTACGGGCTGGGACAAGTTCCGTGAAAAGACCCGTCGTGGCTTTATCGGCTGGCTGCAGCGTCGCGACGCTGCCCGTCGTGACCGTCTGGCATTCTGATCACCCCAAGCGAGCACTATCATGCAGATCAAACCAATCAAAATTGCAATTCTCGCCATGGGTGGCGAAGGCGGCGGCGTGCTGGCCGACTGGATCGTCAATCTGGGCGAGCATAACGGCTATTTTGCGCAGACGACGTCGGTGCCTGGCGTGGCCCAGCGTACCGGCGCGACCATTTACTACGTGGAACTGTTCCCGCAGTCCTTGGCCCCGGCCGGCAAGACGCCAGTGTTGGCTCTGATGCCTATGCCCGGCGATGTGGACGTGGTGCTGGCCTCCGAATTGATGGAAGCCGGTCGCGCGGTGCAGCGCGGTCTGGTGACTGACGAGCGCACGACGCTGATCTCCTCCACGCACCGGGTGTACTCGATTGCCGAAAAATCGGCGATGGGCGATGGCCGCGTGGACAATGACGCCTTGATTGCGCATGCGACCCAGGCTGCCAAGCGGTTTGTGCATTTCAATATGGAAAAAGCTGCCGAGGATTCGGGCAGCGTGATCAGCGCGGTCATGTTCGGTGCCCTGGCTTCCACTGGCGTGCTGCCGTTCAGCCGCTCGCAGTTCGAGCAGACGATCGAGCGCGGCGGCGTGGGCGTCAAGCCTAGCCTGAAGGCATTTGCCGCCGCTTATGCCCGCGTGGCCGAAGGCGATGCCGGCAAGGACGAGCAGGCCGAACCTGCCGTGCCTGTGTCCCAGTTAAAGCCTCGCGATGCCGCCGTGGCCAAGCTGGTTCAGCGCGTCAGCGCCGAGATCCCTGAAGGTGCCCAGCAGATCGTGGTGGAAGGCGTGCGCCGCACGCTGGACTATCAGGACGTGGCCTACGCCAATCTGTACCTGGATCGCCTGAAGCAGATCCGCCAGTACGCCCGTCCCGACGATGTGGCGCTGATCCGCGAAACCGGTCGTTATCTGGCGCTGTGGATGTCCTACGAGGACGCCATCCGCGTGGCCGAGCTCAAGACCCGCGCCACGCGGTTTGATCGCGTTCGCAAGGAAGTGCGCGCTGCCGACGGCCAGATCGTGGCTATCAACGAATACATGCACCCGCGGGTGGAAGAAATCAGCGAGATACTGCCCTTTGCGGGCGTGGGCCGCTGGCTGATGCGTCCGACCTGGGGCAACAAGCTGGTTAAGTCACAGACCAAGTCGGGTCGCGTCATTCAGACCAGTTCGGTGCGTGGTTTTATTCCTTTGTATGTGCTGTCCGGTTTCAAGCGTTGGCGTCGTCGCACCTTGCGCTATCAGGCCGAACAGCAACGTATCGAGGCCTGGCTCAAGCGCATTCAGGATACGGCCGATGCGCACCCTGCGTTGGCGTTGGAAATTGCGCAGTGTCAGCGCCTGGTCAAAGGTTATGGCGACACGCATGCGCGTGGCTTGCGCAATTTTCAGACGGTCATGGATGCCTTGAGTCGTAATCAGGCCACCATGTCGCCCGCTTTGCTGGGCACGCTGCGCGATGCCGCGCTGGCCGATGAACACGGCCAGAAGCTGGAAGCGGCTCTGCGTCAGCACGCCTTGGTCTAAGGCGTTCCAAGGCCGCCCTTGGGCGGCCTTGGTGAAAACCCTGGAATGGCGGCAGTAGTCCCCATAAATACTTTATTTCTAAAATATTCATAGTAGAATATAAATTAAGGTGATCCGTGCGGGCGACCGCGTCCCGACTGGCTTCAGGCCGGTTTGCGCGGCAGGAAGTCCAGCAAGAATAGGCAGCCTGCGGGCCAACCTGAAATAGTCGAAGTTTGGGGGAACAGAACATATGAACCAGAGCGAAGCAGCACTTCAATTTGTACCGGAGCCGGCCGAAGCCGGCTACGAAGGTCGGGTAGGCCCCAAGGACCCTGCCAGCCTGAAATTGTGGTTGCGCATGCTCACATGCACCAAGCAGATCGAGGACGAAATTCGTCGTCGCCTGCGTCAGAATTTTGATATTTCGTTGGCCCGGTTCGACTACATGGCCCAGCTCTATCGTTATCCGCAGGGGCTCAAGATGGGGGAACTGTCCCGCTATCTGATGGTAACCGGCGGCAATATCACCGGATTGACCGACGAACTGGCCCGCGAAGGCATGGTGTCGCGCGAGAGCAGTCCGACCGATAGACGAGCCTGGGTGTTGCGTCTGACGCCTAAAGGGAAAAGTAGTTTCGAGGCCATGGCCAAAGCGCACAGCGACTGGATTGCGGAAATGTTCGAGGGCCTGGGCACGGACCAGGTCGTGCAGATTCATCAGCATCTGGGTTTTCTGCGCGTTCATTTGCAAAGCGCGGCCGGCTAGCACTGGATCTGTCCTGCCAGGCGGAAAATCTGGACAGGACGCTGGGAGCGCCCCACAAGGCGCGTATAAAACACTTGCTAAAAAGGTGTCTACAACATGGGTTCCAAGCTGTACGAACAAGAGCATCGCATCCGTTTTTCGGAATGCGATCCGGCGGGCATCGTTTTTTACCCGCAATATTTTGTGCTGTTCAACGACCTGCTGGAAGCGTGGATCGACTCCATGCTGCCCGAGGGGTTTCACAACATGATCGCCAGCAAGCGCGTGGGCATGCCTTCGGTGCATCTGGAGGCCGATTTCAAAGCCATCAGCCGTATGGGTGATGATGTGGTGATGAGCCTGGGCATCGAGCGCATCGGTAACAGTTCGCTCAAGCTGCTGCTGCGCTGCACGGGTAAGGACGGCGTGCTGCGCATGCAGGTGCGTCAGACGGTGGTGACCACATCGCTGGAAACCCATCTGGGCATTCCGATTCCGGATTTTTTGCGCATGCCCATGCAGGACTATGTCATTGCGACGCAGGAACAGGCCAGCGCCTGAAGATTTTTTTGATGAAGCGGCAGGTATTGTGCGGGTTGGACTATCCTGTTTTTTTTGACCTGAATAGTTGACTTGTATAATATTTATTAATAAATATACTATGCTCAGGCACATGAGCGGTATTTAGACCATACGGACATATTATGAATATCGTATGTATTGGCGGAGGCCCAGCCGGGTTGTATTTTGGTTTGCTGATGAAGCTGCAGAACCCTCAGAACGAGGTCTATGTGGTCGAGCGCAACCGACCGTACGACACCTTTGGATGGGGCGTGGTGTTCTCGGACGCCACCATGGAGAATCTGCGCGAGGCCGACCCTGTGTCCGCGCAGACCATCGGTGACGCGTTCAACCACTGGGACGACATCGAGACCCATTTCAAGGGCAGCGCGGTGCGCTCCAGCGGCCACGGCTTCATCGGCATCGGCCGCAAGAAACTGCTCAACATCCTGCAGGCGCGCTGCGAAGAAGTTGGCGTACATCTGGTGTTCGAGACCGTCGTTGCCGACGAGGCCGAGATTGCCCGCAAGTACAACGCTGACCTGCTGATTGCCTCGGACGGCATCAACAGCGCCATCCGTACCCGCTACCAAGATACGTACCAACCCGACATTGATACGCGCAACTGCCGCTTCGTGTGGCTGGGCACGGAAAAAGTGTTCGACGCTTTTAACTTTATCTTTGTCGAAACCGAGCACGGCTGGTTCCAGGCACACGCCTATCGTTTCCAGGACGGTCTGTCCACATTCATTGTGGAAACGCCCGAAGAAACCTGGCAGAAGGCCGGCATCGGCGAGATGTCGCAGGAAGAGGCCATTGCGTACTGCGAAAAGCTGTTTGCCGATCATCTGGATGGCAATAAGTTGATCAGCAATGCGACCCATCTGCGTGGTTCGGCCATCTGGATTCGCTTCCCGCGTGTTATTTGTAACAAGTGGGTACACTGGCAAGATTACGGCACGGGCAAGAAGGTTCCAGTGGTGTTGATGGGCGATGCCGCCCACACAGCTCACTTCTCCATTGGCTCGGGCACCAAGCTGGCGCTGGAAGATGCGATCACTCTGGCTCAGCACATGGACCACGAGTCGCTGGAAGAGGCCTTGAAAGACTACGAAGCGGCCCGCAGCGTGGATGTGCTGCGTATTCAGAACGCCGCCCGCAACTCGACCGAGTGGTTCGAGAACGTGGCCCGCTACGCCAATATGAAGCCCGAGCAGTTCACCTACTCCATGCTGACCCGCTCGCAGCGCATCTCGCACGAGAATCTGCGTCTGCGCGATGCCGCCTGGATCGACCAGTACGAGCACTGGCTGGCGACTGAATCGGGCCTGAAGCTGGCTCAGGGCGAAAAAGCGCCGCCGCCGATGTTTACTCCGTTTACGCTGCGCGACATGCAGCTCAAGAACCGTATTGTCCTGTCGCCTACGCTGCTGTACAGCGCCGTCAATGGCGTGCCGGGTGCTACGCACCAGGTTCACTATGGCAGTCGCGCCATGGGCGGTGCCGGTCTGATTATGGCCGAAATGACGGCCGTGACGCCGGAAGGCCGCGTGACCCCTGCCTGCACGGGCCTGTGGAACGATGAACAGGCCGCTGCCTGGGCTCCCGTGGTGCAGTTCGCCCATGAACAGGGTGCCAAGATCGGTGTGCAACTGGGTCATGCGGGCCGCCGCGGGTCCACGCAACTAGGTTGGGAAACGCCCAACCAGCCGCTAACCGATGGCAACTGGCCGCTGGTCTCGGCATCGGCCTTGGCTTACCAGCCCGGCGTGTCCGCCGTGCCTGCGGAAATTACCCGCGCCCAGATGGACGAGATCCGCGACGCCTTCGTTGCCGCCGCGCGTCGTGCCGATCAGGCTGGTTTTGACTGCATCGAGCTGCAGGCCGGTCATGGCTATTTGCTGTCCAGTTTCATTTCGCCGCTGACCAATCAGCGTAGCGACGAGTTTGGCGGCAGTCTGGAAAACCGCATGGCCTACCCGCTGGAAGTGTTCAAGGCGGTGCGTGCTGTCTGGCCGCAAGGCAAGCCCATACTGGTGCGTATTTCTGCCACCGACTGGGCCGAAGGCGGCACCACGGCGGACGACGGTGTGGAAATCGCCCGTTTGTTCAAGCAGGCCGGTGCGGATCTTATCGATGTGTCCTCGGGCGAAGTGGTGCCGGATCAGAAACCTGTCTATGGCCGCATGTACCAGACGCCGTTTGCGGACCGCATTCGCAACGAGGCCGGTATCGCGACGATGGCGGTCGGTTCTATCATGGAAGCGGATCACGCCAACAGCATTATTGCCGCTGGCCGTGCTGATCTGTGCGCCTTGTCGCGCGGTTTCATGGCCGATGCCAATTGGCCACAGCGCGAAGCCGCCTTGTTGGGGTATGACGGTGTGCAATGGCCGGTTCAGTACGAATTGGGCAAGGATTGGCTGCATCGCCTGACCAAGCGTGCTTCGTCCGCTTCGGAAGGCCCCGCCATCCACTAAAGAACAGAAGGAGACTGCATCATGTCGGAAGAACGTTTTGACACCTATCGCGAAAGCGTACTCGGTCGTGCAGATGTACAAGACACGCCCGAACTGGTGAAGTACTACCAGGACCTGACTCAGTTCGAGGCGGGTGCCCTGTGGACCGTGGCCAACAAGATCGAGCCTTGGGAACCCAAGTCCGATTCCGTGCCCGTGGTCTGGCGCTACCGGGATCTGCGCGACTATGTGTTGCGCTCGGTGGATCTGGTCACGCCTGAAAAGGCCGGCCGTCGCGTGATTTACCTGAACAACCCTGGTCGTCAGGACGTATCGGCCGCTGTGGGCTGGCTGTATTCGGGCCTGCAGGTCATGAATCCGGGCGAAGCCGCCTCGGCCCATGCCCATTCGTCCTCGGCCCTGCGTTTCATTATGGAAGGGCGCGGTGCCTACACCATCGTGGACGGCCATAAGATGACGCTGGGTGCCAACGATTTCGTGCTGACGCCTAACGGCTGCTGGCACGAGCACGGCGTGGAAGCCGACGGCACGCCCTGCATCTGGCAGGACGGCCTGGACATTCCGCTGGTCAATGCGCTGGAAGCGGGTTTTTACCAAGTGCATCCTGATCTGTCCCAGGCAGTGACTCATCCGGTCAATGATGCAGTGGGTATCTGGGGCGGCCGCGGTCTGAAGCCGACGCTGCACGATTGGCAAAAGCCGTATTCGCCCCTGCTCAAGTACGAGTGGGCACCGACGTACGAAGCCCTGTCGAATTATGCAAAAGTGACCGATGGCAGCCCGTTCGACGGCGTGATCATGGACTACATCAACCCGCTGACCGGCGGTCCGGTCATGTCGACCATCGGTGCCAGCATGCAGATGCTGCGCCCTGGCGAACATACCAAGGCCCACCGTCACACCGGCAGCATTATTTATCAATGCGCCAAGGGCGAAGGCTATTCCATCATCAACGGCAAGCGCTTTGACTGGCGCGAGCGCGATATTTTTTGCGTACCGTCCTGGATGTTCCACGAACACGTCAACGCCTCGTCCTCGGACGATGCGTGCTTGTTCTCTTTCCATGATCTGCCCGTGATGCGCGCCCTGAATCTGTACCGTGAACAGGCTTTGGCCGAAAACGGCGGCTACCAGCGCATCCTGGAAGACTGATCTTTTATGTTTAATCGGACGGCCTGCCGTGGCGGGCCTCCTGCCTTGTTATTCAAGCCATCTGCATAGATGGCCTAATCTGGAGATAGAAATGCGTCTTGTAACGTACCGTAGTGAAGTTGCTGCTGCCGGCCGCCTGGGTGCCATCGTCGGCGATCTGGTTGTCGACCTGGGTTATCTGGGTGACGCCACCGGCCACATGTTGCCCGACAACATGCTCGATTTCATCGATCTGGGTCCAGCCGCCGTCAAATCCACGGCCCGCCTGCTGGAAACCTACGCCGACGACATGCCGTTCGGCGTGGCCCTGCCCCTGGCCAACGTCAAGCTGCTGGCTCCTATCCCGCGCCCACGCAAGAACATCTTCGGTATCGGCCTGAACTACGTTGAACACGTGGCCGAATCCAGCCGCACCTTGGACACCTCCAAAGAGCTGCCCAAGCAGCCTGTGATTTTCTCCAAGCCGCCAACCACCGTCGTGGGCCCTGGCGATGCCATCGAGCACAACAAGAACATCACGCAGCAGATGGACTGGGAAGTAGAACTGGCCGTGATCATGGGCACCCGCGCCCAGCGCGTGGCCAAGGAAGACGCACTGAACTACGTGTTCGGCTACTCCGTGATGATCGACGTCAGCGCCCGTGACTGCCGCCGCGCCGGCCAGTGGATCTACTCCAAAGGTCAGGACACCTACGCGCCTTTCGGCCCCGTTATCGTGACCGCCGACGAGCTGACCGATCCGCACAACCTGAACCTGAGCCTGACCCTGAATGGCGTGACCAAGCAGAGCTCGAACACCAAGCACATGCTGTTCAACGTCAACGATCTGATCGCCGACATCAGCGCCGGCATTACGCTGGAGCCGGGCGACATCATCGCCACCGGCACCCCGGAAGGCGTGGGTGCTGGCCGCACTCCGCAAGAATGGATGTGGCCAGGCGATGTGGTTCACGCCGTGGTTGAAGGCATCGGCGAGCTGCGTCACCCCATCGTGGACGTGACCCCCCAAAACTAAGCAAAGGAGAGCGTGATGTTGGAATTGCGCCAGTTCAAGGCCGCGGCAGTCCAGGCGGCTCCCGTGTTCCTGGACACGAATGCGACCATCGACAAGGTGTGCCGCCTGATTCACGAAGCGGCGGATAACGGGGCCGAGCTGATTGCCTTCCCCGAAGTCTTTGTCTCCGGCTATCCGTACTGGAGCTGGGTGATGAACCCGATCGAGGGCAGCCCCTGGTTCGAGCGCCTGTGCAAGTCGGCCATCGAAGTGCCCGGTCCCGAAGTGCAGAAGGTGGCGCAGGTGGCGCGCCAGCGCAAAGTCAATGTGGTGCTGGGCGTGAACGAGCGCAGTCCCACCGGCGTGGCCACCATCTACAACACCTTGGTGACCATTGGTTCGGACGGCCGCATTCTGGGCCGACACCGCAAGCTGGTGCCGACCTGGGCCGAGAAGCTGACCTGGGCCAATGGCGATGCGTCTTCGCTGCGCGTGCACGACACGACCATCGGCCCATTGGGGGCCCTGGCCTGCGGTGAAAACACCAACACGCTCGCCCGCTTCAGCCTGTTGTCGCAAGGCGAACTGGTGCATGTGGCCAGTTACATCTCGCTGCCGGTCGCGCCTAAGGACTACGACATGGCTGAAGCCATCCGTCTGCGTGCCGCTGCCCACTGCTTCGAGGGCAAGGTGTTCACAGTGGTGGCCTGCTCGACCGTGTCGGACGAAATCGTCGAGGCCATGTCGGCCTCGCATCCAGAAGCCCGCGAGCTGCTGGCCCGTCCGAACAGCGCCTTCTCCGGCATCATCGGCCCCGATGGCCGCGTGATTGGCGAACCGCTGATCGACCGCGAAGGCATTGCCTATGCGGATATCGATCTGTCCAAGTGCATCCAGCCACGCCAGATGCACGACATCACGGGGCACTACAACCGCTTTGACGTGTTTGACCTGCGCGTGAACCGCAAGGCCATGACGCCAGCGCGTTTTTACGAAGGCGACCAGCCTCAACCGGATCTGAATCCGGCCGAGTTTTCCGCCATCGAAGACAAGGACGCTTCTTTGTAAAGTCCTTGCCCCGGACGGGCAACTGGCCGGGGCAACACGTTCAGGGCGGCGTTTCAGTTAGCCGCCCCTTGAGTGCGTTTTCCGCCGCAAGAGGCGCGGTGGAAAACAACCGGCGGCCTGCCGATCTCCTGAGCGGTAGGCCGCTACCGGCCTGTCGGAGCCGGTCGGGCGTGGCAACGCCCGCCTGTCCGACGCTGCCATGCGGCGCACAGACCGCCATGCAGACTGACACTGATAACGATTCAAGAAGATCGATAGGAGATGACATGACCGAGATGCACCCATTGGCTGCCCTGACCCAGGCGCTGGACAGCAAGAAGGTCCGCTTCGTGGACCTGACTCAAACCCTTAATTCCAGCTTTCCTGCCCTGCAGCTGCCGCCGCAGTTCGGTCAGACGGTCGGTTTTTCCGTGCAGCGCATCAGCCAGTACGACGAGGCTGGTCCGGGCTGGTACTGGAATAATTTTACCTGTGGCGAACACACGGGCACGCACTTTGATGCGCCGGTGCATTGGATTACGGGCAAGGATCACCCTAACAACAGCGTGGATACGATCCCCGTGGACAACTTCCTGCGCCCTGCCGTGGTGGTGGATGCCAGCGCCGACGTGGCCCAGAACGAAGACTTTGTGTTGACGCCCGAGTTTCTGCAGGCCTGGGAAAGCCAGCATGGCCGCATTCCCGAAGGGGCCTGGGTGCTGTTTCGCACCGACTGGTCTAAACGCGTCAACGATGCCGACGCCTTCTTGAACATGCGTGAAGATGGTGCCCACACGCCCGGTCCGTCCCAGGCCGCGGTGGAATGGATGATTCACGAGCGCAAGGTGCACGGCTTTGGCGTGGAAACCATTAATACCGACGCCGGCCAGTCGTATTCCTGGCCCGTGGCCTACCCGTGCCACACGCTGATGCACGGTGCCAACCGCTATGGCCTGCAGTGCCTGTGCAATCTGGATCAGTTGCCTCCTCAGGGCGCGCTGATCATGTCCGCTCCGCTGAAGATCGAAGGCGGTTCGGGCAGTCCGCTGCGTGTCGTGGCCCTGGTCGCTCAGTAAGCTGCGTTTGAACGGTCCGGCACGGATAGGGTGTCACGCCTTCCGTGCTGGATTCTCACATAGTGGTTTTCCATTATATTCGCCGGAATATATTGATCCGTAAACTATTCATCAATAAAATAAAATTCAGAATAATGAATAGTGATCCAGCCGTGCAGCCTGCCTTGATGCTCTGCACACGGTCTGGGCGGAGACAGTAGACGAGGATACCGCCACCCCTGCGGGGCAGGCACCATCGGACCGCCGCTGACCGGTGCATCATGACACAGGCCCCGCCCTGGCTGGGTAATAGTTGTTGTCACGCTCAATGGTAGGCACACAATGGAAACTTTTGAACTCGTCATCCGGGATATCCAGAATGCATCCCCGCTGATCCGCAGTTTCACGCTGGAGCCTGTCCAGGCCGGCACTCTGCCCGCGTTTGCGCCGGGCTCGCACCTGAAAGTGCATATTCCCGCACTGAACGATCATCGTTGTTATTCGCTGATTTCGCTGGAGCCTCATTGCGCCAATGGTCAGTGTCCGGATCGCTATCGGCTGGGCGTGCGCCTGGAAGAGAACAGCGCCGGCGGGTCGCGCTATATGCACGATCTGAAAGTGGGCGATACGTTGACGGTATCCGGTCCTAAAAACGATTTTCCGCTGCATGCGGCCACCCCCGCAGAGACCGAGACGGTGCTGATTGCCGGCGGTATCGGCATTACGCCTATCGCCAGCATGGCCGCCGCTCTGCACCATCAGGGACGCCCTTACCAGCTGCATTACGCAGGCCGCACCCTGCAGCAATTGGCATACCTGGACGAGCTGCAGCAACTGGCCGGCACGGCTGTGCGCCACTATGCGGATGACACGGACACGCGCTTTTCGTTGGATACGTTGCTGGACGGCTTGTCCAAGGATCAGCATGTCTATGTCTGTGGTCCCAAGGGGCTGATCGACGCGGTCATTGAAGGCTGCAAGCAGCGTGGCTGGCCTGGCGACCATGTGCATTTCGAGCTGTTTGTGACGGCCGCCCCTCAGGCGGGTGACCAGCCCTTTGAAGTGGAGCTGCGCCAAAGCGGCGTGACCCTGCAAATTCCGGCTGACAAGACCATTGTGGATGTGATGGAAGAGCAGGGTCTGGACCCCATGATCGACTGCAAGCGCGGCGAGTGCGGCGTCTGTACCTGCGATGTGATCGAAGGCGAGGTTGACCACCGCGACTATTTCCTGAGCGACGCGGAAAAAGCCAGCAATAAAGTCATCCAGATCTGTATTTCCCGTGCCAAGACCCCGCGTCTGGTGCTGGATCTGTAACGCCCAAGGGCGACGGAGAACGACATGGAAAAATACCGCGATAACCCCCAGGCCATCCGCGAACTGGTGCGCGAGGCCGAGGTGCACAAGGATTTGTACATCAGCCAGGAGCTGTTCGAGCTGGAGATGGAGCGCTTGTTCGCCAACACCTGGGTGTATGTGGGGCATGCCAGCCAGGTGCCTAACAAGGGCGACTTCGTGACGACGACGGTGGGCAACGAGTCGGTGATCATGGTGCGTCATACCGATGACAGCATCCGTGTGCTCTACAACCGCTGCCCGCACAAAGGCGTGCAGGTGGCTGGCGAACCCTGTGGCAATACGGGCAAGTTCTTCCGTTGTCCCTACCATGCCTGGACCTTCAAGACCGACGGCTCGCTGCTGTCCATTCCGCTCAAGAAAGGCTACGAAAATACGGGCTTTGAATGCACGGAAGGCAGCCATGGGATGGCCGCCGTCAAGAACGTGCAGGTCTACCGCGACTTTGTTTTCTGTCGCCTGAGCGAGCAAGGCGAAAGTTTCGAGGACTTCTTTGGCCAGTCGCTCAGCACGATCGACAATATGGTGGACCGTTCGCCTGAAGGCCGTCTGGAAGTGGCCGGCGGCGTCATGCGCTACATGCACAACTGCAACTGGAAGATGCTGGTCGACAACCAGACGGACACCTGCCACCCCATGGTGGCGCACGAGTCCTCGGCCGGCACGGCGGTCAAAGCCTGGCAAGAAGCGCCCGAAGGCACGCCCAAGCCGATGGCGGTGGAGCTGTTCGCCCCTTTCATGTCGCCGTACGAGTTTTACGAAGGCATGGGCATACGCGTATGGGAGAACGGCCACGGCCATACCGGCGTGAGCAACTCCATCCATGCCGACTACTCCGAAATCCCCGGCTACTGGGATCAGATGGTCCAGGCGTATGGCGAAGAACGCGCCAAAGCCATTTTGGGCGATACGCGCCACAATACGTGTTACTTCCCCAACATCATGGTCAAGGGCCCGATCCAGACCTTGCGTTTGTTCAAGCCCATTGCCGCGGATAAAACCCTGGTGGAGTCCTGGACTTTCAGCCTGGTGGGTGCGCCCGACACGCTTCTGGAGCGTACCCTGATGTACAACCGCCTGATCAACGCGCCGACCTCGATGGTGGGTCACGACGATCTGGAAATGTACGAACGCGCTCAGCAGGGCCTGCAATCGCGTGGCCGCGACTGGATGAATCTGGCGCGTCTGGTCGAGAAGGACGAGGCCCAGCAAAAGAACGTGGTGATCAACGGCACCAGCGAGATGCAGATGCGCGCGCAGTTCCGCGCCTGGCTCAAGTACATGCTGCCCGAGCAGCAGGCCTAAGAAAGGAAAGGAACGATCATGAGCGAGATCAGCCGCGAGGCACTTATCGATTTTGTCTATGCAGAAGCCCGCATGCTCGACGAACAGCGTTTCGAGCAATGGCTAGACCTGTTTACCGAGGACGGCTATTACTGGATGCCGCTGGTGCATGACCAGCAGGACGCCCGCCTGCATGCGTCGTTGATGCACGAGGACAAGCTGCTGCTGCGTATCCGTGTGGAGCGTCTGGCAGGTCGGCGCACGTTTTCCCAGCAGCCCAAGAGCCGCAGCCATCATTTGCTGCAGCAGCCGACTGTGGAAAGCATGGATCACGACAAGGGCGAATACAGCGTGCGTTGTGCTTTCCACTACACCGAGACGCGCGGCGATCGGCAGGAAATCTATGTGGGCTGGAGCACGTACACCCTGGTGCGCCAGGATGGCGCGCTGAAGATGCGCCTGAAACGGGTGGACTTGCTCAATTGCGACGCCCCTTTCGGCAATATTCAGTTATTCATGTGACAGGACAGGAGAACACATCAATGGCCAATACAACGGTCTATCAGGCTTTTCGCGACACCGCCGAGCGTTGGGGCGACAAGCCGTTTGTATGCACCCTGCCCGAAACTGCCGAGATCTATGGCATTGCCGCCGGCGAGCTAAGCTATGGCCAGGCCCTGGAGCGCATCGATGCGCTGCGCGCCGACTATGCGGCGGCCGGTTATGGCCATGGTCATCGCGTAGGCATTTTGCTGGAAAACCGCCCTGCCTTCTTTCTGCACTGGTTCGCGCTGAACAGTCTGGGCGTGTCCATTGTGCCCATCAACCCGGATCTGCGCGCTGCCGAACTGGAATACCTGATCGGTCATTCCGAGATGATTATGGCCATTGCCTTGCCCAATCGCCATCAAGATTTGATGGAAGCGGCGCAGCGTGCCGGTCAACCTTTTGCCGTGATGGCTGACGGCGGCATGCCGCCTGGCGTGACGCGCGCGGCCGCCCGTTCCTGCGATATTCCCGGCGAGCATAGCGAGTGCGCCCTGCTCTATACCTCTGGCACGACCGGCCGCCCCAAGGGTTGCATGCTGTCCAATCAGTATTTCCACTACGCAGGCGAGTGGTATCGGGATATCGGCGGCCTGGCGCAATTGCAGCCCGGCCAGGAGCGCATGCTGACACCTTTGCCGCTGTTTCACATGAACGCCATGGCTTGTTCGACGATGGCGATGGTCAAGACCGGTGGCTGCCTGATTTCCTTGGACCGTTTCCACCCCCGCAGTTGGTGGCAATCGGTGCGCGAGTCCGGCGCGACCGTGGTGCATTACCTGGGCGTGATGCCGGCTATTCTGATGAAGGCCGAGCCGTCCGAGCAGGACCGCAACCACCAGGTGCGCTTTGGCTTTGGCGCCGGCGTGGACCGCGGCCTGCATCCCTTATTTGAAGAACAGTTCGGTTTTCCCTTGTTGGAAGCCTGGGCCATGACCGAGACCGGTGCAGGTGCCAGCATTATTGCCAACCACGAGCCGCGTCATATCGGCACGTCGTGCTTTGGCAAGGAGATGCCGGTGGTAGAAGTGTTGTTGATGACCGACGAAGGCAAGCCTGCCGCCGCCAACGAAAATGGCGAGCTGCTGGTGCGCGCAGCAGGCGAGAACCCACGTTACGGTTTTTTTTCCGGTTATTGGAAAGACCCCGCCGCCACGGACGAGGCCTGGAAAGATGGCTGGTTCCACACGGGCGATATTGTGCGCCGCGACCAGGACGGCTATCTGCACTTTGTGGACCGCAAGAAGAACGTGATCCGGCGTAGCGGCGAGAACATTGCCGCCGTGGAAGTGGAAAACATCTTGCAGCAGAATCCGCTGGTGCGCGCCATTGCCGTCGCTGCTGTGCCCGACGATATCCGGGGCGACGAGGTGATGGCGTTGGTAGTTCCGCACACACCGCTGGCTAGCCGCGAGGACAAGGAAAAGGCGGCGGTGGAGCTGGTCAAATGGGGCCTGACGCAGTTGGCCTATTTCAAGGTGCCCGGCTATGTGCTGTTCGTGGATGCCTTGCCGTTGACATCCACCAACAAGATCCAGCGGGGCGAATTGAAAACGGTGGCGCTGGCGGCGGTTGCCAATCCGGACTGCATCAACACCAATCACCTGAAAAAGCGCCAGGAGGCCTGAGCATGGCCCTGACGCCTAAAGCCCGGCTGGCTTACGACGATGTGGTGCTGACCACGCCGGTCACCATTCCCTACCAACGCCATTCTGAACAGACGGCGCACTGGTGGCTGGGAGCCGCCCTGGGCCAGACCATACGCGAGGCTGGCCTGCACAAGAACGATGTGGATGGCGTGTGCGTGTCCAGCTTTACCTTGGGCACGGACACGGCTGTGGGCCTGATGCAGCATTTTCAGATGAGCCCGCGATGGTTGGACCATATCCCTATGGGCGGGGCCAGCGGGGTCGTGGCCTTGCGCCGCGCGGCGCGGGCCGTGCAGTGCGGCGATGCTTCTATCGTTGCGTGCATTGCGGGTGATACGAATCAGTTGGAGTCCTTCAAGAACACGGTGGCGGGCTTTTCGCGCTTTTCGCAGGATGCCGTCTACCCCTATGGGGCGGGCGGCCCTAATGCCAGCTTTGCCTTGTTGACGGACTATTACATGCGCCACTTTGGCGCGACCCGCGAGGACTTCGGCAAGCTGTGCGTGGCCCAGCGTGATAATGCGCTGCGCAATCCGCACGCCTTGATGAAAAAGCCGCTGACGCTGGAGCAGTATCTGGACGCGCGTGTCATTGCCGACCCTATTCATCTGTTCGATTGCGTCATGCCTTGCGCGGGTGCCGAAGGCTTTTTGGTGATGCGCCGCGAACAGGCCCAAGCCTTGGGTTTGCCGTATGTGCGCATCCGTTCCACCATCGAGCGTCACAATGCGTTTCCCCAAGACCCGGTGCAGTTTCGCGGCGGCTGGGCGATGGATAAGGATGCGTTTTACGAACATGCAGGCGTGAGCCCGGCCGACGTGGATTTTCTGGAAACCTACGACGATTATCCGGTCATCAATGTGCTGCAATTCGAGGACCTGGGTTTTTGCGCCAAGGGACAGGGGCCGGCTTTCATCCGCGAGCATAGCTTTACGGTTGACGGCAGTTTCCCCTTCAATACCAGCGGCGGCCAGTTGTCGGTGGGCCAGGCGGGCGCAGCAGGCGGCTATCTGGGGCTGGTGCAGGCTTTGCGCCAACTGACGGACACAGCCGGGGATACCCAGGTGCGCGATGCGCGCATCGGGCTGGTGTCCGGTTTTGGCATGATCAATTACGACCGTGGCATTTGCACGGCGGCGGCATTGCTTGAACGAGGCCAGCCATGACAATTTCCGAAGCTTTGAATGGTGTGCTGCCGCCCGGCGCGCGCAGCGCCTCGGCCGCCGGCCTGACCGACGCGGCGCAGCGTGGTGAATTCGCCCTGCAGGTGTGTCCGTCCTGCGGCACGGTCCAGTACCCGGTGCGCGATGTCTGCGGTCATTGCCTGCATACCACTCTGAACTGGCGGCCTGTCGCCGATACCGGCGTGCTGCGCGCCACCACCACCTTGCATCATAGTAACGAGGCGTACTTCCGCGCTCGCTTGCCCTGGCGCATCGGCACGGTGCAGCTCGATTGCGGCCCTTTTGCCATTGTTCACCTGCCCGAAGGCGGACAGGCGGACGAGGCGGTGCGATTGAGCCTGGAACTGGATGACGGCGGGGTGGCCGTGCTCGTGGCCCGTCCCGCGCCCTGAATTTGCCTGGAGAACAAGACATGACACAAGCTCAATACACCGCCATTGTGACGGGTGGTAGTACCGGCATTGGTGAGGACATTTGCCGCAAGATGCTGGATCAGGGTTATACGGTGATCAGCATGGCGCGCAATGTGTTGCCTTGGACGCACGAGCGCCTGCACTGCGTGCAGGTGGATTTGCTGGATGCCAAGGCAACCGAGAAAGCGGCTAAAGACATTGCCGAACGCTTTGAGGTGACTCACTTCATTCACAACGCAGGCGTGATCTGGCCGGCCTTGCTGGACGACGTTAAGTTAGAGGACTTGCAGGGCCTGACCCAGATTCATCTGGGCGCTGCTTTGCAGATTACCCAGGCCGTGGTGCCCGGCATGCGCGAACGCCACTTTGGCCGCATCGTGCTGATGTCCTCGCGCGGCGCGTTGGGTTTGCAAACCCGTACTGCCTACGCCGCTACCAAGGCTGGCATGCTGGGCATGGCCCGCACCTGGGCGCTGGAGTTGGCCGACCAAGGCATTACCGTTAACGTGATTGCTCCCGGTCCCATTACCACCAATATGTTTTACGACGTGGTTCAGGCCGGTAGCGAACGCGAAGCCAAGCTGGCTGCCGCGA
Source organism: Alcaligenes sp. SDU_A2 (assembly GCF_038237375.1). Classification (NCBI taxonomy): domain Bacteria; kingdom Pseudomonadati; phylum Pseudomonadota; class Betaproteobacteria; order Burkholderiales; family Alcaligenaceae; genus Alcaligenes; species Alcaligenes sp. SDU_A2. The sequence continues at coordinate 193,924 of NZ_CP151273.1, read as the reverse complement.
TCCCTGTGAAACGCCTGGGCCGTGCGGATGACATCAGCCGCGCCACCCTGTTCTTCGCGGACCCGGAAAACAGCTTCATCACCGGCCAGACGCTGTATGTCTGCGGCGGTGCCAGTGTGGGAACCTTGACGATCTGATCGTAGGCACGCACTTGCTACCGAATCCCCCTGGTTTTCCAGGGGGTTTTTTATGCCCTTCACTCCTGTGTATGAAAAGGTGCATGTGAATCTATGACTTCGGATGGAAATAAGGGTTTTTTTCTATGTACGTGGATTTGTTGATCTATAAAATATTTAGAACAGAAATATAAGAGCGGCGTGCATCTGCCGTGTGCTCGTTGAAGCAACCAGCCCAGACCTGGGCCAAGATAAGTGGAGCTGTAATGAACGACGATCTGCCAGGGATGGAACTGGTACGTTCAGGTGGAGTGGCTGGAGTTGTAGAAGCAATTCTGGATGCCGTCTGTGTGGTTATCCTGATCCTCATGACCGGCATCACCACGGTGGATGTGGTGGGTCGGTATCTGTTTCATTCCCCTCTTGCGGGCGCTTATGAAGCCAGCGAATTATTGCTGGGCGTATTGATTTTTGCCGCCTTGCCGCGCGTGACCTGGCATCGCCAGCACCTGGCGGTCAGTCTGATCGATGCCTGGCTCGGGCCGTTCGCGCGCCGCGTGCAGCAATGCCTGATCCATGCCGTCTCCGCCCTTATGCTGGCGGTCTTGACTGTGTATCTGTGGGGGCATGCCAATCAATTGGCCGAGTACGGGGACATGAGCAATGCCTTGCAAGTGCCTATCGCGCCGTTTGCCTATGCCATCGCCATCATGACCGGGATCGCCATGCTGGCCGCCTTGATCCTGGTCTTTAGTTCGCACCGCCGATAAAGACGGAGTATTTCCATGTTGATTTCTATTATCGGACTGGTCGTCCTGTTGGCCAGCCTTTTCATGGGCTTGCCCATTGCCTGGGGCATGCTGCTGGTGGGCACGGTGGGTTTTGCGTACTTTACGGGCATGGAAGCGGCCTTGACGATGGCGGCCCAGACCAGTTTTGACACGGCCATGAGCTACAGCTTTACCGTGCTGCCTTTGTTTATTCTGATGGGCAATCTGGTCAATGCGTCAGGACTGTCCAAGGATTTGTACAAGGCCGCTAATGCCTTCATCGGGCATTTGCGCGGCGGTCTGGCGATGGCGACCATCGTAGCCTGTGGCGCGTTCAGTGCCTTGTGCGGCTCCAGCATGGCGACCACGGCCGCCATGGGCCGGGTGGCCATGCCCAATATGCGCAAGTACAACTACGACGACAGGCTGGCGACCGGCAGTATCGCCGCTGGTGGCACGCTGGGCATTCTGATTCCGCCCAGTGTGATGATGGTGGTGTACGGCATTTTGACTGAAACCGACATCGGCAAGCTGTTTGCAGCGGGTTTTTTGCCCGGCATGGTGGCCATGCTGATGTATTTGTTGACCGTAACGGTGATCACCGCGATCAATCCCGGCCTGGGCCGTCCTGGCGAACGCGCCAGTTGGCGCGAGCGTCTGCATGCCACCAAGGGCGTGCTGGCCATTACGATTTTGTTCGTGGTCATCATGGGCGGTATTTATGGGGGGGTGTTCACCCCTACGGAAGCGGCTGGCATCGGCGCGGCTGCGACGTTCGTGATGACGCTCAAGCGTCGCGGCTGGAAGCCGCGTCTGTACCTGACGGTGCTGATCGAGGCGGCGCAGACCACAGCCATCATGTTTGCGCTGGTGATCGGCGCACTGGTGTTCACCAATTTCCTGTCCGTGGCGGGTCTGCCTAATCAGTTGCTGGGTTTTATAGAAGGCATCGATGTGTCGCCCATTGTGGTGATCCTGATCATCTGTGCCATCTATCTGGTGCTGGGGTGCTTTCTGGAAACCATGTCCATGGTCATGCTGACCGTGCCCATCTTTTATCCCATCGTGGCGTCCTTGGGTTTTGACTTGGTGTGGTTCGGCATCATCGTGGTGGTGGCGGCCGAAATCAGTCTGATTACCCCGCCGTTGGGCCTGAACATTTTCATGATCAAGAATGTGATGCCGGATGTGTCCCTGGGCACCATCATCCGCGGCGTGACGCCTTTTGTGATCACCGACATTGTGCGTTTGCTGTTGTTGATTTTTGTGCCCTGGATTGTTCTGGTCATTCCCAACAGCATGTGAATAAAGCCCCCACGCTGCACAGGCTGTCGCCTGCTTGCTGTGCCCCCGAGGGGGTGCATTTTACCTTGGGGCGGCCCGGCGGTAAAACAGCCCCCACGCTGCCAGGCAGTCGCCTGTTGAATGCCCGAAGTGGCAAGACATAACTAACGAGGAGTCATTATGCGTATTTTCAAGAAACTGGGTTTGAGTCTGGGCTTGGCGGCTGCCGCTCTGGCGCCCACGCTGCCGTCGGTGGCGGCCGAGGTCACTACCTTGCGTTTTTCCCAGTGGTTGCCGCCGGGCCACTACATCGTGACCGAGATGTTCGAGCCTTGGGCCAAAGAAGTAGAAAAGGTCACTGAAGGCCGTGTGAAGGTGGAGTTCATCAATGCCCTGGGCAAGCCCCAGGCGCATTTGGATCTGGTACGCAACGGTGTGGCCGATCTGGGCATGTCGGTGCACAGCTATACCGCCAACCGTTTTCCTTTGATCGAATTTGCCGAACTGCCTTTTACGACGGATGACGGTGGCGTGAACTCGGTGGCCTACTGGCGCACCTACGAAAAGTTCATGATGGATGCCGGCGAGCATAAAGGTGTCAAGCTCATGGGCATGTGGACCAGCCCGGCCACGGTGATCTTCACCAGCCGCGAAGAGGTGAATTCCATCGACGATCTGAAGGGCTTGAAGCTGCGTTCGCCCAGTCCGCTGTTCGATGCCATTGGCAAGGCCCTGGGTATCGTTACGGTCAATGCCCCGGCCTCGGACAGCTACGAAATGCTGTCGCGCGGTGTGATCGATGGCATGTACTTTCAGTACGACCAGCTCGAAAATTGGAAGCTGGACAAGCTGATCAAGACCACGGTGTCTGTGCCCGGCGGTTTTGGTAAATCCAGCCAGTACCTGTTCATGAATGAGCGCAAGTGGAAGAGCCTGTCCGAGCAGGACCGCGCGGCCATCGAGAAAGTGTCGGGCGAGTGGATTGCCAAGGACTTCGGGTCCAAGTGGCAGGCGGCCGAACAGAAAGCGATTGAAAAGCAGACCGCTGCCGGCCTGAAGACGGTGCGTATCGAAGGCGAAGCCTTAGAGCAGCTCAAGCAGCGTCTGGCCTTTGTGGAGCAGGACTGGTTGAAGGCCGCCGAAAAGAAGAAGGTCGACGGCCCTGCCGCCCTGGCTTATTTTCGTGAGCAGATCAAAGAGCTGAGCGCCGCCAAGCAATAAAACAGCGTTTATCCGGACATGCACACACCCCGTTTCCCGTAAGGGCGCGGGGTGTGTGCGTTTAAGGCGCGCGACGTTGGGGCTGTGTGCGCAGGTCGTAATGCCCTTGCACCGGATATTCGACGATGGTGGCCGGATTGTTGTAGTAGTTAGATAAGGCCTGGGCGTCGAAGAAAGTGTCGAAGCGATCGCGCGAACGTAACGTGCGCAGAAAGTGGTATTGGGGGATCTCGATGCGGCTCAGTCCGCGTTGCATCCCATCGGCCAGGATGGATCGACGGACGTGATCCTGCTGCCAGGTGCCGTGATAGGCACGCAGCATCAGTGTGCTTGATAGTAGCCAGAGTAGGATGGCGATGCTCAATGTGCGTGTCAGGCAGCCGGGCCAGTGTTTGTTTGTCCGTGTGCGGCTGAACAAATCGTGGCTGTAGAGCGATACGGCCAATAACAGGTACATCATGCCGCCGTTCAGGGCGCGTTTCGGAATGTTGGGTGCCAATGCCAGAATGGCGTTGGCCAGGCAGGCGGCAGCCATCAGCACCAGTATGGCGCGCCGTGCGCGTGGGGCGGGCGGACCGGCATATAGACGCCATGCAAGCAGGACCAGGAAAATACCGGCGTAGCGCAGCATGGCATCGGGAAAGCGGCGGCTGAAGTGGTCCCATAAGCGCCATAGGGCGGGTTGTTCGTACCAATGGGCGAAGGCCTCGGCGCGTAGTTGGTTGCCTGGGGCCAGGATCAGGATGGCAATGCCGGCAGCCATGCACGCCAGCCAGACCAGGGGCCAGACGCCCAGGGCATGTTGTCGGCGGTGTCGATAGGTGACCCAGGCCAACAGGCCTGCGGTGACGATACCGGTATTTTCATTGGAACAGCCAGCCAGCAAGGCCAGCGCGATCAAAGCCGCTGTGCTCCAGGCTGGCGCGCGGCTTGTTTCCAGACGCCACAAATAGGCCAGCGCAAAGCCGAAATTAAAGACGTTGGGCCACAGGTAATTGGCCGCGCCCACGGTCCAGAACGTGGTTTGTCCCAAGTCGGGATTGCACAGCCAATACAGAAGAAAAATCAGCAGTGCGACAGATGGCTTGAATGCCTGTCCGGCCAGGCGCGCACCCAGTGCGGCCAGGATGGTGACCAGGCCGAGCAAGGCCAGTGTATTGAGTGTGCTGGCTATCCAGGGCGCTTGCAGGTTCAGCAACCAGCTCGCGAGCGTGTCCGAGACCAGGCGACCGCTCCAACTGCTGTAATGCCGCCAGATGGCCTCCCAGGATACGCCTTTGCTGGCGTAGCTGAAGTCATCCGAGGTCATGGGGGTGAGCCAGTTCAGCAGCCAGATGCTGACCAGTATCCATACGGACAAGATCACTGGGATGGCCACACCGATGCGTCGCGGTGGGCCGGTCAGGGTGGAAGGGGAGGCGGCGCTTGTCATGAGGGGTCCATGTTCAAGGAGGCCTGTTGTGCCAGGCTTTGTGGGTTTGAATCTTCCGCCTGGTGTCGTCGTTTTTTCGTGAAATACCGCTTAAGTCCAGGGCGTAAAGCCGCAGAGTGTCGCCTACGAGCGTTTAAGCATCAGGCAGTCCAGATGCGTGCAAGCACATGTTTATTTAGGTTTAAACCAAATCGGGGTTTTCCCTGCTTTTGCGGCTTGCTGCGTTTTTTGGCCAGGCGCTGCGCAAAGTGGATATACCGGTATGGGGCGCGCTCCTACCATGAGCTTCGTAGTCAAACCGAAAAATAAATGGAGCGAAGACATGGGGGACATAAAAAAAACAGTGGTGGCGGCGGCCCTGGCAGCCGGCACATTGGGTGCGGGTTCGGCCTGGGCGATTGAGGGCAATGGTCTGCCGATCTACCCGGATGGCCTGGAGAACTACATGAGCGGTGCGTTGCCGCCGCCAGGGGTACATGCCCTGATCTATGGCGGGGCCATGCGTTATGACTCGGTGCGCGATCGCCATGGCGACAAGTTGCCGATACCGGATTTCAAGGTGGATGTGGGCGTGATTGCGCCGCGTCTGGTGTGGGTAACGGGGCAGCAGGTGCTGGGTGGGCAATTGGCGTTTCATGCCTTGGCTCCGCTGCTGACCGTCAAGGCGCAGGCCGCCGGTCAGTCGCAGCGCCGCAGTGGCCTGGGCGATGTGGTGTTTGGCCCGGCCCTGGGCTTTCACCCCAGCGAGAAACTGCACTACATCCTGGGTGTGGATTTTGTGGCTCCGACGGGTCGATACGATGTGAAGGACAGCGCCAATCTAGGCCGCAATTATTGGGCCATTCAGCCTGCTGCTGCGCTGAGCTATATCCAGCCCAGTGGCCTGAACGTGGATTTGAAGGTGATGGTTGACTTCAATATGCGCAATCGCGACACGGATACCCGTACCGGCCATGCCATCCATGCCGACTATGCGGTCGGTTGGGGGCTGGGTAATGGTTTTGTGCTGGGCGTGGGCGGTTATGCCTACCAACAAGTGCAAAGCGATCGTGGCCCTATGGCTGGCGATAGCCGCGCCCGTGCTTTTGCCATTGGCCCCAGCCTGCGTTATGCCAATGACAAGGGTTTGCTGATTACGGCCAAGTATCAGCAGGACCTGGGTGTACGCGGCCGTCCCGAAGGTAAACAGTTTTTTGTGAAAGTGGCGGTGCCGTTCTGACGGCCTGCGGCAGGAGAGTGACATGAAAGGACTCAAGGACAAAGTAATTGTGGTGACCGGTGGGGCAACTCGTATCGGTGCCGGCGTGGTCGAGGTGTTGCTGGGGTACGGCGCGCGCGTGGCGGTGTTCGATATTGATGTGGCAGGCGGTCAGGCTGCGGTGGGTACGGATGCGGCGCGGGCCAAATTCTGGGAAGTGGACATTACCGATGATGCCCGCCTGGATGCCGCTGTGCAGCAGGTGAAAACCTATTTTGGCCGTGTCGATGGTCTGGTAAACCTGGCCTGTTCGTATCTGGATGAAGGTGCGGCATCCAGCCGCGCCGATTGGCTCAAGGCCCTGGATATCAATCTTGTCAGCGCCGTGCAGGCCGCCAAGGCAGTGCGCCCCTTGTTGCCGCGCGGCAGCGCCATCGTCAATTTCACGTCTATTTCTTCGTCTATTGCCCAGACGGGGCGTTGGCTGTATCCCGTGTCCAAGGCGGCGCTTTTGCAGTTGACGCGCAGCATGGCCATGGACTTTGCGCCCGATGGCATTCGTGTCAACTCCGTCTCGCCCGGCTGGATCTGGTCGCGCGTCATGGATGAGCTGACGGGTGGCGATCGTGCCAAGACCGACCGCGTGGCCGCCGCCTTTCACTTGCTCGGTCGCGTGGGTGACCCGCAGGAAGTGGGCGAGGTCGTGGCTTTTCTGCTGTCCGATGCCGCCAGCTTTGTGACGGGTGCCGATTATGCGGTGGACGGCGGCTATTCGGCGATGGGGCCAGAACAATGCGTGCCGGCGATTCCCAAGCTGGCTGAATAGGAAATGCCCCCACGCTGCGCCTGTGCGTGGTCCGGCGGCAAAAAAATGCCCCCCACGTTCGATGGCGGTGAAATACAGGGCGCAGGCGCGGGGCGTCTACCCAACTTTCTAGAAGGAAAATCATGATGCGTAAAGTTGCTATCGTAGGTGCCGGTCAGGCCGGCATGCCCGTGGCGTTCGGCCTGCTGGCCAAAGGCTATGATGTGGCCGTGTTCACCAACCGCAGCCCGGACGATGTGCGTCGTGGCCGCGTGATGTCCAGCCAATGCATGTTTGCGGAAGCCCTGGATGTGGAGCGTCGCCTGGGTCTGAACTTCTGGGACGAAGAGTGCCCGCCTGTGCAGGGTATCGGCTTTGCCCTGCCCAATCCCGATCAGCCCGACACCAAGGCGGTGGACTGGAGCGGCCGTCTGGACCGCGAGGCGCAGGCGACCGACCAGCGCGTCAAGATGCCGCATTGGCTGGAGTTGTTCGAGCAGCGTGGCGGCAAGCTGATCATGGAAGATGTGGGCGTGGCCGAGCTGGAACGCATCACCCAGGAGTACGACCTGACCATGCTGGCCGCCGGCAAAGGCGAAGTGGTCAAGCTGTTCGAGCGCGATGCGGATCGTTCCCCCTACGACAAGCCCCAGCGCGCCCTGGCCCTGACCTATGTGCATGGCCTGGAGCCTACGCCCGAATACTCGCGCGTGTCCTTTAATTTCATCCCCGGCGTGGGCGAATACTTTGTATTCCCGTCCCTGACCTTGTCTGGTCCTTGCGACATCATGGTGTTCGAGGGCGTGCCCGGTGGCCCGTTGGATCGTTTTCGCGATGCCAAGACGCCCGAGGCGCACCTGGAACAGAGCTTGTCCTTCTTGCGTGATTTCCTGCCGTGGGAAGCGGACCGCGCCCGCAATGTGGAGCTGACCGACGAGCAGGGCTATCTGTCCGGTGCTTTCCCCCCCACTGTGCGCAAGCCTGTGCTGACGCTGCCTTCGGGGCGCATGGTGTTGGGCCTGGGCGACGCCGTAGTGGTCAACGATCCGATTACCGGCCAGGGTTCCAACAATGCCGCCAAGGCAGCCCAGGTCTATCTGGACAGCATTCTGGAACGTGGTGAAGGTGCTTTTGACCGTGACTGGATGCAGGCTACTTTCGAACGCTACTGGGATTATGCCAATCTGGTGGTGCGCTGGACCAATTCCATGCTGGTGCCGCCTACCGAGCAGTCCTTTGCTTTGCTGACCGGCGCGCAGCAGCATCCGCGTCTGGCGCATTTCCTGGCCAATGCCTTTAACCACCCGCCCGTGCTGTTCCCGGCCTGGGACGATATGGCCGCTGCGCAGAAATTGATCGATCAGAGCGCCAGCCAGAGTGTGGCCGCCTGATTAACGAGGAGATGCATCATGACCGCTACCGCTACCTTGCAAGGTTCTTCGGTTGAATCCACCCCCATGCCTGTGGCTGCCGCGTCCTGCGCGGCGGGCAATACGCCTGCCCACAGCGTGAATGTGATCGACAGCCGCGCGTTCCGCCAGGCACTGGGTCACTTTCCGACCGGCGTGGCCATTGTCACCACCCGCTGTCCGGATGGCCGGGCAGTGGGTCTGACCATTAACTCGTTTACGTCTTTGTCGCTGGAGCCGCCACTGGTGATGTGGAGCCTGGTGAATCATTCGCCCAGCCTGGATATCTTTCAACATTGCACGCACTTTGCCATCAATGTGATCAGTCAGGAGCAGATCCCCATGGCAATGGGGTTTGCGAACTCGCAGGTCAAGGACAAATTTGCGTTGGTTTCGCATGTGGATGGCGAGGAAGGCGTGCCGTTGATCGATGATTGTGTGGCAACATTTGTGTGCGAAAACTACCGTCAGCACGAAGGCGGGGATCACACTTTGTTTATCGGCCGTGTGGTGCGCCATAGCACCTTGACCGAGCACGAACCGGCGGTGTTTCACCGGGGGCGCTTTGCTAACCTGATTACCCCCCAAGGAGACCGCTGACATGAGCGATGCGCACAGCGCCGATGTGGTCATTGTCGGCAGCGGCATGAACTCCCTGACCTGCGCGGCTTTGTTGGCCGTGCAGGGGTTGACGGTGACGGTGCTGGAGCGCAACGCCGTGGCCGGAGGCTGTATTCGCACCGAAGAGTTGTTTCCCGGCTTTACGCACGATGTGCTGTCCAGTTGGTACCCGCTGTTCATGGGAGGCGCATCGTATGCCGCGTTGTCCGGCCCGCTGGCGGCGGCCGGACTGGAGTTTGTGCAAGGGGAATACAGCACCGGCCTGGCCGTGCCGGGGGGCCCTTCTTTGGCGTTGCGCCAAAATATGGACGATACGGTGCGCCGTTTCAACAGCGTGGCTCCGGGCGAAGGCGATGCCCTTGGCGCGATGGCGGCGCGCATGTTCGGTCCCGATGCCGGGCTGGTGTTTGGCTTGTTGGGTGGCGAACCGTACCGCTGGCCCATGGCCAAGCTGCTGTTCGGAGCCTGGCGCGAACGCGGGATGGATGGTTTGATGGCATTTGGCTCGCAGGCGCTGGAAAGCTTCCGGCGCTGGGCCATGCGCGATCTGCGCACGGACCTGGCGCGCGCCATGATTGCACCCTGGGTATTGCACAGCGGTCTGGGGCCGGACGAGGCCAGCTCCGCTCTGATCGGAAAGCTGACTTTCAGCGCCGTGGTCAGCGGCGGCATGCCTATGGTCAAGGGTGGTAGCGCCCGCATCGTGCAGGCTTTTACCCGCATCATCGAACAGGCCGGTGGGGCCGTGTTGACCAATAGCCATGTGGATCGGGTGCTGGTGCAAGGGAATAAGGCGACGGGCGTGGCGGTGGGCACGCAGGTCTACTCAGCGCGTCGCGCTGTCGTCTGCAATGTAACGCCCGGTCAGTTGTATGGCGATTTACTGCCCGAGGTCGAGCCGGCCTTGCAGCAGTCGGCACGCGACTATCACTATGGACGGGGAGGCATGCAGATCCATTTTGCCTTGAGTTCGCCGCCCGACTGGATTGATCCTGAACTGACCCGGGTGCCGATGGTGCATGTGACCGAAAGCATGGAGCAGGTCTGCGCATCGGTAGTGGCGGCCAATAACGGTTGGCTGCCCGCCCGCCCTACTCTGGCCGTTGGCCAGCCGGTGGCGGTGGATGTGACCCGCGCGCCCGATGGCCATTGGATTTTGTGGGTGCAGATGCAGGAGCTGCCCACACGCATCAAAGGCGACGAGGCGGGCCAGATTGCGGTACCTGACGATGGGCGCTGGAATGAACAGGTGCGCGAAGCAATGGCCGACCGCGTGCAGGCTCGCCTGGAAACGGTGATGCCCGGGCTGTCGCGCAAGATTTTGGGGCGGCGCAGTTTCTGCCCTGCCGATCTGGAAGCGCTGAATATGAATCTGGTCGGGGGCGATCCCTATAGCGGTGTGTGTTCGCCGGATCAGTTCTTTTTCATGCGGCCTTTTGCCGGCCACAAGAACGCACGCAGCGGCGTGACGCCCTGGCGCAATCTGCACCATATCGGCGCGTCGGTCCATCCTGGCCCTGGTCTGGGCGGGCAGTCGGGTTATCTGGCGGCGCAGCGCATTTTGAAAGGCTAGTGCTGCTGGCCGCGCACGCGCAGCAGCGTCGCGCTGGGGGTTTCGCCAAAGCGGTTGCGGTATTCGGCGCTGAAGCGGCCTTGATGGGCAAATCCCCAGCGTATGGCCAGATCGGCCAGCGACAGGTTGTGTGTGTCCGAATGGATCAGTTCGTGGCGCAGTCGGTCCAGGCGCACCTGGCGCAGGTACTGCATGGGTGTCAGGCCATAGTGATCGCGAAAAGCCTGCTGCAAGGTGCGCGTGCTGACACCGGCCACTGCACCCAGTTCGTCCACGGTAACGGGCTGGTGGGCATGGTCCTGCACATAGCTTGCCACTTTTTTCAGATGGCGGGGCAGCACATGTCCGGGTGTCAGGTGTTGTGCCTGGGCGGGCGGGTGCAGGCCTAACAGGGTGGTGACCGTTAACTGTTCCAGTTGGCTGATGAGCAGCGGCGAACGCAGAATATCTTGCGAATTGCGGGCGCAGTCCAGCACGTAGCGCAGCATAATCTGCCAGGATGGTTGGGTATGCGCCCGCAGGCGCACGGGAAAGACCAGGCCTTGAGGGTTGACCGTCATGCCCATGCCGCGCGCGGCCTGCTCGACCAGGCTGCGGTCGACCTTGAGCATCAGTTGTTCATTGTTGGCGTGCCAAACCATATCCACGTCCTCGTTGGGGTTGAGGATGGTGGCGGTATCGGGGCACGACTCGACGGTCTGCCCGCCACAGCGTACGCGGGCAGTGCCGTATTGGGGCATCTGGATCAGATAGAATCCGGCCAGGTGCTCGGGCTGGATATGCACGTCCGCGCCGTAGCCCAGGCGGCTCAGCGCGACCTGACCGAACTGTACGTGGCGTAGCCGGGTCTGCAGCGTCTGGTCGGCGCGCAGTTGGCTGAGCTGATGCGATTTGATCTTGTCGCTGACCGAGTTGCGCACTTGCTCCAGATTGCCGGATGCGAAACGGGCCCATTGCGTGACAGTGTTTTGCATGGTTCGTGCACCTGAATGCTTCTGAAAGGCCGGACTAAACGGGCAAAGCCTTGAGTTTCAACAGTTTGCAGCAGCTATATTTTAGTTGTAAAGTATATCGTGGGCTATCGGGATTTCCCGAGGTGTGTTTCTTGTTGAACAGCAGAGAGAACCGTGCAGGAAAATTATCATTTCTACGAGCCAACGCAAGGCCATGGATTGCGTCATGATCCCATCAGCTCCATCGTCGGTCCGCGCGTCATAGGCTGGATAGGCACCAAAAGCGAGCAAGGGGTACTGAACCTGGCCCCTTACAGTTTCTGCAATGTGTTCAACTATCGTCCGCCTGTTATTGCGTTTTCCAGCGTGGGCTATAAGGACAGCGTGCGCAATGCCATCGAGACCGGGGTGTTTACCTGGAATCTGGCTACGCGCGATTTGGCCGAACGCATGAATCAGACCAGCCTGGAGCAGGATGTGCGCGAGTTCGAACTTGCGGGCCTGACGCCGGTGGAATCCCGTTTTGTAAATGCTCCGCGCGTGGGCGAGAGCCCGGCCTCGCTGGAATGCAAAGTCACGCATCATTTCCGCCTGCAGGATGCCCAGGGTCAGGACCTGGATACCTGGATGGTTTTGGGCGAGGTGGTGGGCGTGCATGTGTCGCCCGAGTGCATTGTGGACGGCATCTACCAGACCGCCCTGCCGCGTCCTATCCTGCGCGGTGGCGGCCCCGGCGATTACTTCGAGGTTTCGGACACGACACTGTTCGATATGCGTCGGCCTAAATAAGCCTGTTTTAGCGCGAGTGTCCGCCGGCCGCCAGAAATTGGGCCAGGCGGGGGCTGCGCGGCGCGACCAGCACCTGCTCGGGCGCGCCCTCTTCCTCGACGATGCCTTCGTGCAGATAGACGACTTTGGTCGATACATTGCGCGCAAAGCTCATCTCGTGGGTGACCACCACCATGGTGCGCCCTTCTTCGGCCAGATCCTGCATGACTCGCAGCACTTCGCCCACCCGTTCCGGGTCCAGGGCGGAGGTGGGTTCGTCAAACAGCATGACTTCCGGCTCCAGCGCCAGGGCGCGGGCAATCGCTACGCGTTGTTGTTGACCGCCGGACAGAAAGGCGGGGTACTGCTTGGCCAGATCGCGCGACAGGCCTACTTTGTCCAGATAATGTTCGGCCTTGGCGATGGCTTGGGCTTTGTTTACGCCTTGTACATAGACGGGCGTGGCAATGATGTTTTCCAGCACGGTCATGTGCGACCACAGATTGAAGTGTTGGAACACCATTGCCAGACTGGTGCGCAGGCGCATCAGCTGTTGTTTGTCTTGCACGGCCAGTTCGCCGGTTTTGGGGTCCAGTCGGGTCTTGAGCTCTTCACCTTTGATGATGATGCGTCCCGAGCTGGGTGTTTCCAGAAAGTTGATGCAGCGCAGAAAGGTGCTTTTGCCTGAACCGCTGGAGCCGATCAGGCTGATGACGTCTCCAGGCTCGGCGCTCAGCGAGACTCCCTTGAGCACTTCCAGGGAACCGTAGCGTTTGTGAATGTTTTCGATGAGCAGGTTGGGCATGGAGAGTGTAATTTGTCGAAAATGAAAAAAGCGGTTGCACGCGATGTGCGGCAGTGGGGATTACATCACAGAGTGCGCCCCAGGAAAATCATCGGGGTTGTGGTTTTCCCGTAAACATTTGTGGATATATACGTATTTTGCGGGGCTTCTGGGTTTATGATGCAGTCTCCCTCCCAACCCTGACGGGGCTGCCGGGCTTGCGCCACCAGTGCTTGCGCCTGTGCATATGTCCGCTTTTGCGGAACCGATTCTAGAGAGTGTTGTCATGAAAAAAGTGGTCCGTGCGAAGCTGCATGGCATCAAGGTCACCGGTGCCGACTTGAACTACCATGGGTCCATTACGTTGGACCCGGAAATCTGCGAACAGGCCGGCATTTTGCCGATGGAGTTCGTCGAGATCTGGAACAAGGACAGCGGTGCCCGCATTTCCACCTATGTGATTTTTGGCGAGCCTGGTTCGCGTTGCGTGGTGCTGAACGGCGCGGCCGCCCGTACCTGTCAGAAAGGCGATACGGTCATTATTTGCGCATCCGAATACGTACAGACGGCGGATCTGTACAACATGCGCCCGACCGTGCTGACCTTTACGCCCGAGAACGAGATCGACGAGGTCATGCACTACGAAGTGCGCAAGACCGCGCAGCGCGATTTTGATTTTCGCGTGGTGCGCGATGCTCGCCCGCGCGGCGACGAACGCGAACTGGCCCGTGTGGACGTGGCCGCCCTGTCGGCCGATCTGCGTCAGCGTGGGCTGGACGACAGAGCCATTGCCGATATTTTGTCGTGCCATCTGGCCGATTTTGCGCCTGCTCGTCAGGACTGATTGCGATCCGCATGGAAAATGGCTGGCATCACGTTTGATGCCGGCCATTTTTTTTGGCAGTGCAGGCAGGGTTTAAATCAGGCCCCAGAAATACAGTAGCGCGGGCAGCAGTGCCGTCAGCACACCCTGGACGGCGGATACCAGGCCCGTTACCCGCGCAATGGGCTTGTCCAGCACCAGCAGCAGAAAAAACATAAACCACAGGACAGCCCAGGACAGCCAGCTGACTACTTGCCAATAGTCAAAGACCGTGCGGGCGGTCAGCAGGCTGGTGATGGCGGCAGGCACGGCAATGCAGGCCACGAGCAGCGAGTACCAGCCCAGGGCGCGGCCATCGCTGCCCGTGAAGGCGCTGATGCCGACCCAGAAGTAGGTTAAGGCGAACAAACCCAGGTAAATCGCCGACAGGGGCGAGTACGTGGCGCTGTTGGCCGGATTCAGGATATGCGCCATGCAGATCAGCCCCAGCGCCGCCGTGAACAGGTTCACGATCGCGGCGTCTTTGGCGTCCACGATGCGGGTAGGCGCATGGCCTTGCGAGTAATACAGCCGGACACCGTTGACGAACAGGCACAGGCCTGCGAACGCTAGAAAAGCGATAACCAACATGATGAACTTCCTGAAAGTCGAATAGACGGAGAGAGGCGCAAGACGCCGTGATGCCGGCCCTTGCGGGATTGAAGCGGGACAGATTGTAGGGGGGATCGCGGGATTTGGCGCAGCGTGCCGCTTATAGTGTTTATCAGGCAGGCGTAGCGTGTTTCAAAGCGGGCCTGCCCGGCTTTTTGGGAGCCGGGCAGGTGCAGAAGGACTTAGGCCTGGTCGCGGCCTTCCTGCACCGCGTGGCAGGCGACCTGATGGCCTGCCGTCTCCAGCAGTGCCGGAGCTTCGTTGCGGCAACGCTCGTTAGCCAGAGGGCAGCGGGGGTGGAAGGTGCAGCCCGATGGCGGATTGAGCGGGTTGGGTACTTCGCCGGCGACGGGAGTGCGGCTTTTGCCGGCTCCGCTCATATCGGGAATGGCCCCCAGCAGCATGCGCGTGTAGGGGTGGCGGGGCTGCGCGAACAGCGGGTCGCGGCCCGCGATTTCGACGATGCGACCCAGGTACATGACGCCCACGCGGTCAGCCACATGGTGGACGACGGCCAGATTGTGCGAGATGAACAGATAGGTCAGACCCAGTTCGCGCTGCAGGTCTTTCATCAGGTTCAGAACCTGGGCCTGCACGGACACATCCAATGCCGAGGTCGGTTCGTCGCAGACGATGAACTCGGGTTGCATGGCCAGGGCGCGCGCAATCGAGATGCGCTGGCGCTGGCCGCCCGAGAACTGATGCGGGTAGCGCTGGGCGTCAGTCGGATTCAGGCCGACCTGGGTCAGCAGTTCGCCTACTTTTTGAGTCTGTTCGGCGGCGCTCAGACTGGTGTGCGTAACCAGCGGTTCGGCAATGATGCGTCCTACGCGCCAGCGCGGGTTCAGGCTGGCGTAGGGGTCCTGGAAAATCATTTGACGGCGCTTGCGCATGGCCTGTTGTTCGGCCTTGCTCATGGATTGGATGGATTGACCATCAAATACGATGTCGCCGCGTGTCAGCGAATACAGTCCGGTCAGCAGGCGGGCGACGGTGGATTTGCCGCAGCCGGACTCGCCCACCAGAGCCAGGGTTTCGCCTTTGTTCAGGGTGAAGCTGACACCGTCCACGGCGCGCAGATTGACCTTGGGCTTGCGATAGACCAACCGTTCGAGCAGCGGCGGCGAAACATCGAACCAACAGGCAGCGTCCTGGACCTGAACCAGGGGTGTAGTGGTGGCGGAGCTCATACGGCCTCCTGTTCATGCAGCCAACAGGCTGCCAGCGTCTTGGGGGGAACGGGCATCAGTTCGGGACGCTGGCTCAGGCAGCGGTCCATGCGCTGGCTGCAACGCGGGTTAAAGGCACAGCCCGGCGGGATGGCGTTCAGGCGCGGCATGCTGCCGGGGATTTGTTCCAGGCGTTCCAACCCGGCGTGCAGACTGGGGATGGAGCGCATCAGACCGGTTGTGTAAGGGTGGCTGGGATGCTGGATGACGTCCTGCACCGGGCCGATCTCGATGATGCGTCCGGCATACATGACGGCCACGCGATCCGCTGTTTCCGCAATCACGCCCATATCGTGGGTGATCAGCATGACGGCCGTGCCTTGCGAGCGGCACAGCGTTTTGAGCAGGTCGATGATCTGCGCCTGGATGGAGACATCCAGCGCGGTGGTGGGCTCGTCGGCCACGATCAGCTTGGGCTCGGCCGCCAAGGCCAGGGCGATGACCACCCGTTGGCGCATGCCGCCGGAGAACTGATGCGGGTAATGGTCGATGCGTTCGCGCGCGGCCGGAATGCCGGTGGCCTCCAGCAGTTCGATGGCGCGTTCGCGCGCCTGTTTCCAGGACAGCGACAGGTGCGTCACGATGGTTTCGGCCAGTTGCTGGCCGACGGTGTACAGCGGGTTGAGCGAGGTCAGCGGGTCCTGAAAGATGGCACCGATCTGACGGCCGCGCACTTTGCGCATCTGGTCTTCGTCCAGATTGTCGATGCGCTGGCCATCGAGCAGGATTTGCCCGCCGCTGATGCGCCCGGGCGCATCGAGCAGGCCGATGATGGACGAACCGGTCAGGGATTTGCCGGCACCCGATTCCCCCACCACGCCCAGCACTTCGCCGGCGGCAATGGAGAACGACACATGATCGAGCGCATGCAGCACGCCATGCCGGGTCGGAAACTCGACACACAGGTCTTGGACAGTTAATAAGGCAGTCATGGTTCAGTTCAGTTTGGGGTTCAGGGCATCGCGCAGCCAGTCGCCCAGCAGGTTGACCGACAGCACCAGCAGCACCAGCATGGCACCGGGGAAGATGGTGATCCACCATTCGCCCGAGAACAGGAAGTCGTTGCCGATGCGGATCAGCGTGCCAAGAGACGGCGAGGTGGCCGGCACGCCCACGCCCAGAAAGGACAGGGTGGCTTCGGTGATGATGGCGGTGGCCAGGTGTACGGTAGCCAGCACCAGGACCGGACCCATCACGTTGGGCAACACGTGGCTGAACATGATGCGCGGTGCCGACACGCCGATCACGCGGGCGGCCTGCACGTATTCGCGGTTTTTTTCCACTAGCGTGGAGCCGCGCACGGTGCGTGCGTATTGCGGCCAGCCTGCCAAGGCGATGGCACCGATCAGCACCGGAAAGGCGACGGTGTCGTGCATGTCCAGCGGGAAAACCGCGCGTGCCACGCCGTCGATCAGCAGGGCGATCAGGATGGCGGGAAAGGACAGTTGCACATCGGCCACACGCATGATGAAGGCATCCACACGTCCGCCGGCATAACCGGCCATCAGGCCCAGTACGATACCGACCACCATGGACAGCACAACGGAAGCCAGACCGATCAGCAAAGACGTGCGCGTGCCGTACAGCAGGGCCGAGTACAGATCGCGGCCCTGGCTGTCGGTGCCCAGCAGGTAGCGGGCATCGCCGTCGGCAGACCAGGCGGGTGGCTTCAAGGCGTCCAGCAGGTCGATGGAGGCCAGGTCGAAGGGGTCGAATGGGGCTACCCAACGAGCACCCAAGGCACCGATGAACAGCAGCAGTGCAAGAACAGTGGCGATGATGGCCACGGGGGAATGACGCCACGACCAGACCAGGTCGCTGTTCCAGGCGCGTTTCAGGCTTGCGCTCATGTCAGTGCCCCTTGGCGCCCGACAATTGGGAGCGCAGACGTGGATCGACCAGGAAGTACAGCAGGTCGACCAGCAAGTTGATGACGACAAATACCAGGGCGATCAGGCACAGATAGGCTGCCATGACAGGAATGTCGGCAAATTGCACGGCCTGGATGAACAGCAGGCCCATGCCCGGCCACTGGAACACGGTTTCGGTCACGATGGCAAAGGCAATGATGCCGCCCAGTTGCAGGCCGGTGATGGTGATGACCGGCACCATGGTGTTTTTCAAGGCGTGGCCAAAGTGGATGGCGCGCCGCGACAGGCCGCGGGCACGGGCAAATTTGATGTAGTCGGCGCGCAGCACTTCCAGCATTTCCGAGCGCACCAGACGCAGGATCAGGGTGAGCTGGAACAGGCAAAGGGTGATGGCGGGCAGGATCAGGTGCTTGATGCCGTCCCAGGTCAGCAGGCCCGTGCTCCACCAGCCCAGACGCACGACTTCGCCGCGCCCGTAGCTGGGCAGCCAGCCCAATTGCACCGAGAAGATCAGGATCAGCAGGATACCGATCAGGAAGGTGGGCAGCGAAATGCCGAGCAGGGAAAAAGCCAGCACGCTCTGGGCCAGGAAGCCATTGCGTTTCAGTGCGGTGTAGACGCCCAGCGGCAGGCCGACAAGCAGCGCCAGACAGGCCGCCACCACCGATAGCTCTACCGTGGCCGGCAGGCGTTCCTTGAGCAGCGTGGATACAGGTTGGGCCTGGCGCAGCGACAGGCCGAATTCGCCCTGCACGGCCTGGCCGACAAAGCGCGTAAATTGGACGGGTGCGGGTTGGTCCAGGCCAAGACTGGCGCGCAGTTGGACGCGATCTTGCTCGGTGGCGTCCTGGCCCAGCATGATGGTGACCGGATCGCCTATGTAGCGAAACAGTACGAAAGCCAGCAGGCTGACCGTCAGCATGACAAGCACCGCCTGGATCAGGCGGCGGATAATGAATACAAGCATAGGAATGCTCCTGGTTAAGCGCGAGGATCACTCGCGACCAGTGTCGTCCTTATTGTTTGGGTTTGTCCATGACCAGTTGGCTGGACCATGATTTTCTGTATTGAAAAGACAGGCACGCCGCCCCGGACATGTCCGGGGCGGCGTGCCAGCGGGCTTACTTGACAGTCACCCACTGGGCGGCCATGCGGTTGTCGGCGCGATGGATCACGTCGACATTCTTGGCCATGGCCCAGGGAATGATCTGGTCATGCAGGGGAATGTGGCCAAATTCCTTGGCATGGATTTCCAGAACCTTGTGGATGGCGGCATCGCGCTTGGCGGTGTCGGTCTCGGTCTTGATCTGGTCGATCAGCGTATCCACTTCGGCATTGTTGTAGTTGCCGAAGTTAAAGGAGCCGTCGGCACCCTGGCCCTTGCTGTGCATCAGGCTTTGCAGTGTGTACAGCGCATCGAAGGTGGGCACGCCCCAGCCGAACATATAGGCGCTGGTATCGTAGTTCTGCACTTTCGGAAAGTACGTGGCGCGCGGCATGGCGTTTAACGTCGCCTTGACGCCGGCCTTGGCCCACATGCCCACGATGGCCTGGCAGATGGCCTCATCGTTGATGTAGCGGTTGTTCGGGCAATCCAGCGTAAAGGACAGGGAGTTTTCGTAGCCCGCGTCTTTCAGCAATTGCTTGGACTTGTTCAGATCGTAAGGGACGCGTTGGGCCAGTGCCTGGGTCCAGCCGTGTACCTGAGGGGCAATCATGGTGCCGGTGGGGGCGGACGACCCGCGCATCACGGCTTTTTTGATGGCTTCGGTGTCGATGGCCAGGTACAGGGCTTCGCGCACGCGCTGATCGGCAAAGGGGTTTTTGCCCTTGATGCTGCTGTATTTCAGTTCGGGGCTTTTCTGGTCCAGGCCCAGGAAGATGGTGCGGTATTCGTTGCCTTCCACGATCTTGGCTTGCTGGCGCAGGCGCTGTAGATCCTGGGCGGGCGGGTCCAGCACCAGATCGACTTCGCCCGACAGCAGGGCCGCCGTGCGGGTGGCGTTTTGCTTGATGGGGGTGTAGATCACTTCGGTGACGTTGCCGATTTTCTTGTCCTTGTTCCACCACTGCTCGTTTTCCACGAACACGGTGCGCACGTCCACCTCACGAGACTTCAGCTTGTAGGGGCCGGTGCCGTTGGTATTGCGCGAGGAGTAGGTTTCTTCGTTTTTGTTGAAGTCCTGCGGCTGGGTGGCCTTGTTTTTTTCCGACCAGTCTTTGTTCATGATGAACACATTGGTCAGCTGGCGCAGCAGCACAGGGTTGGGGGCGCTGGTGATGATGTCCACCGTTTTCTCGTCCACCTTCACGGCTTTTTCTACGCCATTGACATAGGCTTTGAAGTTGGAGGTCGGGGCCAGGGCACGTTGGATGGAGAACACCACGTCGTCGGCGGTAAAGGGTTCGCCATTGTGGAATTTCACGCCGTCACGCAGGGTAAAGCGCCAGACGGTGGGTTCGCGTTGCTCCCAGGCGGTGGCCAGCGAAGGCACGATCTTGAAGTCTTTGTCGTAATCCACCAGAGGTTCATAGACGTATGAACTGGCGGTAATGATGAGGTTTTCGTTCTGTGCGTGCGGGTCCATGGTCATGAAGTCGCCTTGACTGGACCATTTCAGCGTTTTGGCATGGCCGGCCAATGGCACGGCGACCAGGGCCGCCAGGGTGGCGGCCAACAACGTTTTTTTCATGAAAACCTCCTGTTGGGATGTTTGGTATCGCTGATGGGTGGCTGCATAGTACATGAGCGCTGTAAGCGGCCTCAATAAGTACTTTCAGCCTCTCGTCAGTGATTGGCATTTGAGTGATGTATATCATCCCCGGGTTTGATGTGCGCCGCATGCAAGTGCCCAAGCAAGACGGCGGCAGCGCTACAATAGTGTTTATATATACAGTAACGGGGCGACAACAGCCGTGCAGCACGGGACAGAGCGACGCATTGCGCATGTGGATATGGACGCGTTCTACGCGTCCGTGGAACTGCTGCGCTATCCGCACTTGCGCGGCCTGCCGGTGGTGATCGGTGGGCGCAGCACGCAGGCACCACGCCAATTGCCGGATGGCAGCTGGCAACTGGCGCGGCTGGCCGACTATGTGGGGCGCGGGGTGGCGACCACATCCACCTACGAGGCGCGTCAATTGGGGGTGTTTTCGGCGATGGGCCTGATGAAAGCCGCCCAGCTGGCGCCCCAGGCCATTTTGCTGCCCGCCGATTTCCAGGCCTATCGGCATTATTCGCGCTTGTTCAAGCAGGCCGTGGCCACGGTGTCCGAGCATATCGAAGACCGTGGCATCGATGAGATCTATGTTGATCTTAGCCACTGTACCCAAGACAGCCTGATGCTGGCCGAGCAGATACGCAGCGCCGTCAGGCAGGCCACTGGCTTGAGCTGTTCGGTCGGCATTACCCCTAACAAATTGTTATCCAAGATCGCCTCGGAGCTGAACAAGCCCAATGGTGCCTGCGTGCTGACCATGGACGATGTGCCAGCGCGCATCTGGCCTTTATCGGTGGGCAAGATCAACGGTATAGGCCCCAAGTCCTTCCAGAAGCTGGCGGGTCTGGGCATCCATTTGATTGGCGAACTGGCGGCGGCTCCGGCCGAATTGCTGCAGGAGCATTTCGGGCTGCGCTATGCCCAATGGTTGATGGCGGTTTCCCGTGGACAGGACGACAGGCCCCTGTCTACCGAGCGCACGCCCAAATCCACCAGCCGCGAAACGACGTTTGAGCGCGACCTGCATGTGCGTCAGGATCGTGCCCGTCTGTCGGCGGTATTGCAGTCCTTGTGCGAACAGTTGGAGCAGGATCTGCGCAAGTGTGGCATGTGCGCGCAGACCATAGGCATCAAGCTCAAGTTCGAGGATTTCCAGATCGTGACCCGCGATGTGTCCTTGCCGGTGCCGGTGTTGCAGGCCGACGCGATTTTGGCCGCCGCGCGTCAGAACCTGAAGCGCGCGGTGCTGGATCGGCGTTTGCGTTTATTGGGGGTCAAGGCCAGCGCCCTGCTGCCTATCGACGAATTACCCGCCCAGCAGCCGCGTCAATTGACGCTGGACAGCCTGTTTTGAGTCCTGCCTATTCGTCGTAGCGCGGGGTCTGCCTGGTGGCCCGTCTGGACGAATTCATCCCTATTCATGTCTATCTTTTGCGAGGTCAGAAAGCGGCTTGATATATAATGAGACTCATTATTATTTAAGTCTCTATGGCCAGCCTTCCGTGAACGACCATTCTTCCGGGGACGTGCTGTCGGCGTCCGACATGCAGCAAAAGCTGCATGTTCTGTATTGCGATCATCGTGCCTGGCTGCACGATTGGCTGCGCCGCCGGCTGGGCTGTTCGCATCATGCCGCCGATCTGGTGCAGGATGCGTATGTGCGCGTCATTGTGTCGGGGCGGATTCCCATGCCCGAGCGGGCGCGTCCGCATTTGATGCAAATCGCCAAGGGGCTGGTCATTGACCGGTATCGTCGTCAGCAGGTTGAACAGGCGTATCTGCACGCTCTGGCGCAGTTGCCCGAGCCATGTGTGGCCTCTCCCGAAGAACAGGCCATCACGCTGGAGCTGTTGCTGCGCATTTGTGCTGCGCTCGATGGTTTGCCGTCCCGTGTCCGGGAGGTGTTTTTGCTGTCCCGTTTTGATGGCCTGACCTATTCGGTCATTGCACAGCGTCAGGGTATTGCCGTGGCGACGGTGCGCAAGTACATGTTGCAAGGGGCACAGGCCTGCTTTGCGGTGATGGCCGATGGGCTTGGCGATGTGGAGTTGCCGCTGTGAGCCGTGCCTGGGCGGCCACTCCACAGGACAGCCGGATCGAGACACAGGCACTGCAATGGCAGGTCGCGTTGTGGTCGGGCGAGGTGCAAGAGCACGAGTTGCAGGCGTTCCGGGACTGGCTGCAGGCCGATCCAGAGCATCAGGCGGCCTGGGAGCGCGTGGAGCGCTTTGGCAGACAGATGCAGGCGGCCCCCCAGGATGTCGCGGCCCATGTGCTGCGGGCGGGTCTGTCGCCGCAGGCCGTGCAGCGGCGGCGCAGCATTTTGCGGGGCCTGTTGTTGGTGGCCGGTGGCGGCTTGACGGCCTATGGCGTGGGTAGAACCCCGCATTGGGCGCACTGGAATGCCGATTATCGTACCGGGCGGGGGCAGCGCGCAGAATGGACCTTGCCCGATGGCACGCAGCTTGCCCTGAATACGGACAGTGCCCTGGATGTGCAGTACGACTTGGCGGAACGTCGTTTGGTGCTGTTGGCCGGCGAAGTGCTGGTGTCCACGTCGCCGGACACGCAGTCTCGGTCGCGTCCTTTGGTGGTGCATACCGCGCAAGGCACGGTGCAGGCGTTGGGTACGCGTTTTCTGGTGCGCCAGTACCCAGACGGGGCGTTGCCTCGGGTGTCGGTTCAGGTGTATGACGGGGCCGTTCAATTGCAGGCGGGCCATAGCGGCCGCCGTCTGCGTCTGGATGCCGGACAGCAGGCATTCTTCAACCAGATTGAATTTGGCGGACTGGCAGCGGCCGATGTGCAGGCATTGGCTTGGCAGCGCGGTCTGCTGGTGGCCGAACGCTGGCGGCTGGCCGATTTTTTGCGGGAGCTGGCCCGTTACCGCTCGGGTGTGCTGCGTTGCGATCCGGCGGTGGCGGATCTGATTGTGTCGGGTGTGTATCCCCTGCGGGACACCGATGCCATTTTGCAGTCGCTGGCCCAGGCGCTGCCGGTGCGGATCAGTCGGGTGACGCCGTACTGGGTGACCGTGTCGGCGCAGCCGTAGCACTTTTTCTGTTTCGTTCGGGATACAGGTAAGGGCCTCGATTTTTATGTAGGCCGATTTGTCGACGAACAGGGAAGATACGTGATGCGAGTTAGGTCTACTTACTTGGCGGTCAGCCGCCCAGCCTTGGGGCATTGGGTGTTTGCGGCCAGTCTGTTGTGCAGTGGCACCTTGGCACCGGTTCAGGCCCAGCCCCCGGCTGCTGTGCAGGTACAGGTCCAGATTGCGGCTGGTACGCTGGATCAGGTGCTGAATCGCTTTGCCGCCCAGGGTGGTTTTATGCTGGCGATTGATGGTGCCTTGACGGCGGGCAAGTCCAGTGCGGGTTTGAGCGGTCGCTACACGCCGCAGCAGGGGCTGGCGCGTATTTTGCGTGGCAGCGGGCTGGAGGCGGTGGCCCAGGGCGACGGTTTTCGCTTGCGCCCGGTTCCGGCACGCAGCAGCCGCAGCTACGAGGAACTGGAGGCAGTGCGTGTCCAGGCCAATCGAGAAACCGCCACCGGGCCAGCCAATGGCTTGCTGGCCACGCGCAGCGCCACGGCCACCAAGAGCGATGTGGCCATTATGGATACACCGGCCTCGGTCGCCGTGGTGACGCAGCAGCAGATTGAATCTCAGGCCACGCGTACGGTGGGCGAGGCCTTGCGGTATGTGCCGGGCGTGGCCGTGGAGTTTGATGGCGTGGATTCGCGCTTCGATACCATGTCGTTTCGGGGATTCAATGCCGATTCGGTGGCCTGGCTCGATGGGATAAAACTGGCTGGCGGCAGTGGCGCGGGCAATAACTGGACCTTGCCGCAGGTCGATCCTTTCATGCTGGAACGGATTGAAGTGCTCAAGGGCCCGGCGTCGGTGGTCTATGGGCAGGTCGTGCCTGGCGGCATGGTCAATATGGTCAGCAAGCGCCCTACCCGCGTCGATCAGCGCAATATCGAATTGACTGTCGGTGCGCCACGTCAACTGCGCGGCAGCGTCGATCTGGGCGGCGCGCTGGGCGAACAAGGCGTCAGCGCCTGGCGCTTGCTGGCGTTGAACTCGGACACGGAAAGCCGCAGCGAACACGTCAAGCGCAAGCGCACCCTGATTGCGCCGTCGGTGACGCTGCCTTTGGGCGAGGATGGAGAAATTGTCTTGATGGGTTCGATCCAACGCGACCGGGGTGGCAGCGACTACATGTGGCTGCCCGCCTACGGTACTTTGTTCGATAACCCCAACGGCAAAATTCCGATTTCGCGCTTTATCGGGGAGCCGCATTTCGACCGTTACGACCGCGATCAGGATATGGCGGGCTGGTCAGCCGTGTATGACGTCAACGACAACTGGACGTTGCGCCAGAATCTGCGCGTGCAGCGCATCAAGTCCGTGATGGAGTCGGTGACCAGCGATATGTATGCTTACGATGACCCGTCCGCCGGCGGCTGGGATTGGCGCACCTTGGAGCGTTATGCCAACCGTGGCACCGGCTCGTCGCGTTCGCTGGGCGTGGATACGCAATCCGAATGGCGTTTTTCCACGGGCCAGGCCGAGCATGCTGTGCTGTTGGGGCTAGATTTCTACCGTAATTCGTTTGATGCGCGCCGGCAGATGGCCGATGTCGGGCCGGCTGGCAGCAGGGGGGCGCTGGATCTGTACGAACCTGTGTATGGTGCGGCCATCGGTTCGTTCACTACGCTGAGCGAACTAAATAGTCGCAAGCGGCAGACCGGTGTGTATCTGCAGGATCAGATCAGCCTGGGCAACTGGCGCCTTGTGGCGGGGTTGCGTCATGACCGCTCGGTGATCAGTGGCCAATCGCGTCGTCGCAGCGGCCAGACGAGCGATCTGGGTCAGCGCGACCGGGCGACCACGGGGCGACTGGGCGCGTTGTACCGCTTTGATTCGGGTTGGGCACCGTACATCAGCTACGCCACCTCTTTCGAGCCGGTGGCGGGCGTGACGGCGGACGGCACGCCGTTCAAGCCCATGCGGGGCAAGCAGACGGAACTGGGGATCAAGTATCAGCCGGATGGTGCGCGCTGGATGGCCACGGCGGCGGTATTCGATCTGCGCCAGACCAACCGATTGACCGACGATCCGATCAATGGTTACCCCGAGCAGGTGCAAAGCGGCGAGCTGCGTTCGCGCGGGCTGGAACTGGCGGTGACAGGCCGCTTGTCGCCCAACTGGTCCGTCATCGGCAGCTATTCCTTTCTGGACACCAAGGTCATCAGCAGCGAAATTCCTGAAGAAAAGGGCCAACCGGCACTGTATGCGCCGCGCCATCAAGCAGCCTTGTGGGTGGACTATACGTTTACAGGTTCTCACGCGCTGGCCGGTACTGTCATGGGCGTAGGCGTGCGTCACGTCGGTTCGTCCCGCGGGGGCGACATAGGCGTGGCCGGTGGCGGTTATGCCAGCCTGCATATTCCGGCCCATACCGTGGCGGATCTGCGTGTGGCGACCCAGTTGGGACGATTCTCGCCTGTGCTTAAAAACAGCGAACTGTCGTTGAGCGTGACCAATATTGCCGATAAGCAGTACGTCAACGGTTGCGGTTCGCTCTGGACCTGCGGTTGGGGCCTGGGCCGACAGGCTTCTTTGACTTTCTCGGGACGTTTTTGATGAAACGCATCGTGACAACAATACTGTTGGCCTTGGCCCCTTTGGCGGCAGCCAGGGCCGATGCAGCGCCGGCGCAGCCTGCGCCGGGTTGCGCCTGGGCCTTGCTGAATCCCGCCCAGGGTGTCTCCACGGGGGCCTGGGGCTGGGCGGATCTGGAGCGGCGCGTGCCTATCGATGTAGACACGCAGTTCAATCTGGCGTCCTTGTCCAAGCAGTTTACGGCGCTGGCCGTGCTGCTGTTGGTTGCCGATGGCCGCGTGGATCTGGATCAGCCTTTGGGTGCTTACTTGGAATCGCTGCCGGGCGAGTTGGGTCGGCCCAGCATCCGGCAGGTTCTGCAACATACCGGTGGCCTGCCGGACTATATCGACCCCTTGTACAAAGCCGGTCGCGGGTCGGAAACGGCCACGGTGGCCGATACCATGGCTGTGTTGGCGGCCGCGCCGACGCTGCGTTTTGAGCCGGGCGTGCGCTTTGAATACAGTAATACCGGGTATTTTCTGCTGGCCCAATTGGTCGAGCGTGTCAGTGGCCAGGCCCTGGCCGTATTTTCGCAACGCTATATTTTTGGTCCGCTAGGCATGACGCAGACCGCGATTGTGGATCGTTATCCGGCCGCTCTGCCCCGTTTGGCGCGGGGCTATCGGGTCGAGAAGGGACAGACGCAGGTGGTCGAGTCGAGCTGGGAACAAACCGGCGACGGGCAGGTACACAGCAGCGCGACCGATTTGCATCGCTGGCTGGTGCATCTGGATCAGGATACTGTTCTGGACAGTCCGGGCGGTCGGCCATTGGCGGGCGTGCGGACGGCCCTGACGCAGGGCCAGGCCGTGAAACCCAAGGGGAATTATCAGTTTGGGTTGGAAACCGGGCTGCTGGCGGATGTCGCCGCCTGGGGGCATGCCGGTGGCTGGGCCGGCTATCACAGCTTTATGGCGTATGCGCCCCAGATGCACCGGGGGGCGGCAGTGGTGTGCAACGCGACGCATCTGGATGTGCGTGCCATGACGCAACGCTTGTTGATATCGGGTATTGGTCAGTTGCAAGCGCAGGCGTATCGTTAGCGTGTCGGACGCTTGCGACCCGCCGGATGTGGATGGGGCAAGACCGGCGGGCAGCCGGTTTGTGCCGGAAAAGGGACAATCGGGCCTGGGAATGGGATTGTCCCAGGCCCAAGCGTTCCGGGGCGCATTGGCTGCGTTAGAATCATTGTGTCCAGCCGCCGGGCTGGTTTCTTTTTTCTACTTTGATCAAGGTTTGCCGTTATGGAATTCGATCGGGCCGGTGTACGTGCATTAATGGAAATTACCCAGCGTCCGGAGTTGGTTTTCGTGCGAGGAGAAGGCTCCTGGCTGGAAGACCATAACGGCAAGCGATACCTGGATACGGTTCAGGGCTGGGCAGTGAACGCGCTGGGTCATAGCCCTGCCAGCGTCATCAAGGCGATCAACGATCAGGCCGCCAAGCTGATCAACCCTTCGCCCGCCTTTTACAACGAGCCCTCCATCGAGCTGGCCAAGCGCATCGTCACGCATTCCTGCTTTGACCGAGTGTTTTTTGCCAACAGCGGTGCCGAAGCCAACGAAGGCGCAATCAAGCTGGCCCGCAAGTGGGGACAGGTTTATAAAGATGGTGCTTACAAGATTATTTCTTTCGAGCACTCTTTTCATGGCCGCACTCTGGCCACCATGTCTTTGTCCGGCAAGCCGGGCTGGGATCGTCTGTTTGCCCCGCAAGTGGAAGGCTTCCCCAAGGCCGAACTGAACAATCTGGAATCGGTGCGCGCACTGATCGACGATAAAACCGTGGGCATCATGTTGGAGCCGGTGCAGGGCGAAGCCGGCGTCATCCCCGCTACCGTCGAGTTCATGAAAGGCCTGCGCGCCCTGGCCGACGAGCACAAACTGCTCCTGATCGTGGACGAAGTGCAGACCGGCATGGGCCGCACCGGCACCTTGTTCGCGTACGAACATGCCGGAGTCCTGCCCGACATCATGACGCTAGGCAAGGGCATCGGCGGCGGCGTGCCGCTGTCGGCTCTGTGTGCCCGAGAAGAAGTGGCGTGCTTTCAGCCGGGCGATCAAGGTGGCACCTACAATGGCAACCCCTTGATGACCGCCGCTGGCGTGGCCGTGTTCGATGAACTGACCTCGCCTGGGTTCTTGGATGCGGTCAATGCTCGCGCCCAGCAATTGTCCGAAGGTTTGCTGGCCATCAGCGCCAAGTGGGGCATGAAAGGCGAACGAGGCGTCGGCTTGCTGCGTGCTTTGATTCTGGATCAGGACGACGGCCCGGCCTTGGTCAATGCAGCCCGCGAACGCGCGCCCGAAGGCATGCTGCTTAACTCGCCCCGCCCTAACCTGTTGCGTTTCATGCCTGCGCTCAATATTACGGCTCAGGAAGTGGACTTGATGTTGGCTTGGCTGGACGAATTGCTGGTGCAGGTGCGCGGCTAAAAGGCGCTCTTGCAGAAAGAAAATCCGCCTTCGGGCGGATTTTTTTGGCCTTCGGAGGCCGAGGTGGCAGGCGGGCATTGCCCTGGCCTTAGTGGGCATGGTGCGTGTGCGACGGTCGCCATCCCGCGCTTTAAAGCCCGTCAGAAAGTTGGCTGAGGGGCATGCCAAGGACTTTATGCGTGGTTATAGCATGGCGCTTATTTTTTAAAATAATTTGTATATCAATAACTTAAAGAAATGTAGATGGAGTCTTGCCGCGCATAAGTAAATGATTGTTCTGTTGTGGTGCGAGGGGCATCGAGTCGATGTAATAGAAGCTTGTAAGATTTGCCTGCATGAGCAGGCCAACCCTTTTAGGCGCTGTTCATCATGCTCCAGCATTTTTCCAAATTGATTCTCGCCGGTGCCCTTGTGCTGGCTATTTCCCCTGCCAGTGCCGCAGATTCTTTGCGAATCGGCGTTGTTCCGGGTGCGTATGCGGATTCCATTAACGCAGCGGCCAAGGACGCCAAGGCGCAAGGCATCAATGTCGAGGTCATCGAGTTTACCGATTGGACCACGCCCAATGTGGCCGTGGACAGCGGCGATATCGACATCAACTATTTTCAGCACCAGCCTTTTCTGAATAACGCCATCGAGAAAAACGGCTACAAGCTGGCCAGCGCCGGCACGGGCATTCTGGCCAATGTGGGCGTGTATTCGCTCAAGCATCAATCGGTAGACCAAGTGCCGCAGGGTGGCAAAGTAGGGATTGCCAATGATCCTGTGAACCAGGGCCGCGGCCTGTTGTTGCTGCAAAAAGCGGGGCTGATCAAGCTCAAGCCGGAAGTGGGGTATCTGGGTAATCTGGACGATATTGTCGAGAACCCCAAGAAGCTAAGTTTTGTGGAGGTTGAAGGCCCGCAACTGGTGCGCATTACTGGCGATGTGGATATTGCCCAGGGCTATCCGCATTTCATTGTGGCCGCCAAAGCCTTTGATCCATCCAGCGGTTTAGCGTATTCCGGCATCGAAGATGCGCAGTTTGCGATTCAATTCGTCGTCAAGGCCGAACGAATTGCCGATCCTGTCATTCAAAAATTCATTTCCATCTATCAAAACTCCCAATCCGTGCGAGATGTTTCGCGTGCGGCTTTTAATAATGACGAACGCTTATACAACCTGGCTTGGCTGAAGGTTCAAGGGGGGGCTAAATAATGGCGACTACTTTTTCACATTATGCGCGGCGTTGGGCCCTGGGTTTTGTGTTGGCCGCCCTTGTTCCGCTGAGCAGCGTGGCTGCCGTCATTAAAGTTGGTTCGATACCGGGCGTGACCTCGGATGCCGTGCAGGCTTTGATTCCGGAAGCCAAAAAACAGGGTCTGGATATTGAGCTGGTGGAGTTTACGGACTGGACCTTGCCCAACGAGGCGGTCAACAACCGTGATATCGATGTGAATTTCTTCCAGCACGAAGCCTTTTTGAGAAATGCCATCAAAGAACGTGGCTATGGCTTGCAATTGATCGGCCTGGGTTTGCTGCAAAACATCGGTTTGTACTCGAATAAATACCGGTCTTTGGATCAGGTACCCAAGGGGGCCACCGTCTCTGTGCCGAATGATCCGGTCAATCAGGGGCGGGGCTTGCTGCTGTTGCAGAAAGCGGGCCTGATTACGCTGCGCAATGGTCTGGATACCGGCGCGACCGTGAACGATGTCGTGGGCAACCCGAAGCAGCTCAAGTTGGTGGAAATTGAGGGGCCGCAGTTGATTCACTCTTTGCCGGATGTGGATCTGGCCGTGGTCTGGCCCAGCTACTTTGTCAGCGCCGGGCGTAAGGCGGATGCGGGCAAGGCATTGGTGTATTCGGGCATAGCCGACACCTTTTATGCCATGGGTTTTGCCGTGCGCAAAGACCGTGCCGGCGACCCAGTCTTGCAGCAGTTTGTGCAGTTGTTCCAGCAGTCAAAGGCGGTGCGCGACATTATTGACGAGCGTTTTGATCACAACCCCAATCTTTACACATTGCCCTGGCAAGGCAAGCAGCGTAGCGAGTAAGGCATATGGCATCGACATCATTACTACGACGTAATCTGGACGATCTGCGCGATACGGCTACAGAGCTGGCCGGGCTTCGCGAGCTTAAAAAAGCCAGTGCGTCCCTCAAGGCAGAGTCGGCGGCACAGGCCAAAGCCGTACAAGCGGGCAGTGTGGTCTTTCGCAATGTATCCAAAACCTATCAATCGTCGGCGGGTGCCGTGCCCGCCTTGCAGGATATTGATCTGGAAATAGCGCCGGGCAGCATTTTTGGCATTATTGGCCGCAGCGGCGCGGGCAAGTCTAGCTTGCTGCGCACGATTAACCGCCTGGAGCGCCCTACAGGCGGTCAGGTCTTGGTCGATGGCGTGGACATTGCCCAATTGAATGAGTCTGATCTGGTGCGCTTGCGGCGGCGCATCGGCATGATTTTTCAGCACTTCAATTTGCTGTCCGCCAAGACGGTGTACGAGAACGTGGCTTTGCCTTTGAAGGTGGCCGGTGTGGCCGCGCAGGATATTGCGCGGCGTGTGCAGGAATTACTGCAACTGGTGGGCCTGCAAGACAAGGCGGATACCTATCCCAGCCGTTTGTCCGGTGGGCAAAAACAGCGTGTGGGCATTGCCCGCGCCCTGGCCAGTGGCCCGGAGATTCTGTTGTGCGACGAGGCCACATCGGCGCTGGACCCGGAGACCACGCAATCCATTCTGAGTCTGCTCAAGGACATTAACCGCCGCCTGGGTATTACCGTGGTGCTGATCACGCACGAGATGAGTGTGATCCGCGAGATTGCCGATCGTGTGCTGGTACTGGAAAAAGGCCGTATTGCCGAACTGGGCGAGGTCTGGCGCGTGTTCGGCAAACCACAACACGATGCAACCAAGGCTTTGCTGGCTCCGCTGCAACATACGCTGCCCGAGGATCTGCAGGCGCGTCTGGTACAGCAGCCACCCAAGCACGGGGGATACAGCCGTATCTTGCAATTGAGCTACAGCGGCGAAGGCGGCAGGGAGCCGGATTTGCTGCGCATTGCGCGCAGCCTGCCGGGCCAGCCGCAGTTGATCCACGGCGGGGTGGACCGTATTCAGGGCCATGCCCACGGACGTTTGCTGGTGGCCATCGACGGTCATGCGACCTTGCCTGATTTGCAATCGTTGACGCAAGGCCCGACGGCCATCGCGCATCACATTGAGGATATTGGATATGTTGTGGAATCTGAGTATTCCCATTGAGCGCTATGGTCAGGCCTTGCTGGACACCTTGATGATGGTGGGCGTATCGGGCGTGATTGCATTTCTGGCCGGCATTCCCTTGGCGATACTGTTGATCGTGACAGCCCCCAATGGGTTTTGGGCGTCGCCCAAGATCAATCGGGTCGTGGGCAGTGTGGTGAATGGTTTCCGTGCCACGCCTTTCATTGTCTTGTTGGTGGCGCTGATTCCGTTTACGCGTTTGGTCGCAGGCACCACGATTGGCGTGTGGGCCGCGATTGTCCCTTTGGCCATTAGCGCGACCCCCTTTTTCGCCCGCATTGCCGAGGTCAGCTTGCGCGAGGTGGATGCCGGTTTGATCGAAGCCGCCCAGGCGATGGGCTGCAAAAAATGGGACATTGTGCGTCATGTGTATCTGCCCGAGGCCCTGCCCGGCATTGTGGGCGGCTTCACGATTACCGTGGTGGCCTTGATCAGTTCTTCGGCAATGGCGGGCGCGGTCGGTGCCGGCGGTCTGGGTGATCTGGCTATCCGTTATGGCTACCAGCGCTTCGATACGCAAGTCATGTTGATTGTCATTGCCGTACTGATTGCCTTGGTGTGCGTGGTGCAGTTTGCCGGCGACCGCTGTGTGCATTGGCTGCGCAGCCGTTGATGCCGGTGCCGTAAGCACTTGACCCCCCTGTTTTTTCATTGAAAAGAGTACCGCATGACAGATCGGAATACTCGGGGCGCAGCGTTGTCTGACGCGGGAGCCGCGCAACGCCTGCCGCTGCCCCCTCACCCTCCCTACCGCATAGGCAGCGAAGCCGAAGCCTTGGCGGTGGCCCGGACATTGGCGAGTGAATTTGCCCGAACCGCTGCCGAGCGTGACCGCTTGCGTCTGCTGCCGTGGGACGAGATCGAGCGTTATACCGCCAGCGGCTTGGGCGCGATCACGATTCCCAGGGCCTATGGCGGTTTGGACGCTTCCAACGAGACACTGGCGCAGGTTTTCGCCATCATCAGCGCCGCCGATGGATCGTTGGGGCAGATTCCGCAAAACCATTTCGCCTTGATCCAGAACCTGAAAGATACAGGTAGCGCAGCGCAGAAACAGCGCTGGTTTACGGCGGTGCTGGCCGGCGTGCGTCTGGGTAATGCGGGGCCGGAGAAAAAGGGCAAGGCCGCACGCATAACCGAGTTGACGGCGCAGCTCAGCCGCGGTGCCGATGGTCGCTTGCGCGTCAGCGGCACGCGTTTCTATTCCACCGGCGCTTTGTTTGCACACTGGATTCCTTTTCGTGCTGCTGATGAGCAAGGGCGCAACGTGCAGGTGTGGGTGCGCCGCGATGCGCCCGGCGTACACGTCATCGACGATTGGAGCTCGTTTGGGCAGCGCACTACCGCCAGTGGCAGCGTGGTGTTCGATCAGGTGCTTGTTGACGATGACGACATCATAGAAAGCTGGCGTTTTGCCGATGTGCCCTCTTTGTCCGGGCCGGTCTCGCAATTGATTCAAGCCAGTATCGATGCCGGACTTGCACAAGGCGCTTTGCGCGATGCGCTGGATTTTGTGCGCGAACGGGCACGGCCCTGGAGTGATTCGGGCGTCGCCAGCGCTACGCAGGACCCGCACATTATTCAGGAAGTCGGCGCTTTGCAGATCGAGGTGGATGCCGCGCAGGCCGTGTTGCTGGAAACAGCGCGTCTGTTGGATGGCCTGGCCGCCGCCCCGGTGAATGCGGATGCCAGTGCCCGCGCTTCTGCGGCGGTGGCCGAGGCCAAGATCCTGACCACGGAAGCCGCTTTGAACGCCAGTGAACAGCTCTTTGCATTGGCTGGTTCTTCGGCCACGCGGGCGGCTCACAATTTGGATCGCCACTGGCGCAATGCCCGCGTACACACCTTGCACGACCCGGTGCGTTGGAAATATCACCTGTTGGGCAATTACGTGCTTAATGGTGCCGCGCCGCGCTACCACCAATGGAATTGAGGCCATGACGACACAGATCAGCCAGTCCGCACGCATTATCCAGTCCGAGGCCCAGGCATTGCAGGTGGCGGACGAGTTCGCGCAGTCGATCGCACAGAACGCCCTGGAACGCGACCGCGATCGCATCCTGCCGTATAAGGACGTGGAGCAGTTCAGCCAAAGCGGCCTGTGGGGCATGACGGTGCCCAAGGAATATGGCGGCGCAGGTGTGTCCAGCGATGTGCTGACCCGCGTCGTGCAGCGCATCGCCGCGGCCGACGGCAACTTTGGTCATATCCCGCAAAATCATTATTACGCGTTGGAAGTGCTGCGCGTGGGTGCGACGCACGAGCAAAAAGCCTTTTTCTACGACCAGGTGCTGCAAGGCAAACGCTTTGGCAATGCCTTGGCCGAAATCGGTAAAAAAGACTTTGTGCGCCGCACGCAATTGCTGAAAGAGGCCGGGGGATGGTTTCTGGATGGCCGCAAGTTCTATTGCACGGGCTCCTTATTTGCGCACTGGATTCCAACCCTGGCGACGGCGCAGGACGATGACCGCCTGTATCTGGTGTTTGTGCCGCGCGAGGCCGCCGGTGTGACCTTGACCGATGATTGGGACGGTTTTGGCCAGCGCGTCACCGGCAGTGGTTCGGTGCAGTTTGACCGCGTCAAGGTCGAGCCGTATTGGGTGGTGCCGTTTAGCGATTCGTTTGACCGTCCGACGACCATCGGCCCGTATGCCCAGATCATTCACGCCGCGCTGGACCTGGGGATCGGTCAGGGGGCTTTGGAGGCAACCCTGTCCTTTGTGCGTGAGCATAGCCGTCCGTGGATTGATGCGGGCGTGGACACGGCAGCCCAGGACCCGTTGTTGCTGCACGAGGTAGGGAATGTGCATGTGCGTTTGCGTGCCGCCCAGGCCTTGCTGGCGCGTGCCGCCCGTTTTGTGGATGCCGCCCAGTTTGCCCCGGATGAAGATAGCGTGGCGCAGGCCTCGATTGCCGTTGCGCAAGCCAAGGCCCTGTCCACCAGCGCCAGCGTGTTGGCAGGCAGCAAGCTGTTCGAGCTGGCCGGCACCGGCGCCACGCTGGCCCAGCATGGGCTGGACCGTTATTGGCGTAATGCCCGCGTGCATACCCTCCACGATCCGGTGCGCTGGAAATACCACGCCGTCGGGAATTACGTACTGAATGGGGCGCGACCGCCGCGTCATGGCGCGTTGTAAGTGCACAAGGGATGACTTTGGGTACGGGGCCGATTTTGGCCGGCTCTGCGCCGCTTTGTTTCGATTGGATTCTGAATGATGACTATCTCGCAATTTCTGAAAAAGCTGACCGCCCTCAGCGCATTGGCCACCATGCTTGCGGCGACTAGCATGGTTGGTGCCGCGCCCTTGAGAATTGGGGTTGTGCCCGGCATTTTTGCCGACTCGGTGCAGGTGGCTGCACAACAAGCCAAGGCGCAGGGGCTGGACGTGCAGGTCATTGAATTTACCGACTGGGCTACGC
Source organism: Alcaligenes sp. SDU_A2 (assembly GCF_038237375.1). Taxonomy (NCBI): domain Bacteria; kingdom Pseudomonadati; phylum Pseudomonadota; class Betaproteobacteria; order Burkholderiales; family Alcaligenaceae; genus Alcaligenes; species Alcaligenes sp. SDU_A2. Next base: position 158,899 of record NZ_CP151273.1, on the reverse strand, counting down.
CTAACGTGGCGCTGGATGCCGGGGATATCGATTTGAATTACTACCAGAACAGTAATTATCTGGCCAATGCAGTGCGAGATAAGGGCTTTAAGCTGGTCAGTGTGCAGTCGGGCATTCTGTCCTATCTGGGCTTGTATTCCCTCAAGCACCCTACTCTGGCCGATCTGCCTGATGGGGCCAAAGTGGCGATTGCCAGCGATGCCGTCAATGTCGGTCGTGGGCTGCGTCTGTTGGCGCACGCCGGTCTGATCGAGTTGCGTCCGCAGACGGGGTTGTTGGGTACGGTGGGCGATATTGTGTCCAATCCCAAGCGGTTGCAGTTTGTGGAAGTAGAGGGTCCGCAATTGGCGCGCGCGACGCAGGATGTGGATCTGGCACAGGGTTTCCCCTATTTTATTTTGGCGTCTAACGCGTTTGATGCGACCAAGGCACTGGCACTGACCAGTTACGAGGACGACTCTTGGGCGATCCAGTTTGTTGCGCACAGCGACAAAGCCGCTGATCCGCGCATTGCCCGGTTTTTGGACATCTATAAGAACTCGCCCGCCGTGCGCCAGGCAATCGACCAGTTCTACCGGGGCGAACAAAAGCTGTATCGCTTGACCTGGGTAACGCAATAAGCAAGGAGGCCGGCCAATGACGCTGCCCAAAAAACACATCCACGTGAATGCATTCAACATGAACTGCGTGGGTCATATCCACCACGGTTTATGGACGCACCCACGGGACCGCTCGACTGAATATCACACCTTGAAGTATTGGACGGATTTGGCCCGGACATTGGAAAAAGGCTTGTTCGATGGCATGTTCCTGGCTGATGTGGTGGGGTACTACGACGTGTACCAGCAAGGCGTGGATCTGACGCTGCGCGAGGGCATTCAGCTACCCGTGAACAATCCTTGGTTGCTGGTGTCGGCGATGGCGGCCGTGACCGAGCATCTTGGTTTTGGTCTGACGGCGTCGGTGGCCGCGCATCACCCCTACACCTTTGCGCGGGATGTCAGCACACTGGATCAGTTGAGCAATGGCCGCATAGGCTGGAATATCGTGACCGGCTACGTGGACAGCGGCGCGCGCGGTCTGGGTCAGGATGGCCTGGATGCGCACGACAGCCGTTACGACCGGGCCGACGATTTCCTGCAATTAGCCTATAAGCTGTGGGAAGGCAGTTGGGAGGATGGCGCGTTGCTAGCCGACAAGCAACGTCGTATTCATGCCTTGCCCGAAAAGGTGCATGCGGTGCATCACGACGGGCCGTTTTACCGCAGCCATGCCATCCACATGAGCGCGCCCTCCCCGCAACGCACTCCCTTGCTGTTTCAGGCGGGTACGTCGGCGCGTGGCTTGCAGTTTGCCGGGCAGCATGCGGAAGGGGTTTTTATTGGCGCGCGGGACCCGCAGGCTGCCAGGGAGTCGTCCCGCAGGCTGCGCCAGGCAGCGGTGGATGCCGGCCGGCAGGCTCAGGATGTGAAGGTATATGCCGGGGTGGCGGTGGTCACGGGTGCGACCGAGGCCGAAGCGCAAGAAAAATATGCCGACTATCTGGCCCATGCCAGTTCGGAAGGTGGTCTGGCGCATTTTGCGGCCAGCACCGGCGTGGATTTTTCTCGATACGATCTGGATGAACCGATCAGCTTCGGAGGTAGCAATGCTATTCAATCGGCAGCGGCGGCGGCTCAAAAACAAGGCTGGACGACACGTCGCAAGCTGCTGGAGCAGTTTACGCTGGGCAGCCGCTACAACACCATTGTGGGCGATCCTGGGCAAGTGGCCGATGCCTTGACGAACTGGATAGACGAGGGCGAGATCGACGGTTTTAACTTGACCCGTATCGTTGTGCCCGAAACCTGGGAGGACTTTGCCCGGTACATCGTTCCCGAACTGCAAGACCGTGGCCGTTATCGCACGGCCTACGAAGGGGGGACGTTGCGCCAGCAGTTATTTGGTCGTGGCGATCGTCTGGCGGCACATCATCCGGCTGCGCAGTGGCGGCAGCAGGGCGTGATTGAAGCGCGCCCCGTTAATGTGTAGCCGGTGTTGCGTGATTTAACGTGGCAACTGAAACAGCCTGGCCGCATTGTCATAAAACAGCTTGTCCAGAATGACGTCCTTGAACCCCAACTGCTGAAAGTCCTCGATGCTTTGGCGGATGGGCCGGAAGGTATAGGACGAGCCAAACAGCAATTGGTCGGACAGAAAACTGTTGGCCGCCTGTACATAGCCTTCGTGGCCGGGCTGGAAGATATACATGTCCGGCACCAGGTGTACGTTCTCGTGCAGGAAGGCCAAGCCGATTGCCTGTTGCACGTTAGGCCAATAGCCGTGGTAGACCACCAGCGGCAGATCGGGGAAGGTTTTGGCGACTTTGGCCAAGCCTGCCGGGTCGTTATAGCGCGGGTCCGGCGTGGTCGGGCCGCTCATCAGAAATACGGGCACCTTCAGATGGCGGGCCAGTTCGTAAACGGGCCAATAGATCGGGTCGTCCGGGTGGCGGGCCGGGACACCAAAACCGGGTTCAAGGTCGATGCCGGACAGACCCAGTTCCTTGATGGCGCGTTCGGCTTCGGCCAAGGCGGCATGTTCGCCTTGCAGGGCCGGATCGATGCCGGCAATGCCCAGCAGTTCGGGGTGCCCGTGCACGATCTGGTGAATGGTGTCGTTGGGCAAATGCTGCGATGGAGTGTGGCGGCCTACGACCACGGCTTTGCTTAGCCCTGCCTGGCGCACTTCGTTCAGAAAGCCGTCCTGGCTAAGGGATTGTTCGAAATGGGTATCGCTGCCGCGCGTGCCGACGCGGCGGTTTAACCAGCGGGCGGTCGCGTGTTCGGGCGAACCGGGCTCGGCTCCGAAGAATTTATGCAGAAAGGCCGGCCGGCAGCGCAGGTCTATGATTTTTTGGCTCATGATGCAGCAGAAAGTTGTTGGTTTTGGACGCCGCGCGCATCAAAGGCCCCCCCTGTCTGCGCACGATCCCGAATGGTGACGGCTTGCTTGCCTAGCAGCGGGAACACCAGCTCGGCAAAGCGTATGGATTCTTCCAGATGGGGGTAGCCCGAGAGCACAAAGGAGTCCGCGCCCAGGTCTATGTATTCCTGCAAGCGCCGGGCTACGGTTGGGGCATCGCCGACCAGGGCTGTGCCGGCTCCGCCGCGCACCAGGCCCACGCCGGCCCACAGATTGGGCGAGACTTCCAGTTGATCGCGACGGCCTTTGTGCAGGGCGGCCATCCGCTGCTGTCCCACCGAGTCCATGCCGGCGTATTGGGCCTGTGCTTTGGCAATGTCCTCGTCGGTCAATTTGCTGATCAGGCGATCGGCTTCGGCCCAGGCTTGTTGATTGGTTTCACGCACGATGACATGCAGGCGCACACCCAGACGTAGCTTGCGGCCACGCGCGGCAGCGCGGCGGCGGATATCGTCAAATTTTTTGCCGACGGCGGCCGGTGGTTCGCCCCAGGTCAGGTAGGCATCCACATGTTCGGCAGCCAGTTCGTGGGCGGCGTCCGAGGAGCCGCCGAAGTACAGCGGTGGGTAAGGCGTTTGCACGGGCGGGAAAAAGTTGCGGCCATGCTCGACCTTGAAGTGTTTGCCCTGAAAGTCGACGCGTTCTCCGGCCAACAGCCTGCGCCAGATCGTCAGGTATTCGTGGGCATATTCATAGCGGGTATCGTGGTCCAGAAACACGCCTTCGGCGGCCAGTTCGGTGGCATCGCCGCCGGGCACCACATTGAGCAGCAAGCGGCCATGCAGGGCCTGGTCCAGGGATGCCGCCTGACGTGCGCTGGATACGGGCATGCCCAGGGACGTACGCAGCGCGACCAGCAGTTTGATGCGTTGGGTCACCGGCACCAGACTGGCTGCCACCACCCAGGGGTCCAGGCAGGATGCACCGGTGGGAATCAGCAGGCCGTCGTAGCCCAGGTTCTCGCTGGTGACGGCGATGCTGCGCAGGTATTCGTTGGTGGGCGCGCGGCCAAAGTCGGATTTACCCAGGTAGCGGGTATCGCCCGAGGTAGGCAGGAACCAGAAAAGATCGGGCGTGATGGAGGTGATCTGGCTCATGCGGCCTGCTCCTGCGTAACGGCCGTGTCTTGTAGCAAACGGGCCTGCACGCCTTGCAGCACGGGCACAGCCAGATTGATGGTGCGTTGTATGTGCTGTTGAAGGGCGTCGCTGGTGATGACGCCGTCATGAATGTCCTCGGGCGTGGCGTAGACGCCAATCGGCAAGGTCAGTGACTGGAAAAAGCTGAACAGGGGACGCAATTGGTGCTCAATGACCAGGGCATGGCGCTGGCTGCCGCCGGTGGCCGCCAGCAGCACGGGCGTGCCGTTCAGGGCGTTCATGTCGATCAGATCGAAGAGGTGTTTGAGTAGGCCCGGAATGCCAGCGCGAAAGATGGGAGTGCCCACAATCAATAAGTCGGCGTTTTCAATGGCTTTGATGGCGTGTTGGGCATCCGTGGGCAAGGCATCGGTCGACAGGGCCGCCCCAAGTTCGGGAAGCAGGTTGACCAGTTCGATATGGTGTACGTGCAGCGCCAGATGATCGTTCAGGCTGTCTCGCAGGGCATCCAGCAGTACTTGTGTGCGGGATGGGCGGTGCAGACTGCCGTTCACAATAACGGTTCTCAACGGGCGGATCATGGCAATTCCTTGCAGTGAAATCGGAGCAAGACGCCGCCCGAGAGTGGCGGCGTCTGTGCGAGTCAATGCCTTGTATTACATGCCTGATCGTCGCCGGGGCGAAAGACAATTAGCTCATGTGTTTATGGGGCCTCATGTCTCGTCGCGCTTTTGATGTGCTTATGAAAATCAGTTTTTTAAGAAAAAAATACATACGGCGGACTGCGCAGATCGGGTCGATGCTGTGCGGACGTGGGCGACTGCGGGCAGAGGCGTACCTGTAAGCTGCGACCGGCTCTGTGCTTTTGGCCTGTGTGAGCGCTGGCCAGGTGTGTTCCAGAAGGCAAGCGTTTTAGGGGTACAGCCCTTCTATTTTTTGGACGACAAGCGGCTCGGGCGGATCGGCCAATTCGATCTTGACGCCGATATCGGCCGGCTTGGCATAGTGCAGGCTGCTGGTGACCAGGGCATTGACGCCGGTGGCGGCGTAGGCAGCGGCATTGCCGGCATGGATGCCGCCGGCCGCCAACAGGGGAATGTCGGGATGGGTGGCTCGCAATTGGGGGACGATGTCCGCCAGTGACTCGGGGGCGACTTTGTCGAATTGGATGACATCGGCTCCGACATGAATGGCGCGGCGCGCCTGTTCCAGTCCGTCCGCCTCGATGACAATTTTCTTTTCGCACATGGCGTGCTTGTGTTGGGCGATGGCCTGACCGACTTGATCCCAACCGCCCAGCAGGGCGCGGTGCTGGGGAAAGACCAGTATGGTCTCGCCCAGGCCCAGGCGGTGCGGCATGGCTCCGCCGGCCAAAGTGGCTTTCAAGGCGAGTTTGCGTACGCCCGGTGCATGCTTGCGGGTGGTCAGCACGGCGACGGCCGGGTTGACGGCCTGGACGGCCTGCACGACATCGTGGGTTAGCGTGGCCACGCCACAGGCAAATTCCAGCAGATTCTGGCCTACCTTCCAGGCGCGCAGCAGGGCATGTGCCGGGCCGTGGGCCAGCAGCAGGGCCTGGCCGGGCGCGGCGCGCACACCGCTGGGCAGGTGTTGCAGGGTCTGGCCACCGCAGGTTTGCACCAACCGCAGTACTTCCTCGGTGCCGGCTACGGTGATATCGCCCCGGCAGATAAAGCGTAGGGTGGCGGCCTGTCCGGTCAGGCCCAGCATGTGGCTGGTCAGGTCCAGAAAGGAGGCATCCTCGCCGATCCACTGATCGATCTGGTTTTGTTCAAAAAATACACTCATGTGTGGTTCCCGTAGCGCCGCAGCGCCAGAAAGCAGCCCAGGGCCATGACGCCCAGCAGCCAGGACAGCGCATTGGCGCAGCCCGTGTCGCCGTCCAGCACGGCGTTATAGATGGATAGGGACAGGGTTTCGGTGCGGCCAGCGATGTTGCCGCCCAGCATCAGCGAGATGCCCACTTCGCCCAGGGCGCGTCCGCCGGACAGAATCAGGCCGGTGGCCAGGGCCGGACGCAGCAACGGCAGTTCCACCCGCAGAAAGTGTGACCAGGAGCCGTGGCCCAGCGTGGCGGCGGCTTCTTTCAAGCGGGGCGACATGGCTTGCAGGCCGTTCTGTACGGGTTTGACCATCAGTGGCAGGCCGGCAATAAAGGCGGCAATGACCAGTGCGGTCGGCTGAAATACCACCTCGGGCGACCAGCCCGTCAGGCCTGCCAGCCAACCTTGTCTGCCTAAAGCCAGCAGCAGTAGATAGCCGATGACAATGGGCGGAAAGACCAGTGGCAGGCTGACCAGGGCATCGAGCAAGGCGCGGCCGGGGAAACGCTTGCGTGCCAACACCCAGGCCAGGGTCAGGCCCAGCAGCAGTTGCGCTGCCAGGGCACCGGCCAGCACGCGCAGCGTCAGACCCAGCGAATCGGCCGGGCAGCCCAGCCAGACCTGCATCACAAACCGTGACGCGCCAGAATGGCTTTGGCCGATTCCGAACCCAGAAACTGTGTCCAGGCGCGTAGCGCGGGTGTTTCCTGGCGTCCTTTCAGGACGGCCAGGCTTAGGTCTATGGGGTCATAGCAACTGGCCGGCATGGGCACGATGGTGCCCAGCTTGTCTTTGTGGGCCAGGGCTTCGCTGCGGTTGATGAAACCGGCGTCCACTTCGCCGGTCAGCAGGTAACTGGACACTTGGGGCAGCATGGCCACTTCCACCGTGCGCCCTTGGGCCGGTACGCCTTCGCGTTGCAGACAGGTTGTGGCGGCGCGTCCGTAGACGGTTTTTTTGGCGTCGCCCAAGGCAATGCGCTGATAGGCCGGTTCTTTCAGGTCCTGGATGGAGACGATGGTTTTGCCTTTGGGGACGGCCAGCATCAGCGCACCTTGGCCGATGTTCACGAAGCGCTCGGCAATGCCCATAGGCTCCAGGAAAAAGCGGTCGCCGATGATGGCGGCGATTTCGGGGTTCTGTTCGCTTTGGGCGCGGACCTGTTGCATATTGCCAAAGCTGCTTTCTGCCGTCAGGCCGGTTTCTTTCTGGAATGTCTGCAGCAGTTCGGTGACGGGCTTGCGATAGCCTGCGCCGGTGGCCAGCAGCAGATCCGAGGCCTGGACGGGTAGGGTGGCCGCCAGCAGGCAGGCGGCGGACAGCAACAAAGATTTCATGGGATTTCCTGTTGTATGAATACGTTATGTGTTTTAGTTTATAACGAGATTGCACAGACAGGGATGGAGCAGGGCTTTTCCGGCAAGGTCAGGGGGACCGATCAGGAATAGGCGGTAAAAAAAATCCCCATCCTGAACCGGCAGGATGGGGATTTTTGGGGGCACCTGCCGCCCGGAGCCTGGCTCCGGGTGACATCGTGTGCTTTAGGCCTGGGCGGCCTTGAAGGCCAGACGCCACTGGTGCAGCAGAGGCTCGGTGTAGCCGTTGGGCTGTTCCAGACCTTTCAGTACCAGATCCTGAGCGGCGCGGAAGGCGAAAGAGCCTTCAAAGTTGCCGGCCATCTTGGTGTAGAGCGGGTCGCCGGCGTTTTGCTGGTCCACCACGGCAGCCATGCGCTGCAGGGTTTCAACCACTTGTTCGTGGGTGACGATGCCGTGCAGCAGCCAGTTGGCGATGTGCTGGCTGGAAATGCGCAGGGTGGCGCGGTCTTCCATCAGCCCCACGTCGTGGATGTCGGGTACCTTGGAGCAGCCCACGCCCTGGTCGATCCAGCGCACCACGTAACCCAGAATGCCTTGGGCGTTGTTGTCCAGCTCTTCCTGAATTTCCTTGGCGGACCAGTTGGTATCGGTGGCCACGGGAATGGTCAGGATGCTGTCCAGGTAGTCGTTGCTGTCGTTTTCCAGGCTCTTCTGGACGTCGACCACGTTGACCTGGTGGTAGTGCAGCGCGTGCAGCGTGGCGGCGGTGGGCGATGGCACCCAGGCGGTGTTGCCACCGGCTTTGACGTGACCGATCTTCTGCTCCAGCATCTCGGCCATCAGGTCGGGCATGGCCCACATGCCTTTACCGATCTGGGCGCGGCCGCGCAGACCGCATTGCAGGCCAACCTGCACGTTGTTGCGCTCGTAGGCAGGCTGCCAGACGGCCTGTTTCATGTCGGCCTTGCGCACCACTGCGCCGGCTTGCATGCAGGTGTGGATTTCGTCGCCGGTGCGGTCCAGAAAGCCGGTATTGATGAACACGACGCGTTCGGTGGCCTGGGCGATGGCGGCCTTCAGGTTCACGCTGGTGCGGCGCTCTTCGTCCATGATGCCCAGCTTGACGGTGTTGGCGGGCAGACCCAGCAGGCTTTCCACACGGTCGAAGATTTCGCAGGCAAAGGCCACTTCGTCGGGGCCGTGCATCTTGGGTTTGACCACGTACAGCGAACCGGCGCGCGAGTTTTTCTTCAGCTTCAGGTCGTGCATGCCGATCAGCGAGGTCAGCACGGCGTCCAGGATGCCCTCGGGGATTTCATTGCCTTCGCCGTCGATGATGGCGGGGTTGCTCATCAGGTGACCCACGTTGCGCACGAACATCAGCGAGCGGCCGGGCAGAACCTGGGTCTGGCCGTTCAGATCGGTGTACTGGCGGTCGTCGGCCAGGCGGCGGGTAAAGACTTTGTCGCCTTTACGGATTTCTTCGGTCAGCGAACCGTTCACCAGGCCCAGCCAGTTGCGGTAGGCCAGGGTCTTGTCAGCGGCGTCCACGGCCGCCACGGAGTCTTCGCAGTCCATGATGGTGGTCAGGGCTGATTCCAGGACGATGTCTTTGACGCCGGCTGGATCGGTCTGGCCGATGGGGCTGTTGGGGTCGATCTGCAGTTCAAAGTGCAGGCCGTTGTGCAGGAACACGATGGCTTCGGGCGCGTCGGGCTGGCCACGGTAACCCAACAGGGTGGAGGCGTCTTTCAGGCCGGTGTTGCTGCCGTTGTCCAGGGTGACGCGCAGTGCGCCGTCGGCAATGACGTAGGCCGTGGCTTGGACATGGTCGCCTTGGGCCAGGGGGATCGTGTCGTTCAGGAACTGGCGTGCAAAGGCGATTACTTTGGCACCGCGCACGGGGTTGTAGGCACCGCCGCGTTCTGCGCCGTCGGTATCAGGGATGGCGTTGGTGCCGTACAGCGCGTCGTACAGGCTGCCCCAGCGGGCGTTGACGGCGTTCAAGGCGTAGCGCGCATTCATGATGGGCACGACCAATTGCGGGCCGCCCTGCTCGGTGATCTCGGTGTCCACATTGGCGGTGTTCACGGTGACGGAGGCAGGTGCATCGCGCAGATAGCCGATGGACTTCAGGAACGTCTTGTATGCGCCCATGTCGGCGATGGGGCCGGGGTTGGCGCCGTGCCATTTGTCCAGTTCGGCCTGCAGGCGGTCGCGTTCGGCAAGCAGCGCGCGGTTTTTGGGGGCCAGATCATGTACCAGCTGGTCAAAGCCAGCCCAGAAGGACTCGGAGGAAACACCCGTGCCGGGCAAGGCTTCTTGTTCGATGAACTGATGAAGCACCTCGGCGACTTGCAATCGCTGGCAGGAGATTCGTGTGGTCATGGTTACCCTTGCTGATAGTTAAACGTGATTCGGTAAAGCAATGCCTGAGCGGCCATTTCGTGTAAAGGCCGCCAGGGGCGTTGCTGCTTGAACCCACCTAAAAAGCCGGCAGGCGGGGCCGTGTGCTAAACGTGCGCCCCAGGGGCGGTGTTTGGCGCGTATGACATCAGGGGCAAGCAGACCGAGTATCAACGATCACTTAAAAGCGCTAAACCCTTGCAACTTAGCCTTAAATGCGGCTAAGTTTGCGGCTTGATGGCAGACGGCATAATTCGTCCAGCACAATGCCAAGTTGGTTAGCGTTAAATTATGAAGGACTCGGACTGGCCGCACCTCATACTTATTGTAATAAGACTACATACTTATTGTATTCACTGCTTTTCGGCAAGTCTTATATAAGAGGTAGAAGACGCAACAGCACCGAAATGCTGAGAACAGACAATAGCGTAGACCACAGGATGGCACGCGAGACCAGGGCGCTATCCCGCATGTAGAGCGCCGCCAGCATGAAAGGGCCGGTGCCTGTGGGCAGGGCGGACAGCAGCACGGCAACGCTGGCCCATATAACCGGCATGTCGAACAAAACGAAGGCAAACAGCGCGGCCAAGGCCGGCTGGACCAGCATTTTCAGGGCCAAAACAACAGAAAGTCGTGTCCGCTGAGTGGACACAGGGGCTTGCGGTTGTGCCAGAAACAGTCCAATGCAGACCAATGCGCAAGGGCTGGCTGCCGCGCCCAGCAAGCCTGCCGTGCTGGATAGCCCGGCAGGCAGCGGCCAGTTGCCCAAGGCAAAAACCGAACCGGCCAGCGGTGCCAGCACCAGCGGATTGCGCAGCAGCGAGCGCCCCACTGTCCAGGCGACTGTCAGGCGCTGTCCCTTGTGCTGGTGCAGAAATTCGATCTTGGCCAGGGTGAAGGCGAACAGCAGACAGGCCGTCATGACGATGGCCAGCGCCACAATGGGCAGGCTGTCAGGGCCATACAACATCAGGCACAGTGGAATGCCCATATAGCCGGAGTTGGAATACGAGGCCGACAGCGCATCGAGGGCGGCATCAGGGCGCGCCACGCCCTGACGGCGGCTGGCGACCCAGCCCAGCGCATAGACGATGGCGATGCTCAGCAGCATGGCGGCGATAAAGCCGGGCTGGCGCAATTGGTCCAGGGGAATCTCGGCCATTGCCTTGAACAGCAGCGCGGGCAGCGCCAGATAGACCACGAACTTATTGAGCGCGTCCATCGCTTCGCCGCCGAGCACGCCGCCGCGCCGGGCCAGCCAGCCCAGCAAGATCAGTGAAAACGTCGGTAGCACAGCGTTGATGATCTGATTCACGGCAGCATCACGGACAGGAGCAATAAGCGGGCACTATAAACCGCTTATGATTGTCATGCCTGCTTTCGTATACTCGCTTTTTGTCCTGGAATTGTCGCCATGCTTGATCAGACCGGTTTCGCCCGCACGACCATTACGCCCGAATTGATGCCGTTCGAGGGCTACGAGGATGCTCGCCGTGCCGTGGAGCAATTGCGCACGATCTACGACCGGAATACGGCGTTTCTGCGTGATTCCTTTGCCCAGTGCCTGCAAACGGGGTTTGTGCGCGGCCAGCGTTTTCGGGCTTGCTATCCGGCAGTGCGCCTGCGGGTGGAAACCTACCAGGAAGTAGATAGCCGCCTGTCCTATGGTCATGTGGTCGAGCCGGGCACCTACATGACGACGGTCACGGCCCCCGATTTGTATTACGACTATTTGCTGGAGCAGTTGGAGCTGCTGATCCGCAATCACGGCGTGCAGGTAGAGATCGGTGAATCGTCTTTGCCTATTCCCCTGCATTTCGCCTTGAGCAATGGCGTCAAGTCCACGGTGACGGTCGTGCCCGAATCGCCCGGCGATACCTTGCGGGATCACTTCGATGTGCCCGATCTGGCGGTCATGGACGATGCCATTGTTAATGGCACCTGGGAGCGCGTGCATAACGAACCTTTGCCTCTGGCCCCGTTCAGTGCGCCGCGCATCGATTATTCCCTGCATCGCCTGCAGCACTACACCGCGACGCGCCCGGAGTATTTCCAGAACTTCGTGTTGTTCACCAATTACCAGTTCTATGTGGACGAGTTTTGCCAGTGGGCGCGCGATGTGCTGGCGGCGGACGACCAGGGCTATATCGATCTGGTCGAACCGGGCAATATCATTACCCCAGCGGGCGAACAGGCGGCCACGGTGGGTGCGCCGCTGGCGCGCGCCCCGCAAATGCCGTCCTACCATCTGCGGCGGGCCAATCATTCGGGCATTACCCTGATCAATATCGGGGTAGGGCCGTCCAATGCCAAGACCATTACCGACCATGTGGCTGTGCTGCGTCCGGCGGCCTGGCTGATGCTGGGCCATTGCGCAGGGCTGCGCACGACGCAGCGCCTTGGCGACTATGTGCTGGCCCACGGCTATGTACGCCAGGATCACGTGTTGGACGATGACCTGCCCACTTGGGTACCCATCCCTCCACTGGCGGAGATACAGGTAGCGCTGGAGCAGGCCGTGGCCGAGGTTGCGGGCCTGTCGGGTTGGGAGCTCAAGCGCATCATGCGCACGGGCACGGTGGCATCCATCGACAATCGCAACTGGGAACTGCGCGATCACCACGAACCGGTGCGCCGTCTGTCGCAGTCGCGGGCGATTGCGTTGGATATGGAGTCGGCCACCATCGCGGCCAATGGTTTCCGATTCCGTGTGCCGTACGGCACCTTGTTGTGCGTGTCCGACAAGCCGCTGCACGGCGAACTGAAGTTGCCGGGCATGGCCAGCGAGTTCTATGCGCGTCAGGTCGGTCAGCACTTGCACATCGGCATACGGGCGCTGGAGCTGCTGCGCGACATGCCCAAGGAACGTCTGCATTCGCGCAAGCTGCGCAGCTTTCTGGAAACGGCGTTTCAGTAAAGCGGGGGCGCGTCAGCGGTGGTTCACCCGGCGCGCCAGCCATTCGCCCGTAAATTGGATCAGCGACACCACGGCGATCAGGATCACGATGACTTCGAACATGACGCGGGTTTCGTAGCGTTCGTAGCCATAGCGTATGGCCAGATCGCCCAGACCACCCGCCCCGACCGCACCGGCCATGGCCGAGGCATTGATCATGGCGATGACGCAGACCGTCATGCCGCCGATGATGCCCGGCAGGGCCTCGGGCAAGAGCACATGCCGCACGATGTGACGGCGCTCGCAACCCATCGCCCGTGCCGCTTCGATCAGACCCGGGTCCACATCGTTCAGGCTGACCTGGGCGATGCGGGCAAAAAACGGGATCAGATTGGCCGAGAGCGGCACAATAGCGGCCCAGGTGCCTAGCGTGGTGCCGACCAGGGCGCGAGTGACCGGCAGCATGGCGATCAATAAAATAATGAAAGGCACGGCGCGCAAAGCGTTGATCAGCACCGACAGCGTCTTGTTGAAACGGGGCAGGGGGTAGATGCCTCCCGGGCCGCTAATGGTCAGCATCAGTGCGATCAGCAGACCGGCCGCAATGGCGATGATGGAGGAGATGCCCACCATAATCGTCGTTTCCAGGAAGGCGTTCAGGTACTTGTCGAGAGGTGGCGAAGACATGGTAGGGGTGCGCCATCAGTCAAAGACAGGGATGACCGAGCCTTCAAATTTGCTCTCGATAAAGCTTTTCACCGCCGGCGAGTGGTAGGCCTTGACCAGTTCCGGCACCCAGGGCGCGTTTTTGTCCTGTTCGCGTACGGCGATGATGTTCACATAGGGATTGTTGTCGGCCTTTTCGATGGCGATGCCGTCGCGGGTAGCGATCAGACCTGCCTGATAGGCAAAGCTGTTGACGATGGCAGCGGCGTCCACGTCAGGCAGCGAACGGGCCAGCACCACGGAGGCGCTTTCCACGAAGTTCAGCTTTCTGGGATTGCTGACCACATCGGCCAGGGTAATCGAGCCTTTGCGCGGGTCTGCGCCGTCTCGCAAGGTAATCAGGCCGTGGTCGCGCAGCACCACCAGCGCACGGGTCTGGTTGCTGGGGTCGTCGGGAATGCCTACCTTGGCCCCTTCGGGCAGGTCTTTGATGTTCTTGTGGCGTTGGGAATAAAAGGCAATGGGCGAGATCAAGGTGTGGGCGACCGGTACGATTTTGTAGCCGCGCTGTTTGATCTGGTCGTTCAGGTAGGGAATGTGCTGAAAGGAGTTGGCGTCCAGATCGCCATTGTTCAGGGCCTCGTTGGGGCTGGCGGTGCCGGTAATGACGATGGGTTGCACCTTCAGGCCGTTTTTGGCGGCGACCTGGGTGACGACTTCCCAGATCTGTTCGTCCACGCCGCCGCGCACGCCGACTTTCAGGGGCGCATCGCTGGCCCAGGCCGCAGAGGAGGTCAGAACGAACAGGGCGAGCAGACGGCGGGCAAGATTGGGTTTCATGGCGGCTTCCTTGATAAACGTAATGGATAGATCCATTCTAGGAAGCTGGCCGTCTGCGCCCTACGACAGAGTGCTTACAAGGTTATGCCGGGCGCAGGCGTAAACATATAGCCTGCGCTTGCGGCGCGTGACATCAACGCGTCTGGGCAATGGCCTCGCGTGCTTTTTTGACCAGATCCTCGCCGATCGTCTTGGTCCATTTTTCGACCACGGGTGCGGTGGCTTGCGTAAAGGCCTGATGTTGCTCGGGCGTCAGGCGCGTAATGGTCACGCCGTGGCCTTCGATCTCTTTGAGCAGGCTGGGGTCGGCCGCCGTGATTCCTTTGCGGGCAATTTCGATTTCGCGCTTGCCGGCTTCGATGGCCGCTTCGCGCACGATCTTCTGGTCTTCGGGCGACCAGGATTTCCAGACATCGCGGTTGACCACGAATACCAGCGGATCGGACACATAGTTCCAGAGTGTCAGGTACTGTTGCTGTACGTCATACAGCTTGGCACCGGCATAGATGGACAGGGGGTTTTCCTGGCCGTCCACGGCCTTGCTGGCCAGGGCGGGCTGGGCATCGGCCCAGCTCATCTGCGTGGGGTTGGCACCCAAGGCGGTAAAGGTGTCGATGTACAGTGGCGAACCCACCACACGCAGCTTCAGTCCTTTCATGTCCTCGGGCTTGGAGACGACGTGTTTGGAATTGCTCAGTTGCCGAAAGCCGTTCTCGCCCCAGGCCAGCGGCACGACGCCGGCTTTTTCGATATAGCCGAACAGCTCTTTGCCGACTTCGCCCTGGATCAGCGCATCGGTGGCCTTGGCGTCCGGCTGCAGAAAGGGCAGTGAAAACAGGTTCAGCTGCTTGATCTGCGGAGACCAGTTGATGGTGGAGCCTACGGCCATGTCGATCAGACCCTGGCGGATGGCGGTAAATTCGCGCGTCTGGTCGCCCTGCACCAGCGAGGTGCCCGGATATATCTTGATATTGATGCGTCCATCGGTGCGTTCGCGCACCAGGTCGGACCAGATCACGGCACCTTGTCCCCAGGGGAAAGTCGTGCCCACCACGATAGACAGCTTGTATTCGGATTTGTAGGCCGCCTGGGCGGGGGTAACGGCGGCCAGTGTGGCGGCCGTGCAGGCCAGGGCGGCCAGGATGTGTCGCAGTTTCATGGGCTAGTCTCCCTTTTTGGTCAGCAATAACGAATCGTTCTAGTTGAAACCCAGGTAGCGCGGCAGCCACAGGGCGATGTCGGGTTGGGCGATGACCAGCAGCATGGTGCTGGCCATGCCCAGCAAAAGCCAGCCCACCCAGCGCAGCGTGCTTTCCATCGGCACGCCGGCGATGCGGCAGGACACCATCAGGTTCACGGCCACCGGCGGGGTAAATTGGCCCAGCGCTACATTCAGGGTCAGCAGCACGCCGAACCAGACCGGGTGCCAGCCGAAGTTGTGCACAATGGGCATGAACAGCGGCACGAAGATCAGAAAGATGGAAATGCCGTCCAGGAACATGCCCAGCACGATCAGCAGCAGGATCATCAGCGCCAGAATGCCGTATTCGCCCAGTCCCGAGTGGATGATGGCATGGGTGAGCGGATCGACGATGCTTAGCGTGGACAAGGCCCAGGCAAAAATACCGGCCAGGGCCACCACCATCATGATCACAGCCGACAGTTCGGCCGCTTCGCGCAGGATTTCGAACAGATCGCGCACCCGTATGCTGCGATACACGACCATGCCTACGAATAAGCCGTAGAACACCGCCACGACGGCCGCTTCGGTCGGGGTGAACAGGCCCATGCGCATGCCCCCCAGGATAATGACCGGCGCGATCAATCCCCAAGATGCCTCGCGCAGGCTGCGCCAGAATGGCGGACGTGGCAGCTGCGATTCCGCCGTGCCCAGCTTGTGGCGGCGCGACAGCCAGACGGCGGGGATGACCAGGCCCAGGCCCGCCAGGATGCCGGGTAGCATGCCGGCGGCAAACAGCGCCGGCACGGAGGCCTCGGGCACCAGGACGGAATAGACAATAAAGGCGATCGAGGGCGGAATCAGGATATCGGTGGCTGCGCCTGCCGCCACCACGCTGGCCGAGAAGGAACTGGGGTAGCCGGCGCGTTTCATGGCACCGATCATGACCGCGCCCACGGCGGCGGCGCAGGCCGGCCCCGAGCCGGAGATGCCCCCCAGGAACATCGCCACGGCAATGGCCACCAGCGGCAGCATGCCGGGGCCGCGTCCGACGACGGCAATCGCAAAGTTGACCAGGCGGGCGGCGACGCCGGAGCGGTCGAAAATAGAGCCCACCAGCACGAACATGGGAATGGCCAGGAGCGGGTACTTGGCCAGACCGGCATAAAAACTTTGGGGCACGGCCATCAGGCCAAACCAGTGCGTATCCAGATTGGACATGACGATGGCAAAGGCACCGCCCAGCCCCAGGGCCACGCCCACCGGTACGCCCAGCACCATCAGAGCAATAAAGATCAGGAACAGGCCCGTGGCGATCATGGCGTGCTCCGCCAGCGGCGCAGCCACATGCCCAGCAGGCGCAGGCTCAGGGTGGTGGACAGGATGGGCAGCCACATGGAATACCACCAGGTGGGTACGCCGATGGAAGGCGATGTATCGCCCCACTCCAGCTCGTCCAGGGCCATGCGACCCGACAGCACGGCCAGCCCTACAAAGAACAGCAGCGTCACGCCAATAGCGAACAGAGCCATGCGACGTCGACGCCGTTCGGCCCCTGCGTCGGCCAGCACTTCGATGCGGATATGCAGATGGCGCACAAAAGCGCTGGAGCCGGCGTTCAAGGTCAGCACCACCAGCAGGAAAATGGAGATTTCTTCGGTCCAGGCAAAGGAGGAATCAGTCAGATAGCGGACGATGACATTGGCAAATGTGATCAGCGCCAGCATGCCCATGATCAGGACCGATGCCCAGTCTTCCAGTTGCAAAGGGATGCAGGGGGCGGACTCTGGAGAGGAGGCCGGATGTTCGCCCGGTTGATCGTGGGAGCAGGATTGCATGTGAAGGGAGGCGGGTGTTTGCGACAAAGCTACATGCTAGCGGTCATGGGGCGCGCTGGCAGTGGGTAATTTCCCCCGGACGAGCCGCCAGCGTGCTCCTCAAACAGCACGCTCCTTGCCTTTCGCCCCAACGTCCTGACAAGGCGCAGGCCCTGATTGGCCCGCCGACCCGGCAGGCGTCCTACTTCTTCTTGTTTTCTTTCTTGTCCTTTTTCTCTTTTTTATCGGCTTTTTTGTCTTTTTTGCCGTCCTTTTTCTTTTTGGACTTTTTATCTTTCTTGTTTTTCTTTTTGTCTTTCCTCTTGTCGTCGTTATCCTCGTCCACCGAGACCTCGGTCTTGGCTGGCTTTCCCAGCGGGGCCGTGCGGGCGTGTTCCAGTTCGGCTTCCAGCTCGGCGGCGGCGGCGCGCAGTTCGTTTGCAGCGGCCTGGCGGCGTTCGTCGGCCGGTTGTGGGGCGATCATGGTGCCGCGGCACTGGGGGGCACCGCACAGGCAGCGGTAGTTCTGTTTAAGTTCGTCGGTGATTTCGTCATCGATGACCAGCGAATAGTCGTACAAGAGTTCTTGCCCGGCCGGGATATCGCGCATGGCGACGATAAACACGCGCGAACCATCGCTGTTTTCGTGGCCTTCGCAGTTGGGGGCGCAGGAATGGTTGATCCAGCGCGAGTCGTTGCCGCCTTGCCCGCCGTCCACGATCTTGCCGTTGCTCAACGCAAAGAAGAACGTGTGGAAAGGATCGTCCGGATTGACGGGGAACATCGCGTCGGCCTGCTCGGGCGTCAGCCGTTTGCCGGCATATTGCAGGATGCGGGTGCCGGCCGGAATATCCCGGTTGGCGAACACGCCGTTGCCATGCAACTGCGAGGGTTTGACGATGTGCCAGGGCTGGCGTGGAGCGACCATGAGCGAAGTGCCTGTAAAAAAGAATAAACTGGAAGGCGATCTCTATCTTACTCTTACCGAACTTGCAGGGCCACGTAACCATGTCAGTCGAACCGATCGCTCGCAACGGCGCGCAACTCTTGCTTGAAACTTTGATCGCCCAGGGGGTGGATACCATTTTTGGATATCCTGGCGGAGCGGTGTTACCGCTGTACGACGCTCTGTATGCCGAGCCGCGAATTCGCCACATTCTGGTGCGTCACGAGCAGGCTGCCGTGCATGCGGCCGAAGGCTATGCGCGCAGCACAGGCAAACCCGGCGTGGTGCTGGTCACCTCCGGCCCTGGCATGGCCAATACCACGTCGGGTTTGCTTGATGCCTTGTGCGATTCCATTCCGGTATTGTGCATCAGCGGCCAGGTGGCCACCACGGCGATTGGCACGTCTGCCTTTCAGGAGTGCGATGCCGTGGGCATCTCGCGCCCTGTGACCAAATGGAATGCCCAGGTGCGCCGTGTCGAGGACGTGGCGGCGCTGGGTGCCAAGGCGCTGCGCCTGTGCATGCAGGGCCGTCCCGGCCCGGTGCTGTTGGATTTTCCCAAGGATATCCAGATGGCGGCCGCTCCGGCGGCCCATGTAGAACCCGAGGAAGCGCAAGCGCCCGTCGCTCAGGCCTCGCCGGTTCAGGAAGCGGCGATTAAGCGTGCGGCTGCCTTGATCGCCCACGCCCGCCGCCCCGTGTTCTATGGCGGCGGCGGTTTAATTAATTCCGGGGCCGATGCCTGCCATGCCTTCACCAGTCTGGTGCAGGAAACCGGCGCGCCCTGCACCCTGACCCTGATGGGGCTGGGTGCCTATCCGGCTAAGGATGCGCAGTTCGTGGGCATGCTGGGCATGCACGGCACGCTGGAGGCCAATTTGGCCATGCACCATGCCGACCTGATCATCTGCGTCGGTGCGCGGTTCGATGACCGCATCACCGGTCGGCTGTCGGACTTTTGTCCGCATGCCAGCAAGATTCATATCGATATCGATCCCGGCTCCATCGACAAGGTGGTGCGTGCCGACGTGGCGCTGGTGGGCGATTGTTACCCGCTGCTGCGCGCGTTGCGCAAAGAACTGTCACTGCACGAGCTGCCCGATGGGCGCTTGGACGACTGGTGGCAGCGCATCGGGGTCTGGCGCGCCCAGGAGTGTCTGAAGGTGACGCCGCGCGCCGATGCCATCTTGCCCCAGCATTTGCTGCAAAGCCTGGATGCGCATCTGGCGGGGCGGGATGCGATTGTGTCTACCGATGTCGGTCAGCATCAGATGTGGGCGGCGCAGTACATCCGTTTCAACCGGCCACGCCGCTGGCTGACCTCGGGCGGCGCCGGCACGATGGGCTATGGTCTGCCGGCGGCGCTGGGCGCGCAGGTGGCGCACCCGGACAAGCTGGTGGTGTGCGTCAGCGGCGATGCGTCGGTGTTGATGAATATCCAGGAACTGGCCACGGCCGTGCAGCATCGTGCCCCAGTCAAAGTCATTCTGTGCAATAACCGTCATATGGGCATGGTGCGCCAGTGGCAGGAATTGATTCACGACGGGCGGTATAGCCACAGTTATAACGAGGCCTTGCCGGATTTTGTGGCCTTGGCCCGCGCCTTTGGCTGGCAGGCCCAGTCGGTATCCCAGCCCGATCAGTTGGATGCGGCGCTGGAGCGCTGCCTGGCGCACGATGGCCCGTTCTTCTTGAATGTGGAAGTCCTGGCCCTGGAAAATTGCTTTCCCATGATGCCGGCCGGCTATGGACACCAGCAGGTGATGCTGTCCGAAGACAACTGGTACGTGGAAGAATAAACCGGCGCGGGCGTGGAAACCCCTATGTTGCCGCGTCCCGCCTGCGATTTAAATAGTCTGTTCCATACCAACTGGAGGGGAAGTCATGCTGTGCAAACGGATGAAGAACGGCCTGCTGGCCGCGGCCCTGACCCTGGGCTTGAGCTGGACGGCGGCGGCAGGGGCGCAAACCCCGCTGAAACTGGCCTATGCCTTGTCCACCAGCTCGCACTATGGTGCCGGTGCCAAGGCTTTGGCCGAATCGCTGGAAAAAGGTGGGCAGTATAAGGTCGAGGCTTTCCCGAATAGCGCCTTGGGTGGCGAACGAGAGGTGATCGAGGGCTTGCAACTGGGCACGATAGACCTGGCTATTGTGTCTACGGGGGCCACGCTGAACTTTGTGCCCAAGACCGGTGTGTTCGACATTCCCTTTCTGTTTCGTGATCTGAACCATGCCCGCCATGTGCTGGACGGCAAGATCGGTCAGGACATGTTGGCCGAGTTCCCCAAGCGCGGCATTGTGGCGCTGGCCTGGGGAGAGCAGGGTTTCCGGCATTTGACCAATAATGTGCGTCCGGTCGTCACGCCCGACGATGCCAAGGGCCTGAAGATCCGCACCACGGAAAATCCCATCCATATCGCCGCTTTCCGGCAGATGGGTATCCTGGCGACCCCCATGGCCTGGCCGGAAGTGGCCACGGCTTTGCAGCAAGGCACCATAGACGGGCAGGAAAACCCCTTGTCGGTCATTGTGTCGGCCAAGCTGCCGCAGTTGCAGAAATACCTGTCGCTGACCGCGCATGTGTACGGTCCTGCACTGGTGCTGATGTCGCCCGCTACGTACGATGGCCTGTCCGATGCCGACAAACAATTGTTCAAGGAGGCGGGCGTGGCCGCCGCCCAGGCCATGCGCGTCTATGTGGACGACATCGAAAAGTCCGGCGTGGATGCGGTCAAGGAACAGGGCATGCAGGTCAATACCGTGGATCATGCGGCGTTTGCCAAAGCGGTCGAGCCCGTTTACCCGCAGTATTACAAGCAGTTCGGCCAGGAGCTGGTCGACGCGATACGTCAGACCCAGTAAGCGGCGCGCACCATGAAAGCCGTGCTGTCCATTCTGGACCGGGGGCTGTTCCGGGGCGTGTCCTGGCTGGCGCAGGCCTTGTTGTTGTCGGCCGTGCTGGCGGCGTTTTATCAGGTCATTGCCCGTTTCCTGCTCCAGTCGCCTGCCGACTGGAGCGAGGCCTGGTCGCGGGCGGCGCTGATCTGGACAGTCATGCTGGGCCTGTGCCTGGCCTTGCGTCAGGGGGCCATGTTAAGCGTAGACGTGGCGCGTCTTTGGTTAAAGGCGCGTGCGCAGCGCTGGTTGGATGGCGCGGTGTTGCTGATCTGCCTGGTCTTTTTTGCTTTGCTGGCCTGGGTGGGCGGGCAGATGAGCTGGCGCGTGCGGTTTCAGACCATGCCCAGTCTGGAATGGTCCATTTCCTGGGTGTACATTGCCATTCCGATCGGCGCGGTGCTGGCTATGTTGGGTTTGCTGGCGCGCTGGCTCGATAATCCCGCTCCTGCGGTCGTTGACGATACGCAGCTCTAGCCTGAACCGGAGAAGACGTCGTGCCCCAGATCATGCTCTTGTCCATGTTGTTGTTTTTCGTGTTGACCGTGCCGGTAGCCATTGCTGTCGGTCTGGCCAATATGGCCGGGGTGGCTTGGGAAGGGCGCATGACCTTTCTGGTCATTGCCCAGCAGTTGTACGCGGCGCTGGATAAGTATCCTTTGGTGGCCGTGCCGTTTTTCATCCTGGCCGGGAACTTGATGGAGGCCGGTGGCATTTCGAGCCGCATGGTGGAATTTGCCAAGAGTGTGGTGGGCGGTTTTCAGGGCGGGTTGGCCTGTAGTTGCGTGCTGACCTGCATGATTTTTGCCGCTGTGGCCGGTTCCAGTGTAGCCACGACGTTTGCCGTGGGTGCCATCCTGATACCTGCGATGGTGCGTCATGGCTATCCGCGCCCGTTTGCGGCCTCTTTGCAGGCTTCGGCGGCGGAATTGGGCGTGATCATCCCGCCTTCGATTCCCATGATTTTATTTGCCGTGTCCACGGATACATCGGTGGGTGAACTGTTCGTGGCGGGTCTGGGGCCGGGGCTGCTGATCGGTGGGGCTTTGATGTTGTATGTGTGGCTGTATGCGCGCCGTCACGGTCTGGGTCTGCAGGACGGTCAGGGGCGCTTGCGCCTGTGGCCGGCATTGCGCCAGGCCTGGCTGGCGCTGTTGATGCCGGTGATTATTCTGGGTGGCATTTATGGTGGCGTTTTTACGCCTACCGAAGCGTCGGCGGTGGCGGTGGTGTATGCCTTGTTCATCGGCCTGTTTGTGTACCGGACATTAAGTCTGCGCGATCTGTCCAAGGTGCTGCACCGTTCGGTGGTGTCCACGGCTGTCATCATGTTTATTATTGCCAACGCCGGGGTGTTTGGCTTTTTGTTGAATCGCGCCGGCATTCCGGCCGCCTTGGGGGCCTGGCTGGGCGAGATTTTTACCAGTCCTATGACTTTCCTGCTGGGGGTGAATGCCGCCTTGTTTTTCATCGGCATGTTCATCGAAACCTCCGCATCGATTGTGGTGCTGGCTCCGTTGCTGTTGCCGGTGGCTCTGCATTTCGGTATTGATCCGGCCCATTTCGGGGTCATTATGGTAGTCAATCTGGCTTTGGGCATGGTGACCCCACCGTTTGGCGTCAATTTGTTTGCCGCCTGCGCGGTGGCGGGCATTTCGCTGGAAAAACTGGTTCGGCCGCTTTTGCCTTTTGTGCTGGTGGTGATGGCGTGTTTGATGGTGATCAGCTATGTGCCTGAAGTCAGCCTGTGGGCACGGGACCTGGTGTATCGTTAGTTCATCGTTCGCCTTGTTTCGGTGCTTTCATGACGTATCTGGCCTTGTTGCTGGCCCATTTGCTGGCCGCCCTGTTTTTTATCGGCACGGTATTTTTCGAGGTGCTGATGCTCGCGCCGATTGCCCGTCGTGTTCCCAAGACGGCGATGCGCACCGTCGAAATGGAGCTGGGTCGGCGCGCGCGCCGCATCATGCCCTGGGTGTTGCTGGTGCTGTATGGTGCCGGGCTGGGTCTGGCCTGGCAGCATCGCGCCCTGTTGGCGGCCGGGGGCGCTCCGGCCTGGCTGCTGGGGGCCAAGATTGCATTGGCGTTAAGCGTCTTTGGGCATTTCATTGCCGTCATGGTCTTGACCCGTCGTGGTGCCATGACAGGTCAGCGTTCGCGCTTGATCCATCGTAGCGTCTTTGTGCATGTGTTGCTGATCGTCGTGCTGGCCAAGTCCTTGTTCTACTTTCCGTTCTAGCCTTTCGGTTTGTTTTTGTGCTGCCGTCGCAGTGATCTGTGTTGATGAGCTGGGGCTGAAGAAAGCAGGATGACGCCGGTCAGGCTCCGGGCATGGTCGTCCGGGCTGACAGCTTGCCGGCGCTGCGCGCCGGTTCCCTGGTCGAAGGACCGTTTCGGGCGCGCCTTGAACTCGTCCGGGCGGTTCGCCCCCCGGACGAACCACAAGCGCCGGACTCACACAGCAAGGCGCTTGCCTCCCTGCACGGTCCTTCGCCTGCGGTAAGCCGCCTGACCCGCCCCGACGACCATGCCCGGAGCCTGACCGGCTCACAGGGGTTCTTTGCCATCGTTGCCCGAATAGAAGTCTTGAATTTAGGCGAGCGCGCCGACGTATTGTTTATGCCTGCTTGTCGAGCTTGCTGAAGGTCTTGTTGTCTGGACGGTAAGCGGTGGTGCAGGCTTGAGGGAAAGGAGAGCGGAGCGGCAGGCGGGTCAGGGTCTGCGTCGCAGGCGCCTGACCTGGGTAGCTGACAAGGGTACCCGTGCGAAGCACGGGCGCAGGCCCAGCCTGCCGCTCCGTTCTCCTTTCCCTCAAGTTGATAAGGATGTGCTGTATTGGGTCCAGACGATTTGCCAGCCAGCCAAAGCACTGGAGGACATGGGGGAAAAAAAAGCGGCCCCCATCTGGAGGCCGCTTTCTCTGCTTTCAAAATGCCTTATTCCGCCGTCTTGGCAGCCGCTTTCTTGGCGGCTGTTTTCTTTACTGCTGTCTTTTTCGCTGCCGTTTTTTTGGCAGCCGTCTTTTTGGCGGCGGCTTTGGTGGCGGCCTTGGCCGTGGTTTTCTTGGCGGCGGTCTTGCGGCCGGGCTTTTCGGGACGTGGCTCGAACTCGAAGCCTATTTTGCCGTCGGGCTGGCGTACCAGGAAAGCTTTGAATTTGCGGTTGGTGCGCGAGGACACAAAACCGTCCAGCAAGTCGGTCTTGCCGTCGTTCAGTAGCTTGCCCATTTGTTCGCGGGTAATTTCCTGCTGCAAAATGACTTTGCCGCTGCGGAAGTCGCAGGATTTGGCTGGGCCGGCCGATTTTTCGCAGATAAAGCGCAGGCCATGTTCAAACACATTGGACTGGCACTTGGGGCAAGGGCCTACCGCGGTCTGACCACTGAAGTCGATGGCCTCTTCGTCGTCTTCATCGTTTTGGCCGAAATCAAATTCCAGCTTGTATTCGTCGGTAATGCGCAGGATGGCGGCAAAGGGGCGACCCATCTTGCTGATGAAGCCGGGCAGCGGACCCAGTTCTTTCTTGGCCAGCAGCTCTTCGACTTCGGGCAATTCAAACGTGCGCCCGCCAGGGTGCTTGCCGATTGAAAAATCGCAGGCTGTGCAGGCATACCGGCGGTAGTTTTCTTTGACCACGCCGCCGCATTTGGGGCAGGGGGTCTGCAAGGTGGCGTAGTCGCCGGGCACGGTATCGCGTTCGTATTCTTTGGCACGCTTGACGATGACCTGGGTCATCTGGGCGATCTCGCGCATGAATACATCGCGGTCCAACTGGCGTTGCTCGATCTGTTTGAGCTGGTGTTCCCATTCGCCGGTCAGCTCGGGCGAGGTCAGTTCGCTGACGCCCAGGCCCGAGAGCAGCGTCATTAATTGACGCGCCTTGGCGCTGGGCACCAGTTCGCGGCCTTCGCGGCGCAGGTAGGCCTCGTTGAGCAAGCCTTCGATAATGGCAGCCCGCGTAGCCGGCGTGCCCAGCCCGCGTTCGGACATGGCTTCGCGCAGGGCTTCGTCGTCCACCAGCTTGCCGGCTCCTTCCATGGCCGAGAGCAGCGTGGCTTCGGTAAAGCGTGCCGGCGGCTTGGTGGCCAAGCCTTTGGGTGCGATATCTTCGGTGCGCACTTTCTCGCCGTCGGCCACCGGCACCAGCGAGGCATCTTCACCCTGGGCATCGCGGCCGTAAATGGCCAGCCAGCCGGGGGACACCAGCACTTTGCCTTCTGTTTTGAAGTGGTGGCCGGATACTTCCGTAATGCGGGTGGTGACCTTGAATTCGGCCACCGGAAAAAATACGGCCAGGAAGCGGCGCGTGATCAGCTCGTAGATTTTGTTTTCGGCATCGCTCAGTTCGCGCGGGATTTGCAGCGTGGGGATGATGGCGAAGTGGTCCGACACCTTCTTGTTGTCGAAGATGCGGCGGTTGGGCTTGACCCAGCTGTTCTCGACCACTGTGCGGGCAAAGGGTTGCACCGATGCGCAAGCGGGTGTGCCGCTGTCGGCCAAGGCACGCATGGTGTCCTTGACCGTGCCCACGTAGTCTTCGGGCAGGTAGCGCGAATCGGTACGCGGGTAGGTCAGGGCCTTGTGGCGTTCGTACAGCGTCTGGGCCAGCGCCAGCGTGGTTTTAGCGGAAAAACCGAAGCGCGAGTTGGCTTCGCGTTGCAGCGAGGTCAGATCGAACAAGGCGGGCGACATCTGCGTGCTGGGTTTGGATTCTTCGGTGACCACGCCTGGCTTGTCGCGGCAGGCGGCCACGATGCTCTGGGCGGCGGCCAGAGACCACAGGCGCGAGTCTTTCTTTTCCGGGTCGTGTTCGTCCTTGGCGAACTTGGGATCGAACCAGCGGCCTGTGTACAGACCGGCGGCCGCAATGAAGTCGGCATGGACTTCCCAGTAGTCGCGCGAGACAAATTTGCGGATGCGGTTTTCGCGCTCGTTCACAATGGCCAGTGTCGGTGTCTGCACGCGACCGACCGGTGTCTTGAAAAAACCGCCGTCTTTGCTGTTGAAGGCGGTCATGGCGCGGGTGCCGTTGATGCCCACTAGCCAGTCGGCTTCGGCGCGCGAACGGGCCGCCGATTCGAGCGGCTTCATGTCCTCGTCGTCGCGCAGGTTCTCGAAGGCTTCGCGGATGGCCGATTGTGTCATGGAGCGCAGCCATAGGCGCTGCACCGGCTTTTTGGCACCGGCGTACTGCATGATGTAGCGAAAGATCAGCTCGCCTTCGCGGCCCGCGTCACAGGCGTTGATGACGGCGGTGACATCTTTGCGTTTGATCAGCTTGACCAGCAGTTTCAGGCGCTCGGTCGATTTCTTGTCGGTGGGGTTGAGCTCGAACTGCGGCGGAATGACGGGCAGATGCGTAAAGCTCCATTTGCCGCGCACGGGATCATTGGGTGCCACCAGGCTCAGCAGGTGGCCGATGCTGGAGGCCAATACATAGCGATCACTTTCAAAATAATCACCTTCTCGCGTGAAACCGCCCAATGCCCGTGATATATCTACGGCGACAGAAGGTTTCTCGGCAATGATGAGTGTTTTATCCATATGATTCCAGTGACAGCAATTCCGCAGCGATAGCGCGGATGATACGAGGAGCCTATTGCTCTATGCAAGTTATGAGACGTGACAAGACTAACGTATGGCCGTCGGACTGGCGAGTCTTTCTGACAAAAATGGCTTGGGGGCTGGCGGTTTTGCTGCTGGCCAGCGGTTTGGTCACCTGGATCGCCGCCAATTGGCCCGGTTGGGGGCCTGTTGCCAAGCTGTCCTTGGCGCAGGGAGCGGTCGCTGTGTCCGCCCTGCTGGCCTTGTTGATGCACCGTCGCCCGGGCAGTTGGGAGCGCGATCTGGGTGTGTCCGCCGCGCTGACTGGCTTGGCGGCTGTCGGCTGTGGCGGTCTGTTTGCTTTGATCGGACAGATTTACCAGACCGGTGCCGATCCCTGGCAGTTGTTTGCGCTGTGGGCTGTCCTTATCCTGCCTTGGGTGCTGGTGGTGCGCAGTGTGTTTTTATCTGTGCTGTGGCTCGTGGTGCTCAATACCGCCGTGTATTTGTGGATAGATACGCAACCGGTGTCGTGGACGGGTGTGTGGGAGCACGGGCTGGTCTGGCTGGGACTGGGCATTAATGCCGTATTGCTGCTGCTGGCGGAAACGGTGTGGCGACCGCGCCATGATCCTTGGCGTCTGGTTGCGCGGACCTCGGGTGTCGCGGTTGCCGGGTTTATCGCCTATCTGGCTATAGAGCAGGATCTCTGGCCGGCCCTGGCCTTGTATCTGGCGCTTTATAGCGCGTACTGGCGGTGGCGGCACGACCTGTTCATGCTGGCTCTGTTTTTGATGGGTGCCTATGGGGTGGTCGCGGTGCTGATCATTCAGCACCTGGTCGATGTGTCTTTGCTGCTGGTGTTGCTGGCCTTGATTCCGCTAGGGCTGGCTTTGCTGCGCATGTTGCAGTGGCATCTTGCGCAGTGGCAGCGCGAGTCGCCGCCGGATCAGGAGGCGGCGCAGCAGAAGGATGCACACGGCGATGATCACTATCCGTGGTATTTGCGGGTGGTCAAGCTGGCGCTCTATATTGTGTTGCCCTTGCTGGTGCTGTTGTATCTGGCTTTGTCGCTGAATCTAAGTTTGGAAGCAATGGGTGCGCTGGGGGCGGTCATGGCCTTGGTCTCGCCTTTGTTGTATGCCCATGCGCGCACGCTGGCCAGGCGTGATCTGGTAGGTGGCTGGGTCGTGTGCGCGGTGTTGTTGCTCAGTGCCGTCGTACTGGATGAACGTTTGCCCTGGCCCGTTGAAATCAGTGCCTTGATAGGCACGGTCATTGGTGGCTTGTTGTATTGGCAGGCGCGTGCCCAGTCGGTCCTGCGTTTTTTGTTGGCGACCTGGGTGCTGCTGGGCCTGCAGTTCTTGCTGCTCGACCGTGTTTGGGAACGGGTGCACGATGTGCCGGTTTGGTTGTTCAGCTTGCCCGGCTTGTTTTTTTTCCTGCTTGCCGTGGTTTTGGGGCATCGCAGCTTTAGTCAGCCTGGTCGTGACAATTTTTGGGTGCCTTTGTTCTGGGCTTTGTTGCTGTATGGTCAATGGCGTGCCGCGTATTGGGGGTATGTGCGCTGGGATGCGGCAGACATGACGGTGTATGCCTCCTGGAGTATGACCGGCCTGCTGTTGGCGGCGGTGCCCGTGTTGATTCTTGTGTTTTATTGGCGGGACTGGCGCAGTACGCCCAAAGCGGCAGGGGTCGCATTGGCCGGGCTGCTTGCCTTGTGTGCCGCCTGGCTGCCATATCCCCCGGTGGCTCAGGCTTTAAGTTGGATTCTGCTCGCGTATGCCTGGCGCTATCGCAGTTTGCTGGCGGTTGGGATTGTGCTGGGGCTGGCCAGTCTGTGGCATCTTTATTACTTCATGAACATCAGCCTGCTGGAAAAGGCGTGGTTGCTGTTGGGTACGGGCGCGGGCTGCCTGGTTTTGGCTTATTTGGGGCAAGGGCGACGCCCGGCGCAAGAACGCGTGGTATCTGCTGCGACGCGCGGCATCGTGGTGGGTGTGGCGGCCGGGTTGGTATTGATTCTGGCTGCGGCCAATGGCGTCATTGCCCAGAAAGAACGTATTTTGGCTGATGGGCGGATTGTGGTTCTGGAACTGGCACCGGTGGACCCGCGCTCTTTGATGCAAGGCGATTACATGGCGTTGGACTTTGCCGTGTCCCGGCAATTGGATGCCTTGCTGGAACAATTGCCGGCGGAACAAGCCCATATTGCACGTGGGCAGAAGCGTTTGCGGGTGGGCATGCAAATAGATGCGGGTGGCGTGGCGCAGGTGCGTGGCGTTTATCTGGAACAGGATGGCCGCTCTGTGTGGATAGCGCCAGGCTGGCAGGCCGAGCCGGACGGTCTGGTAATGGTGCAGTTACGTCGACGCAATGCGGGCTGGAGTCCGGGCACGGATGCCTGGTTCTTTGCGGAAGGTGCAGGCCAACGCTTTGAGGCCGCTCGCTACGGGCAGTTTGCCGTGTCCGAATCCGGGCAGGCTTTGCTGCGACGCATGTTGGATGCCCAGTTACAGGAAATCCGGTAGGTGGTGTGTGGGCTGCGCCTTGAATGGCGTCTTCAAAAAACCAGTTCCTCATCGACTGGGTAAATTGGTTCCCGGCGTTCTTCGAAGAACCAAAAAAAGTCCCGCGTAAGCGGGACTTTTTCTTGGGCTGGCATTAGTGGGACAGACGCGTGGAGTCGTCGTGGAGCAACTCTTCGAAGATCAGGTGATCGATTTCGGCCTCGTGGCTCCAGAGCACCATCAGGGCGACGATCTTGATCTTGTCCAGCGAGACCGGGCTTTCGTCCACAGCCAGGGCGCTTTCGATCAGGATTTCGCGCAGATGCGCGGTCAGGGCACCCGAATTTTGTAAAAAGGTGATGAAGCCCATGGCCTCGGCACCCAGTACATGTTGTTCGTGTTCGGAGAACACGCGCTGGCTGGCGGCGCTTTGTTGTTCCAGTGGCTGGCATTGGGACGAGGTCTCGCCCATCGCGTGCAACCAGCTGAGTGCGTCGTTGATGTCCTCGTCTTCAAAGCCGATAGCGGCCAGTTTGTGTGCCAGAACCTCCGCCTTGGGACAGGCCTGGGGGTTGTAGTACGTCTCGAATAGGTAAACCAGGATATCAAACATGGGTATAAGGTTGCCGTCCTAGGTAATGGAAAAGGCTGGGTGGTTCGGTAACCGTTGTATCAGACTTTACGCTGATTTACGGTGCGGGGCAAATCCGGACGACCGGCTCGGGTGGGGGCAGGGTATGTGGACAAGGCGTGAATTTACCTGGGAAGGATGTGTCATGCAGGCATGGTCTATATGTAGCCTGATTGTTTTGTGACCTTGTTTTACATATCGGCAAGATGTGGTTTATTTGAAACCAGACTGTTCGGTGCCGGGCCAGCGAAAGCGTTGCGCCCACCGGGCAGTGGCTTGTGTCCAGAAGTCGGCGATGTTGGATGCGTCCAGGGCGGCAAAACCCAGGAACATCCAGGCTCGGTTCAGGGTGTGCAAGGGTCGGCTCAGATCCAGGGCGGCGGCGTGGTTTTGTTTGGATAGTTTTTGGCCGTGTTCGTCCAGGGCCAGCGGTACATGCAGTGTACGCGGCAAGGGAAAACTCAGTATGGTTTGCAGTACGCGTTGCCGGGCCGTGGAGTCCAGCAGATCGGCACCGCGAACCACATCGGTGACACCCTGGTCGGCATCGTCGATCACGACCACGAATTGATAAGCCCACAGGCCGTCGGCGCGTTTGAGCGTGAAGTCGCCTACATCGTGGGCGACGTCCTGGTGCTGCGGTCCCGCCCAACGGTCCATAAAGGATTCCACGCCTTGCGGCACGCGCAGCCGCCAGGCGCGCACCGAGCGCCCCGGCGCGATGCCGTGGCGGCACGTGCCTGGGTAGGGCCGTTCGTGGGAGCCGGGCGCGGGCGGACGCGATGCGGCCTGGATTTCCTGGCGGGTGCAGGCGCAACCGTAGACCAGGCCGCGTTGGCGCAGGCTGTCGAAAACTTCCTGGTAACGGGGCAAACGCTGCTGTTGCCAGATGGGTTCGCCGTCCCAGTGCATGCCCAGGGACTGCAACTGTTGCATGATGACTTGATCCGCTCCAGCCACCACGCGCGGTGCGTCTATATCTTCGATGCGCAGCAGCCAGCGGCCTTGCCGGGCGCGAGCGTCCAGATAGCTGGCCATGGCGGCCACCAGCGAGCCGTCGTGCAGCGGGCCGCTGGGGCTGGGGGCGAAACGGCCGCAATATAAAGAGGAGGCGTGAGTGTGCATGGGCGAGTCTCAACGGCAAAGGCCCCGTTTGGGGCCTTTGTTGTGTGCGACTGTACGCCGATTTTGCGGGTCGGGCAATGCGTGCGTGGCGAACCGTTTCTGTTGAGTGTCGGGCTAGTGTTCCATGGCGGCCAGCTCTGCACCTTCGGGAACCTGGTCGCCCACGACGAAGAATACCTCGGTGACGGTGCCGTCGGCCGGTGCCAGGATGGCGTGCTCCATTTTCATGGCTTCCATGACCAGCAGCACATCGCCGCGCTTGACGCTGGCCCCGGTGCTGACGTTCAGGGCGATGATCTTGCCCGGCATGGGCGCGGTCAGGCGACCGCCATGTCCTTCGTCCTGGCTTTGGCCGGCAGCCAGCAAGGGGTCAAACAGGTCCAGCGCCCAATCTACGCCGTCCAGTCTTACCTGTAATTGATGGCCGTCCTGAAGGACGTCGGCGCGATGCTCGACGCCGTCCAGCCAGATGCGCACCGTGTGCGTGTCGGGCCGTTGAGGCGTATTGATCGCGTGCCAGTCCAGCGTGTGAACGGTGTCTGCCAGCTGCATGCGCCAGTTGTGCTCCAGGTGCTCCAAGCGCAGGTTGTACTGCTGTTCGCCGGCCACCAGCGACAGGGTTTGATGATACTGATTGCCGATGCGCCAGCCGGTCTGGTCGGCCCACGGATCGGCGGGTTGCCCGGCGGTCGGACCGCGTCCGCCTATGCCTTGCCGTGCCAGTACGGCACTGGCGGCCAAGGCCAGGACAGCAGCGGGCACGGCATCGTGCGCCGGAAACAGCGCCGCATGTCGGCGGGGGATCAGCCCGGTATCCAGATCGGCCTGGGCAAAGGCCGCATCGCCCAGCAGGCGCTGTAAAAAGGTCTTGTTGGTGTGTACGCCGGCCACTTGGGTGTCGGCCAGGGTGCGGATCAGGCGGCGACGCGCCTGTTCGCGGTCGGTGCCGTGGGTGATGACCTTGGCGATCATGGGGTCGTAAAAGGGGCTGATGACGCTGCCTTGGCGCACGCCGCTGTCGATGCGCACAGGGCCGGGCGCAAAGGCGGCATGGTCGGGGTAGCGCAGCGTGCGCAGCGTGCCGATGGAAGGCAGAAAATCGTTGTCGGGGTTTTCGGCGTAGATGCGCACTTCGATGGCATGGCCGTCGATACGCAACTGTTCCTGGCGGGCCGGCAGCGGCTGGCCGTCGGCCACGCGCAACTGCCATTCGACCAGATCATGGCCGGTGATCAGTTCGGTAACAGGGTGCTCTACTTGCAGGCGGGTGTTCATTTCCATGAAGTAAAAGCGCCCGTCTTGTTCGGCGATAAATTCCACGGTGCCTGCGCCTACGTAGTTCACGGCGCGCGCGGCGGCGATGGCGGCTTCGCCCATGGCCTGGCGGCGCTCGGGCGTCATGCCGGGGGCGGGGGCTTCTTCGATCACTTTCTGGTGGCGGCGCTGTACTGAACAATCGCGCTCGAACAGGTAGACGTACTGACCGTGCTGGTCGCCAAAGACCTGGATTTCGATATGGCGTGGTTTGGTGATGTAGCGCTCGATCAGGACGCGGTCATCGCCAAAGCTGCCGGCAGCCTCGCGCTGGCAGGAGCGCAATGCCTCCAGAAAGGCATCTGATGATTCGACGATGCGCATCCCTTTGCCGCCGCCGCCTGCGCTGGCCTTGATCAGTACCGGGTAGCCGATGGAGTCGGCTTGCTGCAATAAGAAGTTTGGGTCTTGATTGTCGCCGTGGTAGCCGGGGACCAGCGGCACCCCGGCACTTTCCATCAAGGACTTGGCGGCGGATTTGCTGCCCATCGCCGCGATGGCTTGCGCAGGCGGGCCCACGAAGATCAGGCCTGCGTCCTCGCAGGCGCGGGCGAACTGTTCGTTTTCAGACAGAAAACCATAGCCTGGGTGGATGGCGTGGGCACCGGTGGCGCGTGCCGCGGCCAGAATGGCGTCGATTTTCAGGTAGCTGTCGCGTGGTTCGGGGCCGCCGATGCGCACGGCCTGGTCGCAGGCGCGTACATGTTGTGCGTCAGCGTCGGCATCCGAATAGACGGCCACGGTACGCAGCCCAAGGCGTCGGGCAGTGGCCGCGACGCGGCAGGCGATTTCGCCGCGATTGGCGATCAGCAGGGTCTGGAACATAGTGTCTGTCTCCCAGGTTGGTACCTGTTCATGCTTATTCAGGGTGTCCGATGGGCATCGGCTGCGGTCATCGGGGCGAGGGCCCCGATGCGCGCCTACATGCGAAAGACGCCGAAGCGGGTGTCTTCAATGGGGGCGTTCAGGGCGGCGGACAGGCCCAGGGCCAGGACGCGCCGTGTATCCGAAGGCTGGATGATGCCGTCGTCCCACAGCCGCGCCGTGGCGTAGTAGGGATGGCCTTCGTGCTCGTATTGATCGCGGATGGGAGCCTTGAAGGCTTCTTCGTCCTGCGCGCTCCAGCTTTGGCCACGCGCCTCCAGGCCGTCGCGGCGCACTGTGGCCAGGACGCTGGCCGCCTGTTCGCCGCCCATGACCGAGATGCGCGCATTGGGCCACAGAAACAGCAGGCGCGGGCTGAAGGCGCGGCCGCACATACCGTAGTTGCCTGCCCCGAAAGAGCCGCCCAAAATGACGGTGAACTTGGGCACGGCAGCGGTGGAGACGGCCGTGACCATTTTGGCGCCGTGGCGGGCGATGCCTTCGTTTTCGTACTTGCGGCCTACCATGAAGCCGGTGATGTTCTGCAGAAAGACCAGCGGGGTCTTGCGCTGGCAGCACAGCTCGATAAAGTGCGTGCCTTTCTGGGCCGCTTCCGAAAACAGAATGCCGTTGTTGGCGATGATGCCCACCGGCATGCCGTGGATGTGGGCAAAGCCGGTGACCAGCGTCGTGCCGAAACGCGCTTTGAATTCGTCGAATTCGGAGCCGTCGACAATACGGGCGATGACTTCGCGCACATCGTAGGGCTTGCGCGTGTCGCTGGGGATGATGCCGTTCAGTTCCTGCGCGTCGTACAGCGGTTCGCGCACAGGTTGCAACGGCCAGGGTAGGGTTTTGCTGCGGTTCAGGCGGCCCACGCAGCGGCGCGCCAGTTGCAGCGCATGCAGGTCGTTTTCGGCCAGATGGTCTACTACCCCTGACAGGCGCGTGTGTACATCGCCGCCGCCCAGGTCTTCGGCACTGACTTCTTCGCCTGTAGCCGCCTTGACCAGCGGCGGGCCGCCCAGAAAGATCGTGCCCTGGTCGCGCACGATGATGGATTCGTCGCTCATGGCCGGCACATAGGCACCGCCAGCCGTGCACGAACCCATGACCACGGCAATCTGGGCAATGCCCTGGGCCGACAGGTTGGCCTGGTTGTAGAAGATGCGGCCGAAGTGGTCGCGGTCGGGAAAGACTTCGTCCTGATTGGGCAGGTTGGCACCGCCCGAGTCCACCAGATAGATGCAGGGCAGATGGTTCTGCTGGGCGATCTCTTGGGCGCGCAG
This sequence comes from Alcaligenes sp. SDU_A2, assembly GCF_038237375.1. NCBI lineage: Bacteria > Pseudomonadati > Pseudomonadota > Betaproteobacteria > Burkholderiales > Alcaligenaceae > Alcaligenes > Alcaligenes sp. SDU_A2. The sequence continues at coordinate 124,750 of NZ_CP151273.1, read as the reverse complement.
GTGCTTCTTGACGGTCAGCGGGTAATAGGTCCCGCCTTTGACGGTGGCGTCATTGCAGACAATGATGCATTCAACGCCGGCCACGCGGCCGATGCCGGTAATGATGCCTGCGCCGGGCGATTCGTTGTCGTAGACGTCCTGGGCGGCCAGTGGCGACAGTTCCAGAAAGGGGGTGCCGGGGTCCAGCAGCCGTTCCACGCGTTCGCGCGGCAGCAGTTTGCCCCGCGCCAGGTGGCGCTGGCGGGATTGTTCGGAACCGCCCAGGGCGGTCTGTTGCAGTTTCCGTCGCAGGTCGGCAATCAGGGCCTGCATGACAGAGGCGTTGTCTTGGAAGTCTTGGGAGCGCGGATTGATGCGGGTTTCGATGACTGACATGGCATGCCTGGAAAGAGAACAGAGAAAAGCCCGGGCGGGCGGCCTGGCGCAAGCGCAGGCCGCAGGACTTGCTTAAACCAGCTCGACGGCCAAGGCCACGGCTTCGCCGCCGCCGATGCACAGCGAAGCAATGCCGCGCTTGCCGCCGGTCTTGCGCAGTGCGCCGACCAGAGTGGCCAACAGACGCGCGCCCGATGCGCCGATGGGGTGGCCCAGGGCGGTCGCGCCGCCGTGGATATTGACCTTGTCGTGCGGCAGGTTCAGCTCTTTCATGGCGGCCATGGTGACCACGGCGAAGGCTTCGTTGATCTCGAACAGGTCCACGTCCGCCACGCTCCAGCCGGTTTTGTCCAACAGCTTCTGGATGGCACCTACGGGAGCCGTGGTGAACCACTGCGGTTCTTGCGAGTGCTGAGTGTGGGCGACGATGCGTGCCAAGGGGGTCGCGCCCAGCTCCTTGGCCTTGGACTCGGTGGTCAGCACCATGGCAGCGGCACCGTCCGAGATGGACGAGGCATTGGCGGCGGTAATCGTGCCGTCTTTCTTGAAGGCGGGACGCAGGGTGGGGATTTTTTCGGGCATGGCCTTGGCGGGCGCTTCGTCTTTGGCGATGACCACATCGCCCTTGCGACCGGCAATGGTCACGGGGGCGATTTCCCACTCGAAGCTGCCGTCGTCGCTGGCCTGGCGGGCGCGACGCAGCGACTCCAGGGCAAAGGCGTCCTGTTCTTCGCGGCTAAAGCTGTACTTGCTGGCGCAATCTTCGGCGAATACGCCCATGGCGGTGCCGCGGCTGTAGGCGTCTTCCAGGCCGTCCAGGGCCATGTGGTCGTAGACGGTAGAGTGGCCGTAGCGATAGCCCTGGCGGCCCTTGAGCAGCAGGTAGGGGGCATTGCTCATGCTTTCCTGGCCACCGGCCACCACGACGTCCACGCTGCCGGCTTTGAGCAGATCGTGCGCGAACATGGCGGCTTTCAGGCCCGAGCCGCAGACCTTGTGGATGGTGGTGCATGCGACGCCCTTGGGCAGTCCAGCACCCAGCGCGGCCTGGCGGGCCGGTGCCTGGCCCTGGCCTGCCTGCAGTACGTTGCCCATGATGACTTCATTGATGGCTTCACCGGCGATGCCCGAGCGTTCCACGGCGGCCTTGATGGCGGTAGCGCCCAGTTCGTGAGCGGCGAGGTCGGACAGGCTGCCTAGCATGCCGCCCATCGGGGTGCGGGCGATCGAGACAATGACGACTGAATCAGACATGAGGGACTCCTGAGTGTGTAGTGGTGACGATGGCAGGCGTGCGCCGACGAAAGTCGTGCAACTGCCTTTCGCTATCGTACGGGAAAATATTTTCAATTCGGCCCTGTGTGACGCGCTGGCGACATTGTGCCCACCAGTGCGGGTCCAGCAGCTCGGCATGATGCTGCATGAACGCCTTGCGGATGCGTGGTTCGCCCAGCAGGAAATAGGCGAACTCCTCGGGGAAGACATCGTTCGGTCCGATCGGATACCACGGTTCACTGGCCATTTCGGCTTCTTCGTTGGGGGCCGGCGGAATGGCGCGGAAATTCATTTCGCGCATGTGCTGGATTTCGTCGTAGTCGTAAAAGACGACACGTCCCAGGCGGGTGACGCCGAAGTTCTTGTACAACATGTCGCCGGGGAAGATGTCGGCGGCGGCCAATTCGCGGATGGCATTGCCGTATTGACGGACGGCGGCGTTCAGCGCGGCGTCGCTGGCTTTGTTCAGGAACAGGTTCAGCGGGGTCATGCGCCGTTCGATATAGACGTGGCGCAGCAATATGGTGTCATCGGATTCTTCGAGCAGGCTGGGCACTTCGGTGCGCAGTTCGTGCAGCAGGGCCTCGGAAAAGCGCGCTTTGGGCAAGGCGACCTGCGCGTAGTCCCAGGTATCGGCCATGCGTCCGACGCGGTCGTGTTTTTTGACCAACTGATATTTGGCGCGCACGGTGGCATGATCCATGCCGGACTTCTGGATGCGGTCGCGGATCAGTTTGAACACGTACGGATACGACGGCAAAGTAAAGACCGTCATGACCATCCCGCGTATGCCCGGGGCCAGGTCGAAGCGGTCATGCGAGTGCGAGAGATGATGCAGGAAATCGCGGTAAAAAAGCGTTTTTCCTTGTTTTTGCAGGCCAATGGCGGTGTATAGCTCGGCCTTGGGTTTGCGCGGCAAGAGGCTGGACAGAAAATCCACATAGGCCGACGGCGCTTCCATATCCACCAGAAAGTAGGCGCGCGTGAAGCTGAACAGCGTGGACAGGTCGTCCATGGTGTGCAGCAGAGCGTCTATGTACAGATGCCCCGAGGGCCGGTGCAGAATCGCCAGCGAAAAAGGCAGCACTTCGCCGTGGTTGATCAGCCTGCCCACGACATAGGCCCCCTTGTTGCGAAAGAACAGGGAGTTCAGCACCTGGATCTGACAGTCCGAGCCGATGCGCGGGCCAAAGCCGCGTGGTAAGCGGCGACACAGTTGGCGCAGTGCCATGCGGGCCAGGGTACGCACGTCGCTGGGCAGGTCCTCGAAGGGAGCGGCCAGGCCGAAGTCGGCCAGCATGCGGGTCAGGCTGTTTTCCAGGCCTTCCTGGACCGGATAGTAGACCCGATAGGACGGCAGCGCGCCGTCCAGATAGTCGGTGGCGACGGCAGGTCGCACGAAAATGAATTCGTTGCGGAAATAATGTCGGTGCAGGACCCGGCAGGACACGGAATTGAAGAAGGTTTCAGCGCATTCGGGCTGGCGATGGCCCGAGAGCAGGCGTACAAATTCGCTCTTGGCCTGCAGCCACAGCTGTTGTTGCTGGGCATCGAGCTGGCTTTGACCAGATGGGCCGCCCTGGTGAAGGCGCAGCGCATGGCCCAGCATGGCAGCGCATTCCCGGACCCGCGTAGCGTAATATTCGATGCGTTCGCGCGACAGTTGCTGGATGCCATGCCAATCGCCTGATTCGTAGAGCGACTTGGCACGCTGCGCGCTGTAGCGGAACAGGGCATAGTGACGGTTGAAACCATTGAGCATGGTCTGCGCCACTTCCTGCGGCGTCAGGCTGGGCCGGGCCACCGGCGTGATGACTGTGGTTTCGTTGAAATCGGTGCTGCCCATGATGCGCTCAGGCCGTTTCGGCAAACAGTTCCCGGCCGATCAGCATACGCCGGATTTCGCTGGTGCCTGCGCCGATTTCATACAGTTTGGCATCGCGCCAGAGCCGGCCTGTCGGAAATTCGTTGATATAGCCATTGCCGCCCAGGATCTGTATGCCTTCACCGGCCATCCAGGTCGCTTTCTCGGCGCTGTACAGAATGGCGGCGGCGCAGTCCTTGCGCACCGAACGTACATGGTCGCTGCCCAGGCGGTCCAGATTCTTGCCTACGGCATAGCACAGGGCGCGGCTGGCCTGCAAGGTGGTGTACATGTCCGCCATCTTTGCTTGGATCAGCTGAAATTCGCCGATGGCCTGGCCAAACTGTTTGCGTTCGTGAATGTAGGGCGTCACCACGTCCATCACGGCCTGCATGATGCCCAACGGGCCTCCGGCCAACACGGCGCGCTCGTAGTCCAGCCCCGACATCAGCACTTTGACGCCGCCGTGAAGTTGGCCCAGCACGTTTTCTTCGGGGACTTCGCAGTCCTGGAACACCAGTTCGCCCGTATGGCTGCCGCGCATGCCCAGCTTGTCCAGCTTTTGGGCGACAGAAAAGCCGGCAAACCCTTTTTCGATCAAAAATGCGGTAATGCCGCGCGCGCCGGCTTGGGGGTCGGTTTTGGCGTAGACCACCAGTGTGTCGGCATCCGGGCCGTTGGTGATCCACATCTTGGAGCCGTTCAATACGTAACGGTCGCCTTTTTTGTCGGCGCGCAGCTTCATGCTGACCACATCCGAGCCGGCACCCGGTTCACTCATGGCCAGGGCACCTACGTGTTCGCCGCTGATCAGGCCGGGCAGGTATTTGCGCTTTTGTGCTTCGGTACCGTTGCGGTTGATCTGGTTGACGCACAGATTGGAATGCGCCCCATAGGATAAGGCGACCGAGGCGCTGGCTCGGGAAATTTCTTCCATGGCGATCATGTGGGCCAAGTAGCCCATATTTGTGCCGCCATACTCCTCGCCGACTGTCATGCCCAGCAGACCCATATCGCCGAACATTTTCCACAGATGCATGGGGAATTGGTCGTCGCGGTCCAACTGCGCGGCCAAGGGGGCGATTTCGGCCTGCGAAAAGTCTGCGACGGTGTCGCGCAGCATGTCCAGATCGGAACCAAGGTCGAAATTCAGGCCGGGCAGACTCATGGAGTTCTCCAGTGTGGGCGAGATAGGCGGAGCCTTATTTATATTACGTTAACGTAAACGTAATATAGATGGGTTTTCCCTTAGAAAATGGACGTATCGCGCTGATCCTGTTGGGACCGGCACAGTTGTAGCTGTGCCTGGATTTCCTGCAGGGTCTGGTCGATATCCTGGCGCTGGCGTTCCAGGCGCAGGCGGTGTTCCTCCAGCACGGCTTCATAATGCTTGAGCTGGGCAGCGGTGTCCATCGGGGATTCGTACATATTGATCAGGGTCAGAATCTCGGATAGCTGCAGGCCCAGACGCTTGCCGCGCAGCGCCAGCTTCAGGCGTGTACGGTCGCGCGGCTGATAGATGCGCTGCGTGCCCTGGCGTAGCGGGCTAAGAATGCCCTGGTCCTCGTAGAAACGCAGCGTTCGGGGGGTAACGCCGAACTCATGTGCCAGATCGGATATGGTCCAGGTGTTTGTCGTCATTTTTCTTATATGATTTACGTTAACGTAAACTATCATGCCACAGAGCACGCGTGTTCACCATAGCGAATCCGTCTCGTACTTGAGCCGATGATTTACGGTGAGCGCTTTGTGTGCAGAGCGAACCGGCGGACGGCTCGTCATGGGCACGATATTGGCCCCATTGATCATTTTCGGAGCGCACATGAATCCTAACGAACAGAAACTTGTCTATCCCTGGGCGGATACGCTGCCTGAGCCGGGCCGTAGCCTGGAAGTGGTGCCGGGTGTGCGCTGGCTGCGCATGCCTTTGCCTTTTGCACTGGATCACATCAATCTTTGGCTGCTGCGCGATGAAATCGATGGCCGCCAGGGCTGGACCATCGTCGATACGGGCATAGCGCGCGCGGAAGTGCGCCTGCTGTGGGAGCAGGTGTTCGAGCAGGAGTTACAGGGCCTGCCGGTGCTGCGGGTGCTGGTCACGCATATGCACCCGGATCATGTCGGGTTGGCCGACTGGCTGTGCGGCTTGTGGAATGTGCCTTTGTGGATGAGCATGACGGATTACACCGTTGCCAGGCTGTGGTCGGGCGCGGCCAGCCAGCCTGCTGGTCAGGTGGGCGGACCCAACGGTATCGCGGCCGAAGCGCATTTTGTGCGCCACGGTCTGCAGGACGAACAGGCGCGTGCCCAGATCCGCAGCCGTGGCGACTATTATCCGTCTATGGTGCCGTCGGTACCGGCGCGTTTCGTGCGTTTGATGGACGGTCAGACCGTGACAATAGACGGTCGGCCTTGGCAGTTGATCGTCGGATACGGTCATGCGCCCGAGCATATGTCCTTGTACAGTCCGGACTTGCAGGTGCTGATTTCCGGCGACATGCTGTTGCCGCGCATCTCCACCAACGTCAGCGTGTTTGACACCGAGCCCCAGGCTAATCCCTTGCCCTTGTATCTGAAGTCTTTGGAGCGTTACCAGGGCTTAGCGCCGGATACGCTGGTTTTACCTTCGCACGGCAAGCCGTTCCGAGGCATGCACGAGCGCATCCGGCAGCAGCAAACGCATCATGCCGAGCGTCTGGACGATGTGCTTCAGGCCTGTGGTGAACCATGCAGTGCAGCTGACATTCTGCCCGTGCTGTTTCATCGCAAGCTGGACTCGCATCAGATGACGTTCGCTATGGGCGAGGCGATTGCGCATTTGCACGCTTTGTATTTCGAGGGCCGCCTGCGCCGCCTGGAAGGCGAAGACGGCGTCCTGCGTTTCCAGCGCATATAGCTGCAGGTCATGATGGTTATGCCTTCTGCAGTCGGATGGGGAGGGTGGCGCTGTGGTAGCGTATAGCCTTTCCCGATACTGGCTTTGCCTGCGACCATGACCTCTGATCACGCTCTGGATACCACGCTGCAACATACTGGCCTGGCTCCTTTTGACCCACGCACAGAATCGGCACCGGTTGCCGTCCCCATCATGCGTACCAGTACGGTGCGTTTTCGTACGCTGGATGCGCTGGATCGGGCCCAGGCCGCCAAAGCCGACCCCACCCAGCGTTCGATTACGTATGGACGTTCGGGCATGGACACCCATGCTGCCCTGGAGTCTGTGTTCTGCGAACTGGAATCGGCCAGCCAGGCTTTGCTGGCACCCTCGGGCATGGCGGCCATTAGCCTGGCCATGCTGGGCCTGCTGGACACGGGCGACCATGTCCTGATTGCCGACAGTGCCTATGGGCCGGTACGTTATCTGGAAAAGACGGTATTGCGCCGTCTGGGCATACAGGCCACATTCTGCGCGCCCACGCTGCAGGAGCTGGAGCGCCATCGCAAGCCCAATACTCGCATGCTGTATCTGGAGTCGCCCGGTTCGTTGTTGATGCAGATGCTGGATATGCCTGCCTTGGCCGAGTTTGGTCGTCGTCACGATATGTTGTTGGTGACCGACAATACCTGGGGATCGGGCTATATCTACCGGCCACTGGAGCTGGGCTTTGATGTGTCGGTGGTGGCCGGCACCAAGTATGTAGCGGGCCACTCCGATCTGATGCTGGGTGCCGTCATGTCCCGCGACCCGCATGTAAACCGGCGCTTGCACGAGAATCACTATGCGCTGGGGTTTTCTATCAGTGCGGATGATGCCTGGCTGGCCTTGCGTGGCGTGCGTACTTTGCCGATCCGCATGCGCGAAAGCGCGGCCAATGCGCTGAAGGTGTGCGAGTTTCTGGCAGCCCGCCCTGAAGTCAGTCGCCTTTATCATCCCGCCTGGCCTCAGGACCCTGGTCATGCGCTGTGGCAGCGGGATTGCACCGGCTCGAATGGCATGTTGTCTGTGCAGTTGCGTTTGAATCCGGTCCAGGCGCGCGCTTTTGTCGACGCGTTGACTTTGTTCGGCATCGGTTTTTCGTGGGGGGGCTTTGAAAGTCTGGTGCAGTTGGTGGATACGTCCGCCCTCAAGTCGCACAGCTACTGGCCGCAGACCGACGATGCGTTGGTGCGTTTGCACATTGGTCTGGAGTCCGCGCAGGACCTGTGCGCGGATCTGGCCCAGGCGTTCAATATCGCGGCGCGGGTCTGATCGGATTCCATGCGCTGCACGTCAGCGCATGTTTGTCCATCTGTAGTTTTGCGCAGGACAAGTCGTTGCTTGCAGGCTGCCGGTCCGCATGCGGACGCCCCACACTGGAGAGGTCTTTATTTTTCAGTGTGTTTTCAGTCATGTCTTTGCTCGACGCGGCGTATCGACGCTTGTTCAGCCATCGCGTTCTGGTGCAGGATCTGCTGGGTTCGGTCTGCGCGCTTCCTTTGCTGGAACGGCTTGATTTGAGCCGGGCTTTGCCTTTGTCCCCGGTGTATGTCGGCCCTGCATTGCAACGTCGCCAAGGGGATCTGGCCTGGCAAGTACCGCCGCATCGGCAGGATGATCCTGTCTTGCTGGTCGGCATCGAGCACCAATCCCGTCCCGAACGATATATGGCCTTGCGTATCGGTACGTATCGGCATCTGCAGTTAGAGGCGTTCGTCCAACAGCATCCATCCAGCCGGACACTGCCCGTACCTTTGATGTTGGTGCTGTACAGCGGCAAGCAGGCCTGGACGGCATCGATCTATAGCCAGGACTTGTTTTCCGCACAGGCTCCTCCGTGGCCTGTGGACCACATCCCTCGGCAAGCTTATTGGCTTATCGACCTTAAAAAACAATCTTTGAACCAATCCTTGCCATCACACAGTGTGTTTGGCTTGATCTGCCGGATTCAACACAATCATGGCCTGGCACATTTAAGCGAGCTGATGCAGACTGTTCTGAACACCTGCCCGGATGGGGCTTTGATGCAGGACCTGGCCGCCTGGGTGAATCAGGCTATTTTGCCGCGTTGTCTGCCCAATCTGGATTTGCCACAACATCTGCATTTAAAGGATATACGTGCCATGCTCGAAGACAATTCCGATTCCTGGCTGCATCAATGGGAAGCCCAGGGTATAGAGAAAGGTAGACAGGAAGGGCTGCAAAGCACTTTGCTCAGCCTGATCCAGCATAAATTCGGCATGGTGCAAGATATGTACCGACACTGCGTTGCTCAAGGCAGCCCGCAGCAGTTGGCGGTGTGGAGTGTCAGAGTGCTGGATGCGGATACCGTTGACGAGGTGTTTCAGACTCCTCCCAGGACTTCGGCATAGACGGGCTTACGCCGCTGCTGCCGGTCTCTAGCTTGCGGTGGGTCGGCGTCATCGTCGTTACCATGCAAAAGGAGCGCAGATCGCGCTCCTTTTGCATGGTGGGGTAATGCCCGAGTTCTTGTGTAGGCCTAAGCACTGCAGGGGGGCTGGGATCAGCCTTTCTTGATCCGATCCAGCAACTCCTGGGCTTTACGTATGCTTTCGTCGTAGCCGTTGGCCAGCGCAGGCGAAGTGACATATTTGCCACCTACGGCCAGGCTGGGCGTGCCGTCGATCTGGTAGTTGCGGGCCAGTTCGTTGGCTTTATTGGCTTTGGTTTGTACACCAAAAGAGTTGAACGTCTGCTCGAACTTGGCTTTGTCTACGCCTTGTTTGGCAACCCATTCGGTAATGGCCTTGGCATCGAACAAGCGTTCGCGCTGCTGGTGGATAGCCTCGAACACCTTGGGGTGCAGGTCCAGGCGATCCATTGCTTCTAGGGTGTAGTACAGCTTTTGCAGATCGCCCATGCCGGCATTGAAAGCGACGGGTACTGGGCGCAGCGCGACGTCGGCAGGCAGTGTTTTGCTCCAGGCCTCTACCTTAGGTTCCAGAATGGCGCAGTGCGGGCAACTGTATGCGAAAAATTCAAGCACTTCCGTTTTGCCGGTGGTGTCGGAAGGCTGTGCGGCGTTCAGCGTGACGTATCCCTGGCCTTGTTGAGCCAGTGCGCTGGTGGCGGGCAACAGACCGGCACCGGCAAGCAGGCTTGCGCCGACCAGGGTACGTACAAACAGAGCATTCAACGTCATGTATCGGTTTCCTTAATGGGGAAGGTGTTTGATCTGACCCGTACGGTGGGACGAAAGTTCAATCTTCTACGAGTTGTTCAGGGGCGCACCACCGAGGTATCGATTTTTTCTTCGGCCAGGCGGCTGCGGGCACGGTTCATTTCGTCTATGCCTTTGAATGGGCCCATGCGCACGCGGTTGATAGCGCCGCCATTGACCTGAGCGCTTTGCACCGAGGCATTGAAGCCCAGCATCAGCAGGCGGGCTTTCATGGCTTCGGCGTCGGCGCTGTTTCGAAAGGCTCCAGCCTGCAGATAATAAGGCGTCGTGGTGCCGGGCGGTTTGCTGGGCGCTGCGGGCGGGGGCAGTGGTGGCGCGACGGGCTTGGCGGGCACCTTGACGCTGCCCGGCGCAGTTGCGCTCCCGGCAGGCGGTGTGGTTGGTTGGCCCGCGCCGGGGACCGGCAAAGTGGCGATAAGATCGCCCAGAGCGTCTGGCGCAGGTGGAGTGGGCGCGGCTGGCTTGGGTTGCCCGGCAGGAGCCTGGGGCAGGTTCGGCAGCGTCAAGCCGGGAATGGTGCCCTCTGGTGGGGGAGTGACAGGCGATCCGGTTCCGTACAGATCGCGGTTCGGGTCCAGCAGGTCACGTCCTTCGGGCAAGGCGACGGTAGGGGCGTCGCGACTGGCCTTGTCCACAAAGGGCATGGGCACTTTGGTGACGAACAGGGCCACGGCGACGGCGGCTCCCAGGCCCAGAATCAGGCCGATCAGAATGCCGGTATAGGTGCCGCCGGAGGATTTCTTGCTTGCTCGTGCCATATTTGCCTATGGAGTTACATGCGTTCGGGCGCGGACACGCCCAGCAGGCCCAGACCGTTGCGAATGACGTGTGCGCAGGCGTGTGCTAAGCGCAGTCGCGCCAAGCGCAGGGCGGTATCGTCCACCAGCACGCGTTCGGCGTTGTACCAGGTGTGGAAGTCCGAGGCGCAGTCGCGCAGCCAGAACGCGATGTGATGCGGGGCCAGTTCGCGGGCAGCCTGGGCCAGTACCGTGGGGTATTCGGCCAGACGCTGCAGCAGCGCGATTTCGCTGGGCGCGGTCAGGGGGGCGACATCGGCCTGCGGCACTTGAGGCAGCAGTTCTGCCGACTGGTTTAATACCGAGCAGATACGGGCATGGGCGTACTGAATGTAGTAGACCGGGTTTTCTTCGCTCTTGGACAGAGCCAGGTCGATATCAAACACAAATTCAGAGTCGGCGCGGCGTTGGATCAGGAAAAAGCGAACGGCGTCCTGGCCTACCCATTCGATCAGGTCGCGCAGTGTGACATAGCTGCCGGCCCGCTTGGAGATTTTGACCTCCTGGCCGTTGCGCACGACTTTGACCATTTTGTGAAGAATATAGGCCGGGAAGTCTTTGGGAATGCCCAGGCCCAGGCCCTGCAAACCGGCGCGCACGCGTGCGATGGTGCCGTGGTGGTCTGTGCCCTGGATGTTGATGGCGTGGTGAAATCCCCGTTCCCATTTGGACACATGGTAGGCCACATCGGGTACGAAGTAGGTGTAGCCGCCTTCGGACTTGCGCATGACGCGGTCTTTGTCGTCTCCGGTGTCCAGTTCCGTGGTGCGCAGCCACAGCGCGCCGTCTTGTTCGTAGGTGTGGCCGGCATCGACCAGCGCCTGCACGGTCTTGTCGACGCGACCCGAGGTGTAGAGCGAGCTTTCCAGGAAGAAGTTGTCGAACTTCAGGCCGAAAGCCTGCAGGTCCAGGTCTTGTTCGCGGCGCAGGTAGGCCACGGCAAAGCGCCGGATATCGTCGGCATTGTCCAGGTCGCCACTGGCGGTGACGGACTGGCCATCGGCCGCCTGTACGGTGGCACCGGCCATGTAGTCGTGGGCGATGTCCAGAATGTAGTCGCCTTTATAGCCGTCGGCGGGAAACTGTTCGGAGTCGGGGGCGATGCCGCGTGCGCGTGCCTGCACGCTGATGGTCAGGTTGTCGATCTGATTGCCGGCATCGTTGTAGTAGAACTCGCGGGTTACATCGTAGCCCTGAGAGCTGAATACGCGGCATAGCGAGTCACCCAGCGCCGCTTGACGGGCATGGCCTACGTGCAGCGGCCCGGTGGGATTGGCGGACACGAATTCCACCATCAGCTTTTCTTGGCGCGCAGCCACGTGGCCGTAGCGTTCGCCCTGTTGGGCGATGCTATGGAGCACAGCCTGCTGGGTGGCGGTGGTCAAGCGGAAATTGATAAAGCCTGGCCCGGCGATGTCGGCGCTGGAGATGATCGCGGTGGCGGCCGGGTCGGCCAACAGGGTGCCGACGATTTCCTGAGCCAGTTCGCGTGGATTGCGACCGGCGGGCTTGGCCAGTTGCATGGCGATGTTGCAGGCCACATCGCCGTGGGCGGCCACTTTGGGGCGCTCGAGCGCGATGGTGGGCTGGGCCTGCGGCAAGATGGCGCTGACAGCCGCCTGCAGGCGGGCGATTAACTGGGACTGTTGCTCAGGAAGCATAGAAAGTGTCTGGATCGGTATGAAAACAAGTGGGGCGTACATGGCACGGCCCAGATGGCGGGCGCGACAATGCCCCGCCGGACAGGCCTACATGATAGCGTGATTTGTCGGCAAATTCCTTTCAATAGGCAAGCCTCCCCAGCTCAGGCGCTCTTTCAGCCATTGCCCGTATCCCCGGTCATGTCCACCTACCCGGTGCCGTGGGTCTGGCGACTGCGCCAGTCATCGGGGACTCTCCACAAGAAGGCAATCCCTGCTATCTTGCTGATGTGTGCTTTCCGAAAACAGCGTGGAAGGCACAAAGATCCATAAGGAGAAACCGTATGCTAGTCGTATTCAAAAGCAAGGCCGCGGCCAATGTCCTGATGTTTGTCGAACATGCCATGCCTATTCTCCGGGCGGCGGGGCGCTCTTACCCCGATGGCCTGCCCGAGCGTGGCGTCTTTACGGCGGAGCAACTGCCCTCCGCGATCAAGGGGATTGAGCACGCCGTGGGCCAGGACAGAGAAAACGAACAATCGCCGCACGAGGACGAGGATCGCGAACCTGATCACCCCATTTCGCAGGCGGTCAGCTTCAAGCAGCGTGCTTTTCCGTTGTTGGACATGATGCGTGAGGCAAATAAAAGCGGTGATCCGGTGTTGTGGGAGCCGGCCGATCGCTCGTGGTAGTCGGCAGATTGTCGGCTCGCCGACAATTGGGCGGGCCGTCTTTGCTTAAGCTGCCATTACGACCCATTTTTTGCAAAGGCCCCGTATGCGCGCGATCGTGCTTGTGATTTTCAATTCCCGCCAGCAATTGGAGCTGGTCACGTCTGTGCAACTGGACGAGCAGGCCGGCGCAGCATCACGAAACTGGCTGGATCATACCTGGGAGCGGTTGGGCTGCGAACCTTTGCGTCCCAGCGGCAAAGTGCTGGTACTGGATAAGATCATGGGTGTGGCCGATGCGTTGGGCTATGGTTTGCTGTCGCAGGACGACGAACGCGCTCAGGAGTTTGCCCGTCACTGTCTGCAGGCTTTGCAATCGTCTCGTGTCACGGTTGACCTGCCGGGTCTGGCGGTCACGTTTTAGCGGGAGTATGCGGGTGTTTTTTGCCGGCCCCAAGGGGCCGGCTTTTTTATGTCTGTCAGCTTCAGGCATTCTGATGTTGCCCGGTTCGCTCCAACACGGATGGGGGCCTTTCTGGCTTGTCCATTGAGAAACCCGCCTTTTGGGCGGGTCTGGTGCTGTCAGCGGGTACGCAGACAGCCGATGTAGGTCTTGGGCGCGGCATTGGTGGGCCGGGCCGGCTGCGCGTCGGGATCACTGTGGCGCAGCCGTAAACGAGGTTTATGCCGTGGCGGCTTCCTGTTCGGTCTGGGCAATGATCTGACGATTGACGGCGCTCAGAATGGCCAGGAAAGACGCGGTCACGATGTCCGGGTGTATGCCTACGCCAAAACCCGATGGGTTGTCGCCGATACGCATTTCCACAAAGGATGCCGCACGGGTTTCGGCACCGGAGCCGATGGCGTGCTCGTTGTAGTCCATGATCTTGATGGACAGATCCAGCGCGTTCACAAAGGCCGAAATAGCACCTTCGCCCGAGCCGGTCAGGCTGCGCACGACACCGTCTTGCTCGATGTCCACTTCAATGGCGAATTGTTGCCCGCTTTCGGCATGGGGTTGGCTGACAATGCGGTGCTTGAGTAACTTCCAGTGCTTTTTGCAGTTCAGGTATTCGGACTCGAAGATGCCGTACACATCGGCTGGGGTGACTTCTTTGCCGGTCGTGTCGGTTACGCGCTGGATGGCGCGGCTAAATTCGATCTGCATGCGGCGCGGCAAGACCAAGCCATGTTCCTGTTCCAGCAGGTAGGACACGCCGCCCTTGCCGGACTGGCTGTTGACGCGGATCACGGCATCGTAGCTGCGGCCCAGGTCGGCCGGATCGATAGGCAGGTAGGGGACTTCCCAGAGCTCGTCGGCTTTTTGCTGGGCAAAGCCCTTCTTGATGGCGTCCTGGTGCGAGCCGGAGAATGCCGTAAAGACCAGGTCGCCCGCATAGGGGTGACGCGGGTGCACGGGCAATTGGTTGCAGTATTCGGCCGTGCGGCGCACTTCGTCGATATCGGAGAAGTCCAGCTCGGGGTCTACGCCTTGCGTATACAGATTCAAGGCCAATGTGACCAGGCAGACGTTGCCGGTACGCTCGCCGCTGCCGAACAAACAGCCTTCGATACGGTCTGCGCCGGCCATGACGGCCAGTTCGGCGGCGGCCACGGCGGTGCCGCGGTCGTTGTGCGGGTGTACGCTCAGCACGATGCGGTCGCGCTGTTGCAGATGTGTGTGCATCCACTCGATCTGGTCTGCGTACATATTGGGTGTGGTGGCCTCGATGGTCGCGGGCAGATTCAGGATGACGGGCTTGTCGGCGGTGGGCTCCCAGGCCTGCACCACGGCATTGCATACGTCCAGCGCGAATTCCGGTTCGGTGGTGCTGAACACTTCGGGCGAGTACTCGTAGCGCCAGGACGTTTGTGGGTACTTGGCCACTTCCTGTTTGACCAAGCGGGTGCCGGTCAGGGCAATGTTCTTGATCTCGTCCTTGCTCAGATTAAAGACAATCTTGCGAAAGGCCGGGGCGCAGGCGTTGTACAAGTGGATGATGGCCTGCTTGGCACCGGCTGCGGCTTCTACCGTGCGTTTGATGAGGTCTTCGCGGGACTGGGTCAATACGATGATGGTGACATCGTCAGGGATGCGCTTTTCCTCGATCAGCTTACGAACGAAATCGAAGTCGGTCTGCGATGCCGATGGAAAACCGACCTCGATTTCCTTGAAGCCGATCTTGACCAGTTGCTCGAAGAAACGCACCTTGCGGGCCACGCTCATCGGTTCGATCAGGGACTGGTTGCCGTCGCGCAGATCGGTGCTCATCCAGATCGGCGCGTGGGTGATGCGCTTGGACGGCCAGGTGCGTTCCGAGAAATCGCGCTCGAACGCGACGAACGGGCGGTATTTTTGAGAGGGGGTTTTCAGCATTGCCATGAGGATACCTGTCGGACAAAAAGTTTTTTACTTCTTGCCGTCACCAGCGATTCAGCGTTTACGTAGGCCGGTGGCGGCGCAAATGACGTAGATGTGGCTGAATATTGGCTGCCGAACTGCCACGGGACACTAGGCCCGGCAACCGGACGCTAGTAGTAGCAAAGCAGACAGACGGGACAGGGTGGCCGGAGCACGGCCAGAACGCACGGCATGCGACAAGGCAGGTTCAGCAGCGTGGCTGAAGCCTTGGTAAGCAGTAGAGAAAGTGCGTGCGTGGTCCATGTCCGTTAGTCAAACATAAAACTGCCGGTAAAGCAAGCGTCAGACTTGGGGTTCGCTGCGCTCGTAATCGGTCTGAAGCAAGATATTCTGTTGCCGGGCCAGTTGCATTTTGGAATACCGGCCCGAGCGCATTTCGGCATGCGCGCGTTGCAGATCGCCGACAGTCAGCGGGTTGCGTTGATCCGGCCAGGCCCACAGAATGACTTCGCGAGCCGGGCGGCTTAGATTGCGCGCCAGATGCGCGATAGTGGATTCGTCGACCACGCGCTGTCGGTTGCGGCGCATGATCGCTTGTACGAAACCGTGCAAAAGATAGGCAATAATAAGGGAGATGATGCCAACCACCGTCCACCAGAAAAAGGGATTGTATTGCTTGATCAGGGCCAGGTTCTGGATGCTCAGGGCTTGCAGGCCTGAATAGTCCAGGCCGCGCCCGAAGCTGATCAGACGATTGAGCAGGTCCCACCAGACGATGGCGACGGCGACGATGATCACGGTACAGAAAATGGTAGCCGTGGCGCCAAGCTTGAACAGAGTGTGGCGCAGCGTCTGGCTGTCACCCGGGGTAGGGATCTGGGCGTTGTCGGTTTTCATGGAAACGATTGTACCTATGCTTACGCGTCAGTCACTAGATTTGCGCCAGCAGCAAACGCTGGCTTTGACGCCGCAATTGCAACAGTCTATTAAAGTGCTGCAGCTGTCGGGAGCGGAACTGGAGCAGGAACTGACCCAGGCCTTGCTGGAAAACCCTTTGCTGGAGCGCATGGACGAGCAGGCGGATGTCGCTGCAGAGTCTTCCGACACGGTGTCGGAGGGCGCGGAGCCGTCGTGGGCGACGTTGGATTTTTCCAACTCTCGTCGCAGCGATGATGACGAGGATTGGTTGCCGGAGGCCTCGGTGTCCCAGGACCTGGGAGCTTACTTGCGCGGGCAGCTCGGTTTGTTGCGCCTGGCGTCACGTGATTTGGCTTTGGCTCAACTGTTGATCGACGAGCTCGATGACAACGGCTATCTGCCTTGTTCATTGGACGATATTTTGTCCTATCTGCCGGTCGAGCTGGAGGTGACCCTGCAAGAGCTGCGCTGCGCGTTGGCCAGAGTGCAGTCCCTGGAGCCGCCCGGCGTGGGCGCGCGTGATCTGGCCGAATGCCTGGAGCTGCAATTGATGCAGATGGCGGCTGGCCTGGACGCCGATCTGTTGCGCTGTGCCCGCCATCTTGTCTCCGAACATGTGCATAGCTTGGCCTCGCCCAGTCAACTGCGCCAGCGTGTGGCGGGTCGTTTTGCGGCGGATCTGGTTGAACGAGCCCATTATTTGATTCTGAAATTGGACCCCAAGCCGGGGCGCGCCTGGACGCAGAGCGTATCGGCCTATGTGGTGCCCGATGTTTTGTTGCGCCGGAGCGCCGGGCGCTGGCAGGCCGTGCTCAATCCATTGGCGATGCCGCGTTTGCGATTGGCCTCTTTGTCCGGGTATGAGTTGGATACGCATCCGGCCTTGCTGGCCGAACGCCAAAAGGCGCAGGGTCTGCTGCGCAGCGTCAATAGCCGCTTTGTGACGATCCTGCGCGTGGCGCAAGCCATCGTCGAGATTCAACAGGATTTTTTTACGCGCGGCGCAGCCGCTTTGCGGCCCATGCAATTGGCCGATCTGGCGGCCGAGCTGGACCTGCACGAGTCCACGATTTCGCGTGCCACCCGTCAGAAGTACCTGCAGACCCCACAGGGCGTCATGGAGCTGAAGCAGTTTTTCAGCGTGGGGTTGAGCAGTGCCGATGGTCGCAGTGATGCGTCGGCCTCGGCTGTGCGGGCCTTGATTGCCCAGATGATACGGAGCGAATCGCCGGCCCGGCCGCTGTCCGATCAGCAGATTACCGACCAATTGCAGGCGCAGGGTTTGAGCGTGGCACGACGCACCGTGGCCAAGTATCGCGAAGCCGAAGGCCTGGAAACGGCATCCCGCCGCAGGATGCGTGCCGCGGCGGGCGCGTAAGGCACGGCCTCCTGCCCCCGCGCGATCATTCGGTATGTTGCAGAATCGACGCGCTTTTTGTGCCTGCCCCACAGTGTGGTCTTGGGCTTCATAGGGCGGCGTGAGCAGGCCGGTAAATTAAATGAGAATGGCTCTTGATCTTTGCAGTATTCTTGATGATAATTGTTCTCATGTATATTTGCATATGTAATGCCATCACCGAGCGTCAAGTACAGGAAGCTGTGCAAGGCGGCGCTGCCAGCCTGGCGGACCTGCAAGGTCAGCTGGGGGTGGCGTCCTGCTGTGGGTGTTGCGCGGAAACGGCTCAGGATTACCTGCCTGGTGGGCGTTACGCCAATCAGGTCATGATTTCGGCCGCTGGGGCAACCCGTGTCGAAGACGCCGCCAACGACAACCTGATTGCCGAGCCTTCCTTCGAGCGTCTTGTCTGCCGCGCTTGAGGCGGCAGGTACCGCTACTTGAATCGACTCTCCCGCTCCCAGAGTGGGAATGAGTTTCGTTAGTCCTGCTATTAACCCAAATCTGCAACGGATCGGGTAGCCGGACGGGCGTGTTTTGTGTTTTCTCCCTTCTGTGCATGGTAGTCTTTGGTTTTCTATCCCCCAAAGCCTTGGGCTAGGTTTCGTGTGCGCGCCGAAACCAAGCCGGTCCCTTGCGAGGGCATCCGGCTTTTGCTGTGGCAAGCCCAGCCAGATTCACAGGAGAAGAACATGTTTGGCGATAAAGTGGTGGTTCAACATCTGAACAAGCAACTCAAGAACGAGCTGACGGCCATCAACCAGTATTTTCTGCATGCCCGCATGTTGAACCATTGGGGTTTCAACAAGCTGGGCAAGCACGAATACGACGAATCCATCGGCGAGATGAAGCACGCCGATATGCTGATCGAGCGCATTTTCATGCTCGATGGCCTGCCCAATCTGCAGGACATGCACAAGATCATGATCGGCGAAAACGTGCCGGAACTGCTGGGCTGTGATCTGAAGCTGGAAAAGGCCGCTCACCAGACCGTGGTCGAGGCGATCGAATATTGCGAGTCCGTGCGCGATTACGTGTCTCGTGACCTGTTCCTGAAGATCTTGGACGATACCGAAGAGCACATCGACTGGCTGGATACGCAGATCGACTTGATCGAGAAGATCGGGTTGCAAAATTACCTGCAATCCCAGATGGGCGAACACGGCGAATAAAGCGTCATCGTCGTTGCTCGAAATATAAAAGCCACTCCGTAGGAGTGGCTTTTTTGATGGGGCAGCGGCGTGCTTAAAACGCTTTGCTAGGGCAGCCGGGTACCCGACCCCAGGCGTTATTGGGGCCACAATACTTATTACGCGCCTCCCAGGAACAACTGGGGCGCTCGAAAAAGCCCTTGGCTCCGCACGCGTTCAGTTCCTGTTGTAACTGAGCTTGCCAGGCACCGCTGCTGGCTACTTGCACATCTTGTGGCGGTGCCGGAGGAGGTGGGGCGATATCCACGGGCTGTATGGGCTGCTGTCCGTTCAGATTTCCGACAGTGGCAATGCCTTGCAGTTCGCGGTTCTGCTCGGCCATGGCGATTTGTATGGCTTCTTCCAGTGAAATGGAGGTGGTGGCCAAGGCAATGGGCGGTTGTTCGCCTTCCAGGGATTCGGTATTGATTTCCCAGGCAACCGGAGTTGGTGCCGGTGGCACCCCCAGGCGGCCATCGGGCAGGGGCTGAGGCGGCTGCGCGGTAAAGGGCTTGCCGTCGGCGTCCAGGGTGGGCAAGTCGTTGGGATCGGCCTGCACTACGACCATGGACTTCTCGGGACCGTGCGCGATCAGCCAGTTTCCCAATTCCAGGCCGCCCCACACCGAGGCTCCTGCAGCCAGCAGCAAGACAGCAATGATAAAACGCCAGGGCATAGGCAATGTCTCGGTCTAGTCAGTGGGCAATCCGCAGCCGGATGCGTGAAAGTAGTTAAATGGAGCCGACATTGTAGCGAAATGTCGGCTCTGCTCTTGTGACAGAATTAGACTGCGTCCCCGAAAACGTGTCCGCCATGCTCGCGCAGGGCGTGGAATTCGATGCCGGGGTTCAGCTCCTGGGCTACGCGCAGCTGTGCCGGCGATGTGGCCAGAAAGGCGGTGGCGTCGACCACGTCGTAGGCAATGTTGCCAGCGTTGGTTTCGATGAATTTCTTCATGTCCTTGGGGTCTTTGGCCGTGACCCAACGCGCCATGTTAAAGCGGCTGGACGATAAACGCGCGTCCACGCCGTATTCTGTCTTGAGCCGGTGGGCCACGACTTCAAACTGCAGCTGTCCCACGGCACCCAGCAGCATCATGCCACCGGCCATGTGCGGACGGAAAACCTGGATCGCGCCTTCTTCGCCCAGTTGGGTCAGGCCGGTGCGCAACTGCTTGGTGCGCAAGGGATCTTTGACCTCAATGGATTGGAACAATTCGGGCGCAAAGAACGGCAGGCCGGTAAATTGCAGGTTTTCGCCTTCGGTCAGCACGTCGCCCAGTTGCAGCACGCCGTGGTTGGGTACGCCGATGATGTCGCCGGCAAAGGCATCGTCCAGCAGTTCGCGTCGTTGGGAAAGAAAGGACACCACGTTGTTGGGGCGAATTTCCTTGCCGGTTCGGGACACTTTGAGCTTCATTCCACGCTTGAAGTGGCCGGAGCTGACCCGTACAAATGCTACGCGGTCGCGGTGCGCCGGGTCCATATTGGCTTGCACTTTGAAGACCACGCCGCTGAACTTGGGCTCGTCGGGTTGCACTTCGCGTTGCAGCGCCGTGCGGGGACCAGGGGCCGGGGCCAATTCCACCAGGGCGTCCAGCACCTCCTGTACGCCGAAGTTGTTGATGGCCGAACCGAAGAATACGGGCGTCTGGCGACCTTCCAGGAACGCCTGGTGGTCGAAAGCGGGCGCGGCTTCGGAAATCAGTTCAATTTCTTCGTGAGCCTTTTCAAAGGCTTCGCCAAAGCGCTGGGCAATGACCGGGTTGTCCAGGCCTGGAATCAGTTCGTCGTCATCGCCGTGGCGTTCCTGGCCTGGCTTGAAGACGCGCATATGGTTCTGGCGCAGGTTGAATACGCCGCCAAAGCGACGCGCCATGCCGATAGGCCAGGAGAAAGGCACCGCTTCCATGCCCAGGTGCGATTCGATTTCCGAAAGCAGATTCAGCGGTTCCTGTACTTCGCGGTCCAGCTTGTTGACGAAGGTGATGATGGGCGTGTTGCGCGCGCGGCAGACTTGCAGCAGGCGTATGGTTTGCGGCTCTACGCCGTTGGCCGCGTCGATGACCATTAGGGCGGCGTCCACGGCGGTCAGCACCCGGTAGGTGTCTTCGGAGAAGTCCTGGTGGCCGGGGGTGTCGAGCAGGTTGATGACACAGTCGCGGTATTCCATCTGCATCACGGACGAGGCCACCGAGATGCCGCGCTGCTTTTCGATCTCCATCCAGTCCGACGAGGCGTGACGGCTGGCTTTGCGGGCCTTGACGCTGCCGGCGATCTGGATCGCGCCCGCGAACAAGAGCAGTTTTTCCGTCAGCGTGGTCTTGCCCGCGTCGGGGTGGGAGATGATGGCGAAAGTGCGGCGTTTCTTGACTTCAGAGCGTATGTCACCGGACGACATTGAAAATCCTTGTGGCAGCGCCGCTGTCGGCGCGTGGAAAACAGTGAGCGAATTATCCGTAAAGGGCGGCTGCGGGGCAAGCCGCAGCATGTGGCCGGGCGGGGTCTACTGGCGCGAGACACCTGCCAGTACGGTGCCGGCCAGGATGAACAGCGAGCCGAAGATGCGGTTCATCAGCCGGATGTGGCGTGCCTGGCGCAGCACACGCAGCATGCGAGCGGCCAGCGAGGTGTAGCAGCCCATGGCGACTAGGTCTGTAAAGCACAGAGTCAGGGCAATCAGCAGGTACTGCAAGGGCAAGGGTCGGCTCAGGTCCAGAAATTGCGGCATGATGGCCAGCAGAAAGACTGTGCCTTTTGGGTTGGTGATATTGATCAGACAGCCGCGCAGCAGCAGGTCGCGGATGCGAAAGTCGCTGGGCTCCTGGCCGGTAACGTGGACCGGCATGGCATCGGTGCGCAGTTGTTTCCAGCCCAGGTAGATCAGGTAGGCAGCGCCCAGCCATTTGATGATGTCGAACGCCAGTTCGGAACGGGCCAGAACCTGGCCCAGCCCCAGGCTGATGATGAGCACCTGGATCATGATGCCCAGATTCAAGCCTATGGCCATCCAGTAACCACGTCGGAAACCGTATTTGAGT
The DNA here is from genome assembly GCF_038237375.1 of Alcaligenes sp. SDU_A2. Classification (NCBI taxonomy): domain Bacteria; kingdom Pseudomonadati; phylum Pseudomonadota; class Betaproteobacteria; order Burkholderiales; family Alcaligenaceae; genus Alcaligenes; species Alcaligenes sp. SDU_A2. Next base: position 103,103 of record NZ_CP151273.1, on the reverse strand, counting down.
CCGGAGGACATGGATGAGATTGCGCCGGGCCCGGGCGAAAAAGAGATGACCCAGGAGGCGGCGAAAAAGGCGAGCCAGGTGCTCAGTGCCATGATGTCGTTCTATCCAGAGACGGGCGCATGGCCCGCCTCTGGCAGGCAATGCGCCTTGTACGGGAATCAGGCCTTGGCGTGCTGTGCGCCGCGACCACCGTTGCCACGGCCTTGGCCTTGACCGCGGCCTTCCTGGCGACCTTGGGCAGGACGGCCCTGGGCAGGCGCGCCGTTGCGGCGAGGACGGCTGTCGTTGGCGGGGCGACGTGGGCGGGTGTCGGCATTGCCGCGGCTCTCGCCGGGACGGGCCTGACCCGACGAGCGGCGTGGGGCATGTGCGCGCGGAGCCGGTGCATTGTTGAAGCGGCGTTCGGCGTAGCTTGCCTCGTCGGCTTGTTCTTCGGCAATCGCTTGGCGCGAAGGGGGCGTCCAGCCTTCGACCACGATACGCTCGATAGGATTGCGCGTCATGCGTTCGATCTGCTTGAGCAGACGCATTTCGGTGCGGTCCACCAGCGACAGGGCCACGCCTTCGCTGCCGGCGCGGCCGGTACGGCCGATGCGGTGTACGTAATCTTCGGGTACGTTGGGCAGCTCGAAGTTGACCACATAAGGCAACTGGTCGATGTCCAGGCCACGGGCGGCGATATCGGTGGCAACCAGCACCACGACTTTGCCGTTCTTGAAGCCGGCCAGCGCACGGGTGCGGGCTGCCTGGCTCTTGTTGCCGTGCAGCGCTTCGGCGGCCATGCCGTCCTTGGACAGTTTTTCGGCCAGGCGATTGGCACCGTGCTTGGTGCGGCAGAACACCAGCACTTGATTCCAGCCGCTTTCACGGATGATGTGGCTGAGCAGGTCGCGCTTGTGGGACTGGTCGGCCAGGATGACTTGCTGGGTGATCAGTTCGTTGGTGGTGTTGCGGGCGGCAACGGCCACTTCTTCGGGGTTGCGCAGCGAACCACGAGCCAGTTCGCGGATTTCGTCCGAGAAGGTGGCCGAGAACAGCAGGGTCTGGCGTTCCACGGGCATCAGGCTGAGAATCTTGCGGATGTCGCGGATAAAGCCCATGTCCAGCATGCGGTCGGCTTCGTCCAACACCAGGATTTCCACGCCGGTCAGGTCTACGGTGCGCTGACGCACATGATCGAGCAGACGACCGGGCGTGGCCACCAGAATGTCCACAGGCTTGCGCAGGGCGCTGAACTGCGGGTTGATGTTCACGCCGCCGAAAATGACCAGCGAACGCAGGCGCGCATGTTGACTGTACAGGCGTACGGATTCCTCGACCTGGGCAGCCAGTTCGCGGGTGGGAGCCAGGATCAGGGCGCGTGGGCGACCAGGCTTGCGATTTTGCAGAGGGTTGTTCAGCAAGCGATGCAGGATGGGCAGGGTAAAGCCTGCGGTTTTACCGGTGCCGGTCTGCGCGGCGGCCAACAGGTCTCCGCCGCCGATGACCTTGGGGATGGCCTGTGCCTGAATGGGGGTGGGGTGTTCGTAGCCTGCGTCGGTTACAGCACGCAACAGGGGTTCTGCCAGCCCGAGGGAGGCAAAAGTGATTTGAGAGTCCAAGAATTTTCCAGTGACCAGCCCAAAAGCCCTCTTCGGGGCCCTACCAATCCAGGCTAACGTATTTTAGGTTTATGGCGACGATGCCACGGCAGGGGCAAGAACGCCGCCTGCTGCAAGAGGCGCAGTGATTGGTGCGCTGCGCAATCAACCATTATAACGTGAAATCAGTAAAAATCCTCATTGACCACCAGAACTTGCGTGTTTGGTGCGCTCGAAAAAACCACAGTTCTGATCCGATGCGCCTGGAGTCTGGTTTACAGACACATGACATGAATTGTAAAGAGCTTGCATTCGCGTACTTGTCCTGGGGCAGGGGGCGGTTTACGCTTGGCGGGTCGGCCCGTCCGGTGTCGCCCTGCGTTTGTGTGGTCGGTTTGGACGGTGCGCTTTGTTGTTTGCCCGCTTACTTGTGCAGGAAGAAAATCATGACATCTTGGATTCGATGGATATTTATTACCGGTGTGGCCGCGCTCTTGTCGGGCTGTGGCTACAACGAAATCCAGCGTCTGGACGAACAGGTCAAGGCCGCCTGGTCGCAAACCCTGAACCAATACGAACGGCGCGCCGAACTGGTGCCCAAGCTGGTCAGCGCCGTTAATGCCTATATGGTCAACGAACGCGCCGTGCTGACGCAGGTCACCGAAGCGCGCGCCAAGGTCGGCACCATACAGATGAAGGTGGATGATGTGGATAATCCACAGGCCATGGCGCGTTTCCAGGAAGCGCAAAATCAACTGTCCTCGGCCCTGTCGCGTCTGATCGCCGTGTCCGAGAATTATCCGCAGCTCAAGAGCGATGGCTTGTTCCGCGACTTGATGACACAGCTGGAAGGGACCGAGAACCGCATTGCCACCGAACGGGGACGTTATGTGCAGGCCATTCAGGAGTACAACCTGTTCATCCGCCAGTTCCCCACGGTGATCACCGCCAAGGTGTTTGGTTACCAGGTCAAAGAAAATTACGGCGTGGATCGCCAGAGCGAGATCACGCGCGACCCCGAAGTGAAGTTCGACCTGCCAGTCACGCCTGCGCCGGCCGCCCGCTAATCGCTTTACGGAGGTATCGCCATGACACCGCGTCAATGTGCAGGCCGGATTGCTCCAGAAGTATGCATGCGTGTGCCGGGTGCAGGCTGGTGGCTTGCGCTGGCTGCTTTGCTGCTGACCTTGCTTTTGCCTTGGAGCGCCGCCCTGGCCAAGCCCGAGCCTGTGCCGGCCATCGATGGTTGGGTCACGGACACCACCGGCACCTTGTCGGCCGACCAGAAGGCCCGCCTGGATTCGCAGTTAAAGGCCTTGGAGCAGGACAAGGGCGCGCAAGTGGTTGTGTTGATGGTGCCGACCACGGGCGAGGACACCATAGAACAGTACGCCCTGCGCGTATTCGATACCTGGAAGATAGGCCGTCAGAACGTGGACGACGGCATTTTGCTGCTGGTGGCCAAGGATGACCGGCGCATGCGTATTCAGACCGGCTATGGCCTGGAAGGCGCGGTGACCGATTTGCAGTCCGGGCGCATCATTCGCGAACAAATGATGCCGCGTTTTCGCGAAGGCGATTTTTATGGCGGCATCCAGGCAGCGACTGACAGCCTGGCCGGGCTGGTCAATGGCGAGGATCTGCCGCCGCCACCCAAAACGGCACCCGTGACCTCCTCCGGCGAAGAAGGCGTGTTTTGGGAACCCTTGCTGGCCGTGGGTGCCATTGTGTTTTTTGCTTCGCCTGTGTTCGCCGCTTTGGCGGCCGGGGTCTTTACGCTGGTCGTGTCGGGCAGCATCTGGCTGGCTCTGATCGCGGCAGTTGTCGGTGCCGTGCTTAGCCTGATAGGGCGTTTGTTCGGTGCGGGCGGCAAGTCCAGCTCGGGCCGGGCGTCGCGCCGCGGCGGGGTCATCGGCGGGCTGGGTGGCTATGGTTCGGGAGGTGGCTTTGGCGGCGGCAGTAGCAGCGGCGGGTTCGGCGGCTTCGGTGGCGGTGGCGGCGGCGGTGGCAGTAGCGGCGGTGGCGGTGCCTCCGGCAGTTGGTAGCACCTAAGGGAGAACGTATGAGCAATACCTGGAAGAACCTGACGGGCTGGGCTTCATTGGAAGGTCAGTGGCTGCGTCGCCGCCATTTCAATGCCGAAGTGCTGGCCCATTTGGCCGAGCAGATCCGTAAAAGTGAACAGCATCACAGTGGCGAACTGGTGGTGGCCATCGAAGCGGTGCTACCCGCGCATGAAGCCGACAGCGCCCAGCGAGCGCTGGAGGTGTTTGGCCGTTTACGCGTCTGGGATACGCCTCTTAATAGCGGCGTGCTGCTGTATTTGGCGCTGGATCAGCGGCGCATTCATATTATTGCCGACCGTGGCATTCAGGCTCAGCCGGTTCAATGGGAGGCAATCTGTCGGCAGCTGGAACAGGATTTGGCGGCCCGCGAGTATCTTTCAGGCCTGTTGACGGCGGTCAGTGCTATCGAGCAGGTGTTGCAGCAAGGCGCGCCTGCCGCCGATGGCGCTGCGGGCGACAATGCCTTGCCCGACGCGCCCGTGCTTTTGTAAATGACAGTGCGCGTCATGCATGCCAATGAAGAAACCGGTCGCTGGCAGCAGCAGACCTTGATCGAGGCCATACGTCTGCGTGAAACGATGTGGGGGCCGATCGAGGATTTGGCCGAATCGCGTCGTGCGCGGGCGGCAGGTGGCCCGTTCGCGCAGCGTATATGGCTGCGGGCGGCGGCTCTGGCCAGGCGAGATGGGTTGCAGCAAGCCTGGATGCAGTGGTGGCAGGGCGCGCGCTGGCTGTTGGTTCTGATGGCAATCTTCGCCCTGCTGGCAGGCGCGGGTGCGGCAGCCGGCGCTCTGGGCGATGGCACGCGGCCGGTCAATGTCTTGCTGGCGTTGGGAGCCTTGCTGGGTCTGCATGTGCTGACATTGTTTTTTTGGCTGTTCAGCCTGGCCTGGGCCGGCAAGGGGGTGGGCGGCGGCAGTTGGGCGGGCGATGCCTGGCTGTGGCTGAGCCGTCGCATGGTCAAGGGTGAAGGCAGCCTGGTACCCCAGGCCTTTGTCGCTGTGCTGGCGCGCCGACGCAGTCAGCCGTGGTTGCTGGGCATGATCAGTCACGGCTTATGGATTCTGGCCTTGCTGGCCGCTTTGTGTACCTTGTTGGCTTTGCTGGCGTCGCGTCGCTATCAATTCAACTGGGAAACCACGCTGCTCTCGCCCGATGCCTTTGTCTGGCTGACCGAGCGTATCGGCGCATTACCATCCTATTTGGGTTTTTCCATGCCTGATGCGCAGACCATACGTATCAGCGATGGCTTGCATGTGCTCGATGCCCAGGCCCAGGCGCAATGGTCCGGTTGGCTGCTGGGTGCCTTGGTGGTCTACGGATTGGTGCCGCGCGTGCTGGCCTTGGCCTGGAGCATATGGCGCTGGGCACGGCATAGCGCGGGCTTGCAATTGGACGACAGCCTGCCGGGGCTGGCGGAGCTGCGGCCGCGTTTGATGCCGGCCAGCGAACCGACGGGCGTGGATCGCTTGGCTGCGCCCGATACCGTGGCACATATACAGGAAGGGCCGGAGTCCGTGCTGCTTGTGGATGCCGTATGCGTTGTGGGTTTGGAACTGGCACCTGAACGCGCCTGGCCGCCATCCTTCATGCAAGCCGACATGCAGGATCTGGGCCGCGTGGATTCACGCGCCGAACGTCTGGCTGTATTGGGGCGTTTGCAACAAGCAGCGCCTAGCCAATTATTGATGGTGTGCGATGCCGGGCAGACGCCGGATCGCGGCATGGTTGCCACGCTGGTCGAATGGGCGCAAATGGCGCGGCGCGCCGATGTCATCCTGTTGGATGCCGCTGCCGCGCAGGCAGACCCGGAGCGTCGCCGCAGTTGGCACGAACGTCTGAGCGCGGCTGGTTTTGCGCCGGATCAGGTTCACGATTGTTGGCCCCCGGCCCTGACGGAGAGCACACCATGAGCCACGCGGCGTTAAGTCTGGCAGTTGTCGGGCACACCAATACGGGCAAGACTTCTTTGTTGCGCACGCTGACGCGCGATACAGGCTTTGGCCAGGTGCGCAACCGGCCCGGCACGACCCGCCATGTCGAGGGTGCGCGCCTGAGCGTGGACGAAGAGGCGCTGGTGGAATTGTTCGATACCCCCGGTCTGGAGGACAGCATGGCGTTGCTGGACTTCATGGATCAGCTCAGTCAGCCGGGCGAACGCATCGACGGGCCTGAGCGCATTCGGCGCTTTCTGGAGTCGCCGGCGGCACAGGGACGCTTTGAGCAAGAGGCGCGGGTGCTGCGCAAACTACAGGCTTGTGACGCCGGTTTGTATGTGATCGATGCCCGCGACCCGGTGCTGAGCAAGCACAAAGACGAATTGACGCTGTTGGCTTACAGCGGCCGGCCTTTACTGCCGGTGCTCAATTTTGTGCGCAGTCCGCAGGCGCGGATACAGGAATGGCGCAGCGCCTTGGCCCGTCTGGGCCTGCATGCCCTGGCCGAATTTGACACGGTGGCTCCTGCCTTGGATGGCGAGGCCCTGCTGTACGACAAACTGGCCGTGCTGCTGGAGACGCATGCCGATGTCTTGCACAGGCTCAAGGCCGATCTTGCGCGGCAAGCGGTCCTGCGCCGGCGCGACGCCATGCGCTTGCTGGCCGAATTGTTGGTGGATGTGGCGGCGTGGCGAATTAGCAGTGCGCCGGATGCGCCCTCTTTGGAGCAGGCTGGACAGGATTTGCGGGGCCGGGTGGCCGAGCGCGAGGCCAAGAGCGTGCAGGCTTTGCTGCGTCGCTACAGTTTTACCCGTCAGGACCTGGTGGGTGACCTGCTGCATTTCGATGGCGAACGCTGGGGCATGGACTTGTTCGATCCTCAGGCCTTGAAAGAATTTGGTGTGCAATTGAGCAAGGGCGTGGCCGCCGGTGCCATGGCCGGAGCGACCCTGGATGTGGTCACCGGAGGCTTGAGCCTGGGCGCGGGCACGATGTTGGGCGCGCTGGCCGGCGGCTTGTGGCAAGGGGCAGACAAATGGGGGCAACGGTTGATGGGCAAGCTGCGCGGCGAAACCGAACTGAGCGTGGATGATGCCGTGCTGCGCCTGTTGGCGGTGCGCCAACTAAGCTTGATTGCCGCCTTGGAGCGGCGCGGCCATGCCGCTCAGACGCCCTTGCGCATGGGCGAGATCGATGCCGACACTCTGGACCAGCCCTTGCAGCGGGAGCTGAACGTATGGCGTACCCAAGCCTTGCCCGAGTCGTTGCGTCTGGCGCGCATCCATCCGCAGTGGTCCGCCTTGCGGGATGATTATTCCCCCGATGCCCGGCGTGAAGCGTGCGTGCGCCAACTGGCCGAGCGCCTTGTGGGGGGCGGGCAATAAAAAAGCTTCTTCGCTAAATACCGGGAATTCCTTTGTAGTGGGTGGGCTGTTTGGGCCAAGTGGACAGAAACTCGGGTTCTCGCCAGACCAGCCATAGCGGGCCGGCTTGGCGGGGTCCTTCGCCCGCGCTGTGCGCGGGTTCCCTGGTCAGGATACCGGGGCGGGCGGGGCGTGAACTCGCAGGGTGATTCGCCCATTGGACGAATCACAAGCGTCCTGCTCGAACAGCACGCCCCTTGTCTCCCGCCCCAGCATCCCGCCTGCGGCGAAGGGCCTGACTCGCCCGCCGGCCCGCTATGGCTGGTCTGGCGAGAACAGCACCGCAGTGCTTGGCCCAAACGGCAAGGCGTACGTTGTACAAGGTATCAGTCATCCGCAGAACTTCTTGTTTGGCATGAAGGCGTATAGCCGGGGCTATGTCGTCGGTGTTTTGAGCCGTTCAAGGCGCAGCAAGATCGGAAGGGGCAAGTCATCAGCCCCGTCCAAGCGTACTGCGTCTTGAATGGCGTCTTCAAAAAACCAGTTTCTCATCGACTGGGTAAATTGGATCTCGGAATTTTTCGAAGAACCATAGAAAAACCGCCTGACAAGGCAGGCGGTTCCGGCTGCTCGATCGTGCGGTCAGGAGCGCTTGGCGATCAGACCGTAAACAAACAGCACAATGATCGAGCCTACGATCGAACCTATCCAGCCAGCTGCTTCGCCCGGCTGATACCAGCCCATGGCCTGGCCCAGGTAGCCAGCTACCAAGGCCCCGACAATGCCCAGAAGGGTGGTCAGTATCCAACCCATTTTCTGGTCGCCGGGCATGATGGCCCGTGCCAGCAAGCCCACAATAAAGCCAACAATGATCATGGAGATGATGCCCATCGCGCTGCTCCTGTCTGTGTGTTTGCCGGCCTTGGGGTGGCAGGCCGGTGCATGTATGTTAGGTATGAAGTATTACCGCGTCTAGTGTTCGAGCAGGCTGGAATACGGTTGAAAAGTGAGATTTTGTTAAGGAAAGCACGCAGGGACGCGACAGCCCGTGCTGACGTATAGTGTTTTCATGTCTATTCCTCTGCCTGTCCTGGATCTGCGCGATTGCGATCCCGCCTCCCCGCTAAGGGCGTTCATCGGCCTGTGGCCCGATGAGGGCACACGCGCGTACCTGCAGGAGCAAGCACGGTTGGCGAACCAGACATATGGTGGTCGGCAAATGCTGCCCGAGCATTTCCACTTGACGCTGGCTTTTCTGGACAGCAGCCCCGTGTCGGCTTTGCGGAATCTGGCCGCGCAGATGCCGGACTGGGTGGAGCCTGAGATTGCGTTCGATCTGAACATTCAGGGCGTGTTTGTGAAACCGCAGGTGGTGTGGGCGGGGCCGGATCAGACGCAGCAGCAGGCGCTGGATGCCTTGCAGCACTGGCACGAGGATATTTGGGACCGCCTGCTGGAACTGGGCTGGATGCGCAGCGAACGGCGTTTTCGCCCGCATGTGTCCTTGCTTCGGCATGCACGGCTGACGCAGGCCGATACACAAGAACACGCCTTGCCGCGTCAGCCTTTTGGGGCGGCGGGAGTGGGCCTGGTGGTGTCCGTGCCTGGACCGGGGCGTAGCCAATACCATGTGGCGGCATGCCTGGGCGGGGCAAAGGAACACGGGCGGTGTTTGCCCGCTCCGACAGGTGTCGTGCCAGAGTCTTAAACGGCTCCGGCCAGGGCCGGAGATCCTGAGAACAGGCCGGCATACCGGTCGCAGACAAGGCTGGACATGAATATCCGGTTTTTGGAGACATTTACCTGGATTGCCCGTCTGGGCAGTTTCAGGGCGGCGGCGAATAAACAGCATCTGACGCAGGCTGCCGTATCCGGGCGCATTGCTGCCCTGGAGAACGAGCTGCAGCAAGCCCTGTTCGAGCGCGGCAATCGCGAAGTACGCCTGACCCCGGCTGGCCGAACGCTGCTGCAGTACGCCCAGCAGATGCTGAGCGTGGAGCAGGAGCTGCGGCAAGCCTTGGCCGGTCCGCGCAGCTTGCGCGGACGTGTGCGCCTGGGCGTGGTGGAGTCCATTGTGCATACGTGGTTCAAGGCCTTGATGCAGGAGCTGCATGTCCTGTATCCCGAGCTGGAGATCGAGCTGACGGCCGAGTCCACGCTGCGTCTGCACGATCTGCTCAAGCGCGGCATTATCGATGTGGCTTTGCAGACCGATCCCATCATGGGGGACGGCATACGCAACTTGCCTATGGGCGCTATGCGCATGGGCTGGGTCAGCATGGCTGGGGGCGTCATTCCGCCTAGCTGCAGCCTGCAGGAGCTGATCCGGCGCTGGCCGGTGGTGACGTTTCCGCGCGGCTCTCAGCCGCATCTGGCTCTGGTTCAGTTACTGGAGCAGCAGCATGTGGATCAGGCCCACATCCATTATGTGTCATCGATTGCGGCCAGCACACAGCTGCTCGATGCCCAGCCCTGTGTGGGTACCTTGCCTGTGGCGGCGGTCGGTGCGCAACTGGCCGGCGGGCATTATCAGGAAGTGCAGTGCGAACATTGCCTGCCGGATCTGCGTCTGGTGGCCAGTTGGCGCCCCGATCCCTTGATGCGAACGTCAGAGGCCGTGATCGGCGTTGCTTTGGACAGGATGGGCCAATTTGCGGCCGACCATCCCACCCAGGCCAGACCGCCGCCCGATACCCGAACCTTTGCAATCTGAGGCTTGAGGGTTTTCCCCTTAAACGCCGGCAGCGTGCGACGGCACGATGGCGCGGCAGTCCATACACCATGCGGATCTGTGTTTGTGATCGGTTTTTCCTATCGAAGCATGCCAAAAAAAACCGTTGGAACCAGATCGTCAGGCGTTACAGAATCGGACTAAGAGAGTATCAACGCTGATTGTCGGGAGAGGCTTGTGTCTGCTGTTTTGCGTACTGATCGTAGCGCGCCGGGTGAATTGTTCATCTGGACGGATATTGCGCCGGAGTTCGAGGCGGATTTCAACCAATGGTATGACCGCGAACATATGGCCGAACGGGCAGCGATTGCCGGTTTTGACTGGTCGCGCCGCTATGTGCAGCGGGGGCAGGGTCGCAAATATCTGGCTGTGTACCGCACCCAGTCGCTGGATGTATTTACCAGCGCGGCTTACCGAAAGGCGTTCGAGCACCAGACCGACTGGTCCATTGCCAACTTCGGGCGCATGCGCAATACCCAGCGGCGCGTCATGGCAGTGTCGGTGCTGGGCGGCCAGGGTACGGGTGGTGTTTTGCTGCTGGCCCGTCTACCCGCAGGGCAGGCGGGCCAGCCGCTTCTTGCCCATGCACAGCGCTGGCTTGAGCAGATCGATGGCTTGTTGACGTTGCGCGTGCTGACGCCGGACCCGGAACTGTCTACGCCCTTGCCGTCCGAAGATATGAACCATCGCACGCTTGATGCGTATTTGCTGGCCGACCTGACCACGGCCCAGGGCGCGCACGCCTTGACGACGCGGCTGCAACAGGACTGTGGTCTGGAAGCGGCTGATGTCAACGAGTTTTCCTTGTTGTGGGATCTGCGTTCAACGGATCTGAATGCGGGCCGCACCCAAGGCGGCCATTGAGTCAATTCACGAGAGAGGCTTACAGATGATCAAAAAAATGCTTTTTGCCGCCTGCGCACTGGCGTTGGCCGGTACCGCCCAGGCAGCCACTAATTGGAATATGTCCACCGAGCAGCCCGATGGCAACTTCCTGACCCAGAACGCGCGCGAGTTTGCGGCCGACATTAAAAAAGCCACCAATGGCGAATTGAACATCAATGTGCAGTCCAATTCGGTGCTGCTCAAGCGGCCCGAGGTCAAGCGCGGTGTTCAACAAGGCGTGGTGCAGGCCGGCGAGATGCTGGTGGCGGCCATCGGCAACGAAGATCCGCTGTTTGAAGTGGATAGCGTGCCGTTCCTGGCCTCGTCCTTTGATCAATCCGAAAAACTCTGGAAGGCGACCCGGCCTATGCTGGCCGAACGCCTGGACAAACAGGGCATCGTGCTGGTGTATGGCTCGCCCTGGCCACCGCAGGGCATCTATACCAAGCAGCCTGTCGAGCAGCTCTCCGACCTGCAGGGTGTGCGCTTCCGGGCTTACAGCCCGGCCACCAGTCGTCTGGCGACCTTGATGGGCGCGGTGCCGACCACGGTACAGACTCCGGAAGTGCCGCAGGCTTTTTCTACGGGCGTGATTGATGCCATGTTGACCTCTCCGGCGACCGGCGTGGATTCGCAGGCCTGGGACTATGTGAAGTATTACTACGATGCACAGGTTTTTATTCCGCAAAGCTTTGTCATCATCAACAAGCGCGCCTTTCAGCGTCTGCCCGAGGTTGTGCAGAAAGCGGTTCTGGAGGCTGGACAGCGTGCCGAAGAGCGTGGCTGGGCCATGTCCCGCGAACAGACTTCCAAGTTGACCCAGACCATGGCCGACAAGGGCATGGTGGTCGGCAAACTGCCCGAGAAGCTGGCCGGCGAGCTGCATAAAATCGGCGACACCATGACGCAGGAGTGGTTGGCCAAGTCCGGCGCGGACGGCCAGAAGCTGCTCGACACCTACCGTCAGCCCTGACGGAGCGCCGCCATGATCTGGTTGGAGCGTTTGGCCAGGCTGTGCGGCGCACTTGCCGCGCTCTTTCTGTGCTTGATCGGCGTGGTGGTCACGGCTCAGATCGTGGCGCGGCTGTTTTCCATGCAGATTCCGGCTTCGGATGATTTTGCCGCCTGGTGCATGTCGGCGTCTGTTTTTTTGGCGTTGCCGTATGCCATGCTGCACGGCGACCACATTCGTGTGTCGCTGCTGCTGCAGGTGATGCCGGCGCGCCTGCACCGACCTTACGAAGTGTTGGCGACCGTGTTGGGCCTTGTGTTGGCGGCCTGGTGCGCCTGGGAAACAGGGCTGTTTGTCTACGAGTCCTATATGTATAACGAGGTCTCGCAAGGCATGTTGGCCGTGCCGCTGTGGATTCCGCAGGCGGGCATGCCTATCGGGTTGGGCTTGTTGGCCTTGATGTTGCTGCGGCGTTTGCTGCGCTGTCTGCAGGGGCAGGAACTGGAGGCCACAGAGCATGGCTGATCTTTCACAAGCAATTGTGCTGTTCGTGGCCCTGATTGCGCTGCTGTCGCTGGGCGTGTGGGTCGCACTGGTGCTGGTGGCGTGTGGTGTGCTGTCCATTGTGCTGTTCGCCGATGCGCCGGCAGGCATTATTTTTGCCACCAAGGCCTGGGATTCGTCGGCCAGTTGGGCGTTGACGGCTTTGCCGCTGTTTATCTGGATGGGCGAAATCCTGTATCGCACTCGTCTGGCCGAAGACATGTTCAGTGGCCTGGGCCCCTGGGTGCAGCGTTTGCCGGGCCGTCTGGTACATGTAAATACCTTGGGTTGCGGTATTTTTGCGGCGGTCAGCGGCTCGTCGGCTGCCACGGCCGCCACCATAGGGCGCATTTCCCTGCCCGAGCTCAAGGCGCGCGGCTACGACGACAGCATCAGCATAGGGTCTTTGGCCGGTGCAGGAACGCTGGGTTTGCTGATTCCTCCGTCCATCGTCATGATTGTCTATGCCGTCGCGGCACAGGTCTCCATCATCCGGCTGTTCGTGGCCGGCGTGTTGCCCGGCGTGCTGCTGATGTGCCTGTTTTCGGGCTATATCGCGCTGTGGTCCATTCGTCACCCTGATCGCGTGCCCCCTGCTACCGAGCAGATCAGCCTGGGCGAGAAAATCCGCCGTCTGCGCCTGCTGGCCCCGGTGGTGCTGCTGATTCTGGCGGTGATAGGGTCGATTTATGGCGGCATCGCTACGGCTACCGAAGCGGCGGTGCTGGGGGTGATCGGGTCGCTGATCATCGCCGCTTTTGGCCGCTCCTTGAGCTGGGCCACCTTCACGGCCAGCTTGCTGGGCGCGGCGCGCACCTCCTGCATGATTTCTTTTATTCTGATCGGGGCGGCTTACCTGACCAGCGCCATGAGCTTTACCGGCTTGCCCGCGAATCTGGCCGCCTGGATAGGTTCGTTGGGCCTGAGCCAGTATGCGCTGATTGCCGTGCTGACGGTTTTTTTCATTATTCTGGGTGCCTTTCTGGACGGCATCTCCATCGTGGTGCTGACGACGTCGGTGCTGTTGCCCGCCGTGCTGGCGGCCGGCATTGACCCGATCTGGTTCGGCATCTACCTGATTCTGACCGTGGAAATGGCGCAGATCACCCCGCCTATCGGCTTTAATCTGTTCGTTATCCAGGGCATTACAGGGCGCAATCTGTTCGAGCTGATGCGCATGGCCTTTCCCTTTTTCCTGGTGCTGGTGCTGGCGACGGTGCTGGTGACGGTTTTTCCGCAAATCGTGATGCTGCTGCCCAACGCCATGTAAAGGTAGCGACGCCGGCGTAGCGCGTTGATGACATTCGATGTCAGGCGGAATCAATTCCGTTAGACTACGCCTCATGACGAATTCCTCGCCTGCGTACCTTCGTTCCGACAGCTCCGGCCAATTGCACCTGCTGGGCGATTGGACCTTGCGCCATTACGATGCATTGCAGGCCAGTCTGGCGCAGGCGGCGGAGCCAGACAGCGCACATGAGCTTGATTTCAGCGAACTGCGCGCGCTCGACACCGTTGGCGCTCAGTTGTTGTGTGAATGGCTGGGCACCCAGCGTGTGCAGGCAGCGTTGGATGGAGCGCACGGTTTGTCCGACGAACGTCGGCAGTTGCTGCAGACTGTGGCGCGCGCCATGGGCCGCACCCAGTCGGCACCTGCTGCGCCGCGCCATTGGCTGGTCACCGACTTGTTGGAACGGGTGGGTATGTCCACCGAGCGGTTTTTCCGCCAGGCCCGCGACCTGCTGGGCTTTATCGGTCTGACGCTGGAAACCTTGTTTCTTAACCTGCTACGCCCCAGCCAGTGGCGCGTCACCTCCATTGTGGCGCAGCTGGAGGAAACCGCGTTTAATGCCGTGCCCATCGTGGCCTTGCTGACCTTTCTGGTCGGGGCCGTCATTGCGTTTCTGGGGGCGACCGTATTGGCTGACTTCGGGGCCACCATCTATACCGTCAATCTGGTCGGTTTTTCCTTTCTGCGCGAGTTCGCCGTCTTGCTGACGGCCATCTTGATGGCCGGTCGCACGGCCAGTGCCTTTACGGCGCAGATCGGCTCCATGAAAGCCAACGAAGAAATTGATGCTTTGCGGGCCCAGGGCCTCAATCCCATGTTGATTCTGGTGATCCCGCGCGTACTGGCCATGTTGCTGGCCATGCCTATCCTGACCTTTATCGGCATGGTCGCCGGTATTTTTGGCGGCGCTCTGGTGTGCGCGCTGACGCTGGACATCTCGCCCACCATGTTCTTGAATATTTTCAGTCAGGACATCGATCTGCGGCATTTCATCCTGGGCATGGCCAAGGCACCGGTCTTTGCGTTCCTGATTGCCGTCATAGGCTGTCAGGAAGGGTTCAAGGTCAGCGGCAGCGCCCAGTCCGTGGGCGAACACACGACCTCGGCAGTTGTGCACTCTATTTTTATCGTGATCCTGATCGATGCCCTGGCGGCGTTGTTTTTTATGGAGATGGGATGGTAGAGGCACAGCGCAAGCCCATTATCCAGGTACGTGATCTGAGTAATCGCTTTGGCGACCACGTAGTGCATGAACACCTGGACATGGATGTGTATCCGGGCGAAATCGTGGGCGTGGTGGGCGGATCGGGCACCGGCAAGTCCGTATTGCTGCGCTCCATACTGGGCCTGCGGCCCCCTTCGGGTGGAACCGTCCGTATTTTCGACCAGGAGATCGGCGCGCTGAGCGCCGATGAGCGCTCGCGTCTGGAGCGTCGTCTGGGCGTGCTGTTTCAGCAGGGGGCCTTGTTTTCATCGCTGACTGTCGTCGAAAACATTGCCATGCCCTTGATCGAGCATATCGGCTTATCGCGCCCCAAAGCGGAGCATATTGCCGCCATGAAAATGGCGCTGGCCGGCCTGCCTGCCAATGCGGGCAGCAAGTTCCCGTCCGAATTGTCGGGGGGCATGATCAAGCGCGCCGCGCTGGCCCGCGCTCTGGCCCTGGACCCGGAAATATTGTTTCTGGACGAGCCGACGGCCGGTCTGGACCCTATCGGTGCCGGGGAATTCGATCAACTGATCCTGACCTTGCGTGATGCGCTGGGTCTGACGGTTTTTTTGGTGACACACGACCTGGATACGCTCTACACCATCTGCGACAGGGTCGCGGTATTGGCGGAAAAGCGTGTGCTGGTCAATGACACGCTCAGCCGTGTCGAACAATTCGATAACGTCTGGATTCGGGAATATTTCCAGGGTCCGCGGGGAAGGGCTGCTCAGCAGGCCCAAGACCGACGTCAGGAGCACGCTTAATGGAACCTCGCGCCCATCATGTATTGATCGGGGTCTTTACCTTGCTGGTCGCCACGGCGGCTGTGTTGTTTTCGCTTTGGCTGTCCAAGGCAGGCCGGGACGCCGAAACCCGCGACTACGAGGTCGTTTTTCTGGAAGGCGTGCGCGGCCTGTCGCGCGGCAGTGCCGTGCAGTACAACGGCCTGCGCGTGGGGGAAGTGCGCTCTTTGCGGCTGGACCCCAAGGATTTGCAGCGTGTGCGCGCCTTGATCACCATTCAGGCGGCGATTCCGATTCATCAGGATACGCATGCGCGGCTGGCTCTGGCCGGTATTACTGGGCAGTCCGTTATCGAGCTAGGCGGCGGCACGCCCAGCAGTCCCCTGCTGCAGGCCTCGGATGACGGTCTGCCGGTCATTGTGGCCTCGCCTTCGCCGCTGGCCCAGTTAATGGCGGGCGGCGAGGAGTTGATGAGCCGCATATCCGACCTGCTGGAGAATGCCAATCATTTTCTGTCCGCCGAAAATTCCAAATCCATTTCCGCCAGCCTGGGACAGCTGGAGAAGTTGATGGGGCAGTTGTCCACGGCCAGCGAAGATGTGCCCGGACTGATCCGCGAATTGTCCGCGGCCAGTCAGCAGGCCACTGCGCTGCTCCAGTCTACGCAGGGCCTGATCGACAAACAGGGTGCGCAGGCCATGAATGCCATCCAGAGCTCAATGCAGGACTTCAGCAAAGCGACGCAAAACCTGGACAAGCTGCTGCGGGACAATGCGGCGGCGATAGGCCGTGGTGCCCAGGGCCTGACCGAAATCGAGCCGACCTTGCGTGAGTTGCGTCAGGCGCTGGCCGGTCTGCGGGCGGTCACGACCCGGCTCAATGACAACCCGGCCGGCTATCTGCTGGGCCGCGAACAACTTCAGGAGTTCACGCCATGATGTCTGCTTTTGTACGCCGTCTGGCGATGGGTGCCGCTGCAATGAGCACGGTTGTGCTGACCGCCTGCTCTGTGCTGCCTGCGCCGGAGTCTCTGACGTATTATCAGTTGCCGGCCGCCACTTTGGCCGCCCAGGCGTCCGATCCGGCCCGACAGGCTTTGATCGTGCAGGTGGACAGGCCTTATGCCGAGCGTGCCTTGGCCAGTTCGCGCATCATTGTCTTGCCCGATGGCAATCAACTGAGCGCCTACCAGGGCGTGCGTTGGAGCGATGATGCGCCCGCCTTGTTGCGCAATCGTCTGGCCAGCGCCTTGCGTGATACGGGCCAGTTTCGCGCCGTCACCCTCGATAGCGATGCGTTGGTGGCGGATTGGGAACTGAGCGGCAACTTGAATGCCTTCCAGGTGGTGTACGTACAGGGAGCGCCGCGCGTGCGCATTCAGTTCGATGCTGCGTTGCGCGATCAGCGCAATGGCGCGCTGGTGCAGACGCGCCGTTTTACGCAGGAAGAACCGGTGCAGGGCACGGCGGTGCCGCAGGTGGTGCAGGCTTTTGGCAGCGCGGCCGATGCGCTGGCGCTGCAAATCAGCCAATGGCTCGGTTCGGTGCCGGTATCGGCCAGAACGCCTTGATGCCATGTACGAGTCGCGCAAGCAGCCCCTGATCAGCAGGCGGCGTTTTATTCTGCGTGTCCTCGCGCATGCTGTTCTGGGCGTGGTCTTTGTAGGCGTGTCTTTGCTGATCGGGGCATTGGGCCATATCTGGCTCGAAGACAATGTGCATTGGCACGATGCCGCCTTAAATGCCGCCATGATCGCCGGCGGACTGGGGCCTTTGGTGCTGCCCGAGACCGTGGGCGGCAAGCTGTTCTTTGCCTTCTATGGTGCCTATGTCAGTCTGGTGCTGGTGGCCACCTTTGGGCTGGTCATTGTGCCAGTCCTGCATCGGGTGCTGCACGCCTTTCATCTGGAAGACTGACTGTCAGGCCCTGGGCTCAGAGGCCGCCGTGGTAGTGAGCGGCATGTTCCTTTTCAAGGCGGGCGATCAGGGCGGGCAGTTCGTCCATGCGCCGAAAGGTCTGGCGCACGCCCGCCTGTAGCAGTTCGTGCTCGCGTCCGGCTACCGGGCAGTAGCCCAGCACAAGGGCACCAGCGGCCAAACCTGCCGTTGCCCCGGTCACGCTGTCTTCCACCACCACGCAAGCGCGTGCGTCCACGCCAAGACCCTGCGCGGCGGCCAAATAGACGTCGGGATACGGTTTATTGCGCGGTGTTTCCGCGCCGCTGTAAACATGGTCCCCGAAATAGTCCAGCAATTGTGTCTGTCCCAATTGCAGCATGAGCTTGGAGCGATCCGCGCCCGAGGCGCAGGCGATCATGCCGGGTTTATGGGTCAGAATGATTTCGATGGCTGCCTTGATGCCGGGAATGGGCATGACTTCGCCGGACAGGGCATGGTTGCGGCGCATCCGAAAGGCCATGACCCATTCCATGTCCAGATCCTTGCCGGTCATTTGGCGCACCACGTGCAGCTCGTCGGGCAGGGACTTGCCGATGAACCAGTCGTAGCACTGGTCGTAGCTCATGACCCAGCCTTCTTCCTCCAGCATGTCGCGCAGTACGCGCACCGTGATGGGTTCGCTGTCCACCAGCACGCCGTCGCAATCGAAAAGCACAGCGGAGAACGTCATGGGTACAACCTTTGCTCGCAAAAAACCAGAGTAGGCCTTAGATGATACCGCAGCGTGTGCGGCACCGGTGTTGCAGGGCGGCACCACGGTTGGATGCGGGCCGCGCCGTCAAGCTAAGTGAAAACCCCAACACGTAAATAATTGAGTATTCATATATTCATTTCTAAAATAAATACTCATAAAAAACATTTTGTCGGGGATATCCGTCATGATTACGAAAACGACTCGAGTGGCGGCAGCCCTGCTGCTGGCAATGGGAATGGCCGGTGCCCAGGCGGCCGAGGTCACGCTCAAGGCGGTGTCGGTCTTTACCATGGACACCTTCTTCACCAAACGCTTCAAGCAGTTTGTGGACAAGGTCAATGCCGAGGGCAAGGGCCTGGTGCAGATCAACGTGATCGGCGGACCGGAAGCCATCCCCCCGTTCGAGGTGGGCAATGCCCTGCGTGCCGGCGTAGTCGATTTTGCCAATACGACGGCCGTGTTCCACGCCAATCTGGTGCCCGAGGCCCTGGCCATGACGCTGACGGAAAAGCCCATGAGCGAGCTGCGCAAGAACGGCGGCTACGAGCTGATGGACAAGATCCATAGGGAAAAAGCCAATATCACCTGGCTGGCCCGCACCACCGATGGCCTGCAGTACCACATCTACACCAACAAGCCGGTGACATCGGCCGATCTGTCCGGTTTCAAACTGCGCGGCGTGCCGGTCTATCTGGCCTTCTTTCGCGAAATCGGTGCCACCCCCTTGCAGATCCCGCCGGGCGAAGTCTATACCGCCCTGGAGCGCGGCGTGGTGGACGGCTATGGCTGGCCTTCGGTGGGTGTGATGGAAATGGGCTGGCATGAAAAGACCAAGTATCGCGTCGAGCCGGGCTTTTACAACGTCGAAGTGGGCTTTTTTATGAACCAGAAAAGCTGGGAGAAGCTGGACGAAGAGCAGAAAGCCTTCATGCGCAAGCAGATCGAATGGATGGAGTCCCAGAACGTGACCGAGCACGAGTTGGCCGTCCAGGAAAAAGCCGCCACTGAAAAAGCCGGCGTGCAGCCCCTGGTTCTGGACCCCGAGGCCGCGCGCGCGCTGCGCACCAAGGCCTACGAAGCGGGCTGGGCGGGTATCGACAAATCCAGTCCTAAGTACGCCGCGCAGCTGCGCGAACTGTTCGGCGGCTACCAACCCTGACCGGGCCCTGGGCCTGGCTTGAACGTGGACATTGCGCCTGGAGTGCAATGTCCACTTTTTGATGGCGCATTTTCTGCCGGGTGCTTTCCCGGCCCTGTTTTCAAATTGATCTGCGGAGAAGACGCGATGTCTGCTGCAAGTTCGTCGGAAGGCCTTCCTTCCAATCCTGCGTGGGGTCGTCCCTACGCGCTGCTGATGCATGCCTGCGGTGCCGTGGCCGCACTGACCTTCGGGCTGATGAGCCTGTTGGTATGCGCCGATGTGGTACTGCGCAATCTGGGCTACGACATTCTTTCCACCAGCGTGGAAATCACAGAATACATGCTGATTATCGCCACCTTTGTGGCGGCCCCCTGGGTCTTGTATCTGGGCGGCCATATCCGCATTGATGTCTTGTTCAATACCTTGCCGCGCAGTGCGCAGCGTGCGCTGGACCTGCTGTCCAATCTGTTGGGCCTGACCGTCAGCGGCGTGTTGGCCTGGCAGTGCGTGGCCGTGGCCCTGGATGCGCACGAGCAAGGCTCTATGGTGTTCAAGGCCCTGGTGTTTCCGGAGTGGTGGCTGAATCTGCCATTGCTGTTTGGCTCGGCCATGCTGGCGCTGGAGTTCCTGCGTCGTCTGGTCTCGCCTGCTATCCAGCAAGGAGCGTGATATGGAATGGCAAACGGCGTTGATCCTGATGCTGGGATCGCTTTTTCTGTTGATGGCCATCGGCACGCCGGTGGTGTTTGCCTTTCTGTCGGTCAATCTGCTGGGGGCTTGGCTGTTTCTGGGCGAAGGGGCCGGGTTGGCGCAGTGGGCGCGCAATACGACTGCATCGATCGGCAGCTTTTCGCTGACGCCCATTCCTTTGTTCGTATTGATGGGCGAGGTACTGTTCCATACCGGGCTGGCGTTCAAGGCGATTGACTCCATCGAACGCATGATCTCGCGCGTGCCCGGCAAGTTGTCTATCGTCAGCATTCTGGGCGGCACGACCTTTGCCACGCTGTCGGGTTCGTCCATTGCCAATACCGCCATGATGGGCGGGGTCATGTTGCCCGAGATGCTGCGTCGCGGCTACCACCCCACAATGGCAATGGGCCCCATCATGGCAGTGGGCGGCATTGCCATGTTGATTCCGCCTTCTGCCCTGGCGGTCATGCTGGGCAGTCTGGCCGGCATTTCGATTGAGCGCTTGTTGATCGGCGGCATTTTGCCCGGTCTGGTGATGGCCATCGGCTTTCTGGCCTACGTGGTGGTGCGCAGCCGCTTGCGTCCGCAGGATGCACCGATGAGCGACGACGATCCGGCAACCCGCCTGAAGGGGTGGGCGCTGTGGAAGCCCTTTGTGTTCAATGTGGTTCCTTTGCTGGGCATCTTCATTGCCGTGGTCGGCTCTATGTTGGTCGGTTGGGCCTCGCCCTCGGAATCGGCCGCCATCGGCGTGCTGGCTTCGGTGCTGGCGACCATCGCCTACCGGGCGCTGACCTTGCAGGCTTTGTGGAAAAGTCTGATCGAAACAGCCAAGGTATCCGTGGTCATCTTGTTCATCCTGGCTGCGTCCACGACCTTTGCGCAATTGCTCAGTTTCTCGGGTGCCAGCGCCGGCTTTCTGGGCATGATCAAAGACTACAACCTGTCGCCCTTTGTGCTGGTCATCTGCATGTTGCTGGTGCTGCTGATCATGGGCATGGTGCTGGATCAGATCTCCATGATGATGATTGCGCTGCCGTTCTTCATGCCTCTGGCCCTGGCGGCCGGCGTGGATACGGTATGGCTCGGCGTGATGATTCTGATCGCCCTGGAAATCGGCCTGCTGACCCCACCGTTCGGCTTGCTGCTGATCGTGATGCAAAGCGTGGCTCCGCCTTCGATTCGCTTGCCGCACATTTACCGCGCCGCAGTACCCTTCCTGGCTATCGAGGTTGCCGTGCTGGCGTTGGTGTTGTTCATCCCCTGGATCGCCATCGGTCTGCCCGGCCTGATCGGGTGATCCTACCCGGACGCTCGATTCTCGGGCGTCCGGGGTTTTGCGCCAAGCAATGTTCCATCTATTCGGGAATAGGTGGATTTATGCTTTTGCTGGCTCCGCATGAATCCCGCCATCGCGCATCACCAGCCGTACGCTATCGCCACGCTGAACGTCGTCGCCATGCAATCGGGCGATCAGCACGGGACCGGCGGCGCTGGCAATGGTAGCCAGTTGCAGCACATCGGGCTGACCGTCGGCGTTGCCTTGCAGACTGTGGGTTAGTTCTTGCACCGTGCCTAAATGGCACGGCTCGGTCTGGAATTCGGCACCGTGGCAGCGCGGGCACAGGTGGCGGGCGGGAAAGACGCGATGATCGCAGTTCAGGCAGCGGAAAACAGCAGGACTCATGACAGGGCCTCCAGGATCAAGGCGGTGGAACACATGCCGTAACGGTACTCGACCATGCCATAACCGGTCACCAGGCCATAGCGTGCCTGCGCCACTTGGCGCTCGCCCGCCTGACCACTGAGTTGGCGCACGACTTCCACCAGACCGTGCAGGCTGCAGGCCGCGCCGGCCTGACCGGCTGATAATTGCCCGCCGGAGGTGTTGAGCGCCAGACGGCCAGTGGCGATCTGGTCGTGAATGAAGCGTTTTGCATCCTGTGGTTGGAAAAAACCCAGGTCTTGCAACTGTGCCAACACCATGACCGGATAGTCGTCGTAGATGCTGACGACATCCATGTCGGCGGGACTCAGGCCGCTTTCCGGCCATAACTGGGGGCCCAGACGGGCCAGGCCGGTGCTTAGTCCATCGCCTTGCTGGTCATCGATATTGTGCAGGCTGCGCAGGGCGCGCACGGTAATGCCAGGCTTACCTTGCGCTGCCGCATGGTCCTGACGTGTGACGATGATGGCATTGGCTCCGTCCACCACCGGCACGCAGTCCAATCTGCCCAATGGCCAGGCCACATCCGGGGCGTTCAGATAGTCGTCCAGGCTCATGGGTGCCCGGTAGACGGCTTGCGGATTCAAGGCGGCCCACTGACGCTGGCGCATCACCAATGCGCCATAGTCGGCGCGCTCCAGACCCAGCGTGCGGGTCTGGGCGGCGGTCAGCATGGCAAAGACCTGATTCGGGCTGCCCGCGCCCAGTGGGCGTAGGTGGTCGCGCGTGGTCTGGTTGTAGTTTTCCACCAGGCGGCGAAAGTCCTCGGCCTCGAAGTGGTCGCCGGCCACGATGGCGATGGCGTGCGCATCGCCTGCCTGCACGGCGCGGATGGCGTGTTGCAGGATATTCAGACCGCTGGCCCCGCCATTGCTGTCGTCCATGATCCAGCGTGGTTGTAGTCCCAGTTTCCAGGCCAGATCAATAGCGCGGTCAGGGGTGTGGGTGAACGATGCCACGCCCAGGCCGTCGATATCCTTGGCGTGCAAGCCGGCTTGGTCCACCGCCTGGCGAAAAGCCAGGGCCAGCAGTTCGGAGGTGCTGCGCTGGCCGCGGCGCGTGTAGGTGACTTCGGTCGCGCCCAGCAGGCGTACCGTGCTCCAGGTAAAGTCAGGGCTCATGGGGGCTCCCGTGTCAGCGGCGGACTTGGTAGCCGGCTTTTTCCCGATCCCACGTGGCCGGGCCCACGCCGCGGTCGCGCAAGGCGAATTTCTGGATTTTGCCGTTTTCGGTGGTCGGCAGGCTGTCTGCAAATTCGACGAATCGGGGCACGGCAAAGTAGGGCAAGGTGCGCTCGCAATGGCCCAGCAGCTCTTCGCAGCTGACTTGCGCATCGGGGCGCAGCACGATCATGGCCATCACCTCGTCCTCGGCCAGTTCCGACTGGGCCGCATAGACGGCCACGGTCTGCACGGCCGGGTGGCTGGACAGGGCTTCTTCGACTTCAAAGGAAGAAATGTTTTCGCCGCGTCGGCGGATCATGTCTTTCAGGCGATCCACGAAGCGGTAGTAGCCTTGGGCATCGCGCACCACGCGGTCGCCGGTGTGAAACCACAGATTCTTCCAGGTTTCCACGGTTTTCTCGGGCATGCCGTAGTAGCCCAATGCGAAGGCATAGGGCTCGTTGGCGCGCAGCAGCAGCTCGCCCACCTGGCCGTCGGGCAACTCATTGTCGTGTTCATCCACGACCCGGGCCTCGAAGCCGTCGGACAGGCGGCCCATATAGCCATTGCGTTGTTCTTCGATGCCGCGCCCCATGACGTAATTGGTTTCGGTCGATCCGAAACCGTCCAGCAGGAGCATGCCGCAACGCTCCAGGAATTGGGCGTGAAATTGCTCGGGCACGCCGGGGCCAAGGGCAATACGTGTTTTGTGCAGTTTTTCGGCCGCAGTGACCGGTTTGGACAGCAGGATAGGGACCATGGCACCGAGCAGGTAGGTGATGGTGGCACCGGTCTCGTGCAGATTGGCAAAGAAGCGGCTGGCCGAGAACTTGCGGTCCGCAATCATGCAGGCGTCGCTGACCAGGGCCTGGAAAAAGGTGTTCAGGGCATTGGTGTGGAACATGGGCAGACAGGTATAGAGCACATCGTCGGGACGCATCCCCAACTTGCTGGCCGTGTAGATGCCCCACCAGTAGAACTGGGCGTGCGGACACTGCACGCCTTTGGATGGGCCCGAGGTGCCGGAGGTATACAGAATGGCCAGCGTGTCGCCCGGTCCGATGTCGGCTGGTTCGCAGTACTCGCCCAGGGGCGGCAATTCGCACGTGGGTATGTCCAGCGCTTGGGCGGCAAGTTCGCCGGGGACCAGCCAGGCTTGTTTCAGTTGGGTGGTGGCCAGATCCACGTGTTCCAGCAGGGGCGTCAGGTCAGTTTCAACGACCAGCAAGGTGGCCCCGCTATTGCTCAGAATATGTTGTAGCTGCGCGCCGCGCGAAGCGGTATTGATGGGGACGACGACCGCGCCCAGCCAGCCGCAGCCCAGCACGATATCCAGGAATTCGCGCCGGTTGGTGCACAGTAGGGCTACCCGGTCGCCGCGAACGATGCCGGCTGTCGCCAGGCGGCTGGCGCTGGCCGCCGCCGCTTGCAGGGTCTGCTGGCCGGTGTAGCTGCTGTGTCGATCCGAGAACAGTGGCGCATCGCCCATGCGCCGGGCGCGCAGTTGCAGCAGGGCAGGCAATGTGCGCTCGGTGGCAGGCAGGTCATACAGCGGTAGTTGGGAAGCGGGAATGGAATGGGCGTGCATGTCTGTCTCCCGGTAGCCGCGCGGCACAGATGGCGGCAAACCGATTTATATGGGTGGAATCACTAATACCGTGCAAACAGTATACTGCAATATATTATTTTTAAATTCATTTCCTCAGCCGTATAAACCCGAAGCGGAAATGCGTTAAGGCAGGGGACATTGCCGCTGCATTATTCGGGAAGAGTGGCCTTGGGGTGGAGGAGGCAGGACGGCATGCCGTGCGGGCAGGGCTGCTCTGTGAATGGGTCCGCGCGGGCGGATGTGTCCATGGTATTGAACGAACCCAGACGGGTTCCGGGGATGAACAATGAAGGTATGGCTTAAATTTGCAACCTGCTGCGCCGTCATGCTGGGCGCTCAGGCCCATGCGCAGGAAAAGAACGTCACTCTGGTGGTACCGTATCCACCCGGTGGTGCCGCCGATCAACTGGCGCGTGTCATTTCCCAGGAAATGGGCACGCGCTTTGGCCAGAAGGTCATCGTGGAGAACCGTCCGGGTGCGGGTGCCCAGGTGGCGATGAATGTGGTCAAGAATGCCAATCCGGCGGCGATGGGTACGGTGCTGTTTCTGGCCGACAGCGGTGCGTATTCGCTGAACCGCCATTTGTACAAACGCCTGAATTACAACGTGGCGACCGATCTGATCCCGATGACCCTGGCGGCCAAGGCCCCGGTGTTCTTGCTGGTGAACAAGGACAGCCCCTATAAGAATGTGCAGGATCTGGTGGCAGCCGGCAAGCAGCAGGAGCTGACCTATGGTTCGCCCGGCATGGGCACGGGCACCCACTTGTTGGGCGAGATGTTGCGCAAGGAAACTGGCACGCGCCTGGTACACGTGCCTTACAAAGGTGCCGGCCCTGCATTGATTGATGCCGTCAGCGGTCAGATCGATTTTATTTTTGATGTGCTGACCGGTAGCCGTGGTTTTCTGGAAGATGGTCGTTTGCGCGCGATAGCGGCAGCCACCACGCAGCGCAGCCCACTGCGTCCCGATGTCCCAACGATTGCCGAAAGCGGTATTCCCAACGTAGCCTTTACCATCTGGTGGGGTTTTTCCGCCAAGGCCGGCACCCCGGCCGACGAAGTCTCGCGTTTGACCGAACAGTTGACTACCGTGCTGAAAGAGCCTGCCGTGGTCAAGAAGTTTGTGGATTTTGGTATTGAAATCCAGCCGTCCAGTCCCAAGGAATTTGCCGAGCTGATCGAAAACGACGCTCAGGCGATAGAGCCCATGATCAAGTCTTTGGATATCACGCTGGACTGATGCGTCGAACGAAAAAAAGCCAGCATTGCCGGCTTTTTTTCAGGGTGTTGCGGCGGGAGGCAGGCCCTAGTGGCATGCCTCCCGCTGCGTTGCGGTCAGGGCTCCAGTTCTTTGCCGCCATGCTCGATCAGCAGCTTGGCAATGGCTTCGTTGCCGTTGGCCTTGGCTCGCACCAGTGGCGAATACCCTTCAAAGTCCAATGCATTCACTTCGGCACCGTTTTCCAGCAGGAACTGGGCCAGCGCCTGATTGCCGTTCATGCTGACCAGATGCAGGGGAGTGAAGCCGCCTTGCTTGGCGTTGACCAGAGTAGGGTCTTGGCGCATGGCCTGAACCACCTGGTCGGTTTTGCCTGTCCAGATCAGATCTTCCAGTGTGGCGGTGTCGGCCCGGGCAGGAGCGGCCAGACACAAGGCGATCAGGGCGGCGGGGAAAAACTTCATTGATGACTCCAGAGTAAATGCAATTGCGCCGTGCATTATAAGAATCCGTGATGCCTGTGCCGC
The DNA here is from genome assembly GCF_038237375.1 of Alcaligenes sp. SDU_A2. NCBI lineage: Bacteria > Pseudomonadati > Pseudomonadota > Betaproteobacteria > Burkholderiales > Alcaligenaceae > Alcaligenes > Alcaligenes sp. SDU_A2. The sequence continues at coordinate 77,068 of NZ_CP151273.1, read as the reverse complement.
ATGCGCAGGCATTTTTTGATCCTTGGTCGGGTCATAACGTCAGGCCAGCAACTGCGCTTGCTTGATGCAATAAGCGGCGCTGCAGATCAGCAGATTGTCCTGGATCAGGGCAGCGGCCTGGTCGGGCTGGCGTTGTTGAAAAGCCTGGCAGATACCTTGGGCACGTTGCAAGGTGCCCAGGCGAAAGTCCTCATCCTGCAAGCAGGCGATGCGCGCCTGATCGGCGCGGTCGTGCAGGCGTTCCATGGTATCGACCAGTTGCTTGTTGGGCACCATATTGATCCAGGCGCTGCGAAAGGACCAATTGGCCTGGATATTGTCCAGGGGATCGCCTTGGCGGTGGGTGGCTTCGATGCGTGTCACGGCATGTTCCATGGCCTGCAGCCCCAAGGCGCTTTGGTTCTGGCAGGCAGAGCGGGCGGCCGAGGGTTCCAGCAGCAGGCGTACCGAGAAAATGTCTTCGATGTCTTGTGGCGTGTAGACCTTGAGCACGAAGCCGCGAGATGTGCTGTCCAACATGCCTTCGTTTTTGAGCTGCAACAAGGCTTCGCGTACCGGCATGCGTGAGACATTCAGGCTGGCTGCGATTTCGTTGTCCACCAGCCGGACGTCAAAGCCGATCTTGCCCAGGGCGATGTCCTGGCGCAGCATGCCGTAGACCTGTTCGCGAATATTGGGCTCGCGTTTTTTGTAGGGAGAAGCAGCCATGAATGCACGCCGCGCAAACGCGCGAAAAAAAAGAAGATGACGACGGGCTATAGGATAACAAGGAAGCGCGGTGGCACGATTCGTTTTATGCTAGTTGGGGCGGTGGCGTCGCGGCGCAATACGTTTGACGCTGCTTTGAATCATCAGAACAGGAGGGTCGTCCGGTGCGGTGGCGGCATGTGGAAATTTTCGACGCCATCTGTCGGGGCGGCAGTCTGACCGAAGCGGCGCGCTTGCTGCATATTTCTCAACCGGCTGCCAGCAAGCTGCTGGCTACCGCCGAAATGCAGTTGGGGTTCCGGCTGTTCGAGCGGGTGCGTGGACGCCTGGTACCGACCCGCGAGGCCGGCATTCTGGCTCCGCATGTGGCGCGTCTGCACCAGGAGCTGGGCGATGTCGGGCGACTGGCGCGCAATCTGCGTTTTCACCATCAGGGTTTATGGCGCATCGGCAGCAGCCCGGCGTTTGGGCTGGAGCTGCTGCCGATGGCGCTCAGCCGTTGCCGTCAAGCGCATCCGGCCATGAGCTTTGAGCTGCGCACCCACCATAGCGGCGAGCTGTTGCAGGCCTTGGAAACCCGTGATCTGGATATGGTGCTGACCTTTGATCAGCGTGAACATCCTGGATTGCAACGCCAGGTGCTGGCGGCCACGCAACTGGTGCATGTAGTACCGCAAGGCACGGCTCCCTTGCGGTCGTGGGACGACATGGCACAGCGCACGTTTATAGCGTTGGATGCGCAGGACCCCGTGGGGGCGATGGTCGAACGTCTCCTGGACGCGCATATTCTCGATTTTGCGCCCGTCATGCGGGTGCAGACGCACTATGTCGCGTGCGCACTGGTGCTGCAAGGGGCAGGCGAAGCCCTGGTCGATCTGGTGACGGCACGCGCCATGCTCCGTCCCGGCTTGTGTCTGCACCGCTTGCCGCAGACGCTGGATGTACCCGTCAGTGTTCTGACTGTGCAGGACGACGCAGGTTCGGGCGCGCGGCAAGCCGTTCTGGATCATATCCGCGTGGCCTTGCAGCAGTGCTGCTTTCCGGGTGATTGGACCGGGCCGTGACGGCGACGAGCGTCAGTGTTAGCTAGTCCATAACCAGAGGTTATGGTTTGCTTGTTTTTTTCATTAGCCGGACCCGTGCCTGGCACGCAGAATACAAACCTGTTATCGGGGGTATTCAGCATGCACGTTTGTATTATTGGCGCCGGTGTCATCGGCATGAGCACTGCTTTTATGCTGCGGCAAAAAGGTGTGCGGGTGACGGTGCTGGAAGCGGGCAAGGAGATTGCCGGCGGCACGAGCTTTGCCAATGGCGGGCAGCTTAGTTATAGCTATGTGGCACCGCTGGCCGATCCCGGCGTGTTCAAGGATTTGCCCCGTTGGCTGTTGAAAAAGGACTCTCCGCTGCGTTTCCGGCCCGCGCTGGACCCGCAGCAATGGCGTTGGCTGATGCGGTTTTTGCAGTTGTGCCGCAGCGATGTGGTGCGCCGGACAACGGCCCAGATGTTGACTTTGTCGTACTTGAGCCGCGATGTGTTGCGCGACTGGCAGGCCCGTTTCGGCTTGGAGTTTGCTCATCAGTCCAATGGCAAATTGATTGTGTTTCGCAGCACAGGCCCGTTCGAGCATGCGCGCGAACAGGCCCAGCTTCAGGCAGACCTGGGTTCCACCCAGCAAGTTCTGGAGGCCGGGCAGGTGCTGGAATTGGAGCCGTCCTTGCAGGCTTTGGGGACGCGGCTGAAAGGAGCCATTTACACACCCAGCGAAGAAGCCGGCGACACGCGCTTATTTTGCGAGTCCTTGCACACGTGCATGCAGGGAGATGCCGACTACCAGTTGCTGCTGGATCATGCCGTGCACAGCTTTGTGCGCGAAGGGCGCGATATACGGGCTGTGCGCACGTCACACGGGGAAATTGCAGCCGATCAGTTCGTGGTGGCCGGTGGCATGGGCTCGGTTGGCTTGCTGCGCCAATTGGGTGGACAGCCTTTGATCTATCCTTTGAAAGGCTATAGCTTGAGCCTGCCTTTAGACGGCTTGTCGCAGTCCGTGCCGGCGATCAGCGTGACCGATTACGAGCGGCGCATCGTGTATGCGCGATTGGGTCAGGTGCTGCGCATGGCAGCGATGGTGGATATCGGGTTTGGCGGTCTGGATATACCGCCTGCCCGGATGGCGGGATTCAAGCAGCAGGTCAACGAGCTGTTTCCCGGCTTGCCGCTGGAGCAGGCCCAGACCTGGGCCGGACTGCGGCCGGCCACGCCCTCGGGCAAGCCCGTGGTGGGCGCGAGTCAATTGGCGGGGCGCTTGTGGGTCAATGCCGGGCATGGTGCCTTGGGCTTTACCTTGGCGTGCGGCAGCGCCGCTGTGCTGGCTGCCCGAATGCTGGGTGAGCCCGTGCCTATTGATGACGCGCCTTTTCGGCCATAGTCCGTCTAGTCTGACCGGAGTCTTGGTCCGCTGCGTCTGGGGCAACGACAGCCGCCGCTAGACGGCGGCCCGCAGTCCTGGCGTAGCCCGGAACAACGCTGCGATGGCCAGTGATGCGAGGTAGATTCCGCTTGCCAGCGCAGGGATGGACCAGAGTGCATCGAAATCCAAGGCGGTGAACAGATGACGGTACATCAGGTCTATCAGCCACGGGTGTATCAGATAGACCCCCAGCGTCAGTTCGGACAGATGACGGCTGACCAGTGGGCTGATCAGGGCTTGGTGCCAATCACGCAGCAGCAGAATCAGTGCTACGGACATGGGGATGACGGTAATGCTCAGGTAGTCGTAGAAATAAGCGCCGGTCTGCAGGTCGTGCCGTGTGGCCAGCGCATAGCAGCCCCAGGCGGTGGCGGCAATCGAAGCGGCCAGAACGGCCAAGCTGATCCGGCGCGGTACGGTCAGCGGGGCCTTGCGCACCAGATAGCCCAGCAAAAAGTAGGGTAGATACGACAGGAACCAGGTAAAAAACGGCGTGGAATTGGTTTTCAGCTCGGTGCTGCTCAGGGTGCTGAGCGCGGCCAGCGCAAAGGCCGCTGCTGTCAGGGCCGCCAGATGCCGCAGTCGACAAGCCTGTACCAGACGCCGCAGAAAAGGCGTGAACAGGTACAGGAACACAATCATGTACAGAAACCACAGGTGGAAATACGGTCTGCCTTGCAGCAGGCGTTCCAGGTATGGGTAGGGTTCGGCTTGTGGAGTCCACCAGTGCTGCTTGTAGGCGGTCCACAGCAGATAGAAGGCTGTCCAGAACAGCAGCGGCAGCAAAATGCGGGCGGCGCGTTTGCGGTAAAAGCGGCTCATGCTTTCAGCGGGGCGCGGCTCCAGCAACAGAGCGCCGCTGACCATGACAAAGACCGGCACGCACCAGCGGGTTGCGGCATCGTATACATTGCCGCTCCACCAGTCGGCGCTGCCCAGTTCGGCATTCAGTACGGCATAGGCGGCGATGTGCAGCCAGACGACGGCAAAAATAGCAACGATACGGGTATTGTTGATCCAGTTCATGGGCCTGTGCCTGCGTGTATCAGGATCAGATCATCGTAACGACCTAGCGTTACACGTTTGTCCCGCAATCGTGCGAATTGGCATTCAGGTTTAACGGGATGTGTCCTGACGTCGAGGGCAAGAGTGCCGTATAGCTTGTTGTATTCGGTGCTTGGCTCGTGCCGTTGGCCCTTTTGCCAGGGTAGCGCCGTCAGGCGGCATGGGCCGTGGCATCTGTGGCGGCGCACGTGTTGCCAGGCATAAAAAAACCGGCCTTCGCGAAGGCCGGTTGCTGGATGCAGGCACGGTTTATTGCACCGATATGCCGGCATCTTTAACGATTTTCGACCATTTTTTCAGTTCGCTGTTCAGCAGGGCATCGGCTTGGGCTGGTGTGCCGCCCAGCGTGGTGGCCCCCAGATTGGCCAGTTTTTCCTTGATCTCCGGCTGGGCCAGCACCTTGTTCAGGGCCTGATTGGCACGTTCAATGATTTCGGGTGCGGTACCTTTAGGTGCCAACAGGGCAAACCAGGTGGACGACAGCAGTTCCGGGTAGCCTTGTTCTGCCGTGGTCGGTACGTCTGGCAAGGTGGCGGCGCGCTTGGCGGAGGTGACCGCCAAGGCTTTGACTTGACCGGCTTTGACCTGGCCGACGATGCCTGGAATCAGCTGGAACATGGCCTGGATCTCGCCGGTGATCAGGTTGGTGGTGGCCTGGCCGGGCGCGCTGTACGGAATGTGCAGCATATTGGTGCCGGTCTGGGCCATGAACAGTTCGCCGGCCAGGTGCATGGAGCTGCCATTGCCGGTAGAGCCAAAATTTACTTGGCCGGGGTGCTTTTTGACGTATTCGGCAAAGGACTTGACCGAGTCCACGGGCAGCGTGGGGCTAACCACCAGGATATTGGGGACTTCGGCCACCAGACCTATCATGTCGAAACTTTTTTGGGGATCGAATTGCAGTTTGGTATACAGAGCGGGGCTGACGGCCAGCGTGCCGGCCCAGGAAAACAGCAGTTTGCTGCCGTCGGGCTTGGCGGCTGCCGCAATGCCGGCACCGATATTACCGTTGGCACCACCATGATTGTCGATGACGAAATTGCCGCCCAGTTCCTTGGACAGCCCTTCGGCGATCATGCGGGCAATCGAATCGCCCGTGCCCCCGCCTGCGGGAGCGGGCACAACGATCTGTACGGCTTTGCCTGCCGGGGGCCAGTCAGTGGCGGCGACAGCATTCATGGAGAGGCCCAGGGCCAAAGAGCCCAGCAGGGCGCGCAAGGAAAATGGCATGGTAAGTCCGCAGAAAAAGCGTGCCGCCTGCAGGGCGCGGCGACGTTTTACGTAATTAATTTATCATGATGCAGTGTCATATAACCATATGATCTTATACGTTTAAATAATATGTTTATAAACCGAGCAATCGGGCAGGGTTGCGTATGATGGAATCAGGCGCTATGGCGGGAGCAGGGTGGATGGGTATTGAAACCAGTGGATTATGGCTGGCCGGCATTGTGCTGGCCTTGGTGGTGGGCGTTGTTATCGGTGCCTGGATGAGGGGGCGTTCGGTGGCACCGGCGTTGAGCATCCTGGACCAGGAGCGAGGACGGCTGGAGCAGGAACTGGCATTGGCCCGCGAACAGCTCGACCACGCGCGTGATCGCTGGCAGGATCTGGAAAAAGAACTGATCCGGCGCGATGCAGACCTGCAGGCGCAGCAAACACGTAATCAGGCCATTCAGGCGGATCTGGAGAGCAGTCGCGAGCAGATGCGTTTGCAGTTCGAGTCGCTGGCGCAGCAAGTGCTGGAAGCCAAAGGGCAGACCTTGCGCCAGGACAGCCAGCGTACTCTGGATGAAATGCTGCGCCCGTTCCGGGAGCAACTGGCGGGTTTTCAGTTGCGGGTCAATCAGGTGCATGACGAGTCCATTAAGGGTCAGGCCGCATTGGACGCACAATTGCAGCGCATGCAGGAAATGGGTCTGCGCATGAGCGCCGAGGCGCACTCTTTGGCCGTCGCCCTGAAGGGCGACAAGAAAACCACGGGTAACTGGGGCGAAACCCAGTTGGAAAGAACGCTGGAAGCGGCTGGCCTGGTGCGTGGCGTGCATTTCGACACGCAGTGGCAGGCGCGCGACGAGCAGGGCCGCCTGCGCTATCCGGATTTTGTGATTCACCTGCCCCAGAACAAACATCTGGTGCTCGATTGCAAGGTGTCGTTGGTGGATTACGATCGGGCCGTGCGGGCCGAATCCGAAACCGAGCGCCAGCAAAGCCTGAACGCCCACGTTCAGGCTTTGCGCAAACATATCGACGATCTGTCCGGCAAAGACTATAGCGCCTTGCCGGGCCTGGGCAGTCCGGGTTTCGTATTTATGTATGTGCCGGTGGAGGCGGCCTACATGCAAGCCTTGCAGCAGCAACACGGGCTGTTCGACTACGGCTTGTCCAAGAATGTATTGATGGTGTCGCACACGACCTTGCTGCCCATTTTGCGCACGGTGGCCAATGTCTGGATGATGGTGCGCAGCAACGAGCAGGCCCACGAACTGAGCCAGCGCGCCGGCGAGATCTACAACCAGGTGTCCTTGCTGGCCGAGCGTCTGAAGAAGCTGGGCGAAACCCTGGGTCAGGCGGGCAAGCACTACAACAGCACGGTCACTGCGTTGGCGGGCCAGCAAGGGCTATACGGCAAGGTCAGCCGTTTTGCCGAACTGTCCGCGCGCGCCAACCGCAGCCAGCCCTCCATCGAGGCTTGGCATGCAGACATCGAGCACGAACGCCTGGATTGGGTCTTGCCCGCCGAACCGGCCAGTGATCAGGGCAAAGAGCAAGGTGCAGGATAGGTGTTGTCCGAGCCTAATGCTGGGTGGGGATTAATTCGCCTGAATAGGTTGCGGTGCATTAGGCGACAGAATAGGACGCTTGATTTAGCGGGATATGGCCGAATAATTCCAGATTGTTAATTCGGAATTATTTTTTCGATATGATGTGCCTTGTAAAGTTTTCTCTCAAGGCGTGGCGTGTCGGAAGAAAAAAAACTCTATCACCTTTATTGGGGAAAGCTGGACCGAAAAACGGGCGATTCCAGGGAAGTGGAGTTTCATCCGCTTGCGTATCACTGTTTGGATGTCGCCGCCGTTGCCTATTGTTTCCTGCGGAACCGGCGGACCATGACGCGGGACATGGCCGATTTCCTGGGGCTGGATCAGGAGGATTTTCTTCGCCTGATTGTCATCCTTGTCATGCTGCATGATCTGGGCAAGTTTGCCTCGGCATTTCAAGGTCTTAATAGCCGTGCGGATCCGCGCTTGTGGTCCGGCCAGTCCCCATATCCATACGATGCACAAACCGCGCATCATGACAGACTCGGTTTATGTTTCTGGAATTATCTGAAAGAGGATTTTCTGAGTTGGTGTTGGGATTGGGACGAGTTAACGCCGCGTGAAAAAAATAAGGCGACAAATTTCTTAAGTATTTTAATGGAATGTTCCTTGGGTCATCACGGCCGTCCCGTGGACACCATGAACATTGAAATACTGGAAAAAAAATACACGCACGCGCACGACATTTCTGCTGCCCGAGCGTTTCTGAACGATATCGCGCAGATCGACCATATCTTGCCGACTACCTTGTCAGCGTCTGTATTAACCGACAAGAGCCTGAAGGATCGCGCCCGGCAACTAAGCTGGCCCTTAGCCGGAATCGTGGTGCTGGCCGATTGGCTGGGGTCTAATCGCGAATTTTTCCCGTATCAATCCAGTGCGCTTTCCTTGCCGCAATACTGGGAGCAGGCCCTGGGCAAGGCGGAAAAGGCGCTGCAACAGGCAGAATTGGACGCTGTGCCTGCCGTGTCCGCCTTTCGATCCATAGAGCATCATTTTCGTTTTGCGCCCTCTCCGTTGCAGGATTGGGCACAGACGGTTGATGTCGATGGCGGACCGCAGCTATTTATCCTGGAGGACGTAACGGGTGCAGGCAAGACCGAGGCCGCTCTGGCGTTGACGCACCGTTTGCTACAGGCGGGTGCCGCCGATGGGTTTTATTTCGGCTTGCCGACGATGGCCACGTCCAATGCCATGTTTAACCGCGTGGCGGACTACTACTTGCAGATGTTGCGTCAGCCTGATGGTTCGGTACCCAGTATCGTGTTGGCACACGGAGCCAGGGACATGCATCCGGCTTTTCGGCAGGCTGTGCATGAGCAGGAGCGTGAAGATGGCGCTTACGCCAGCGCAGATGACACGGCCACCATACGATGCAATCAGTGGCTGGGCGATTCCCGCAAAAAAGCCTTATTGGCTCCGGTAGGGGTAGGCACGATTGATCAGGCCTTGTTAGCGGCTTTGCCGCGCAAACATCAATCGTTGCGCCTGCTAGGCTTGAGCCGCAAAGTGCTGGTGTTTGACGAAATCCATGCCGCCGACGCCTATATGTTCGAGTTGCTGGAGAGCTTGTTGACCATGCATGTGCATCAAGGCGGGTCGGCGGTTTTGTTGACGGCCACCTTGCCGCTGGCACAGCGCCAGCGCTTGGTGAATATCTGGCTGAACGCCATGCAGACGGAGCCTTATTCACTGCGCAACCAGGCATTTCCTTTGGCGACTTCCGTCAATATGTTCAGAGGCGAACGTGTGCAGGAGCACACTTTGGCATCCCGGGCGGGGTCTGAGCGTCGGGTCGACGTTCAATTCTTGCAGAGTGTGGACACTTGCCTTGATGTAGTGGTGGATGCTGTGGAGCAGGGGCGCTGCGTGGTGTGGGTGCGCAATACCGTAGCCGAAGCGATCGAGGCGTATCGGGCTGTGCGCGGCCAGGTGCGGCATCCGGCCAGGTGTCAGTTATTCCATAGTCGTTTTGTCATGGCGGATCGGCAACGAATCGAGACCGAGGTGCTGCAGCATTTCGGCAAGAGTGCGGGGGCGTCGCAACGCGCCGGGCGTGTGCTGATTACCACCCAGGTCTTTCAGGAAAGTCTGGATGCGGATGCCGATGTCATGATCAGCGATCTTTGCCTGATCGACGACTTAATCCAGCGGGCGGGGCGTCTACATCGTCATGCGCGCGATACACAGGGCAACCGACAGGCTCCGGGGCAAGCGGATGCGCGGGGCACCCCTATTTTGTGGGTGCATGCGCCGCCCTGGCAGGATGAACCCCTTCATGACTGGTTGAAAAAAGCGGACTTTGGCGGCACGCAGGCCGTGTACCGTTCGCCGGGGCGCTTGTGGCTAGGTATGCGCAAGCTGCGTGAGCTGGGTGGCTGGAGCCTGCCTGAACAGGCGCGGGAGTTGATCGAAGCTGTCTATGGGGAGCAGGCGGATGACGCGATCCCCGAGTCCTTGCGCCAGGAAGAGCAGCGTGTGGAAGGGAAAGACCGCAGCATGGCCGCGTCGGCCCGCTCTAACGCCCTAAAGTGGGAGCAAGGCTATTCCATGCAAGGGCGTCAAAACTGGTACGAGGACGAGCTGGATATCAGCACGCGCTACAGCGATGTGGACGTCGCCAATGTCGTGTTGCTGCGCCATTCGGAGTACGGCTTGGTGCCGTGGGTCCAGGACGATCGTTTTGCCTGGGAGCTAAGTACCGTGCGGCTGCCCCAGAAACGGTACGCCAGCCGTCTGCCGCCACTATCAGATGCCGAGCAGTCGCATTGGGATGCCTTGACGCAGCAACATCGCAAGTTGCAGTTTCTGCATCCTTGGGTCGTCGATCAGGATGGCACCATTGCTTACGACGCGGAATTGGGTGTGTACGAAAAAATCCCCGCCGAAGCGGGGAACGGGAGGTGAAGGGCTAGCCTTCAGCGGTAGATCTCCAGAAAAGCGGGAGAACAGCGGCATTGTACAGACTCAAAAATGGTTCGCTTGTAACGCTTGGCAATGGGGGCGAGTAAGGCCGCTTGTTGGTATTGGTGTGCGGACATCGATAGTCTGAGATGGTCATGTTCTTTTTGTGGTTTAATGGACTAGCTTTCAGCTTGTTAATTTTTTTTTGAATCGAATATGATGAGCACGTATCCATTCCGTGGAGTCCTGAAATGCAAAATTTACTGACCGACCCCTGGCTGCCGTTCCGGCTCCGGGACGGCTCTACTCAAGTCCTGCCGGTGACGGCGATGGTTCGTGACGATATTGTGGATCTGGCCTTGCCGCGCGAGGATTTCGCCAGTGCCGCCTATGTCCTGCTGATTGCCATTTTGCAGACAGCCATGCAGCCGGACGACGAAGAAGAATGGATTGATTGGTTTTATGACGTCCCTTCCGAGGCTGCTTTGGCCCAACGTTTGGCACGAATCGGACATGCTTTTCAAATAAGTGGTTCCGGGCCGTGTTTCATGCAGGATTTTGATTTGTTGGAAGCAAATAAGCCTGTGCCGGTCTCAGGTCTTTTAATCGATGCGCCCGGCGAAAACACCATCAAGAAAAATACCGACCACTTCATCAAGCGGGGTGTCGGTGCGGTCATGTCGCCAGGCATGGCTGCCTTGGCGCTGTGGACGTTGCAGGTGAATGCGCCGGCAGGCGGCGCGGGTCATCGTGTCGGTTTGCGCGGGGGCGGGCCGCTGACGGTGCTGGTCTTGCCCGAGGACCCGCAGGCATCACTCTGGCAAAAGTTGTGGTTCAACGTGATACACAAGGATCTTTGGCCCTACGACGAGCCGGATCTGCGCAGCGGGATGGTTTTTCCGTGGCTGGCCCCGACTCGGCAAAGTGAGCAGCCGGGTACTGAAGTGTATGCGCACGATGTACATCCCTTGCAGATGTACTGGTCCATGCCGCGTCGCATTCGTCTGATTGTGGAGGATCGTGCTGCCGTATGTGCCATCAGTGGTGTCGACACCGACCAGTCCGTACGTAGTTACAAAACACAAAACTACGGAATCAATTATGCCGGTAACTGGGATCATCCTTTGACGCCTTATCGGTGGGACCCTAAAAAGCCGGATTCACCTGAGTTGTCTTTAAAGGGGCAGCCCGGCGGTCTGAACTACAAGATCTGGGATGTGCTGACCATCAGCAGCCATCAGCATGGGCAGCGTTGTCCCAGAAATGTCGTGCAGTACGACTCTGCGCGTAGGGGCCTGGAGCAACGCGGGCGCATTGTGCCTCAGCTATGGGTGTCGGGGTACGACATGGACAATATGAAGGCGCGTGGCTGGCATGCGGCTTCCATGCCGGTGTTTGCGGTGTCCTCCGAGCAGCAAACATCCATTCTTATCGTCATCAAGGAACTGCAGGAGTTGGCCAACCTGGCGCTATGGCACTGCCGCAGCAAGATCAAGGCAGCCTGGTTCGAAAGTCCTGGCGAGGCTAAGGGCGATATGTCCTTTGTGGATGTCAGCTTTTGGCAGAGCACGGAATCCGATTTTTTTGATGTGGTCAGGAGCATCGTTCATAGCGACGGACAGGTGCTGAACAGCGCGCCAGCAGAACAGTGGTTGCGCATCTTGCGGGAGACGGCTTTGAGAATTTTCGATCAGTACGCATTTACAGAGCTGGGCGATGTGCGCTCCATGAGCAAGCGTATGCAGGCCCGGCGTCATCTGCAGGGCTGGCTACAGGTTGGCAAGGAGGTGAAAGCCTTTAAATCAGCGTATCAGATTCAACAAACGGCACAGCAGGAGAGCGTGGCGCATGAATAGCAAAACGGTACAGGAAAAGGCGCTGCGCTGGTGGTGCAGCATGGTGCAAAGCCGAGATGAGCTGGAAAAGCAGGGCATCAGACCAGCGCCGACACGATATCGGGCCGAACTGAAGCGTTGCGCCGCGGTGGACGACATTGTGCTGACCGAAGGGTTCAGGGCCTTGTGGTTCAGTGTGGCGGATGCTCAGGAACCGGATGCGGATCTGGATGTGGAGTGCCTGGCTGTCATTGCGGGTGTTTTGGCCTATGTGGCCGTTAATGGCGGCTCCTCGGTCGGGGGGGCGGCCGGAAAGGTCGACAAGGATAAATCCTCGGGCAAACCACTGGTTAGCGAACAGCGTTTTTATAAGTTGCTGCACGTTCGCAGCCCTAACGATTTATTGCGTCAGCTGCGTCGGCTGGCACAGCAGCTTGGGCATACCCTGCCTGTGGAAGCGGTCGCCGCAGACATTGTGAAATGGTTTGATGAAAAGCGCCGTCTGCGTCCAGGCCGAACAGACCAGCGGGTCGTGGTGCGGTGGGCTACGGATTATTTCCGGGCTGCTGCAGCCGCCAAGAAATAAGCAAATCGGAAGATGATTTTTTTGAAAAAGGTAATGACGTGAGTGAATTTATTCAGCTGCATCTGTTGACCTCTTACCCTCCTGCCAATTTGAACCGAGATGATCTCGGGCGTCCCAAGACAGCCTTGATGGGCGGTACGGAACGTTTGCGTATTAGCTCGCAAAGCTTGAAACGTCACTGGCGTGTCTCGGAGCTGTTCCAGCAAGCATTGGCAGGCCATTTGGGTACGCGTACCAAGCGTTTTGGCCTGGAAATTCATCAACAGTTAGTTGATGCGGGCATAGCGGATAAGCAGGCGCGCGAATGGGCCGCTTCAATTGCAGCCGTGTTTGGCAAAGGAAAAAAAGACTCTTTGGAAATTGAGCAGTTGGCTCATATCAGCCCTGCAGAGCAGAAAGCGGCCCGCGATCTGGTCAAACGGCTGGCAGAAGAAAAGCGCGCACCCAGCAAAGAAGAACTGGCCTTGCTTAAACATGATCACAGCGCCGTCGATATTGCTTTGTTCGGTCGTATGCTGGCGTCCAGCCCGGAATATTCCGTCGAAGCGGCTTGCCAGGTCGCGCATGCCATCAGTGTGCATTCCGTGGTGGTCGAAGATGATTATTTCACCGCTGTGGACGATTTGAACGATGGCAAGGACGATGCCGGTTCGGCCCATATCGGCGAATCGGGTTTTGCGGCGGCTTTGTTTTACAGCTACATCTGCATCAATAAAAGCCAGTTGTTGGAAAGCCTGGGCGGCAAGCAAGACCTGACTCGTCAGACCATCCGGGCCTTGGTTGAAGCGGCTACAAAAGTGGCTCCGTCCGGCAAGCAAAACAGTTTTGCCAGTCGCGCCTATGCCAGCTATGTGCTGGTTGAAAAAGGCGCTCAGCAGCCACGATCCTTGTCGGTCGCTTTTCTTAAACCTGTGCATGGTGAGGACTATCTGTTTGATGCGGTCGCTGCCCTGGAACAACAGGTCGAACGTTTTGATCACGCCTATGGAGCGTGCGCCGATCAGCGTTGCACCTTGAACGTCGCAGCGGGACAAGGTTCGCTGAACGAAGTGCTGGACTTTGCAAGCGCGTAAGGAGGTGGCCATGCAGCAATACCTGGTTTTTCGTCTATATGGTCCGCTCGCCAGTTGGGGAACCACGGCTGTGGGCGAGGAGCGTCCGACGGCAAGTATGCCGTCGCGCTCAGCCTTGCTGGGCTTGCTGGGAGCGGCTCTGGGCATCCGGCGCGACGATGAAACGGCCTTGAGCGCGTTACAGAGCAGTGTTTGTTTTGGCATTAAGCAATGCGCACCGGGCACCTTGCTGCGTGACTATCACACCGCCCAGGTACCGCCGCAGCGCAGCAAGGTTGTGCACCTGACTCGCCAGTCGGAACTGTCGGACCCAAGCCCAGAGACCATCCTATCCAAGCGGGATTATCGCTGTGACGGTTTGTGGGTCGTGGCGGTCTGGTTGAGCCAAGGCGCTGTTTATACCTTGGAGCAATTGCAGCAGGCATTGCGGCAGCCTGTCTTTCAGTTGTATCTGGGTCGGAAATCGTGCCCGCCCGCCTTGCCGCTGGCACCTGCCTTATGCAGTGCCGTCAATTTGAAAGACGCGTTGAATCAGCCTTTTGCGCCCTTGACGCGTTCTCTTAAAGAGGATGGCTGGTGGCTGCAACAGGATAGCTGGGCCCGGTATAGCTGGGAGGGTGATCAGGATCGGTTGGGCGGCGATGTGTCGCATGCCGTTCGTACGACACCTTGGGATGAGCCGTTGAATCGGGCACGCTGGCAATTTTCCCAGCGTGTGTGCTATCAGCTCGATGAGCAGGAGGCATAAATGTATTTGTCCAAGATCAGCTTGGCCCCGGGTGGGGCAGGGCAGTTGATCGCACAGACTTTGAGCCGAAATGGTGCTTACGCCGAGCATCAGGTGTTGTGGCAGTTGTTTACCGACCAGGCTGCACGCACGTTTATTTTCCGTCAGGAAATGAGCCCCGGTGGTATGCAGTTTTATGTCTTGTCCGAGCAGGCACCTGCGGCTCATCCCGCGTTTGTGGTGCGCAGCAAAGCGTTTCGGCCACGTCTGGCAGTTGGTCAGAAGTTGGCATTCAGTCTGCGGGCCAATCCTACGGTGTGTTCTGATCACAAGCGCCACGATGTCCTGATGCATGCCAAACAGCGGTCCAGGCAGCAAGGCTTGAATCCAGAGCAGTGCCAAGCTGCGATGGAACAGGCCGCCCAGGACTGGCTGGGGCAGGACAGGCGAGCCCGGGAATGGGGGTTCTCTTTGGATATGCCTGCTGCGGTGGATGGGTATATGCAGCATCAAAGCCGGAAAAAGAAAGGCACGATTCGTTTTTCCAGTGTCGATTATCAAGGGGTGTTGACGATCCAGAATCCTGATCTTTTTTGGCAGCAGTATTGTCTTGGGTATGGGCGAGCCAAGGCCCTGGGCTGCGGCCTGATGCTTCTTCGGCCCGTGTAATGGCGTACCTTCCTTTACGCCCTATCCCGATTAAAGAGCGCAACTCCATGATCTTTGTGGGTATGGGGCGTATTGATGTTAGGGACGGGGCATTCGTGGTCATTGACGAAGTCAATGGCGAGCGTATGCATATACCGGTTGGCTCGGTAGTGTGCATCATGCTGGAGCCAGGTACCCGTATTAGTCATGCAGCGATTAAATTGGCGGCGACTACTGGCACGTTGCTGATTTGGGTAGGTGAAGCCGGGGTTAGGTTGTATTCGGCTGGACAGCCTGGCGGCGCTCGTTCCGACAAATTGTTGTATCAGGCACAACTGGCATTGGATTCGGATTTGCGCCTGAAGGTAGTACGCAAGATGTTCGAGCTGCGTTTTGGTGAACCGGCACCACAACGGCGCAGTATTGATCAATTACGAGGTGTAGAGGGTGCGCGGGTGCGGGCAACCTATCAAGTGTTGGCCAAGAAATTTGGCGTTAGTTGGCAAGGACGGCGATACGATCCTAAGGATTGGGCGGCGGGCGATATTGCCAATCAGTGCGTTAGCGCGGCTACCTCATGCTTGTATGGGGTGACCGAAGCGGCTGTATTGGCAGCCGGCTATGCACCGGCTATCGGATTTTTGCATAGCGGAAAACCTTTGTCTTTTGTCTACGATATTGCTGATATCGTGAAGTTTGAAACAGTCGTGCCTGTGGCATTCAAAATTGCAGCCGAGCAGCCCAGGCACCCGGATCGGGAAGTTCGCCAGGCCTGTCGAGAAGTCTTTCGAAGTAGCCGTTTGCTGGGCCGCCTTATCCCGTTGATCGAGGATGTATTGGCGGCCGGTGAAATCGCGCCGCCGGCTCCGCCCGAGGATGCGCAACCCCCTGCCATTCCAGAGCCACCTTCTATTGGCGACCAAGGGCATCGTAGTAGTTAGGAGAGGGTTGATGAGCATGCTGGTTGTGGTCACTGAAGCGGTACCGCCGCGATTGCGGGGACGTTTGGCAGTCTGGTTGCTGGAAGTACGCGCTGGTGTTTATGTTGGCGATGTCAGCCGGCGGGTGCGCGAAATGATCTGGTATCAGATTGTTGAACTGGCCGAAGATGGGAATGTGGTCATGGCGTGGGCTGCTAGCACGGAATCCGGTTTTGACTTTATTACATATGGTTCAAATCGCCGTATGCCGATCGATTTTGACGGTTTACGATTGGTGCGGTTTCAGCCTGAAGGAATGGACGATGTCTGATAAAAGGGGGTAGGACGTGGTGTGGTTATGGCAAGGAGCCAAGATGGACAGCATCAGCTTGAGTGTGTGGGACAGTACCCAATACCTTCAGACAGAGCAAAACATGACTTTGTATTTCGAAGCATGCATGGAAGATGCGGGGGATGATGGGGCTTTTATTGCCAAGGCTTTAGGACATATTGCCCGTGCCCAGGGTAGAAACCAACAGTTTGAAAAATCAGTTTGAAGTGTGCAATATGTGCCGGTAACAGGGATGTGTACAGTTCCAAATGCAGGTTTGGGAAGTATGAGTTGAAGGCCGGTAATTTGGGCTGTTTTTTTGGTAGAAACTCAAGGGCATAATTAAATTATAAAAATCAATGAGTTAGTTTTAGAGTGTTCCCCGCGCAAGCGGGGATGAACCGGTTTATTCGTAGAAATTGGTATGCGCACCGAAGTGTTCCCCGCGCAAGCGGGGATGAACCGTTTCCGTAGACTGGACGCAAATTCCCTCCTTAGTGTTCCCCGCGCAAGCGGGGATGAACCGTGGTTACGCAGTGGGGTGAACGTGAGCTGGCCGTGTTCCCCGCGCAAGCGGGGATGAACCGTTCTGTGTCCGCCTGGGGTGGCGGGTTATATGGTGTTCCCCGCGCAAGCGGGGATGAACCGCGATGAACCCTTGGCCAGCCGGATTATGGTGCGTGTTCCCCGCGCAAGCGGGGATGAACCGCAGGATATGGATTTAATGCTGACCATTACAAAGTGTTCCCCGCGCAAGCGGGGATGAACCGTTTTGGAGGAATATTGTTCATAATCTGAACGCGTGTTCCCCGCGCAAGCGGGGATGAACCGGGCGTCCATGTAGCGTATGCGGAAGGCGGGGCGTGTTCCCCGCGCAAGCGGGGATGAACCGCGTAGTACCGACTTCGCGCGTATACGCCGTAAGTGTTCCCCGCGCAAGCGGGGATGAACCGGTATGAATAGGCAGTAAAGCCGCCCCGCCGAAGTGTTCCCCGCGCAAGCGGGGATGAACCGTGTGATTTTCCAGTTCATTATTTCCACCTACCGTGTTCCCCGCGCAAGCGGGGATGAACCGATCCGGGAGGTCACGAACGGCCTGGTCACAGCGTGTTCCCCGCGCAAGCGGGGCTCTTGCATCGATTTTTATGACCGGGAAGCGGGTTCTTGATGCACGGTCTTGATCCACTGCTCGATGGCTTGGGGTGGGCTGAGTAGGTAGCCTTGCAGGGCGTGGCAGCCACGGCGCAGCAAAAAGGCTTTTTGCGGTTCGCTTTCCACGCCTTCGGCCACAACATGCAGGCGTAGCTGGCGGGCCATGGCCAGGACAGTGCGCACGATGGCATTGGCTTCCTGGGTGCCTGGTACGCCCATGATCAGGCTGCGGTCGATTTTCAGCTCGTACAGCGGCAGGCGGCGCAGAGCGGCCAGGTTGGAATAGCCGGTGCCGAAATCGTCGATGGAAAAGCGTATGCCCAGGTCGGTCAGCTCGCTCATGATGATGCTGGCCGAGGCAGAATCTTCCATGAGCACGCCTTCGGTGATTTCAAAAATCAGGCGATGGGCGGGTGCGCCGCTGCTTTTCAGGATCTGGCGGATACGGGCCGCAAAGTCGGGTCGGCGAAACTGGATGGGGCTGACATTAATGGAAATGGGGAACGTGGCCTGCGGGGTCTGCAACAGAAGATCGCAGACCGAGGCCACGATCCAGTCGCCCAGCGGTGTGATCAGATCCGTGCTTTCGGCCAAAGGAATGAAACGATTGGGCGTCAGGACGCCGCGCGTGGGGTGGTGCCAGCGCAGCAATACTTCCGCGCCGCAGATCCGTCCTTGTTCGTCGTACTGGGACTGCACAAAAAGACGCAACTGGTCCGAGCCAATGGCAAACGTCAGGTCGTGCTGCAGGCTCAGGTGTTCTTCCAGGGCTTCTTGCATGCCTGCTTCGTACAGGGTGATCTGATTGCGGCCGCTTTCTTTGGAGCGGTACATGGCGGTATCGGCCTGGCGCATCAGCGCTTCGGCGTTCAGCGTCTTGTCGGTGACCAGGGTCAGGCCGATGCTGCCACTGCTCAGATAGGGCTGGGCCTCGATAATGTAAGGCTCTTCCAGACGGGAGCGCAGTTGCTCTGCAAAATCCAGCGCCTGCTGGCGGCATTCTTGCAAAGAACCGGGCTGGAGAATTTTTAGAATAACGAATTCGTCACCGCCCAAGCGGGCCACAATGTCCTGCGCATCGATCAGCAACGACAGGCGGCGCGCCACCAGGCGCAGCATGGTGTCGCCGATGGCATGGCCGCGCGCATCGTTAATGTGTTTGAAACGATCCAGGTCCAGGAAATACAGGGCGCTAGGGCTTTGGCAGGGTTCCACGGTTTGCAGGTGCTGCTCCAGACGTTGCAGCAGCAGGCGGCGATTGGGCAGTTCGGTCAGCGGATCGTAGAAAGCCAGACGGTAGTTCTCCGATTGTGTCGCCTTCAGGGCGGAAATATTGGTGGAGATACCGTAGAGCACGGCTTGTTGCGTTTCGGGGTCCACAACAGGCACCTTGATGGAAAACAGGGTGGCGCGTGCCTCGCCTTTGCGGTCGCGCACGACCTCTTCCACGGCCAGCCGTTCCCCGCTGTACAGCACCTGTTCGTCGTTGCGACGGAATTCGTGGATGGTCTGTTTATTGGCATACAGATCATCGTCGGTCTTGCCCACGATGCTCTGGGCCGTGTAGTTCAGATCCTTGCACAGTTTGTGGTTGGCATACAGGTAGCGAAAACGGCTGTCTTTGATGTAGACATAGGCATCGATGGCATCCAGGACGGTGTGCATGCGGTGCTCGGTTTCGACCAGTTTTTTGCGTTGCCGGCGCAGGCCGCTGCGCATCAGGTAAACAGTCAACAGGGCGATCAGCAACAAAGCCGCCAGAATCATCAGGGATGGCATGATCCAGGGCTTGGGCGGTTTTTCGATTAGGCGTATGCCCCACTGGCTTAGGGTATCGATATAGAAGGAATCCGCATTGGCGTGCCATTGGGCCAGTTGCGCATCGATGGCCGCCAGTAGTTCCGGGTGCTGGCCTTGGGCGGTGATATAAAAGGCGCTGGTAGGCTCAAAGCGGATCGGTGCGTTCTTTAGGCCATAGTCGCTGGCATAGCGCATGCCGAACAGATGACCCACGACGGCAGCGTCGGCCTGTTTGTCCCGTACCAAGGCCAGTGCACCGGCTTGTGAGTCGGCGGTCACGACCGTGGCATGCAGTTCCAGGGACTCCAGGATGGTACTTAACTGGGAAAACTGTATGGTGCCGGCCATGACGGCGATGCGTTTGCCTTTCAGATCGTTCAGCGCGCGGATCAGGGTGTCGTCGGCCGTGAACAGTTGTGACCAGTCCTCCAACACGGGGGTGCTGTGGAAACTGTACAGTGATTCGCGCATGCTGTTGTGCGCCACGCCAGGCACCAGATCGACCAGGCCGCTTTGCAGGGCATTGAGGCATTGCTGCCATTCGCACTCGACCGCCTCGATCGTCCAACTTTGGCGACGGGCGATTTCCATCAGCAACTCGCCCATGATGCCGCCCGGCTGGTTCTGGTTGTCCAGAAACAGTTTGGGCGGATTGTCGTAGACACCGACACGCACCAGCGGGGATTGGGACTGTACCGTTCCCACTGCGCTCAGTGCGATCAGCAGCGCGATGGCTACGCTGCGCAGCGCACGGGCCGCCCTGTGCAGCGAAAAGGAGAAAAAACGGGACAGATTCATGATGAAGGGTGCGTCGGGGGCAGTCGGCGGAGGGGGCGGGCATGCAACAATATTGTCGGTAGATTAACTGAATATGAAGGAGCAAGGCAGCAATGGCGTGCATCTTCGGGAAAAATTGCGGGAGTGGCGCATCATGAGCCAGGAAACAGTGGATGTCCGGGTCAGGGGCAAAGTGCAGGGCGTGGGGTTTCGGGCGGCGGCTGTGCGTCATGCCCATCTATATGGTGTGCATGGATGGGTCAGCAATGCAGCGGACGGCTCGGTAGAGCTGGTGCTTCAGGGCGATGCGGATCAGCTTGACCGTATGATCAGCTGGCTGCATCGTGGGCCGGACCTGGCTGTGGTCGAACAGGTGGAGTTGCACCGGTCGTATTCGGAAAAACAGTATGGCCGTTTCGACATCCGCTGAATCGTTGTTCGATGGCAAATAGTTTATGTTTTAAGTATTGATTCGGCAGTGTTTTTCTGAGGGCAAACCCTGATAAAACATTTGTTTTTTCAGGCGATGTTCAGGTTAACATGCGTTTTATCCTGTCTGGGGAGGCATGTGGTGAACGCAATGGAACCTCTGGTCCGCTTGCAGCAGGCTCTGCCGGGTCTGACTCCCGAGTTGCGCCGCGCCGCCCATTGGGTGGAGCAGCATCCGGTCGAGGTCGGCCTGTGGTCGATGCGCCGCCAGGCCCAGGCTTTGTCCCTGGCCCCAGCCACGATGCTGCGTCTGGCGCGGGCCGCAGGGTACGACAGTTACGATCGCTTTCGGGCACCGTTCCAGCAGGCCTTGCGCAACGAGACGGGCAGTCTGGCGAGCCGGGCCCGTGGCCTGCAGGATAGACGCCAGGCAGTGCGCCAGACGCCGGCCTTGCGCCAGCAGCAAGAGTCGGCCCTGGAGTCGGTGCAAGGCTTGAACTCGGCAGCGGCGCTGGATGCGGCGGCGCAAGCTGTGCTGGATGCGCGCAAAGTCGGTTTTCTGGGTATGGGCTCCAGTTTTGGCTGTGCGTTCCAGATGCATTATGCCTATCAGTTGATGCGTGGCGGTGGGGTGCTGCTGAGCCACTCGGCCGATGTGATCCTGGAGCTGGAAGAAGCCCAGGGCAAGCAGGCCGTGCTGGTCGTGATCAGCCAAGCACCTTATGTGCGCGCCACTGTGCAGAGCATGCGGCAGGCGGTGCAGCGGGGCGTCACGGTGATCGCCCTGACCGACAGTGCGCTGTCGCCGGTTGCGCAGGGTGCGCGGCACGTGCTGTTGTTCGAGGCCGTGCCGGGCGAGCGTCAGCCGGCGAGTTTTTTTCATTCCATGGTCGGCCCGGTAGCATTGGCCGAACATTTGCTGGCCCGTATCGCCGCCCTTGGAGGCGATACCGTGGTGCAGCGCCTGATACGCATGGAGTCCATGCTGCAGGATCAACAACTGTATTGGCAGCCGGCCGCTCGGATCTGATTCCGCGGGCCGTCTGCGTGGATGCCGCCTGGCAATCCGCACGCGACATTCCGGCTTGCTGTCTTCACAAGAGACAGTAGGTCAGACAAAGAAAACCGGCGTTATGTCGGCCATTAAACAGGGGACAACCCCAAAGGGAGAGAGAGTGATGCGTCACGTATTCAGAAAAACAGGCAAGAAAACATCGATGGCATTGACTGCCGCAGCGGCCTTGTGCGCCATGCTGGCCAGCCCGCTGCCGGCCAGCGCGCAACAAAAGTTTGTGAGCATCGGCACCGGTGGCGTGACGGGCGTGTATTACGCCGCCGGCGGCGCCATTTGCCGTCTGGTCAACAAAGACCGTTCGGACCACGGCATTCGCTGCTCGGTGGAGTCGACCGGCGGCTCGGTGTTTAACGTGAACACCATCAAGGCCAAGGAACTGGACCTGGGCGTGGTGCAGTCGGATGTAGGCTACAACGCCTATAACGGCGAAGGCCAGTTCAAGGATGCGGGTGCCTTCAAGAAATTGCGCTCGGTGTTCTCCATCCATCCCGAGCCCTTTACCGTACTCTCGCGCAAAGAAGCCAATATTCAGAAGTTTGAAGACTTCAAGGGCAAGCGTTTCAATGTGGGCAACCCTGGCTCGGGCACCCGCGCATCCATGGACCAACTGCTCAAGGCCATGGGCCTGGATAACAGCTTTTTCTCGCTGGCTTCCGAACTGCGCCCCGACGAGCACGGTCCGGCCTTGTGCGACGGCAAGATCGACGGCTTCATCTATGGCGTAGGCCACCCTTCGGCCAATATCCAGGACCCCACCACGTCGTGCGGTGCCAAGCTGGTGCCGCTGACCGGCCCGGCCGTGGACAAGCTGGTGGAAACCTATCCGTACTACGCCAAAGTGGCTATCCCCGGTGGTTTGTACCCCAACAATCCGAACGATACGCAGACCTACGGCGTGCTGGCGACCTTTGTGACTTCCGAAGATGTGCCCGAGGAGTCCGTCTACACCGTGGTCAAGGCCGTGTTTGAAAACTTCGATGACTTCAAGCGCTTGCACCCTGCTTTTGCGAACCTGAAGAAAGAAGACATGGTCAAGAACGGCCTGTCGGCTCCGCTGCATCCTGGTGCCGAGAAGTACTTCAAGGAAAAAGGGCTGCTGTAAGCGGCCAGGTTCGGGTCGGCTGTTTGCCGCCCGACCGCAGGCGGGCAGGGCCTGGCCCGTGCCCGCCTGAACCAGGGCCGTCCTTTCGGACGGTCTTTCTGATCGGGCACCTGCAGGTGCCGGTCCGGCTGTGCCGGACCAAGACCCAGGCTCTCCTGGAGACCAAGCAATGACACAACAAGAACATCAAAACACAGGGCCCGACCTCGCCCTGACGCAGAGCGAAACGGCCAAGCTGGAAAAGCTGGTCGCCGATGTAGACCGAGGAGGTCGTTCCGTGGCCGGTGTGGCCGGCATGGTGCTGTTTCTGACCGCCGTGGGCTGGTCGCTGTTTCAGCTATGGTATGCCTCGCCCCTGCCGTTTGCCCTGAACATGGGCATTTTGAATGATACGGAAGCGCGCGCCCTGCATCTGGGCATTGCTATGTTTCTGGCTTATCTGGCCTATCCGGCCAGTCTGAAATCGGCCCGCGACCGCGTGCCGTTGCACGATTGGCTGTTGGCGCTGATTGCAGCCTTTTGTGGTTCTTACCTGTTTTTCTTTTACAAAGAGTTGGCGACGCGGCCGGGCATACCCACGACGATGGATGTGGCGGTGGCCAGCGTGGGGCTGGTGCTACTGCTGGAGGCCACGCGTCGCGCGCTAGGCGCGCCTATGGCGATACTGGCCGTGGTCTTTATTGCGTACATTTTCCTGGGCCCTTGGCTGCCCGATGCGCTGTCGCATCGCGGCGCATCGCTGGAACGTCTGGTGTCGCACATGTGGCTGACTACCGAGGGCGTGTACGGGGTGGCCCTGGGCGTGTCGGTGTCCTACATCTTTATCTTCGTGTTGCTGGGCTCGTTGCTGGATCGCTGCGGCGCGGGCAATTACATGATGCAGGTGTCGTTTGCCTTGCTGGGCCATTTGCGCGGCGGCCCGGCCAAGGTGGCCGTGGTGTCCTCGGCCGTCAATGGTATTGTGTCGGCGTCCTCGGTGGCCAATGTGGTGACAGGCGGCATTTTTACGATTCCCTTGATGAAAAAAGCCGGCTACGGTGGTATCCGCGCCGGTGCCATCGAGACGGCTTCGTCCGTGAACGGGCAGATCATGCCGCCGGTCATGGGGGCGGCGGCGTTTTTGATGATCGAGTATGTGGGCATTCCCTATACCGATATCATCCGCCATGCGTTGTTGCCGGCTTCGATTTCTTATATCGCTTTGTTCTATATCGTGCATCTGGAAGCACTCAAGCTGGGTATTCAGCCCATGATGGCAGCAGGCGCGCCCAAGACCGTCGCTCGTAAGCTGGCGGGTTGGGGCATGGGTATTGCCGGCACCTTGATCGTAATGGGGCTGGTTTACTGGATAGGCGTGGGCGTGCAGGCGGTGGCCGGGGACGCTGCCATCTGGATATTGTTGTTTTTATTGTTGGCTTTGTATGTGTTCTTGCTGGGCGTGGCGGCGCGCCACGATGATCTGCCCACCGACATCAATGTGAATACGCCGGTGCGGCCCGAGCCCTGGCCTACTGTGCGGGCAGGTCTGTATTTTCTGATCCCTATCGGGGTGCTGGTCTGGTGCCTGACGGTGGAAGTCATGTCCGCCGGTCTGTCGGCCTTCTGGGCGGTGGTGGCCATGTTGTTCCAGATGGTGACGCAGCGGCCGCTGATTGCCTGGTTTCGCAAGCAGGCCGTGGTCGAGCCGGTGCGCCTGGGTCTGCGCGAAGCGGTAGCCGGCTTGCAGGAAGGCGCGCGCAATATGGTCGGTATCGGCATTGCCTGCGGCACGGCAGGCTTGATTGTGGGTGCCATTACCCTGACGGGCCTGGGCCTGCGCATGACAGCCTTTGTGGAACTGGTGTCCATGGGCAGCGTGCTGGCCATGCTGTTCTTTACGGCCGCCGTCTGCCTGGTGCTGGGGCTGGGCATGCCCACCACCGCCAACTACATCCTGATGGCTACGTTGATGGCGCCCGTGGTGGTCGAGCTGGGCGCGCAAAGCGGCATGGTGATTCCGCTGATCGCCGTGCATATGTTCGTGTTTTATTACGGCATCATGGCCGACATTACCCCTCCTGTGGGCTTGGCGACGTTTGCGGCGGCGGCGATCTCGGGAGAGGACCCGATCAAGACCGGCGTGCAGGGCGTGACTTACGCCATGCGCACTGCCGTGCTGCCCTTTATGTTCATTTTCAACCCCATGCTGCTGCTGATCGGCATACACAGCACCTGGGAGCTGATTTTGGTGATCGTAGGTTCAACGGTGGCCTCTCTGGCGTTTGCCGCCGCCACCATGGGCTGGTTCCGCACGCGGGCCACTTGGCTGGAAGTGGCGCTGTTGCTGGTGGCTACTTTCATGCTGTTTCGGCCCGACTGGTTCATGGACCGCGTGACCGAAAAGTATCAGGATAGGCCGCCGGCCGAACTGATGCAGGTGGTCCAGGCATTGCCCGACGGGGCCAATCTGGTCGTGCAACTGACCGGCATGAACCTGGAAGGGGATGAGTTGCAAAAGACGGTGGCCGTGGCCTTGCCAGGGCTGCCCGAAGGCGATACGTCCACGGGTGCCGCCGCGGCGACCAAGCGTTTGTCCATGGCCGGGCTGACGGTCATGGCGTTTGGCGACATGGCCCAGATTTCCTCGGTATCGTTTGGTAGTTCGGCGCGTCGCGCCGGGTGGGAGCAGGGTTGGGATATCCAGCACGTCAAGGTGCCGCATCCGGATCGTCCGTCCGAGTTCTGGGTGTTTCTGCCGGCGTTCCTGATTCTGATCTGGCTATGGGTGCGTCAGGGCATACGTATGCGGCGTGCTGTTGCGCCGGCTTGAGTCGGTACGGGATCGGTCTTTGAGGCGGTCCCGGTAGTACACTGAGTGGCATGGATCATCCGGCCCGCCTGTGCGGCGGGCCGTTTTATTGCCCAGTCCGATCATGAAACCGAATAAAGCCCGGCCTCCTGTTCCAGCCCGCGACGGCGTCACGCCCAGCCGGGTCTGGTGTCCTCGCGGCCCTTGGCGCACGCTTGACGAGTTCCTTTTGGAACGCTTTCCGTATGTCAGTCCCGATGTGATGCGCGACCGCTTGGCGCGTGGCGATATTCTGGATGACGAAGGCCGGGCGCAGCAAGCTGGCTCGCATTATCAGCCCGATCGTTGGCTCTGGTATTTTCGTATGGTGCCGCACGAGTCGCCCGTACCCTTCGAGATGCCGGTTCTGCACGCCGATGAGCGCTTGATTGCCGTGGACAAACCACACTTTCTGGCAACGACGCCCGGAGGGCGCTACTTGCAGGAAACCGCCTTGACGCGGGTGCGCCGTCATTTCGGCGAGGATGGCATTACGCCTTTGCACCGCCTGGATCGTGAAACGGCCGGTGTGCTGTTGTTCTGTCGCGATCCTGCCCTGCGTGGTGCGTATCAGTCTTTGTTCCAGCATGGGTGTGTCGACAAAGAGTATGAAGCTGTCGCGCCCTTTCTGGACTTGCCGTCGCACGGCCATACGTATGTCAGTCGCATGGAAGATGTGCCCGGTCTGTTCGTGATGCGCGAGGTCGCCGGGGAGCCCAATAGCCGTACCGACGTCCTGCGCCAGCACGACTGGGCAGATGGGCAAGGCCGTCGTCTGGCCGTGTACCGCTTACGGCCCCACAGCGGGCGCAAACATCAGTTGCGCCTGCATATGAGCAGCCTGGGCGCACCTATTTTGAACGATGTGTTCTATCCCGACCTGCTGCCGCCGCGCGAGGACGACGATTTTGATCAGCCCTTGCAATTGCTGGCGCGCCATATCAGCTTTGTCGATCCCGTCACGGGACAGACGGTGCGCTTTAGCAGCCTGCGTTGCCTGGCTGAGGGGCCTTGTAGTAGTAGGGTGTGAGCGCCGATGCGGATCAGAGGCCGGTGATGACTGCTCTGGAAGGAGAATGGATTTCTTAGCTGGCAAATGTCCTTAACTCTTTTTCCAGGGGAGGGGAGGCTAAGCGATCCAAGCGCCGGAATGCGCCTTCCAGATGTCTTATGTCTTTGGCTGATGCGTTGAATTGTTCAAAGTACGGTTTCCCTGGTCTATGGCCCGCTCTTTCTGGATGGGCTATTAAACAGCGAATGCTTGCAATATCAGTCCTTAATGGCTGTAAGGACTGATATTGCAGGCATTGATCGGATTTTGGTCCGCGCTGTGATTGACCTATCCAGAAGTCCATCGCACAGATCGATACGTACCCTTGGCTCAGTAGTCCTGGAAAATGTCCCGCAGTCCGGCCTCGTCCAGCTGTGCCGCCAGGCCCAGCATCAGCAGGATGCGGGCTTTTTGAGCGGGCAGCCAGTGGGCGGCGATGGTGTGGTGATCCTGGTCGTAGGCGCTGTCGCTGACGGGCCCGGCATGAATGCGCGAGGCGCGCACACAGGTCACGCCCAGGCGGTGGGCACGGCTGACGCCTTCCAGCGCGCCGGGCGTCAGGCTGCCGTTGCCGGTTGCCGCCACGACAATGCCGCGCACGCCGTTTTGGGCGGCGCTGCGGTACAGTTCGGCCAGGGTGTCGGGGTGGTCGTAGAAGACCTGCACCTTGGGCAGAGCCGCCAGGCTGCGCACGTCAAAGACGCTGTCCAGGGTGTGGGGCAGCAGGCAGCGCATGGCGAAACGCACCTGTCCGGCAGCGACCAGCCCCAGCGGCCCGGCGTCGGGGGAACCGAAGGCATTGACCTGGGTAGTATGCTGCTTGCTCAGAAAACGCGCGCTGTGGATCTGGTCGTTCAGCAGCACCAGTACCCCCGCTCCTTGGGCTTGGGGGCTACAGGCCACGCGCACGGCATTGTGCAGATTCAGGGGGCCGTCCGCGCTCAAGGCCGACGCGGGACGCATGGCGGCGGTCAGCACCACAGGTTTGTGAGTTTTCAGGGTCAGGTGCAGAAAAAAGGCGCTTTCTTCCAGTGTGTCTGTGCCGTGTGTCAGCACCACGCCGTCAATGTCCGGGCGGGACAGCAGATCATTCAGTTTTTGCGACAGCTCCAGCAGCATCAGCGAGCTCATGGCGCGGCTGTCCACATTGAAGATCTGATGGCATTCCAGTTCGGCCAGCTCCAGTAGCTCGGGCACGGCGTGCAGCAGGGCATGCACGCCTTCGGTAATGTCGTAGTCGGTCAGGCCGGTGCTGGAGTGCGTGGTGGCGGCAATGGTGCCGCCTGTGCCCACCAGGGCCAAACGGGGTCGCGGCGTGCTGGATGGGACAGGCATGGTGCTCAGCGTCGGATATGCAGCCAGCGCTCGACCAGATGAACGCAGGACAGCAGGGTGAAATTGATCAGCAGATACAGCAGGCCAGCGATCACGAAGGTCTCGATAATGGCGTAGTTCTGGTTCATCAATCGCTTGGCGTGGCCGGTCAGATCCATGACGGCGATGGTGGAGGCCAGACTGGTGCCTTTGATGGCCAGTACGATTTCGTTGCTGTAGGCAGGCAGGGCCTGGCGTATGGCCAGCGGAAAGACCACACGCCGAAAACGCATCCAGGCCGACATGCCGATGGCCTTGGCCGCTTCGATCTGGCCCGTGGGAACCGCCTGGAAGCCGCCCCGGAACACTTCGCTGACGTAAGCGCCGCTGTTCAGGCCTATGGCCAGAATCGCGCAGCGCATGCCATCGCTGAACAGCCACCACAGGGCGGGCGATTGGCGTACAAAGGGCAGGGTGCCCACGCCGTAGTACAGCAGAAAAAGCTGCACCAGTAAGGGCGTGCCGCGAAACAGTGTGCTGTAGCCAAAGGCAAAGCCTTGCAGGGCGCGGTTGCCGGACTGACGCATCAACGCCAGCGACAGACCGACGGCCAGCGACAGCACAATGCCCCACAGGCCGATATAGACGCTTAGCCAGAAGCCCTTGAATAGGGTCTGCAGCGTGGTGGAAAACAGGTCCAGATCTATCATGCCCTGGCCCTCATGCCTTTGCCGGTATAGCGTTCGGCCAGCACGAACAGGGCCTGGCTGAGGGCTCCGATCAGGAAATACAGCACGCCGGCAATCAGGTACATGGCCAGGGGCTCGCGGGTATTGGCCGCGCCCAGCGTGGCGGCACGCATGATCTCCACCAGTCCGACCAGGGAAATCAACGCCGTATCTTTTAGGGCGGTCTGCCAGACATTGTTGGCCCCGGGCAGCGCATACCAGAACATTTGCGGCAGGATGATGCGTTTCAAGCGCATCCAGGCCGGCATGCCGATGGCTTTGGCCGCCTCGATCTGGCCTTCGGGGATAGCCTGTAGCGCGCCGCGAAACACTTCCACGCTATAGGAACCGGCGATCAGGCCTATTGCCAACACGCCGACCAGCGCGGGAAACCAACTGGTCATGGCGTCTTCCCAGCGCATCAGATCGGCCAGGTCCGAAGCGGCCTGGACCGAGCCGAAGAACAACAGATAGATGATGAGCAGCTCTGGGATGCTGCGCACCACCGTGGTGTACAGGCTGACCAGTCCGCGCAGCCAGCGCGGGCCGGTCGTCTTGATGCTGGCTCCCGTTATGCCGATGACCACGCCCAGCGCCATGCCCAGAATGGATATGACCAGCGTCATCATCACGCCGCGCAGGAACATCCAGCCCCAGCCCTCGCGCAGCACGTTGAAAATGGTGTCTAGCATCAAGTGGTGCTTCTCGGATTATTTCTTGCAGATCTCGTAGTTGGAAATGTCGATGTCGAACCACTTCTCGCTGGAGGACTTGATGGTGCCGTCTTCGATCAGCTTGCACAGGGCAGCATCCACTTTGGCTTTGAGTTCGGCATTGTCTTTGTGAATGCCTACGGCAATGCCGTAGCCCAGCGTTTCGGGATCGGAAGAGCCCTTGATGACCAGTTTGGACAGCGCGAAGTTGTCTTCACCCACTTTGTGCAGGAACTTGGACTGCGAGGTCAGGTCGGCGAAGGTGCCGTCCAGGCGGCCGGCGTCCAGGTCGATCTGCATCTGGTCTAGCGTGTCGTAGTTCTTGACCGTCGTTTTGGGGGCCATTTTGCTCAGGTAGGCACCATGCGTGGTACCGCCTTGCACGCCGATGGTCTTGCCGGCCAGACCGTCGAAAATGGTCTGTTCCTTGTCGGCGGCGACCAGCTCGCTTTTCTTGGGCAAGACGAAAATGGCGTCTTCCACGGCGTAGGGGATGCTGAAGTTGATGCGTTCGGCGCGCTTGGGCGTGTAGGACATGCCCGAGATGATCAGGTCAAAGCGCTTGGCATCGAGCGAAGGGATCAGGCTGTCGAAGGCCTGCACCACGAACTTGCAGTCCGAGCCTAACTGTTTGCACAGGGCGGCGCCCACGTCGGCGTCAAAGCCCGTGACCTTGCCGGCGGCATCCACCATGCTCCATGGCGGGTAACCGCCTTCGGTGCCGATCTTCAGGGTGTCGGCCGTGGCCGCCTGGGTGCCCAGCAGGGCCAGGCTGGCGCAGATCAGGGTCTTACTGATGAACTTCATGGTCTGGCTCTCCTTTGTGGATAGGCTGGCGGCGGGCTGCGTGTGTCCGCTGCGCCGTCCCAGCCGGTGTCGTGTTGAGGAAGCAATGATCTTACTGCATGGGCTGCAGGAATTGACGCAGGCGCTCCGAACAGGGCGCATCGAACAGGTTCCGGGGGTGCCCGGACTCTTCGATCAGGCCGTTGTGCATGAAAACGGTCTCGCTGGAGACATCGCGGGCGAAATTCATTTCGTGCGTGACCAGAATCATGGTGCGGCCTTCTTCGGCCAGCTGACGTATGACGCGCAGCACTTCGCCGACCATTTCGGGGTCCAGGGCGGAGGTGGGTTCGTCAAACAGGAGCACATCCGGGTCCATCGCCAGGGCGCGCGCGATCGCAACGCGTTGTTGCTGGCCGCCGGACAGCTCGGACGGGTAGGCGTCGCACTTGTTGCTCAGCCCCACCTTGGCCAGCAGTTCGCGGGCGTGGTCGGCAGCTTCGTGGGCGGGGCGACGCTTGACGTGGATAGGACCTTCGGTGACGTTCTGCAGTACCGTGCGGTGTGACCACAAGTTGAAATTCTGGAACACCATCCCTAAGCGGGCGCGTACCCGTTCCAGCAGCCGGGGGTCGTCGCTGACGCACAGTCCCTTGCGGTTGCGATGGCTGCGCAGGATATCTGC
The DNA here is from genome assembly GCF_038237375.1 of Alcaligenes sp. SDU_A2. Taxonomy (NCBI): domain Bacteria; kingdom Pseudomonadati; phylum Pseudomonadota; class Betaproteobacteria; order Burkholderiales; family Alcaligenaceae; genus Alcaligenes; species Alcaligenes sp. SDU_A2. Next base: position 46,536 of record NZ_CP151273.1, on the reverse strand, counting down.
GCCGATCTGAACTTCGCCCTGATCGGGCACGACCAGATGATTAATGCAGCGCAGCAGGGTGCTTTTGCCTGAGCCGGATGCACCGATGATAGACAGCACATCGCCTTTGCAGGCGCTGAGCGAAATGCCCTTCAGGACTTCGTTGCTGCCGAAGCGTTTGTGAATGTCGCGGACCTGGACGGCTGCATTTGTGTCAGCGTGGCTCACAGGCACATCCTTGCGGTCGATGGGAAAGGGGAAAGCGTTTCATACGGGTGTCATATCGTGATTGCCCCGATTTTACCGCTTTCCCCGCGTTCAGGCCGTATCGTGTCTATCCTATCTTGCTAAATAAAAGGTATAGACATTTAATAGTGTGCCTCAAGGATAGAGTCCACGCACCTGACGCGACTCCAGAATGCGCGCGCAGCCCACAATGAATGCCGCCGTACGCAAGGTGACGCCATGCTCTTTGGCCACGGCGGCCATCGTGGCGTAGGCCGCCCGCATCATGTGGCCAAGACGCGCGTTGATCTCGTCTTCGGTCCAGAAGAAGCTGGAGAAGTCCTGCACCCATTCGAAGTAGGACACCGTGACGCCGCCAGCGTTGGCGACCACGTCCGGCACCACGACGATGCCCTTGGCATTCAGAATGTCGTCGGCTTCGGGGGTGGTCGGGCCGTTGGCCCCTTCGATGACGATACGTGCCCGGATGCGGTCAGCATTGTCTTTATTCAGTTGGCCTTCCAGGGCGGCGGGAATCAGCAGATCGGTTTCGATATGCCAGAAGTCGGCATCCGCGATGGTTTCAGTGTTGGGCGCGCCGGCCACGCCTTTGTTTTGCTCCACGTGGTTCAGCAGGGCCAGTACATCCAGGCCGTTGGCGTTGTAGACCGTGCCGGTGTGATCCTGCACGGCCAGCACTTTGGCACCGGCTTCCTGGAACAGGCGGGCGGCAGTGCCGCCCACATTCCCAAAGCCCTGCACGATGACGCGTGCGCCGTTGACATCGATGCCGGCATCGCGCGCGGCTTCGCAGCCGACGGTAAACACGCCCCGGCCGGTGGCTTCCACGCGGCCCAGGCTACCGCCCAGCGACACCGGCTTGCCGGTGACCACGCCGGTGGAGGTACCGCCCACGTTCATGGAATAGGTATCCATCATCCAGGCCATGGTCTGCGCGTTCGTGTTTACGTCAGGCGCGGGAATGTCTTTGTTGGGGCCGATGATGACGCCGATTTCGCTGGTATAGCGGCGTGTCACGCGTTCCAGCTCGGCCTGGGAGAAGTTGCGCGGATCGATGCGTATGCCGCCCTTGGCGCCGCCAAAGGGCAGGTTGACGGCAGCCGATTTGACCGACATCCAGGCGGCCAGCGCCATGACCTCGGACAGGGTGACGTCCTGGTGGTAGCGCACGCCGCCTTTGCCGGGGCCGCGCGAGGTGTTGTGCTGGACGCGGTAGCCTTCAAAGTGGGCCACGGTGCCGTTATCCAGTTCGATGGGCACATCCACGATCAGGGTGCGCTTGGGGCGCTTGAGTGTTTCCACCCATCGGGAAAGCTTGCCCAGGTAGGGTGTGACCCGCTCCACTTGTTCGAGATAGATACCCCAGGGGCCGACATTGTCGGGATTCAGGTAGGACGGCAGGGCATGAGTGGGACGATCTGTCATGGGCTCCTCGATAGGGCTGGAAAATAAAGAAATAAGCGTGCTATGTGTCGCGGCGAAAGTGTGTTCAAGGGGCGGGCCGCCTTAACGCACGAGGCCCTCAGGAGGTATGCTATCGGAAATGGCCGGTCTTGTGTTTGCCGCCTCCGGTCGCGGTTTTTCTGGCTGTGTGCATTGATGTCCTCTCCCCACTCTTCCCTTGGCGTTCGCCTGGCGCAGTTGCGCGAACGTATCGAGCGAGCCTGTGTGCAGGCTGGCCGCGAACCTGGTTCGGTCGCGTTGTTGCCGGTCAGCAAGACCTTTCCTGCGTCTGTGCTGGCGCAGGCCCTGGATCTGGGCCTGACCCGTTTGGGCGAGAACAAGTTGCAAGAGGTCCGCGACAAGCAGGAACAATTGGCTGACCGCAACGTGCAGTGGGTCATGATAGGCCATTTGCAGACCAACAAGGCCAAGGATGCGGCGCGGCTGGCCTCCGAGGTCCAGTCCCTGGACCGTTTGGCGCTGGCCCATGCGCTGGATAGGCGACTGCAGGTCGAGCAACGCAGCCTGGATGTGCTGGTGCAGGTCAAGACCTCGCCCGAAGACAGCAAGTTCGGTTTGCCTCCCGATCAATTGCCGGCGTTTATGCAGGCCTTGCGTTCTATGGATACCTTGCGGGTGCGTGGGCTGATGACGATGGCGGTCAACAGTCCGGACACCGATGCCGTACGTGCTTGCTTTGCGCAGTTGCGCCTGTGGCGCGATCGTTTGCAGGCCTTGGGTTACGAGCAGGTGCAGGGCCTGTCCATGGGCATGAGCGGTGATTTCGAGCTGGCTATTCAGGAAGGCTCTACCGAAGTGCGGGTCGGCTCGGCGCTGTTCGGAGCGCGCGATTACGCCTGATGGCGCGGCCTTGTGTCGAATCGTCCGCCAGGCGGTATCCGCATCGCTCCTAATGCCGTGCGCTGCAGGGCTGACGCATAATGATCCGGCGCGTCTCGAACGAGGCGCAACCACTCAACGATAAAGAGAGCGGCGCTGCGCGCGTGCTCGCACAATAATCAAGGAGACATTATGCGTTGGAAAACCTTTGGAATCGGTCTGCTGCTGGCCGGTGCCGGCCTGACGAGCACGGCGATGGCGGCGGATTGGCCGCAGTCCTCGATCCAGTGGGTGGTGCCCTATCCGGCCGGCGGCGGTTCGGATGTGATCGCCCGTCTGGTGGCCAAGCAGCTTGAGACTACGCTGGGCCAGAGTCTGGTCGTGGAAAACAAGCCGGGCGCGGCCACCATCATCGGCGCTACTTACGTGGCCAATGCCAAGCCCGATGGCTATACGGTGGGTACGGCCGACTCGGGCACGCTGGCTTATAACGTGTCCTTGTACCGTTCGTTGCAATATGATCCAAGCGCCTTTACCTATGTGGGTGGTCTGGCGCGTTTTCCTTTGATGCTGGCCGTGCCCCAGGGTTCGCCGTATAAAACGCTGGCTGATCTGTTGGCCGCCGCCCGGGCCGAACCTGAAAAGTTGACCGCCTCGTCGGCCGGCAGCGGCTCGCCGCATCATTTGGCGTTGGAAATGTTCGAGCAACTGACGGACACCAAGATCACCCATGTGCCTTACAAGGGCGCTGCGCCAGCCATCCAGGATTTGCTGGGTGGGCAGGTGGATATGTCGTTTGTGGATTCGGCTGCCGCCTTGTCTAACATCAAGGCCGGCAAGCTGCGTGTGCTGGGCGTGGCCACCCCTGCGCGTATCGATTTGCTGCCTGATGTGCCCACCATGGCCGAGGCCGGTGTGAAGAACTTTCAGGCGTATGCCTGGCAGGGCATGGTCGGACCTAAGGGCATGGATGCCCAGGCCAGCCAGCGGATGAGCCAGGTCTTGATGCAGGCCTTGCAGGACCCGGCCATCGCCCAGCGCATCCGCGACATGGGCGTCGAACCCATGCCGATGACCTCCGAGCAGTTTCGCAGCTTTGCCGAGCGCGAACGCAGCGAATGGGCGGGCGTGATCCAGCGGGCCGGTATACGCCTGGATTAAGCAGTGCTCAGGCGATCTGGATGTCTCCATAGTGTTTCAGGGCATCCAGATCCAGTACCTGGACAGCGCCGTACTCGATCAGCAGCAGGCCTTCGTTTTCTAGCTGGCGCAGGGCCTGATTGGCGCGTTGTCGAGATACGCGGGCCAGGTAGCCGATTTCTTCCTGGGTAATGTCCAGCCGGGGGCCTTTGCCCGGGTACAGCAGTGGGTTGAACAGTTCGGCCAGACAGCGCGCCACGCGGGCGTCCGGGGTGGACAGGCGGTCGTACTCGGCTTTGCCGATGAACTGCGCAACACGTTCGTTGAGCTGATGCAGGAGATAGCGATTGAACGCAATGCTCTGGTCCAGCAAGTCGTTGAACGTACGGGCGGGCAGCCGGGCGACCTGGCTGGCGCGCAGCGCCACGACATCGTATTTGCGCTCCTCGTCCTTGAGCAGCGACCCTTCGCCTATCCAGCCGCCGGCGGGCACGCCCGTCAGCGAGGCAATCTTGCCGTCGGGATTGCCGACCGAAACCTTGATCAGGCCGGACATCACACCTAGCCAGGCCGAAGCGCGTTCGCCTTTGCGCTCGATGATGGCACCGGCTTCGTACACGGTGACCAAGGTGTCGCGCCGCACACGTTCCTGCAGATCGGGAGTCAGCAGGCCGAACCATGCCGCGCGTTCGGGCAGGGCGTCTAGAACATGCATGAGGAATAACCCTAGATAAAGGTGGAATGTCATGTCCGTGACAGTTGCACGGGCAGGCAGCCGATACCTTGATTAACAACAGGATGCAAATAGCAGACTGATATAAGCAAGTCTTCCTAGGCCATCATAAGCAGCCCACCTGAGCAGAACAAGCCGGGAAAATTCGGAGGAGACATGGTTGTTCGGACAGATCAAGGACAGGTAGCCGCTATTCCAGGCACCTTTCCCGCGTGGATAGATCATCATGCCCGTGTGCGTGGCGGCAGTGTCGCCATGCGCGAGAAAGACCTGGGCATCTGGCAAACCTGGACCTGGCAGCAGGTGGCCGAACAAGCGCAAGCCTTGGCGGCCGGTCTGGCGGCTCTGGGCGTGCAGCAAGGCCAGCATGTGGCCGTGATCGGCGAGAATCGCCCGCGTCTGTACCTGGCCATGATGGCCGCACAGATGCTGGGGGCCGTGCCGGTGCCGCTCTACCAGGACGCGGTTGCCCAAGAGATGCTGCACGTGCTGCAGGATGCCAGCATACGGGTGGCCGTGGTGGAGGACCAGGAACAGGTCGACAAGATGCTGGAGGTCTGGGAACAGTGCCCGGATCTGAGCCAGGTGGTCTACGATGACCCGCGTGGCCTGCGCAACTACCGGCAAGAGCAATTGCTGGATATCGAGCGGGTCATGGAGCAGGGCAGGGAGCGCCTGAGGCGCGAGGCCGATTGCGTGAGCCGCATCTGGCAGGCACTGCAACCTGACCAGGCGGCGGCCATGTTCTATACCTCCGGCACCACCGGCAAGCCTAAAGGCGTGGTGCTGACGCATGCGGCGCTGATCGATCGTGCGCTGGCCATCCAGGATATGGAGTCGCTGACCGATCGCGAGGAAGTGCTGGCCTATCTGCCGCCGGCCTGGATAGGGCAGAACATGTTTTCCTACACGCAGTTTCTGGTCACCGGGTTTACGGTCAACCATCCCGAATCGCCCAATACGGTGTCCATTGATTTGCACGATATAGGCCCGACCTATTACTTTGCGCCGCCGCGCGTGCTCGAAGGCCTGCTGACCCAAGTGACCATACGCATGGAAGATGCCGGCGCAATCAAACGGGCGCTGTATCGCCGTTGTATGGCGCTGGCCAGTCGTGTCGGGGTGCGCATTTTGGACGGCCACCACGATGTTGGCCTGTGGGACCGGCTGCGCTACGCGCTGGGCAATGTGCTGATCTACGGCCCCTTGCGCAATGCCTTGGGCATGAGCCGGGTTCGTGTGGCCTATACCGCCGGCGAAGCCATTGGCCCGGACTTGTTCGATTTTTACCGCTCCATCGGCATCAATCTGAAGCAGTTGTATGGCTCTACCGAAACGTCGGTGTTTGTCTGTGTGCAGCAAGACGGCCACGTGCGCGCCGATACCGTGGGACCGCCGGTGCGCGGCGTGGAGATACGGGTGGCAGACAACGGCGAGATCCAGGTGCGTAGTCCGGGTCTGTTCAAAGAGTACTACCGCAACCCCGAGTCCACCGCCGAATCCTTTACCGAGGACGGCTGGTACCACACGGGCGACGCGGGCTATCTGGATACCGATGGGCAACTGAAGATCATTGACCGTGCCAAGGATGTGGGCAAGCTGGCTGATGGTTCGTTGTTTGCGCCCAAGTACATCGAGAACAAGCTCAAGTTCTTCCCCTTTATTAAAGAGGCGGTGGCCTTTGGCGCGGGTCAGGATCAGGTCTGCGCCTTCATCAATATCGATCTGGAAGCGGTGGGCAATTGGGCCGAACGTCGCAACCTGCCTTATGCGGGCTATACCGATCTGGCGGCCAAGCCCGAGGTCTATGCCTTGATCCGCGACTGTGTGGAGCAGGTGAACGCGGACCTGGCGGCCGACCCCAAACTGGCTGGTTCCAGCATTCGCGCTTTCTTGATCCTGCATAAGGAGCTGGACCCGGACGACGATGAGCTGACGCGGACTCGCAAGGTGCGGCGCGGCTTCATTGCGCAGAAATACGAGGTGCTGGTGCAGGCCTTGTTCGGGGGCGTGGATCACCAGTACATCGAGACCGAGGTGAAATTCGAAGATGGCCGAACGGGCCGCATTTCGGCAGACCTGCGCATTGAACGTATGCCGCAGGCCGCAGGAAGGAGCAAGGGATGACTGACGTGCAGACACAGGAACGGCGCATCGGGCCGGTGGTGCTGGATCTGAAGAATATTTCCTTGGCCTTTGGCGGGGTCAAGGCGTTGACGGATATTTCTTTCGACATACGCGAACACGAGATCCGCTCCATCATCGGCCCTAACGGGGCAGGCAAAAGCTCCATGTTGAACGTCATCAACGGGGTGTACGCGCCACAAAAAGGCGAGATCGTGCTGCGCGACCGCGCTTATGCGCGCATGAACTCGCGGCATACGGCCGAGCAGGGAATTGCCCGCACCTTTCAGAACCTGGCTTTGTTCAAGGGCATGAGCGTGCTGGACAACATCATGACGGGGCGCAACCTGCACATGAAAAGCGGCGTGCTGGCCCAAGCTTTTCGCCTGGGCAGTGCGGAACGCGAGGAAATCCGAAATCGCGAATATGTAGAAGGCCTGATCGATTTTCTGGAAATCCAGGCGTACCGCAAGACGCCGGTGGGGCGTTTGCCGTATGGCTTGCAAAAGCGGGTGGACCTGGGTCGTGCCTTGGCCATGCAGCCCAGCATTCTGTTGCTGGACGAACCTATGGCGGGCATGAATATCGAGGAAAAGCAGGACATGTGCCGCTTCATCCTGGATGTCAACGAAGAGTACGGCACCACCATTGTGCTGATCGAGCACGATATGGGCGTGGTCATGGATATTTCCGACCGCGTTGTGGTGCTGGACTATGGCAAAAAGATCGGCGATGGCGCGCCCGACGAGGTGCGCCAGAATCCGGACGTCATCCGCGCCTATCTGGGCGCTGGGCACTGAGGGGAGCGGACATGGCTTTTTTTCTGGAAACCGTGCTGGGCGGCTTGATGATAGGGATGCTGTATGCCCTGGTCGCCCTGGGCTTTGTGCTGATCTTCAAGGCATCGGGCGTGTTCAACTTCGCCCAAGGTGCCATGGTGCTCGTAGCGGCGCTGGCGATGGCCCGGCTGTCGCATTGGATTCCGCAGTGGCTGGGCATGGAGCCGGGCCTGTGGGGCAATGTGCTGGCCTTTATCGTGTCGGCCTTGCTCATGTGGCTGCTGGCGGTGCTGATCGAGCGTTGGGTGTTGCGCTATCTGGTCAATCAGGAAGGCACGACCTTGCTCATGGCCACCATCGGCATCAGCTACTTTCTGGACGGGTTGGGGCAGATTGTGTTTGGCAGTTCGGTCTACTCCATCGATGTGGGCATGCCCAAGGACCCGGTCTTTATCCTGGAATCCATGTTCGAGGGCGGCGTGCTGGTCAGCATGGAAGACCTGAGCTCAGCCTTGCTGGCGGCCTTGCTGGTGGCGGCTCTGGCCTTCTTCTTTCAATACACCGGGGTAGGCCGGGCGTTGCGCGCCGTGGCCGACGATCACCAGGCGGCGCAGTCCATCGGTATCCCCTTGAATCGAATCTGGGTGGTGGTCTGGACGGTGGCGGGCTTGGTGGCGCTGGTGGCCGGGGTGATCTGGGGGTCTAAGTACGGTGTGCAGTTCACCCTGTCCACGGCAGCCTTGCGCGCCTTGCCGGTGGTGATACTGGGCGGGCTGACGTCGGTGCCGGGGGCCATCGTAGGTGGGCTGATTATCGGCGTGGGCGAAAAAGTGTCCGAGGTCTATCTGGGACCGTATGTGGGCGGCGGCATCGAGATCTGGTTTGCGTATGTGCTGGCCCTGGTGTTTCTGCTGTTCCGGCCGCAAGGCTTGTTCGGCGAGAAGATTATTGATCGCGTCTGAGGTGGAGTCGACATGATTTATCGCGAAAACGGCCAGTTCAAGAGCAGCTATCGGGCGGATCAACAGATTTTCCCCATCCGTCAGGACCGCTATGTGGTGCTGGGTGTTCTGTTGATCGCCTTTGTGGCGGCCCCTCTGCTGGCGTCCAATTATTTTCTGCAGGCCATTCTGACGCCTTTTCTGATCCTGTCGCTGGCCGCCATCGGTTTGAACATATTGGTGGGCTATTGCGGGCAGATTTCCATTGGTTCGGGTGCCTTCATGGCTGTGGGGGCTTATGCGGCCTGGAACTTCGGGGTGCGCATTCCCGAAATTCCGCTGGTGGGGCAGATCTTGCTGGGCGGGGTGTTCGCTACTTTGGTGGGTGTGGTGTTCGGCATCCCCAGCTTGCGCATCCGGGGGCTGTACTTGGCCGTAACCACGCTGGCGGCGCAGTTTTTCGTGGACTGGGCCTTTCTGCGCATTGCTTTTTTTACCAACTACTCGCCCTCGGGCAACGTCTCTGTGCCGGCCTTGACGGCATTTGGGCTGCCGGTGCAGACGCCGGCGCAGAAGTACGTGTTCGTGCTGATTTTTGTGGTGATCTTTGCGCTCTTGGCCAAGAACCTGGTGCGCGGGGCCATAGGCCGGCAATGGATGGCCATCCGGGATATGGACGTGGCCGCTGAAGTGATCGGCATACGGCCGGTGTACGCCAAATTAACAGCCTTTGCCGTCAGCTCCTTTTTCATTGGCGTGGCCGGTGCCCTGTGGGCCTATATCCACCTGGGGTCCTGGGAGCCGTTGGCGTTTGACCTGACGCGCTCCTTGCAACTGCTGTTTATTGTCATCATCGGCGGACTGGGTTCGATTGTGGGTAGTTTCTTCGGTGCGGCTTTCATGGTGCTGCTGCCTGTGCTGCTGACCAATGTCCCGCACTGGTTCGGGTTGTCGCTGGCGGTGGACACGGCCTCGCACATCGAGCATATGGTGTTTGGCGCTTTGATTGTTTTCTTTTTGATTGTGGAGCCGCATGGTCTGGCGCGGCTCTGGAGCATTGGCAAGGAAAAGCTGCGGCTGTGGCCTTTCCCCCATTGATGCAGGCAAGTGGTGCATGAACGAACAGCCCTGCCATCAGGACGGGGCATTCACAACATGGTACTTATCGGAGGACCAGGAGATGACAACACGACTGAAACGTGCCGCGCTGGGCTTGAGCGCCTGCGCCGCGATGCTGACCATGAGCACGGCTGCGCTGGCGGCCGAAGAGCAATACATTCCGCTGCTGACCTACCGCACCGGATCGTTTGCGCCTTTGGGGATTCCCTGGGCCGACGGCAAGCTGGACTATCTGGCGCTGGTCAACGAGCGCGACGGCGGTGTGAACGGCGTCAAGTTGGTGTACGAGGAATGCGAAACGGCCTACGCCACCGACCGGGGCGTGGAATGCTACGAACGCATGAAAGGCAAGGGCGGCGGCGCATCGGGTTTTGACACCCAGTCCACTGGCATTACCTTTGCCCTGACCGACAAGGCGTTTGTGGACGGCATACCTATCGAAACGATGGGCTATGGCCTGTCGCACTCGGTCAATGGTTCCGTGTTCGAGTGGAACTTTCCGCTGCTGGGTACGTACTGGACGGCGGCCGACGTCATGATCCAGGACATTGCCAAGCAGGTTGGGCAGGATAAGCTCAAGGATCAGCGTATTGCCTTGGTCTATCACGACTCGCCCTATGGCAAGGAGCCCATTGCCCTGCTGCAGGCCCGCGCCAAGGCCGAAGGCTTCAAGCTGGATCTGTACCCGGTAACCGCGCCCGGCGTGGAGCAGAAGTCCACCTGGTTGCAGGTACGCAAGAACCGGCCCGACTTTATCCTGCTGTGGAGCGCCGGCATCATGACGCCCACGGCCATTCGCGAAGCTCAGGCGGTGGGTTATCCGCGTGACAAAATCTATGGCATCTGGTGGGCCGCCTCCGAAAGCGATGTGGCCGATCTGGGTGCGGCCGCCAAGGGATACAAGGGCATCACGATTCACAACAGCGCCGAGGATGGTCCGGTACACGAGGCTGTCAAAGCCATGCACGCCAAAGGCAAAGGAGCCGAAAACGGCGACAAGTACGTGGGTTCGCTGGCGCACACGCGGGGCATGATGATTTCCATGATGCAGGTGGAAGCCATACGGACCGCCCAGGAAAAATTCGGCAAAGGCAAGCATATGACACCCGAGCAGGTGCGTTGGGGTTTCGAGAATCTGAATCTGGACGAAGCGCGCCTGAAGGAGCTGGGCTTCGAGGGCATCATGCGTCCGGTCAAGACTTCGTGCAGCAATCACATGGGTGACGACTGGGCCCGCATCGTGCAGTGGAATGGCAACAAGTTCGAGGTCGTCTCGGATTGGTATCAGTCCGACAAGAGCTTTGTCGATCCGCTGGTCAAGGAAATGTCGGCCAAGTACGCGGCCGAGAAGAAGATCACGCCTCGCACCTGCGAGGGTTGAACCCAGGCGCCCGGGGGGCGACTCCGGGCGCTTTTTGCGCGGGGATGATCATGATGAATACCGCAGACCAGACGACACAGGCACCCGTGCTGCTGGACGTCAATGGCATTGAAGTCATATACAACCACGTCATTCTGGTGCTTAAGGGCGTGTCCCTGCGTGTGCCTGAAGGGCATATCGTGGCCCTGTTGGGGGCCAACGGCGCGGGCAAGACCACGACCTTGCGCGCCGTCTCCAATCTGCTGCGCGCCGAGCGCGGCGATGTGACCAAAGGGCATATCGAACTGCGCGGCGAACGCATCGAACAGTTGACCCCGGCCGATTTGGTCAAGCGCGGCGTCGTGCAGGTCATGGAGGGCCGGCACTGCTTTGCGCACCTGAGCATCGAAGAAAACCTGCTGACCGGGGCGTATACGCGTTCCTTGTCTCGGGGCGACCTGAGCGCCGAGCTGGACAAGGTTTACCAGTACTTCCCCAGACTCAAGCAGCGCCGCACCAGCCAGGCGGGCTATACCTCCGGCGGTGAGCAGCAGATGTGTGCCATCGGCCGGGCCTTGATGGCCGATCCGGGCATGATTCTGCTGGACGAACCTTCTATGGGTTTGGCCCCCCAGGTTGTGGAAGAAATCTTCGAGATCGTGCGCGATCTGAATCAACGCGAACGGGTCAGTTTTCTGCTGGCCGAGCAGAACACCAATGTGGCGCTGAAGTACGCCGACTATGGCTACATCCTGGAAAACGGCCGCGTCATGATGGATGGCCCGTCCCAGGCGCTGGCCGAGAACGAGGACGTCAAAGAGTTTTACCTGGGCGTCTCGCATGGCGAACGCAAGAGTTTTCGGGACAACAAGTTCTATAGACGGCGCAAGCGCTGGCTGGCCTGAGGGGGGACCATGAGCGACTATTACGACGAACGCGAAACCTTGCCTGCCCAGCAGCGCGAGCAAGAATTGATGGCCCGCCTGCCGCAGGTGTTGCAGGCGGCGCGCCAACGCGCACCGGCCATTGCCGTGCAATTGCAGGGCGTGGATATAGCAGCTGTGCGTAGCCGCGAGGATTTGTCCGCCATTCCGGTCATCCGCAAGAGCGAGCTGTTGCAGGCGCAACTGCGGTCGCGCGAACAGGCGCGCACGCAAGGGGGGGCGGGCCGTCAGGCGCAGGATGTGTTTGGCGGTTTTTCCGCGATTGGCTGGGGGCAGGCTCGTAAAGTGTTTGCCTCGCCCGGCCCTATGTACGAACCGGAAAGCGCGCGGCCCGATTATTGGGGCTTTGCGCGGGCTTTGTATGCGGCCGGTTTTCGGCGCGACGAGCTGATCTACAACTGTTTTTCTTATCATTTCACGCCGGCCGGCTCCATGATGGAAACGGCGGCTCATGCCTTGGGCTGCACCGTGTTTCCCGGTGGCATCGGGCAGACCGAACAGCAGGTGCAGGCGATGGCCGACTTGATGCCCGGGGGCTATACGGGTACGCCTAGCTTCCTGAAGATCATCCTGGAAAAAGCCCAATCCATGCAGGTGGCGCTGCCCAGCCTGGGCAAGGCGCTGTTCTCCGGCGAAGCCTATCCGCCTTCCTTGCAGCAGTGGTTTGCCGGGCATGGCATTGACGGGTATCAGGCCTATGGCAGTGCGGATCTGGGCATGATTGCCTACGAGACGGCGGCGCGCGAAGGCCTGGTCCTGAACGAAGGCCTGATTCTGGAGATCGTGCGTCCGGGCACTGGCCATGCCGTCGAGCCGGGCGAGGTGGGCGAAGTGGTGGTCACGTCGTTCAATCCCGATTACCCCCTGGTGCGTTTTGGCACCGGCGATTTGTCGGCTTTGTTGCCGGGTGTCTCGCCTTGCGGACGGACCAATCAACGCATACGGGGCTGGATGGGGCGTGCCGATCAGACCACCAAAGTGCGCGGCATGTTCGTGCATCCGGCCCAGGTCGAGCAGATCCGTACCCGGCATCCGGAGCTGGGGCAGGCGCGGTTGGTGGTGCGTGGCGCAACCGGACAGGATCAGATGGTGTTTCAGGCCGAGATCGTCTCTGGGCTGCCCGGTCTGGAGCAGGCCGTGGCCGAAACCATACGGGATGTGACCAAACTACGTGCCCAGGTCGAGCTGCTGGCCCCTGATACCTTGCCGCGCGACGGAAAAGTCATCGAAGATCAACGTAGCTACGATTGATATGTAATTTGTTTATACCTACAGGGTAATATCGGGCTGCGGTAATATGCAGGAAAATCATGTATTCCAGCATCCACAGAGGAGAGACCGATGCGTTTCCTGAAACTTTCTGCCGGCGTCCTGGCGGCGATGGCCTGCGCCCAGGCGGCCCAGGCCACCACCCTGGATACGGTCAAGCAGCGTGGCCATGTGCTGTGCGGCGTGACCACGGGTTTTGCCGGTTTTTCCGCCCCTGACGACAAGGGCAATTGGACGGGGCTGGATATCGACGTATGTCGTGCCGTGGCCGCCGCGACGCTGGGCGATGCCAGCAAGTACAAGGCCGTGCCTTTGAATTCCCAGCAGCGTTTTACGGCCCTGCAGTCCGGTGAGATCGATCTGCTGGCGCGCAACACCACGGTGACGCAGCAGCGCGATACGGCCGTGGGTGCCATCCATGCCGGCATCAATTTCTACGACGGCCAGGGTTTTCTGGTGTCCAAGAAGCTGGGCGTGTCCAGTGCCAAGGAATTGAACGGGGCGACGGTTTGCATGCAGACCGGCACATCCAACGAAAACACCATGGCCGACTGGGCGCGGGCCAACAAGGTCGACTACAAGCCGGTGGTCATCGAGCAGTTCAACGAAGTGGTCAACGCGTTCGTGGCCGGTCGCTGCGACGTATTCTCCACGGACGCCTCGGGCCTGGCCTCGATCCGCATCTCCAAGATGCAGAATCCCGACGATTATCAGGTGCTGCCCGAGATCATCTCCAAAGAACCGTTGGGGCCGTTCGTGCGCCAGGGCGACGATGCGTGGCTGAACATTGTGAAATGGTCGTTGCAGGCGACCTTTAATGCCGAAGAGCTGGGTGTGACCTCGGCCAACGTGGACGAGCAGCTTAAAAGCACCAACCCGAATGTGCAGCGCCTGCTGGGCGTGACTCCGGGTGCCGGCAAGAACCTGGGCCTGGACGAAAAATGGGCCTACAACATCATCAAACAAGTGGGCAATTACGGCGAATCGTTCGAGCGCACGGTGGGCAAAGGCAGCCCGCTCAAGATCGAACGCGGCCTGAATGCCTTGTGGACCAACGGCGGCCTGATTTACGGTTTGCCTATTCGTTAATTTGATGCCGCCAGATTGATGATGGTGTCGAAACGGCTCCCTGTGGGGAGCCGTTTTTGTTGTCTGGCGGTTGCAAGATGGTTTTCTTCAAGGCGATGCACGAACCTGCCGTGCGCCTGTTCTGCGGTCGTTGTTTAGGTTTTGCGCCGCAGCACCAGCGAGATTTTGGCGAAGGCCACTTGCAGTTCGGGCGTGGCTCCTTGAAAGACGATGGGGCGGCCGCGCCGGGTAAAGCAGATCAGGCGCTTGGAGTTGAACAGCGGCACGAATTTGGCAAAGTGGATGTCCTGCCACTGTACCTGCCGCTTCATGATCCAGCTTTGGCGTATGCCGTCCTGGTCTATGGTGGTGACACCGTGCCACATATACCAGGCGATCACGATCAGGCCCGTGAACAGCAGCACCAGACTGCCGGCCAGCAGCGGGCTGATGGCGGCACCTTGCGGGGAGCTTGCCACCAGAGCCATGCGTATGCCGATCAGGACTAGCACCAGCCAGGCGGTAGCGGCTACCCAGCGCGGCCAGGAGCGGCCCTGAACAGGCAGAGGTGATATGTCCTTGAGCAGCGCAGCAATCTCCTCCGAGGAGGCGGGCTGGCTCATGAGCATGCAATCGCTCCCTTGCGAGCGGCCAGCGCATTGCCGGCGTGGCTGGCCGATTTGCGGCCCAGATGGCCAGAGATCCACTGACCGATGTCCACCACAGCGTCCAGATCCACGCCGGTGTCTATTCCCATGCCCTGCATCAGGTACAGCACATCTTCGGTCGCGACGTTACCGGTTGCCCCCTTGGCGTAGGGGCAGCCGCCCAGGCCGGACACCGAACTGTGGAAAATATGAATGCCCGCCTGCATCGAGGCTACGATGTTGGCAATGGCCTGACCGTAGGTGTCGTGGAAATGCCCGGACACGCGGGCCGGATCTACCTGTTCGGTGATGATGCGCATCAGGTCATAGACCCGCCGCGCCGTGCCCACCCCTATGGTGTCGGCCACGTCGATCTCGTCGCAACCCAGGGCGATCAGGCGTTGGGCCACATTGAGCACCTTGGCGGGGGCGATTTCGCCTTCGTAGGGGCAGCCCAGCGAACAGCTGATGGAGCCGCGCAGACGCAGCCCTGCCTGCTTGGCCGCCTGCGCGACCGGCACAAAGCGTTCGATGGATTCGTCGACGCTGCAATTGATGTTGCGCTGGGAAAAGGCTTCGCTGGCCGCTGCGAAAATGACGACTTCGTCGGCCTTGGCGGCCAGCGCGCCCTCGAAGCCGCGCATATTTGGCGTCAGTACCGAGTAGATCGTACCGGGACGGCGTTCGATGGATTCCATGACCTGCGTGCCATCGGCCATTTGCGGCACCCATTTGGGCGATACAAAAGAAGCGGCTTCGACATTGGCAAAGCCGGCGTGGGCCAGGCGTTCGACCAGCTCGACTTTGACGGCGGTGGGAATGAATTCTTTTTCGTTCTGCAAGCCGTCCCTGGGGCCGACCTCGACGATCTTGACGCGCGATGGGTATGACATGGTGAGTCCTGGAAAGGGAAGGCGGCCATGTGGCCGCAAACTATATACGGATGATAACCGCTGTCGGGCTGGTGATTAAGGTTTCAAGCGTTGGAAACGGCCATCGGGCAGGGCTTCGATGCATCCGGCCAGTTCCAGCTCGGCCAATACGGCGGGCAGCTCGGTTGCCAGCAGGCCGGTGCGGCGCAGCAGTTGGTCGGCAGACAAGGGGGCAAAGTCGATCCGCTCCAGAATCGGGCGCAGTTCCTCGGGTAAGGGGTTGTCAGTGTTTGTCGGGGCAGGCGGTGGCGATATGGCACAGGGCGGCAAACCCGACGGGGCTGCGCCACCCAGTTCATCCAGAATGTCCTGTGCGCTTTCCACCAGCTTGGCTCCTTGTCGGATCAGGGCATGGCAGCCGCGTGACAGCGGGGAGTGAATAGAGCCGGGGATGGCAAAGACCTCGCGCCCCAGCTCGCCTGCCAGTCGGGCGGTAATGAGTGAGCCGCTCTGGCGGGCCGCTTCGACCACCAGCACGCCTTTGGACAGGGCGGCGACCAACCGGTTGCGGCGCGGGAAGTGGTGGGGCAGGGCGCGGGTGCCCAGGGGCAGTTCGCTAAGCAGCAAGCCTTGCCCGGCGATCTGGTGGGCCAGTGCGCGGTGGGCGGCCGGGTAGACCAGGTCCATGCCGGTCCCCATGATGGCGATGGTGCTGCCGCCTTGCTGTCCGGCGCGCAGGGCACCGTGGTGGGCTGCCTGGTCGATTCCGGCAGCCAGGCCGCTGACGATGCACCATCCCTGTGCCGCTAAAGTGCCTGCAAAGTCCCGGGCAGTCTCTTGGCCTGATTGGGTGGCATTGCGCGCGCCCACAATGGCCAGAGCGGGGCGGCCCAGGCAGTCCAGGTCGCCATTGGCATAGAGCAGCAGGGGTGGGTCGTGCAAATCCAGCAGTGCGGCTGGGTAGGCGGGGTCGGCCAAGGTCAGGATATGATGGCCGGCTTGTTCCAGCCAGTCGGTTGCCTGCGCGATGGCGGCTTGCAGTGGGTCCGAGGGTTCGCCG
This sequence comes from Alcaligenes sp. SDU_A2, assembly GCF_038237375.1. Taxonomy (NCBI): domain Bacteria; kingdom Pseudomonadati; phylum Pseudomonadota; class Betaproteobacteria; order Burkholderiales; family Alcaligenaceae; genus Alcaligenes; species Alcaligenes sp. SDU_A2. Next base: position 29,972 of record NZ_CP151273.1, on the reverse strand, counting down.
GCCATTTGGGCGGCCAGGTCGGCCGGCAGGTGGCGGGTCAGCGTGGCGGTGGAACTTTGGTAGATATGTTGCGGCAAGCCGAGCGCGGCCAGCAGTTGGCGGGCAGGGGCGGGCGTCAGGCCGGGTTCCAGAGACAGGCGCAGCCAGCCGCGCAGTTCTTCCGATGTAAAATGGTGTGGCATGCGGCAGTGTGGCATGAAACAGCGCGTTGGCGCTTCCAGGCAGGACAGTTGTCTCTAGCGGGATCAAAAGGCGCGCAGCGCACGTCCCGAAAGCAGATGCTGTCCTGAATCGTGTTTTATTATATAGACTTATAGGTTTTCTTCGGACTTGCATCATGGCTTTGCTACCTATCCTTAAATTCCCAGACCCGCGCCTGCACACGGTGGCCAAACCCGTGCAGGAAGTGGACGAGCGCGTGCGCACGCTGGTCAAGGACATGGCCGAAACCATGTACGATGCACCCGGCGTCGGGCTGGCTGCCACACAAGTGGATGTACACGAGCGCATCGTGGTCATCGACGTATCCGAAGAGGGCAACGAACTACTGGTGCTGATCAATCCGGTCATCACCTGGAAAAGCGAAGAACTCCAAGTCTACGAAGAGGGTTGTCTGTCGGTACCCGGCGTGTACGACAAGGTCGAGCGTTCGGCACGCATCCGCTTCAAAGCCCTGAACGAGAAGGGCGAGCAGTACGAACAGGAAGCCGAAGGCCTGTTGGCCGTATGCGTGCAGCACGAATTGGATCACCTGGATGGCAAGGTGTTTGTGGAATACCTGTCGGTGCTCAAGCGCGAACGCATACGCAGCCGTCTGCGCAAGCAGCAACGCGAAGCCCTGAAAGCGACCAGCTAATCGTATGCGTATTGTTTTTGCCGGCACGCCCGAATTTGCCCGTATCGCCCTGGACGCTTTGCTGGCGCACGGTTTTGATGTCCCCTTGGTGCTGACTCAGCCCGACCGCCCTGCCGGACGCGGCCTTAAACTGACTCCCAGTCCTGTCAAGCAGGCTGCGGTGCAGGCCGGCATTCCGGTCTTGCAGCCGCTTAGCCTGCGCCTGGACGGCAAGTACCCTGAGCAGGCCGCCCAGGCCCGGCAGGCCTTGCTGGGTGTACAGCCCGATCTGATGGTCGTGGCGGCGTATGGCTTGATTCTGCCTTCCTGGACCTTGCAGTTGCCGCGTCATGGTTGTTTCAACATTCATGCCAGCCTGTTACCGCGCTGGCGCGGCGCAGCCCCTATTCAGCGCGCGATCGAAGCGGGCGATGCGGTCACAGGCATTACCATTATGCAAATGGACGAAGGGCTGGATACCGGCGATATGTTGGTACGCCGCGAACTGCCCATCCGGGCGGATCACAGCGCGGCCACCTTGCACGACGAACTGGCTGTCCTGGGTGCCCAGGCGTTGCTGGAGTCTTTGCAGCAATTGCGCGATTCCAGCCTGATCGCCACGCCGCAGCCCGAACAGGGTGTTACCTACGCGGCCAAGTTGTCCAAGGCCGAGTCGGTTCTGGATCTGTCCTTATCCGCCGTGGCGTTGGAGCGCCGTATCCGTGCGTTCGATCCTGTTCCGGGTTCGACGCTGGCGCTGCCGGGTCTGGAGCAGCCCATTAAAGTATGGCGAGCCCAGGCCCTGGAGGCGTCGGGTACGGCTGTTCCGGGGACTGTGTTGGCCGCCAGTGCGCAAGGCATAGATCTGGCTTGCGGCCAGGGCGTGCTGCGTTTGCTGGAAGTGCAGAAGGCCGGCGGCAAGCGTCAGCCGGTCAGCGCATTCGTGCAGGGCTGGCAGGCCCGCGCCGATTAGGCGTTCAGGTGCCGGGCCGGGCCTGGCGCCGCCATTCCAACGCTCCGATCACGATGCCGCTGGCGCAGACCACGCCAATGCCGATCCAGGTGAACACATCGGGGAATTGTCCCCATATCATCCAACCCAGCGCGGCGGCGGCGACGATCTGCAGGTACACAAAGGGTGCCAGCAAAGAAGCGGACGCGCGCTGGTAGGCCTGTATTTGTAGCAAGTGGCCCAGGCAGCCCCAGAAGCCCGTGGATGCCAGAATCAGCCATTGGAAGGGGCTGAGCGCCTTGAGAGCCGGCAGGGTGGGTGGCAGAATGAAGGGCAGGGCGATAGTCAGGCAGATGCTGCCTACGGCACCGCTCCAGATCAGCGTGGTCATGGCGTCGTCCACGGCCACGCGGCGCGTGGCGATAAACTGAGTGGCGAACATACAGGCCGTGATCAGGCCGAACAGAATACCCATAGGATGCAGACCGCCGGTAGGCCGGATGATGATCAGCACCCCTAAAAACCCCACTCCGGCGGCAATCCAGCGGCTGATGCGCGGCGGCTCTTTCAGCAGCCAGGGGGCGACCGACAGCACCAGCAACGGGGCCAGGAAGTTGATGGCCGTGGCTTCGGCCTGCGGCAGGTAGCGCAGGGCCGAAAAGAACGAAAAGGTCGCCAGCATCATGACGGTGCCGCGCAGAATCTGTGCTTTGGGCCGGGCGCTGCGCAGCACGCGCCGGCCTTTGACCGGCAGCACCAGCGCCAGAACCAGCCCCAGATGCACGACGTAGCGAAACCAGCACATGACCAGCAGGGGCACGCCAAAGCCCATGATCCATTTGCCGCTGGCGTCCAGGCCCGACAGCGCCCAGGAAGACAGCACAAGAATCAGTACGCCGGCCAGTGGGAAAGCGCTGGATGACAGGGCCGTCCGGGTGTGTGATCCGGTCGCGGGCGAGCTCATGGTGGACTCCTGACAGAAAGCACAAGGACGGCCGGGCGGCCGTCCTGCTGGAAACGATCTTACGGGATCAGCGGCCGCGCAGCGGCAATACCCTTTCGATAGCTGCGCCTACACCGAGCAAGTGCTCGTCATGGTAGGCGGGCGCGGCCACCATCAGGCCGACAGGCGCTTCGTCGGGTGCATGGCAAGGCAGCGACAAGGCGCAGCCGTCCAGGAAGTTGATCAGGGTCGGATTGCGCAGAATCAGGCCATTGGTGGCGAAATACAGGTCGTCGGATTCGATCAGATCCTGGATGCGGGGTGCGATCACTGGGACGGTGGGCATCAGTACGGCGTCAAATCGTTCCAGGCGGCTTTCTACGGCAGCAATCCAGGCCTGGCGGGTATCGAGCAGTTCGATATAGTCTGCGCAGTCTATGTTCTTGCCGCGCATGATGCGCGAGGCGACGCGAGGGTCGTACTGTTCGCCTTTGGCCTGGATCAGGTCACGGTGTACCGACCAGGCTTCGGCGCAAACAAATCCGCCTTGACGATTGATATGCGGCAACTGCTCGAATTCAGGGATGTCGATTTCTTCGATCTGCGCGCCTTGTTCGCGCAGCAAAGCGATGGCACGGTCAAAGGCTGCACGTACGGTATCGTCGATGCCATCGAACACGAACGAGGCAGGCACCGCCAGCCGCAAAGTTTCCAAGGCCGGAGCCACCACCGGCACGTAGGGCTGATCGGTCAGGATGGCATCCACGATGGCGCAGCATTCCACGGACGCAGCCAGCGGGCCGTTGGAATCCAGGCTGCGCGACAGCGGCATGGCACCTTCGCTGGGCACGCGCTCGGCCGTGGGCTTGAATCCGGTCAGGCCGTTGAACGCCGAGGGTATACGGATAGAACCGCCGGTGTCCGTGCCGATGGAAAAAACGGACATGCCTTGCGCGACTGCCACGCCCGAGCCAGACGACGAGCCGCCGGGGATGCGCGCGCTGTCGCGGTCCCAGGCGGAGCGGGGCGTGCCGTGGTGGGGGTTGATGCCCAGCCCGGAAAAGGCAAATTCGGTCATATTGGTCGAACCGACCAGAATGGCACCGGCCTTGAGCAGGCGATCTACAATGGCTGCGTGGTGTTCAGCCGGTTCGGCATCTTGCAGGACAGCCGAACCGCCCAGGGTGATGTGGCCGGCAATGTCGAACAGATTCTTGACCGACATGGGCAGGCCTTCGACCAGCGACCGGCGCAGTCCTGCCGCGCGCAGCAGGTCCGAAGCCTGGGCGGCTTGCATAGCCTGTTCGGCAAAGACCTCGATAAAAGTCGCTGCGCCTTCGCCGTTTTCGTCCTGGATGCGGTCCAGGGCTTGGCGGGTCAGGGCGACCGAGGTGGTTTCACCCCGGTCCAGGGCGCGTTGCAGTTCGGTAATGGTCGCTAGCATGGCTACTCTCAAAAAGTAAGGCTGAACTCAGTGGCAGTTTAGGCCACTTCGGGCAGAACGTCCGTCACGTAGGTGTGGCGGATGCTGCGCTGGCGGCGTGGGTCGAACAGCTCCATGGTGAAGCTGCTGGCCGGACGGATGCCGCCGATGGCTCCGACGGTGCCGCAGGTCATGCCGTAGCCGGCGGGCATGGTCGTGGACTGGAAGTAGCCCTCGATCAGCTCCAGCGGGTTCTTCAGGCTGGCCAGTGTGCCGTCCTGGTACAGCACCTCTTTACCGTCTTCCTGGATATAGGCGCGCAGCACCAGCTCGTCCCAGTACTCGGCGACATCGCTGAACAGCCAGGCTTCGCGGGCGACGGGCTTGGCGCAGATTTGCTTGGACAAGGCTACGCTGTGCGCTTCCAATACGCGGTCGGTATGGTCCGAGGCCAGGCTGACCAGCAGGCGGCCCTGGTGGTTGAAGACAAATACTTCGGACTCGCCCGAGGAGCCGGAACCGACGACCTGGATGGTCTCGTCCTGCACCATCTGGTTGGCGGCGATGCGGTAGTACAGCGGTACGGCGCTGGGGCGCGGCACGCCCAGTTCGGCCAGCTCTTCGATATGGTGCTCGATGGCAGCCATATCGCGGCCGGCCCAGCCGGCTACGATGCAGTGTTGCAGGTCGGCTTCGACGATTTCGGTGTGGGTGGCCTGGGCCAGCTCAAAGGTCAGACGCATAGCGATACTCGTTTAATCAAGGGTCAAGACGGGATCAGCCGAACAGGCGTGGTAGCCACAGGGCCAGATCCGGGAAGATGGCCAGCAGGCCTACCATGGACAGCAGCATGATCACGAACGGCAGGCTGCCGATCATGACGTCGTTCATGCTGCCGCTCTTGCGCAGGCTCTGGACCACAAACAGGTTCAAGCCGACCGGCGGGGTGATCAGGGCCACTTCCACCAGGATGATGATGGCGATGCCCAGCCAGATGGGGTCAAAACCCAGGGCGATCATGATGGGGGCCACGATCGGTATGGTGGTGATCATCATGGACAGGGTTTCCATGAAGCAGCCCAGCACCAGGTAAAAGACCACCAGAATCAGCAGCATGGTCATGGGCGAGACGCCCAGGCCGGTGATGGCACTGGTCAGCGCATTGGTCAGGCCGGTGGCGGACATCACGAAGTTCAGGAAGGCCGAACCGATCACGATCAGCATGATCATGGCCGTGGCCTTCATGGTGCCTTCCAGCACTTCTTTGATCATGGTCCAGCTCATGCGCCCGGAAAACGCCGCCAGGATCAGCGCGCCCACCACGCCCAGCGCGGCGGCTTCCGTGGGGGTGGCCACGCCGGCGTAGATGGAGCCGACCACCAGCAGGAAGATGCCCAGCGGCGGGACCAGGTGAACCAGGCTGGCAAAACGCTGGCTCCAGGAGGCTTTGATCTTGGCACCGCCCCACTGGGGTTTGACCAGGCAGGCGGCGGCGATCGACAGCATGAACAGCAAGGCCATCGCCAGACCGGGGATGATGCCGGCCAGATACAGCTTGGGGACCGATGTGTTGGTCAGCACGCCATAGATCACCAGATTGATCGATGGCGGAATCAGGATGCCCAGCGTGCCGCCTGCAGCCAGGCTGCCCAGGAACAGGGGTTCGTTGTAGCCTTGCTTTTTGATCTGCGGCAAGGCCACGGTGCCGACGGTGGCGGCAGTGGCCACGCTGGAGCCGGAGGTGGCGGCAAACAGAGCACTGGCACCGATATTGGCGTGCATCAGACCGCCTGGCAGCCAGGACAGCCACAGGCTCATGGCGTTGTACATGCGTTCGGCCATGCCCGAGCGCAGCAGGATCTCGCCCAGCATGATGAACAGGGGAATGGCGACCAGCAGGAATTCATTGCTGGTACCCCAGGACAGCTCGCCCAGCGCACCGGTCAGCGGCAGCATGGAATAAAGCGGGTCCAGAATCAGGCCCAGGACGCCCAGGGCGGCACCTACGGGCACGCTCAGTCCGATCAGGACGAGCAAAAGAGTCAGTGCGGTGGCGATCATTTGGCGTCTCCGTGAACCATGCGGTGGCCGGCCTCGGCTTCTTCAAGGGCTTCTTCCTGGGTGCTGCGGATGCCGCAGACAGCCTGGACGGTGTGGATGTCGCCGGTAATCAGGGCCAGGCTGGAGCGCAACAGCATCAGCGCCAGAACCACGCATAGCCAGATCAGGCCCGCGACCCATAGAAACTGAGGAATCCACAGCGGCGTGCCCAGGGCGGTGTTGGCAGTGGATTGATTGGTCCAGGACAGGCCGGCGACATCAGCGCCGTAGCGGGTCAGGTACACGATAAAGGCGGACAGGGCGACCAGCGCGATCCAGTCCAGCAGGGCGGCCAGGCGCACAGGCAGGTGCTGGTAGATGGCGTCAATACGGATATTGGCGCGCTGCAAGGTCGCAAAGGACAGCGCCCAGGAGATGCTGATGGCAAAGGCATAGCCGGACAATTCGTCCGAGCCGCCCAGCGAGCTGCCGCTGAACTTGCGAAACAGCACATCGGCGGTGATGTAGAGCGCGCTGAGCAGTGTCAGGCTGCCTGCGAACCAGATGGCGATGCGCGATAGGGTCGTGGCACCGGACAGCATGCGGTTCAGCAATGCGAATTTTTTGGTGTTTTCCATGGTGTCTACCCCGTACAGGGTTCAGGGGGGAATATAAATATCAATTCGCCCTAGGAAGGAGGGGGGCCTGGTGTGCAGGCCGCCGGCTGCCGCATGGGTAGCGGCGGCCGGGTGTCCAGCTACAGCTTACTTCTTGGCTTCAAAGCCCAGGATGGGGCTCAGGTGGGTATTGAATGCAGCCACGGTATCGGCGCTGCTGCGTTCGGCCCACTTGGGCACCACGGTCTCGCTCATGACTTTCTTGAGCAGTTCGCGGTCCGCATCGGTAGGCTCGACCAAAGTCATCTTGCCCTTGGCGGCGTGTGTGCAGGCGGCGGCACCGGTGTTGCAGTCGTAGCCTTCCTGGGTTTCCTTGGCAGCTGCATCCCAGATCTGGTTGGTCATGACCTTGATGTTGCTGGCCAGGAATTCCTGTACTTTGGGGTCCAGTTTTTTCCAGGCGCTCAGATTGGCGGCGTGGATTTGCTGATTCCAGTTGATGGGCATTTTGTACAGGTGGTCGCTGACTTCGTACCACTTGGCCGAGTAGCCGGACATCGAACCGGTGATGGCGCAGTCCACCACGCCGTTTTGCAGTGCAGGCACCACTTCGCCAAAGGGAATGGTCACGCTGTTGCCGCCCAGGGCCTGAACAAATTCGGCCTGGGTGCGGCTGCTGGTGCGCACTTTCTTGCCTTTCAGGTCAGCCAGACCGTCCAGATTGCCTTTGCAGAACAGTACCTGTGCGGGGTAGGTCGAGAAACCCAGCACCTTGATATTGTTCTTTTCGTAAAACTGTTCGTAGGCAGGCGTGAAGGCGTCGGTCAGCTTCTTGGCCACGGAGATGTCCGGGGCCAGGCCGGCCAGGTCGATGGCTTCATTGATGGAGTTGTCGCTGGCAAAGTAAGCCAGGGTGGCCGTGCCGAAGGGAATCACGCCCTGGCCGACCAGGCGCATGATTTCAGGGCCCTTCAGGCCCATGTCGTTAAAGCCTTTGATGTCGGCCGTGACCTTGCCGCCAGACAGCTCGGGAATGGTCTTGGTCCAGAAAGGCTGTTCGGTGTTCTGGTAGGCCGTCAGGTTGCTCAGGCCGCCGACGACTTTCAGTTCGGTCTTGGGCAGGTCCTGGGCGCTGGTCTGCGCCAGAGCGGCCGAGCCCAGGGCCAGGCTGCTCAGTGCCAGGGAGGTCAACACGATTTTTTTCATAATGTGCTCCGGATAGCTGTCTAGCTGCAATGCTTGGAATGTGTCGGTAGGACACGGGAAAAACAGCAATATAAAACCACAAGGGGAACCGGGATCAGCCGGTCAAAACTACGATCAAAGCGCGGCAAGGCGCGTATTCGGGATATCGGTGATCAGCATGTGCCCGGGGGCATGCGTGATGCAGAATTCGGGTCTGGCCTGGGCGGCGACAGCCTGTGGGGTGACGCCGCAGGCCCAGAATACGGGCAGCTCGTCGGGACGGATCTCCACGGCATCGCCATAGTCCGGCGTGTGGATGTCGGTAATGCCAATCAGAGCCGGGTCGCCAATATGAACGGGCGCACCGTGTACCGACGGAAAACGGGATGTGATCTGAATGGCGCGGATGGCGTCAGCGGCGCGCATGGGGCGCATCGACACCACCAGCGGACCGGCCAGACGTCGAGTTGCCTGAGTCTGGATGGTGCTGCGGTACATGGGCACGTTGACCCCGGCGCTGATGTGGCGCACATCAATGCCGTCGGCCAGCAGCGCTTCTTCGAACGAAAACGAGCATCCGATCAAAAATGACACCAGATCGTCACGCCAGAGGTCGCGGATGTTCAGCGGTTCGGCGCACAGCTCACCGTTGCGCCAGACCCGGTAGCGTGGGAAGTCAGTGCGCACATCAATGGTGCTGCCCAACGAGGGGACCAGGTGCTGGCCAGGTTCGGTCACCGCCAGGATGGGGCATGGCTTGGGATTGCGTTGGCTGAACAGCAAAAACTCGTCTGCCCAGTCTTTGGGCAGAATCATCAGGTTGGCCTGCACGTAACCGGCCGCCAGTCCGGCGGTAGGGCCAGTGTGCTGTTCGTTGCGGATGCGCTCGCGGCACTGTTCGGCCACGGGTGCCAAGCTTGGCAGGGATTCCAGGTTCATGATGACCACTCGCACGCAGGGGGTTGATCACAGCAGCGAATTGCAACCGATGGGGCTATGCCTGTCCAATTGTAAGTTCAAATATGCAGTTATAAATATTACTTATCAGTCTCGGCGTAAAGCTGTGCGATTCGCTGTGCGTGATTAGCTACAGTACGGGCGATGTGACTGTCGGGAGAGTCCATCCAACAGGCAAAAAACTCGATCGCCGGCAAAGGTTGATCTACCTTCAAAAGGCGCAGTTTTCCCTCGGAGAGCTCGTCTTTTATGACATCCGGTGCCAGCACGCTGGGGCCCATCCCCCGGCGGGTCATTTGCACGATGGTACTGAGCGATGCGCTGCCGAAAAGGCGGGGCGATTTGACCCCGGCACGCAGCAAGGCTTCGCGTGTCGACTGATAAGGAACGCTGCCCGACGGATAGGTGATTACAGGGTAAACCCCTAGGTCGGAAACGCTGATTTTCCGGCCATGCAGCTTTAGGGCAGGGCTGGCCACCCAACCTAATTGATAGGCGCATAGCCGCAGGCAATGCTCTTTCGGGTCTTGTCCTATGCCCACGATCATGGCCATGTCGATCTGGAACGTAGCGAGCTGCTGACGCAGGACGCTAGTGGTATCGACATGGATTTCGATGACCAAGGCAGGGTATTCGTGATGCAGATAATCGATCAGGTTATGCAGCCAGGTCTGCACAATGGTTTCGGCGACACCCAGTCGCAGCACGCCGCGAATCGCGTTTTGTTCTTTGGCGGCACGCAGCATCTCGGTACGCAGATCCAGCATGCGCTGGGCATGCGAGAGCAGCTCTTGCCCCTTGTCGGTCAGTTTGATGCCGCGTGCCCCGCGATCGAATACCCTCGCCTCCAGGTTGGCTTCCAGACCGGCGATGCGCTGCGAAATAGAGGGCTGAGTCGTATTCAGTTTTTCTGCGGCAGCCCGAAAGCCGCCCAGTTCGGCGACCCATACAAAGGCTTCGATCTGTTTGAAATCAATCATGTTTCCGGTCCTGAAGAGGTGGCTCTTATTATGCCTGAAGCGGCCTTCCCCGCTTTTGTGATGGAGTGCAAAATTTTGGCGGCAAGGGCTGGAATTGCATGCGTCGCCACTATAATCGCGCCATGACTTGCAAGATACTCATTGTGCGTACGTCTTCCCTCGGGGATCTGGTCCATATGCTGCCAGCCATCTCGGATATCGCGCGCCATGTGCCTGGCGCACAAATCGACTGGCTGGTGGAAGAAAGCTTTGCCGAAATTCCGCGCTGGCATCCCGCCGTGCACGAGGCCATTGCGGTGGCGCATCGGCGCTGGCGCAAGCAGTGGTGGTCGGCTCAGACACGACGCGAACGCGCGGCGCTGCGCGAGCAACTGGCTGCGCGCCGCTACGATGTCGTACTGGATATGCAGGCCCTAATGAAGTCGATCTGGTTGGTGCGTCAGACTCACGGTCGGCGTCATGGCCTGGATTGGAAGTCGGCCCGCGAACCTTTGGCGTCCTTGTTTTACGATGTTCGCCATCGCGTGGGTTTCTGGCAGCCGGCCGTATTTCGTCAACGTAGTCTGGCCGCTGCTGCATTTGGCTATCAGTTCGAGGGCGCGCCGGACTTCGGCCTGCAGGGCCTGGTTGCCCAGGCACCGGCGGATCAGCCTCCCTATGCCATTATCATGCCGTCGGCCAGTCGGGACGACAAACTTTGGGCGGCGTCCAATTGGCAGCAAGTGTTCGACCGGTTGCAAGGCGATGGTCTGGAGTTGCGCCTGCTGGCGGGCAACGCTGCCGAGACCGAGCGGGCCCAGGCCTTGATCGCCGGCCGGGCGCACGCGACTGTGTTGCCACGCATGGGGCTGACGCCTATTGCCTTGCAGTTAGCCGGAGCACGCATCATGGTGGGGCTGGATAGCGGACTGACGCATTTGTCGGCGGGCCTGGGCAGGCCGACGATCGGCATCTACAAGGCGTCCACGCCGGTGCGCACGCCGCTTGAAGGGGCCGCTTACACGGCTAGTCTGGGAGAGCGTGGTCATGAGCCTTCGGCCCAGACCGTGTTATGCGCAATTGATCAGGCGCTAGGCAGTGATGCGGCAGGCGCTGCGCCTGCTCTGGCAAGCCCGGCCACTTAAGCTCAGCCTTTGAAATGGCCGTGCTGCTTGGAACACCCGATGGCAGTGTGTCATTATTGCTTACAATGTGTTTTGCTTTTGCGCTGAGGCCAGGCCGGTGAACCGTTTTTTCTATACCACTTCCATACGCTTGCTGGCTCCGGCCTTGATGGCCTGGATGGGCCTGCGGGCGCGCCGTGCAGGCGGGGACTGGCAAGTGCTGTCGGGGCCGCGCTTTGGGTATTATGGCGGGCAGGCGGTAGAACCCAAGGCTCCGGTCTGGGTGCATGCCGTCAGTCTGGGTGAAACCCGTGCGGCGCACCCTTTGATCCGCGCTTTGCTGGATCAGGGCGAAACGGTGTTGTTGACTCACATGACTGTGACAGGGCGCGCCGAAGGTGCCAATGCCTTTGCCGCCGATATCGAGCAAGGCCGTGTTATCCAGCAGTGGCTGCCCTACGACTTTCCCGGCGCGGTGCGCCGTTTCCTGGCGCACTACAGGCCATGTGCCGGCGTACTGATCGAGCGCGAGGTCTGGCCTAATTTGCTGGCGGCAGCACGACGTCAGGGCATTCCCATGATGCTGGCCAGCGCCCGTTTTTCTGAACACGCTTTGGCGACCAGCCTGCGCAGCGGTTCGGTCATGCGCGAAGCCTATCGTTCTTTCGAGTTGGTTTACGCTCAGAGCCTGGCCGATGCACAGCGGCTGGAGCAGGCCGGTGCGCAAGGAGTGCGGGTATCGGGAAACCTGAAGTTCGATGTGGACTTGCCGCACGACAAAATCGCCCGGGGACGGCGTTTTTCCAGTGACCTGAATCGGCGCGTCGTGGTTATTGCCAGCACCCGCGAAACAGAGGATATGGACTTTGCCGACGCTATTGCGCATTTTCTGCGCCGGGAGCGTGAGCATGGCAGTGAATTGCACAGCCCAATCTTGTTTGTGCTGATTCCACGCCATCCGCAGCGTTTCGAGGAGGCAGCCGCTTATCTGGATAAATTGGGATTGCGTTACGTGCGCCGCAGCGTTTTATTGCAACAGGGCGATTCCAGCACATCGGCTATTCAGGCGTGTCGTGATGTGGACGTTCTGCTGGGCGATACCTTGGGTGAAATGTATTGGTACTACGCCTTGGCCCGGGTAGCCATCGTGGCAGGCAGTTTTCAGCCTTTGGGTGGACAGAATTTCATCGAGGCCAGCGCGATAGGTGTGCCTGTCATTGTGGGACCCCATACGCGTAATTTCGAGCAGGCCGTGCAGGATGCGCTGCATGCCGGTGCAGTCGTACGTGCCGCGACACCGGTGGCGGCCTTGCAGCAGGCCGTGGAATTAGTGGATGCGCCGGCGCGGCATCACAAAATGTCTGATGCAGGACTGCACTGGGTGCAGATGCATGAAGGTGCTGTATTGCGCGTGCTGTCGGGGCTGGCCGAGATCCGGGGGCATAAGGACTCCGGAGCATAAGCAAATGCGTATTTTGTTGTAGGGGGCAGGATTGGATGTAGCGTTCCGCCAACAAAGAGATGGGTTGGACGAAAAAAAGCCCGCTGAAGCGGGCTTTTTTTGAGATCAAAAACTGTATTGATTACAGCTTTTGGATGCTCTTGGCTTGGGGACCTTTCTGGCCTTCAGCAGACACGTAAGATACGCGCTGGTTTTCTTCCAGAGATTTGAAGCCCGTGCCCAAGATGTCGGAATGGTGAACGAAAAGATCTTTGCCACCGTTGTCGGGGGAGATAAAGCCGTAGCCTTTTTCGTTATTGAACCATTTCACAATACCGGTTTCTGTTTGCATTTCCTGCATTCCCTAAAAATGACGAGCAATCTGCTCAAAAAAGATTGTCAAGATGTAAAAATCAGGGCAATGAGTATTAGAAACAATACCGTATTGAACAAACTTCGACGAACTTGAAATCCTGCACCGTCAATCGTAGGGGGGAAATGGCCTGTAAGTCAAGCTAAATCGCCCTTTGCACAGTTTGTAACACGCAAGGAATAAACAATTGCGACTAAGGTTTGTTGATTAACCGGACCCCTCTGCGCCCCTCGTTAAAGTCCGTGGTATTTACGACCAAATTCAAGCGTAGCATGAAAGAAACCGGCCTTGCTACCACAGTCGTAACGGGTGCCTTCGTATTGATATGCATATACGGCCCGACTTTCCATCAGACTGGCAATTCCGTCGGTTAATTGAATCTCTCCGCCGACGCCTGCTTGAGTGCGGCGCAGGTGATCGAATATTTCCGGTTCGAGCACATAGCGGCCGACGACAGCCTGCGTGGAAGGCGCATTTTCGGGGGCGGGCTTTTCGACGATACGACTGACGCGGATGGTATTGGCATCGAGTACCTCACCGGCCACGATGCCGTATTTATTGGTTTCACTGCGGTCCACATTCTGTGTCGCCACGATGCTGCCGTTGTACTGGTGGGCGGCTTCGACCAACTGACGAGAGACCGGCGTGGTGGCATCGATCAGGTCGTCGGCCAGCAGCACCAGGAAAGGCTCGTTGCCGACGATGGGGGCGGCGCACAGCACGGCGTGGCCCAGGCCCAGGGCGCGCGACTGGCGCGTGTAGATGCAGTTGACATGGCTGGGAATGACATGGCGCACTTGTTCCAGCATGTCCAGCTTGTTCTTGTTTTCCAGTTCTTTTTCCAGCTCGGGCGCGCTGTCGAAGTGATCTTCGATGGCGCGCTTATTGCGGCCCGTCACAAAAATCAGTTCGGTGACGCCGGCGGCCACGGCTTCTTCCACGGCGTATTGGATCAGCGGCTTGTCGACGATGGGCAGCATTTCCTTAGGCATGGCTTTGGTGGCGGGCAAAAAGCGGGTGCCAAGGCCAGCGACGGGAAAGACGGCTTTACGGATAGGTTTCATGAGTTCGGCAATCGTGATTTAAGGAGCAGAGTTGGCAGCTTCTTGCGGAGCCCCCAATTTGACCGCATCCTGGTTGCGTTGGGAAAACTGTCGGGGCTCGCGGCCCAGCTCGCTGGGTGGCGTGCCGAAAAAACCTTGGCCAAAGGCCAGGACGGCAATGTTTACCAGCACGATAACGATAAAAAGCAGTCGCATCCCCGACACCGGAAAGAAACAGTTCAATCTTGGATTGTAAGGGGTCGGGCCTATAAGTTCACCCGTTTAATGTGAACTTCACGTATCAAAGGGGGCTTGTTTGTGGATGGGTTAGCGTATCCAGACCTTGTGTCAGCGGCACGGTGCGCTAGCGTACAGGGCCAATCCACTTAGGGTGGGCGTGTCTAGATTTTGTGCCGGGGGCGGTACCGTATTAATCAGCCTGCAGTGATGCGCCAGTTGTTGATGCAGTTCGGGCAGAATCAGGTCGCGGCCACCGCCGGCGATAAACAGTAGGGGGGGGACGCCAAATTGCAGTCTGCCTTGTTCCCACTGCCGCAGGACGGCTCCGGCTTGCGCGGCGGCCACGCCGGTACAGATGGCGGCGTCCGTGTCGGTGGGAAATGGGCTGATGCGACCGTGGGCCTGGGGCAGTTGGGCCGTGTTTTGCTTCAGAGAGGACAGCATCAGGCTGGGGCCGGGCAGGATCGTGCCGCCCAGAAAGTTGCGTTCGTTCGTTTGAACAGGACCTAGCATATCGATGGTGGTGGCCGTGCCGAAACTGGCCAGTAAAGCAGGGTGATTGGCATAAGATGCGTTTTGCAGCAGATCGCACAAACCTAGCAGGGCTACCCAGCGATCCGCGCCCAATTGCTCGGCGCGCTTGTAGCCGTTGCGCAGTCCAAATGCCTTCGCTTCGCTGCGCAGCCAGCGCACCGGGCTCAGGCCCAACGCGTGCATGGCCTGATCGATCAGCGCCTGCACGTGGGTTCCGGCCACATTGACGCCGATGGCACGCGGGCCGTTGCAGCGTTTGATGTCTTGCAGGGGGGCCTGATGTGCCTGTAGCAAGGCCGGCAATTGATCGAGCTGATCGGCGCGCAGCGAAAGCGCCATGGCTTCGCGCGCGCCGGTAACAGGATGGCACCATCCCAGCTTGATGCGGGTGTTGCCGGAATCGATCAGCAAAGTCATGCGGTGCCAGTCCGAGAAAAGAAAGCGCCAGTATAGTGATCAGCGCTGTGGGCGCACGGAGACCTCGCCCACCGTGATGGCCCGCTCCGAGCCGTCAGGATGGCGCAGCAACAACTGACCCGATACATTGATGCCGGTGACAATGCCGGTATGCAGGATCTGGCCATTGTCCATGATGTGTACGTGTTGTCCCATCAGGGCGTCCACTTGCGCGTAGCGATCAGGCAGGTCCGTAAAGCCTTGCGCAGTGACATGATTCAGGCTCAGGTAGCAGGACTGGGCGACTTTGGTCACAATGTCCGAGCAGCGGGTCAGGCTGGCCTGGGTGGAGTGTTCGGCGATGCCGCTCCAGTCGGCCACAGCGCGCTGGGTGCGCAGGCTCAGATCGGCGGCGTCTTGCAGATTGATGCCTATGCCTATGATGACAACATGATGATCGGCCGAGCTGGGGGCGGCGCTGGCGCGTGTGGCTTCGACCAGAATGCCAGCCAGCTTGGCCTGATCCCAAAGGACGTCATTCGGCCATTTCATGGTCAGGCGTCGGCGCAAGGCAGGTTCCAGGCACAGGCGCAGCGCTTCACAGGTGGCCATGCCGGCCAGCGGCGAGAGCGTGGGCAACTGGCGCGCCGGCAGAAAGACATCGAAGGCACAGGAGAACATCAGATTGGCACCGGCGCGGTTCTGCCAGGTGCGGCCCGCGCGGCCACGTCCACGGCTTTGCAGGTGGGCACCCAGCAGCCAGGGCCGCACTCGCGGTCCGGTTTCCTGGCGGGCCAGGGTGAGCAGATCTGCATTGGTGGATTCAGTATCGTCCAGCCAGCGGATCTGGTTGAAATGCGGCAGACGCGTGCGCAGCTCGGCGACCATGTCGCGGGGGCTGGGTAGGGCGAATTGGGAAGAGGTGTTCATGACAATCCGGTACACTGGAAGAGCTTGGCATAATCTTATTTGATATTTGGTCTGAACATGTCTGAACGCCTGGATACGATCCAATTTTCCGGCGCTGCCGGCGTCATCGATTGCGCACTGGATTGGCCCATCGACACGCCGCGTGGTTGGGCGCTGATCCTTCATCCGCACCCGCTGCATGGCGGTGCGCGTGACAATAAAGTGGTGACGACCCTGTCCCGCTGCGCCACTCAGCAAGGCTTGCTGGTGGTGCGTCCCGATTTTCGCGGCGTTGGGCTGTCTGCCGGTCAGTTCGATCAGAGCCGTGGCGAGACAGTCGATATGTTGGCCTTGATCGAACAGTTTTCCAACCGGTTTGCGCAATGGCCGGACGGCCCCTGGCTTGTGGCGGGGTTTTCGTTTGGCACCTCCGTGGCCGCCCAGGTTCATGCCGAGCTGGCCGATGCGGGCGCTGCGTCGCCGCGCGCCTTGGTGTTGGCTGGTACAGCGGTCAACCGTTTTCGCTTTCGTCAGGTGCAGCCGCCTGCCGATACCTTGCTGGTGCATGGGGAATTGGACGATGTCGTTCCGCTGTCCGAGGGCATGGAGTTTGCCCGCGAGCACCAGCTTCCTAT
Source organism: Alcaligenes sp. SDU_A2 (assembly GCF_038237375.1). Lineage (NCBI taxonomy): Bacteria > Pseudomonadati > Pseudomonadota > Betaproteobacteria > Burkholderiales > Alcaligenaceae > Alcaligenes > Alcaligenes sp. SDU_A2. The sequence continues at coordinate 13,366 of NZ_CP151273.1, read as the reverse complement.
GGTGGTGCTGCCGCAGGCTGGCCATTTCTTTCACGGCAAGCTGATCCAATTGCGCGAACTTGTCAGCCGCCATCTGGCCGGGCTTGGAACTTAAGCGGCGCTTTGCTTTCAAATCGTTGCGTTTTCATTGGCGGATCACTGGGCAGGCGGGCTTACAGCGTAGCGGCGCTCTGCCATAATGGGCCTTTCCTGATCTGACCGCAGCTTACAATTGTTCCCAGACATGACCTTTGCAAAAAAATCCGTATCTCCGATTCTCTCCCGTTGTGTAGTGGCGCTCGCACTGGCGTTGCCTGTACAAGCTTATGCACAGACGCCGGCTGAATCCAGCGCACCGGTCACGGCACCAGCCGCTACAGCAGCGGCCTTGCCTGGCGATCTTTCCATCGTGCCGCCGCCCGGGTTGACCGCGCCGGCCTGGCTGTCCATGGATGTCAACAGCGGCCAGGTCATTGCAGCCGAACGCATCGACGAGCGTGTCGAACCGGCTTCGCTGACCAAAATTATGACCGCTTATTTGGTCTTCGATGCACTGGAATCAGGCCGTCTGAAGCTGGATCAGGCTGTGAACATTTCGGAAAAGGCCTGGCGCACCGAAGGTTCGCGCATGTTCGTCAAGGTCAACACACAGGTGCCGGTGGACGCCTTGCTGCAAGGCGTGATCGTGCAATCGGGCAACGACGCCTCCGTGGCCCTGGCCGAAGCCGTCGCCGGCAGCGAATCGGCCTTTGCGGCTCTCATGAACGAACAGGCCGCCAAGCTGGGCCTGACCGCTACGCACTTCGTCAACTCCACCGGCTTGCCCGATCCCGCCCATCTGACCTCGGTACGCGATCTGGCCACATTGGCCGCCGCCTTGGTGTCGCGCTTTCCGCAATACCTGCACTACTACAGCCAGAAAGAATTCGCCTACAACAATATCAAGCAGCCCAATCGCAACCGTTTGCTCTGGTTGGACAATACAGTGGACGGCTTGAAGACCGGCCATACCCAGTCAGCAGGGTACTGCCTGGTGTCCACCGCCATGCGCGACGGTCGTCGTATTGTGTCCGTGGTAGTTGGTACGGCCAGCGACAATGCCCGTACCGAAAACAGCCTGAAACTGCTGAACTGGAGCTTCCAGAATTTCGAGACGGTCAAGCTCTACGACGCCGGCAACCCCGCTGTTAATGCACGTGTCTGGGAAGGCACGGTCGAGAATGTCGGGCTGGGCACAGCGGCACCCTTGTGGTTGACCGTGCCGCGCGGCAAATCTGCCCAGATCAAGCCTGTGGCTCAGTATACGCAGCCGCTGGTCGCGCCATTAAGTAAGGGCACCAAAGTCGGTACCCTGACGCTGACTCTGGACGGCAAGACCTTGTCCGAACAGCCTCTGGTCGTACTGGACGATGTCCCCGAGGCCGGCTTTTTTGGCCGCATGGTCGACAAAGTGCGTCTGATGTTCGAATAAGCCTTTCTTTCCGAGACCGACGCTATGATTTCTGGTATTGATCCCGACAGCATTGTTTACCTGAATGGCGACTTCGTTCGTTTGGGCGAGGCGAAAATATCCGTGCTGGACCGCGGTTTTATCTATGGCGACGGCATCTACGATGTCGTGCCGGCCTATCGCGGCAAGCCCTTTCGAATGGACGGACACCTGAACCGCCTGGAGCGCAGCCTGGCCAAGATCGGCATTGCTAATCCGTTTACACGGGTTCAGTGGGAAAAGCTGGTACTGGACATGCTGGCCCGCTCCGGCAAAGGGGCGGACTGTATGGTTTACATACAGGTCACGCGCGGCGTGGCCAAGCGCGACCACGCCTTCCCCAAGAATGTCGCACCCAGCGTGTTTATTATGGTTTCGCCTTTTCAGCGTGTGCAGGCCGAGCGCGAAAACGGTCTGACCGCTATCGCCATCGATGATGTGCGCTGGCTGCATTGCGATATCAAGTCGGTGTCGTTGCTGGGTAATGTGCTGGCCAAACAGCAGGCTGTTCAGGCGGGGGTGGATGAAGTCATCCAATTTCGTGACGGCTTTCTGACCGAAGGCGCATCCTGCAATATCTGGATCGTGCGTAACGGCACCTTGCTGGCACCCATGCGCAATAACCTGATTCTGGAAGGCGTTCGCTACGGCTTGATGGAAGAGCTGGCGGCGCAGGCGGGCATTGCTTTCCAGGCGCGTCGGATTTCCCGCGAGGAAGTCGATAGCGCCGACGAAATCCTGATGACGGCAGCGACCAAGGAAGTGTTGCCCATCGTTGTATTTAATGGCCGCCCCGTCGCAGACGGTCGGCCAGGCCCGGTCTTTGCCCAATTGCGGGCAGGATACGACAAGGCCATTCAGGCTACGGAGCAAGCATGAGCATTATTCCACCCGAAGAATCATTGATCGAATACCCCAGCGACTTCCCCATTAAAGTCATGGGCCAGACTCACGACACGCTGCAGGAAGAGCTATTGGCCATTGTGCTGGAGTTCGACCCCGACTTCGACGCGGCCACGATTGAAAAACGCCCCAGCAAGGCAGGCAACTATACCGGCCTGACGTTCACGGTTCGGGCCACGTCGCGTGAACAGTTGGACAATCTGTACCGTGCCTTGCACGCGCACCATCTGGTGCGTGTCGTCCTATAGGCAGGATCAGGGGGGCGGCATGTCCGATTGCATACAGGTGAAGTCTTTGCCCAGACCGGTCCACTATGGGCCAGTCTGGCAAGCCATGCGCGAGTTCACCGAGCAGCGCGGACCCGACACCCCCGACGAAATCTGGCTGGCCGAGCACCTTCCGGTTTATACGCAAGGACAGGCCGGCAAGCCCGAACACGTGCTCAACCCCGCGGACATCCCTGTTGTGCAGACCGATAGAGGGGGGCAGGTCACCTATCACGGGCCGGGTCAGTTACTGGTGTATTGCCTGTTCGACTTGCGTCGTGTCGGCCTGTATGTCAAAGAGTATGTGGTCTTGCTCGAAGATGCCGTTATCGCTTGTCTGACGCATTTCGGCGTCCAGGGGGCCTGCCGCAAACCCGGTGCGCCTGGCGTGTATGTCCCGGTAGCGCCGGGTGGCGCACTGGCCAAGATCTCCGCGCTGGGCATCAAAATCCGCAATGGACGCTCCTATCATGGCTTGGCCCTGAACCTGGATATGGATTTGACCCCATTTATGGGCATCAATCCATGTGGCTACGAAGGCTTGCAAACCACCGATATGCGCTCCCAAGGGGCGGATGTTACCCTGGATCAGGCGGCACAGTTCTTATGCGAATACTTGTCCAAGGCAATGGCGCAGCGCATGAGCGCTGCCGTAGCCTGATCAACGCCCTTTAAAGACGGCTGGGCGCTTCTGTATGAACGCGTCTATGCCCTCGCAGGCATCGTCGCTCATCATGTTTTTGGCCATGATCTGGCTTGCGTAGTCGTAAGCCTGCTCCAGCGGCAGGCTGCGCTGGCGGTGAAACATCGCCTTGCCTGCACGTACCGCTACCGGGCTTTTGGCCAGAATGCGGTCGGCCAGATCGTGTACGGCCTGGTCCAGTTGCTCGTCGGGCACGGCATGGTTGATCAGCCCCAGTTCCCGGGCCCGACTGGCGTCGATGAACTCGCCCGTCATCAGCATTTCCATGGCGGCTTTGGGCGGCACGCAGCGCGACAGGGCCACCGCAGGAGTGGAACAGAACAAACCCACATTAATGCCCGATACGGCAAAGCGTGCTGATTGCGCAGCCACGGCTAAGTCGCAACTGGCGACCAACTGACAGCCAGCCGCCGTGGCCAGCCCCTGCACGCGCGCAATGACGGGCACGGGCAGGGACTGCACGCTTTGCATGACGCGGCTGCAGCGCTGAAACAGGTCCAGGTAATACGCATGTTCGGGACGACTGCGCATCTGCTTTAAATCGTGCCCGGCGCAAAACGCCTTGCCGCGCGCTTGTATAACGACGCATTGTAGGGCTTGATCCCGGGCCAGATCATCCAGTATGTCCTGCAAGGCATCCAGTACTTCTTCGGATAGCGCGTTGTATTGCGTCGGGCGGTTCAAGGTGATGTGCGCCAGTCCATCGTGCTGTTGCAGCAGCACAGGGGCTGTGTTTTCCTCGTAAGGCATGCAGGTCTCCGTACTTGTTGTATGTGCAGAATACACAGCGCAATGTTGCCGATGCGATGCGTCTGCTTTTATATTCAAGGGGTTCGTGAGCAAACTATGGCCTTGCTTCTAGGCGCTTGTAAAGGCTTGGGGCTACAATCAAATGACGATGCGCCCGCAGCCCGGCTGTGGCGCAGGCATGCTGTTTATATTTACTACGCCTATGACCTCCCCTGCAGATACGTCCGTCGACCCTAAACCTACCGTCCGCCCACGCGCTGTCGCGCCCGCTGATTACGACGCTACGCAAAAGCAGAAGGCCCAGGCCAAGACCTCGCGCATTCCGATCAAGGTCGTGCAGGCCGAGCGTCTGAAGAAGCCGGACTGGATTCGGGTCAAGGCAGCGGCACCGAATTCGCGTTTTTACGAAATCAAGGAAACGCTGCGCGAACATAAGCTGTTTTCGGTTTGCGAAGAAGCGTCCTGTCCGAACATCGGCGAATGCTTTGGCAAGGGCACGGCCACCTTCATGATCATGGGCGACAAGTGTACGCGTCGTTGCCCGTTTTGCGATGTGGGGCATGGCCGTCCCGATCCGCTGGATCAGGACGAACCCGCCAATCTGGCCAAGGCCATTGGCGCGATGAAATTGTCCTATGTGGTCATTACATCGGTAGACCGAGATGATTTGCGCGATGGCGGCGCGGCCCATTTTGTCGAATGCATCCGTCAGGTGCGCGAGCATTCGCCCCATACAACCATTGAAGTCCTGGTGCCCGATTTCCGTGCCCGTCTGGAGCGCGCCTTGGACATCTTGGATGCCTGCCCTCCAGATGTCATGAACCATAATCTGGAAACCGTGCCGCGTCTCTACAAACAGGCCCGGCCCGGCTCGGATTACCATCATTCGCTCAAGCTGTTGCAGGAATTCAAGAAACTGCATCCCGAAGTGCCGACCAAATCGGGGCTGATGGTCGGGCTGGGCGAGACCAACGAGGAAATTCTGGAAGTCATGCGCGATATGCGGGCGCACAATGTAGAGATGTTGACCATAGGCCAGTATTTGCAGCCGTCGGGACACCATTTGCCTGTTCTGCGTTATGTCACGCCGGACGAATTCGCCATGTTCGAGCGCGAAGCTTACGCGATGGGCTTTACCCATGCTGCTGTCGGTGCCATGGTCCGCTCGTCCTATCATGCGGATCAGCAGGCCCACGCCGCCGGCGTGCAGCCCTGATACGGGTCACTGTCTACTTCTTGCCATAGCAGCAACAAAAACTCCCGGACTTGGGCGTACCGAGCAAGCTTTGCATGACCACGTGCTGTGGTCAGCGATCGGTGCGCCGTCAGCCTATTGGCTTGCGGCCAGACACCGGCTCGATAGCGATGCCACAAAGGCTTCGATGGTCGCGTCGTAGTCTTCCACCCCCAGGTACCATGCTGTCAGGCCAGATGCGTCCAGTTTCAGCTCGGTCCAGCAAAACAGCGAACGATCAAACGAGTCTTTAATGGTTTCATTGAGCAGCTTGAACAGTTCTTCCATCAAAGGCAGGCAGTTCAAGGGCACCTGAATAGGTGTGTTGCCTTCAAACTGCCAGGCATATTGCTGGGTCAGTTCCGATGACCACAAAGCGTGTTGTTCGTCAGGGTTCAAAGTCGGATCGGCAGGGCTTAGCGGCATATGCGTATGTCTATATATAGAAGGTCAGGGTCAGGGGCCGGTTGCCAGCCAGTCGATGGCAGCGGCGTTCTGTTCGGCTAACCAGTCGTTGGCTTGGCGAAAATGGCCACAGCCCATGAAAGGGACAGGAGGCCGACGAGCCGATAAGGGGGACGGATGGTTGGCCGCCAAGATCAGGTGCGGGCCTTGCGCGTGCCGGCGGATCAGGTCCGTTTTGGCTTGGGCATGATTGCCCCAGAGCATATAGACAATGGGGTGCGTAGTCTGATCGGCCAGGTGAACCAGCAGGGCATCCGTTACTGTCTCCCATCCTTTCCTGGCATGCGAGGCGGGTAGCCCATCTTCCACTGTCAACGATGTATTGAGCAGCAGTACGCCCTGGCGCGCCCAATTGCTCAGATCATGGCTGGCCGGTGCCGGCATATCTGGATACTCCAGCTGCAACTGTGCCAGGATATTACGTAGACTGGGAGGGGCGGGGCAGGTGTCGGGTACCGAAAATGCCAGACCTTGTGCCTGGTTGGGGCCGTGGTAGGGATCTTGCCCCAGTATGACAACACGCACGCCATCCGGCGGCAGCAATTGCAGGGCGCGAAAAGGAGCGGCCGGATAGATGGTGGCTCCTTGAGCCAGCTCCTTGTCCAGCCATGCAGAGACGTTTTGCAGGGTCTGAACCAGTTCGGGGCTGCCAAGGGCGGCTTTCCAGTGAGGTGGTAGAAGGGATAGCTGCGCAAGAATACTGCCGTCCAGCGTATTGCCGGCTAGAATCTCGTCGCCGATCAGGCTGAGCTGCCCCTTAGGGCGAGAGGAAGATGAGCGCGCCATAATGAAAAGAGTGTGGTGACTATCCGCGTATTGTAAGGCGTGCCTTGCGCTCTGCCGAATGCGCTGTGCCTGGAATGTTGTGAGGACGATAGGCTGCGTGGCGGGGGCAGCATCTCCTCTATATATAGTAGCGAGCACCAAGGGCCTGTGTTGGGCGCGGACATGCAAAACGAAGGTCGCTATATATAGAAGAGCAGGTTGCCCTATATATATAGAGTAGGGCGAGTCCCGAATCAGAGTGACGATGCTTGCGATTGTGTCGGTGGTCGACGATCCGGCGTTAGGTGCCGGGCAGTCATTGCGCGCTGCCATTGTAGGGGTGGTGTTTGTATAGGTGCGATGCCGGCCTGCTCCTTCAGGCATGGTGGGGCGGGTTGGCTGGGGCAGTGGCTCTGTTTCGTAATAGGGATGAGTGGCTTGTTAAGCACCTTGCATAGATGACGAAGCTCTTGTCTGGTAGTTTTGGAGCGTGGGTGGCTACGCATCTAAAAGTTACATTTTATATGTATCCTGTATTTTTATTTGTTTTCAGTGGGTTGAGATGTTTCTGGAGAAAGAGTGTCAGGCCTGCTGAAATATTCTTGTCAAAAAGCTTGCTATCGGGGAAAACACCGTGCTATAGTTTCTTTCTTGCTGCAGCGAACAGGGTTTTCCCGAAGCGGTACAGCAAGCGGTTAGTTCGATTTCACCGCCTTGGCTCAATGGCCCGCACCGAAGTCTAAATTAACCGGCAGAAAATAAAGCTTGCATGATTTCAGTTTTTCATGTTAAAGTTCTAGATTCTGCAAACGAGATTGCAAAGTTAAGTTTTTAGCGACGTCTTAAAATTTAACTTTGTAGCTTGTGAAGTTAAGCAGCACAGGATCAGGTGGTTTCATCCGGTTCTGGTTCAAGCGGGAACAAGTTTGATCAGTTTAGGTTCTGCCAAAAACGCTCAAACGAACTTCAAAAAAACGCTTGACACACTGCGAAAAACGCTTCATAATCTCGTTTCTCTGCTGCTGAGACAGCAAGGCACGAAACGCCACACAGCGTAACGCGCCGGCCGACTCAGCCAGTAGAACGACAGGCAACTGTCACTGCTCTTTAACAATTAACAGCCGATAAGTGTGGGCGCTTGGAATGAGCGGGCCGAACCCTTTACGGGATCGCCACAAGTTTGTATCAAGTGCTCACAGACGAAAAATGAAGTTTTTACCTTGTGTAAACTCTGAATTTTTCTTTGAGACACAATCGGTCTCGTCGCAAGACGGGACAACCACAGAGATTAAACTGAAGAGTTTGATCCTGGCTCAGATTGAACGCTAGCGGGATGCTTTACACATGCAAGTCGAACGGCAGCACGAGAGAGCTTGCTCTCTTGGTGGCGAGTGGCGGACGGGTGAGTAATGTATCGGAACGTGCCCAGTAGCGGGGGATAACTACTCGAAAGAGTGGCTAATACCGCATACGCCCTACGGGGGAAAGGGGGGGATCGCAAGACCTCTCACTATTGGAGCGGCCGATATCGGATTAGCTAGTTGGTGGGGTAAAGGCCCACCAAGGCGACGATCCGTAGCTGGTTTGAGAGGACGACCAGCCACACTGGGACTGAGACACGGCCCAGACTCCTACGGGAGGCAGCAGTGGGGAATTTTGGACAATGGGGGAAACCCTGATCCAGCCATCCCGCGTGTATGATGAAGGCCTTCGGGTTGTAAAGTACTTTTGGCAGAGAAGAAAAGGCGCTTCCTAATACGAAGCGCTGCTGACGGTATCTGCAGAATAAGCACCGGCTAACTACGTGCCAGCAGCCGCGGTAATACGTAGGGTGCAAGCGTTAATCGGAATTACTGGGCGTAAAGCGTGTGTAGGCGGTTCGGAAAGAAAGATGTGAAATCCCAGGGCTCAACCTTGGAACTGCATTTTTAACTGCCGAGCTAGAGTATGTCAGAGGGGGGTAGAATTCCACGTGTAGCAGTGAAATGCGTAGAGATGTGGAGGAATACCGATGGCGAAGGCAGCCCCCTGGGACAATACTGACGCTCAGACACGAAAGCGTGGGGAGCAAACAGGATTAGATACCCTGGTAGTCCACGCCCTAAACGATGTCAACTAGCTGTTGGGGCCGTTAGGCTTCAGTAGCGCAGCTAACGCGTGAAGTTGACCGCCTGGGGAGTACGGTCGCAAGATTAAAACTCAAAGGAATTGACGGGGACCCGCACAAGCGGTGGATGATGTGGATTAATTCGATGCAACGCGAAAAACCTTACCTACCCTTGACATGTCTGGAAAGCCGAAGAGATTTGGCCGTGCTCGCAAGAGAACCGGAACACAGGTGCTGCATGGCTGTCGTCAGCTCGTGTCGTGAGATGTTGGGTTAAGTCCCGCAACGAGCGCAACCCTTGTCATTAGTTGCTACGCAAGAGCACTCTAATGAGACTGCCGGTGACAAACCGGAGGAAGGTGGGGATGACGTCAAGTCCTCATGGCCCTTATGGGTAGGGCTTCACACGTCATACAATGGTCGGGACAGAGGGTCGCCAACCCGCGAGGGGGAGCTAATCTCATAAACCCGATCGTAGTCCGGATCGCAGTCTGCAACTCGACTGCGTGAAGTCGGAATCGCTAGTAATCGCGGATCAGAATGTCGCGGTGAATACGTTCCCGGGTCTTGTACACACCGCCCGTCACACCATGGGAGTGGGTTTCACCAGAAGTAGGTAGCCTAACCGTAAGGAGGGCGCTTACCACGGTGGGATTCATGACTGGGGTGAAGTCGTAACAAGGTAGCCGTATCGGAAGGTGCGGCTGGATCACCTCCTTTTAGAGCGAATGGCTCGCAAAGCGAAAGCGTCCACACTTATTGGCTGTTAGTTAATGTCATGACCATGAAGGTTATCGCCCAGTGGTGATAGATGGGTCAGTAGCTCAGTCGGTTAGAGCACCGTCTTGATAAGGCGGGGGTCGTTGGTTCGATTCCAACTTGACCCACCAACGATTACCTCGGGGGATTAGCTCAGCTGGGAGAGCACCTGCTTTGCAAGCAGGGGGTCGTCGGTTCGATCCCGTCATCCTCCACCATCGCTTTATCGCGGTAGGGGCCGGTAACTGATCATTCATGACAGAGTATAGGGCACAGGCAAACAACGGTTTGGCTGGCGCTAGATTCAACGAAGAGTGTTCTTTTTAAAGAATACTGCTCGTTGGGTTATGCAACCCACGAATTGCTCTTTAACAATTAGGAAGAAGCACAACGAAGGTGTGTTGTCTGATACGCATCATTTCTTAGGAAGCGATGTAGACAATGCACGGGTTGTGATTGCAACACGAACAATTTATGTTCAACAAGTTCTCAAAAATATAGACGTTGTTCAATCCTCGGATTGGATGACAGCTAAGGATTGATGAACGGCAACAACGTATACTCATATATCCTATAGCCGTAAGCGTTATAGGATCAAGCGAATAAGTGCATATGATGGATGCCTTGGCGATCACAGGCGATGAAGGACGCGGTAGCCTGCGAAAAGCTACGGGGAGCTGGCAAACAAGCTTTGATCCGTAGATGTCCGAATGGGGAAACCCACCGCAGCAATGCGGTATCCCATACTGAATACATAGGTATGTGGAGGCGAACCGAGTGAACTGAACCATCTCAGTAACTCGAGGAAAAGAAATCAACCGAGATTCCGGAAGTAGTGGCGAGCGAAACCGGACCAGCCTGGATGTTTTAGCGTATTACATAGTCGAATGGAATGGAAAGTCCAGCCGTAGCAGGTGATAGCCCTGTAGACGAAATGCAATACGTGGAACTAAGCATCGAACAAGTAGGGCGGGACACGTGAAATCCTGTCTGAATATGGGGGGACCATCCTCCAAGGCTAAATACTCGTGATCGACCGATAGTGAACCAGTACCGTGAGGGAAAGGCGAAAAGAACCCCGGAAGGGGAGTGAAATAGATCCTGAAATCATATGCATACAAACAGTAGGAGCACCTTCGTGGTGTGACTGCGTACCTTTTGTATAATGGGTCAGCGACTTACATTCAGTGGCAAGCTTAACCGAATAGGGGAGGCGTAGCGAAAGCGAGTCCGAATAGGGCGATTCAGTCGCTGGGTGTAGACCCGAAACCAGGCGATCTATCCATGGCCAGGTTGAAGGCACGGTAACACGTGCTGGAGGACCGAACCCACTAATGTTGAAAAATTAGGGGATGAGCTGTGGATCGGAGTGAAAGGCTAAACAAGCCTGGAGATAGCTGGTTCTCTCCGAAAACTATTTAGGTAGTGCCTCACGTATTACTGTCGGGGGTAGAGCACTGTTATGGCTAGGGGGTCACAGCGACTTACCAAACCATGGCAAACTCCGAATACCGACAAGTACAGCGTGGGAGACAGAGCACCGGGTGCTAACGTCCGGACTCAAGAGGGAAACAACCCAGACCGCCAGCTAAGGTCCCTAACTATGGCTAAGTGGGAAACGAAGTGGGAAGGCATAGACAGTCAGGAGGTTGGCTTAGAAGCAGCCATCCTTTAAAGAAAGCGTAATAGCTCACTGATCGAGTCGTCCTGCGCGGAAGATGTAACGGGGCTAAGCCATAGACCGAAGCTGCGGATGTGTACTATGTACACATGGTAGGAGAGCGTTCCGTAAGCCTGTGAAGGTGTTCCGTGAGGAATGCTGGAGGTATCGGAAGTGAGAATGCTGACATGAGTAGCGATAAAGGGGGTGAAAAGCCCCCTCGCCGTAAGTCCAAGGTTTCCTGCGCAACGTTCATCGGCGCAGGGTGAGTCGGCCCCTAAGGCGAGGCAGAGATGCGTAGCTGATGGGAAGCGGGTTAATATTCCCGCACCGTCGTAGAGTGCGATGGGGGGACGGATTGCAGAAGGTCATCGGGGTGTTGGATGTCCCCGTTGGCGCATCGTAGAAGGCACTTAGGCAAATCCGGGTGCATAATTCAAGGGTGTGACTGAATAGAGCTTCGGCTCTAAACTGACTGGAAGCAGTTCCAAGAAAAGCCTCTAAGCTTCAGCTCTACGAGACCGTACCGCAAACCGACACAGGTGGACGGGATGAATATTCCAAGGCGCTTGAGAGAACTCAGGAGAAGGAACTCGGCAAATTAATACCGTAACTTCGGGAGAAGGTATGCCTCATTAGTGTGAAGTGCCTGCGCACGGAGCACGAAGAGGCCGCAGTGAATCGGTGGCTGCGACTGTTTACTAAAAACACAGCACTCTGCAAACACGAAAGTGGACGTATAGGGTGTGACGCCTGCCCGGTGCCGGAAGGTTAAGTGATGGGGTGCAAGCTCTTGATCGAAGCCCCGGTAAACGGCGGCCGTAACTATAACGGTCCTAAGGTAGCGAAATTCCTTGTCGGGTAAGTTCCGACCTGCACGAATGGCGTAACGATGGCCACACTGTCTCCTCCTGAGACTCAGCGAAGTTGACATGGTTGTGATGATGCAATCTCCCCGCGGCTAGACGGAAAGACCCCATGAACCTTTACTGTAGCTTTGCATTGAACTGTGAACCGGCCTGTGTAGGATAGGTGGGAGACGTTGAAGCGTGGTCGCCAGACTGCGTGGAGTCAACCTTGAAATACCACCCTGGTCTGTTTGCGGTTCTAACCTAGGTCCCTTATCGGGATCGGGGACCGTGCATGGTGGGCAGTTTGACTGGGGCGGTCTCCTCCCAAAGTGTAACGGAGGAGTTCGAAGGTACGCTAGGAACGGTCGGAAATCGTTCTGATAGTGCAATGGCATAAGCGTGCTTGACTGTGAGACTGACAAGTCGAACAGGTACGAAAGTAGGACATAGTGATCCGGTGGTTCTGTATGGAAGGGCCATCGCTCAACGGATAAAAGGTACTCTGGGGATAACAGGCTGATACCGCCCAAGAGTTCATATCGACGGCGGTGTTTGGCACCTCGATGTCGGCTCATCTCATCCTGGGGCTGTAGCCGGTCCCAAGGGTATGGCTGTTCGCCATTTAAAGAGGTACGTGAGCTGGGTTTAAAACGTCGTGAGACAGTTTGGTCCCTATCTGCCGTGGGCGTTGGATACTTGACGGAGCCTGCTCCTAGTACGAGAGGACCGGAGTGGACGTACCACTGGTGTATCGGTTGTCATGCCAATGGCATTGCCGAGTAGCTACGTACGGAAGAGATAACCGCTGAAGGCATCTAAGCGGGAAACTCGTCTGAAGATTAGGTATCCCGGGGGCTTGACCCCCTGTAGGGTCGTCCGAGACCAGGACGTTGATAGGCTGGGTGTGGAAGTGCAGTAATGCATGTAGCTAACCAGTACTAATTGCCCGTGTGGCTTGATCCTATAACCCTTGTGGTTGTAGTGAGTACAAGTTGTTGACCACAGAACGTAATATTGAAGTGCAGCGCAGCCCGCGCTCAAACCCTTCGTAAACACTTGCTAAGCGATCCGTACTGATCCTGGCAAGGTGCTTCTTCCAAATTGGCTAGGCTGTCCACAAGACAACCTGGCAACCAGTTACGCTTGACGACCATAGCAAGGTGGTCCCACGCCTTCCCATCCCGAACAGGACTGTGAAACGCCTTTGCGCCGATGATAGTGGACGGACGTCTGTGAAAGTAGGTCATCGTCAAGCTCTTATTGCTCAAAACCCCCGCAAGCCTCGCTTGTGGGGGTTTTGTCTTTTAGGCGACGCAACGCCAGCGCACGGCTCGCTGGCTGCCTCCATGCGCCTGAGCGCATCCCCCCCGGCCTGCACGCCGCCCAAGCACTCTCCAGCACAGCGCGCACACAACACTCAAACCCAGCCCAAGCA